>NZ_JADMWW010000010.1 GCF_015548375.1 Collinsella aerofaciens
TCCCGGGGCCGGCCGGTCCGGCCCTCAGGGTATCGGGTTCCCACATTCATCCGCACATGTGCGGATGAATGTGGGAAATGTTCGGATGAAGTTGATAATCAAGGCACCTTTGTGGTGGTTTTTCAGTTTGCCAACGATATGTGAACGGCTAAAAAAGTCTGCTATACTCTTTCCCGCTGTCCCCATCGTCTAGCGGCCAAGGACGCCACCCTTTCAAGGTGGATATCGCGGGTTCGAATCCCGCTGGGGGCACCATTTAAATTAAAAAGCCCGTTACCCCCGCGGTGACGGGCTTTTTGCTATCCATGTGCCGGGATTCGAACCCGACAGGGTGCGGAGCTGAGGAAACGCGCAAGCGTTTTCCAGCGCAGCACGCAAGGAGCGAAGCGACGCAGCGGAAGCGGGCGGCGCCAGCCGCACGCGGACATCCCGCTGGGGGCACCATTTGAATTGAAGAGCCCGTTACCCTCGCGGTAGCGGGCTTTTTGCTACCGAAATGCCGGGATTCGAACCCCGAGGGTATTAAATCACACTGTCATCCAAAGGCCTGTGGACAAAAAATGGCAAATATGAGTACTGTTACCATTTTAGTAACAGCGATTTCATGCCATCAGAAGGCGATTTAGACGCCAGGGGTCCTACGGCGGAAGAATTGCAAGCGTTTATCAGCTAAGTACTTGGACATATGTTGTGTAACACTGCATATTTTGCAAAAAGATAATGCTACAGGACTTGTGACAGTACTCATATTTGACGTTTTTTGCCCATAGCCCTTTATACCTAGGCAAATCGGCGGCAAAACGGGCTTCAAAGCGTCCTTCGCAAACAAAAACCGGGGCCCGCATGATGCGGACCCCGGCTCAATACCGTGACGATATGTCAGTTACGCCCTACACGTAGAACAGGATGTCGTCGTAGGTCGGGACCGGCCAGTAGTCGGCTGCCACGATCTCCTCCATGGCGTCCACGGCGGCACGCAGCGCATCCATAGCGGGAACGACCTCGTGCGCGTACACGTTGGCCTGCTCCTGGCCATCGAGGGCCTCAGCCTTCTGATGCACGGCGTCAAGCGCCTTGATGGAGTCGTTGATGGTGGTAATGCCGTTGCAGAGCTTGTTGAGCGTGTTCTGCTCGCACTGCATGGCGGCCTCAGCACCGGCAGCACGAATAGTCTCAAGGCCCTTAGCGACCTTGGTGGCATAGGCGGTAATGACCGGGCGATAGGTACGACGCGCCTCGCGAACCATCGTGGTAGCCTCGATGTTCATGAGCTTGTTGTACTTCTCGAGCTTGCAGTCGTAGCGGCACTGAGCCTCGGCCTTGGTCAGGACACCCGTCTCCTCAAAGAGTGCGATGGCCTTATCGGAAACAAAGGCGGGCAGGGCGTCGGCCGTGGTCTTGTTGTTGGCAAGGCCGCGCTTCTCGGCCTCGACGGGCCACTCATCGGAGTAGCCGTCACCGGAGAAGAGGATGCGCTGGTGGTCGGTCAGGACCTTCTTGCAGTACTCGAGCGCAGCGTCCTGGAACTCATCCTCGGGCGTACCCTCAAGCGCGTCGGCGAAGGACTTGAGCGACTTGGCCACGGCGGCATCGAGCACCAGGTTGGAGTCGGAGACGTTCTGCTCGGAGCCGCAGGCACGGAACTCGAACTTATTGCCGGTGAAGGCAAACGGGGAGGTGCGGTTGCGGTCGGTGTTGTCCTGCATCAGCTTGGGCAGAGTATCGGCGCCCAGGTCGAGCACGCCGCGCGTGGCATGGACGGAAGCCTTGCCATCGATGATCTTCTCGACGACCTCGGTAAGCTGGTCGCCCAGGAAGATGGACATAATCGCCGGAGGAGCCTCGTTGGCGCCCAGACGATGGTCGTTACCGGCCGAGGCAACGGAGGCACGCAGGAGCTCCTGATAGTTATCGACGGCCTCGATTACCGCGGTGAGGAAGACGATGAACTGCAGGTTGTCGAGCGGAGTGTCGCCCGGATCGAGCAGGTTCTCGGACTCGGTGCCAAGCGACCAGTTGTTGTGCTTGCCCGAGCCGTTAATGCCCTCGAAGGGCTTCTCGTGCAGCAGGCAGACCAAGTCGTGGCGGGAGGCGATGAGCTTCATCTTCTCCATCATGACCAGATTCTGGTCGATGGCCTCGTTGACTTCGCCATAGACGGGGGCGAGCTCATGCTGGCAGGGAGCAACCTCGTTGTGCTTGGTCTTGGCGGGAATGCCAAGCGCCCACAGCTCATCGTCCAGATCCTTCATATAGGCCGAGACGGTGGGGCGGATAGCGCCAAAGTAGTGCTCCTCGAGCTCCTGGCCCTTGCAGGGAGCGGCGCCAAAGAGGGTGCGGCCGGTAATGACCAGGTCCTTGCGCTTGCGGTAGGCGTCCTTCTTGATCAGGAAGTACTCCTGCTCGTCGCCCACGGAAGGAACGACCTTCTTGGGGGTCTTACCGAACAGCGCCAAAACGCGCTTGGACTCACGCGAGAGCGCGGTCATGGAACGCAGCAGCGGGGTCTTCTTGTCCAGGGCCTCGCCCGTGTAGGAGCAGAAAGCCGTGGGGATGCACAGGACATCGTCCTTGATAAAGGCGGGGCTAGTGGGGTCCCAAGCGGTGTAGCCACGGGCCTCGAAGGTAGCACGCAGGCCGCCGTTGGGGAAGCTCGAGGCATCGGGCTCGCCCTGGATGAGGTTCTTGCCCGTAAACTTGGTAATGGCGGTGCCGTCGTGGTTGGGCTCCAGGAAGCTGTCGTGCTTCTCGGAAGTAATGCCCGAAAGCGGCTGGAACCAGTGCGCATAGTGCGTCGCACCCTTGGAGATGGCCCAGACCTTCATGGCATGGGCAACGGCGTTGGCCACATCCAGGTCGAGCGGCTCACCGCCCTCGAGGGTTGCAGCAAGGCGCTTCCAAATGTCCTTGGGGAGGTAGTCCTTCATGACTTCCTCAGAGAACACCATGGTCCCGAAGCGGTCAGTAAGTTCGGCCATACGGAACTCCCTTCGTATCGGCACCGCGTGAGAAGCGGTGTTGATTACTAACGAACGAGTCATAGCTTAGACTCGCCGTGTTTCCGCGACATTACCGTTATGTTGCTGTCGCGAAACCAATCAATGAGGTTACCCTATCGAGGCGGCGTTGCCACCCTCAACAGCCAATCAACTGCATAAATTGCAGACCTCTCCCCATGGTTTAAGGGTAGTCAATTTGGGATGGAGCTCTATTAACTGGTATTTTGCATCAGATACCAGTCTTTATAGTCCGTGCCTAGATTAGCCGCTCTGTTATAGAGAAAGCCGATAGCAAGGCATCTTTGATTGGTATCCCCGAATAACGAGTGAAACTCCACCGTGACACAGTGGTGCTGTAGAATCCTTACAACACATCACACTATTACGTATCTAGAGGAGCACGATATGCGCGTCGACGAGGTTTTTAAGCAGGCAGCATCCCAGGGCACCGCGCCCGTTTCGTTTGAGATGTTCCCGCCCAAGGGCGAGCTCACCCTCGACACGGCTCGCGAAGTGGCAGGCAATCTGTGCAAGCTTTCGCCGAGCTTTGTCTCGGTCACCTGCTCGGCCGGCGGCTCGGGCAACGGTGCCACCACCGCCCCCATCGCGCATATGATTTCGAGCGAATTCGACACGCCCTCGGTGGCACACCTCACCTGCGTGGGCCGCACCCACGCCGACATCACCGCCAAGATCGACGAGTATCGCACCGCCGGCGTTGAAAACATTCTGGCCCTGCGTGGCGATCTCCCTGCCGGCGCGACCGAGGACGACAAGCCCGCCTCCGACTACGCCTACGCCCGCGACCTCATCCCCGAGCTCGTCGACGCCGGCTTTTGCGTGGGCGCCGCAGCCTACCCCGAGGGCCACATTGCCTGTGAGGATCTCAACCTCTCGGTCGAACACCTCAAGCAAAAACAGGACGCCGGCGCGAGCTTCTTTGTGACACAGCTCTTCTTTGATAACGAGTGCTTCTACCGTTTTCGCGAGCTTGCCGACAAGGCCGGTATCACCGTGCCCATTACCGCGGGCATCATGCCGTTTATGGGCAAGTCGCAGATCAGCCGCATGGTCTTTATGTGCGGCGCGTCGCTGCCCTCCCCCGTCATCAAGATTCTCGCCAAGTACGAGAACGACCCCGAGAGCCTGCAGGCAGCCGGTGTAGATTATGCCGCCCGCCAACTTTGCGACCTCAAGGAGCACGGCGCCGACGGCCTGCACCTGTACACTATGAACCGTCCTGCGATCGCCGCGACCATTATGGAGCGCCTGGGGTAATGGAAAAACCGCACATCGATACAACCGCTGTCGAAGTGCCGGCCGACCTTGCGTCGCCGGCGCTTTACCGTGTCGATGCCGCACACCATCCCCGTGTCGACCGTGCCGAGATGCTGCGGTATCTGGGTTACGGCGGCCAGCAGATTGAGCCCGAACTGTCACGACGTATTGAGCTTGTCGTTGAACGTCTGGAACTGGACATTGAGCCCCGTGGCGTGCGCCGCGTGTTTGCCGTCGATGCCACGGGCGTGGACGAACAAAGTGAGCCTTGCATTCGCTTGGTCGGCACCAACGTTGAGCTGCGGGGTCGCGATATCTATCGACATCTCAAAGATGCCCGCTTTGCCGCGCTCATGGCATGCACCCTCGGCATGGACGCCGAGCGTCGCCTGCGCACCACGGGAGCCCAACATCCCCTGGAGGGCGCCGTGCTCGACGCCGCGTGCTCCGCTTACGTGGAAGCCGCCGTTGAGCAAATGGACCAGCAGGTCAAGACGGACGCCGCCGTTCATGGGCTCGCCGGCAACTGGCGCTTTAGTCCCGGCTACGGCGACTGCCCGCTCTCGGCCCAGCGCTCAATCGTCAATGCGCTCAACGCCACGCGGCTCATCGGTCTGACCGTCACACCCACCAGCCTACTCATGCCCACCAAGAGCGTGACCGCGGTGATCGGTCTGTTTGACGGCGAAGTCCACGACGCCCAGAGCCGCCCCACCTGCAATATCTGCCGCATGCGCGAGCACTGCCGCTTCCGCGCCGCCCACACCACCTGCTATTCCAGCCATTAGGAGCCCTCGATGTTTACTCCGCTTATCACTCATGATTCTGACGGCACTGCATTGGCGGCACCTGTTGATGCCGCACGTCGCAACGGTGCCACGTACAAGACGCGCACGATCGACGATCTGCGCATTAAGGACGATCGCCTGCGTGCGGCCATCGATGGCACGGGACACCTGCTGTTCGACGGCGGCATGGGCACCATGTTGCAGGCCGCTGGCATGAAGGCGGGCGCCCTGCCCGAGCTGCTCAACTTTGAGGAACCCCAGGTCATTACCGACATTCAGCGCCAGTACGTCGAGGCTGGCTGCGACGTGATCACCGCCAACACCTTTGGCGCCAACGCCCACAAGCTCGACGGCGCCGCCACCGTGGCAGACGTCTTTGCCGCCGCTGTCGCCTGCGCCCGCGAGGCCGGCGCCCGCTACGTCGCCGGCGATATCGGCCCCATCGGCGCGCTGCTTCGTCCCTTAGGCACCCTCAGCTTTGACGAGGCCTATGACCTCTTTGCCGAGGAAGTGCGCGCTGGCGTCGATGCGGGCGTGGACCTCATTATTATCGAGACTATGACCGACCTGGCCGAGATCAAGGCGGCCGTCCTCGCCTGTCGCGAAAACTCCGACCTGCCCGTCTTTGCCACCATGACCTTCGAGGAAGACGGTCGCACCTTCCTGGGCACGAGTCCCGAGGTGGCCGCCATCACGCTCGATGCCATCGGCGCCGACGTTTTGGGCATCAACTGCAGCCAGGGACCGGCCGAGCTCCGGGGGCTCGCCGCACGTATGCTCACCGTTACCGACAAGCCCGTTATGGTGCAGGCTAATGCAGGACTCCCCCATGTGGACGACGACGGCAACACCGTCTTTGATATCCAAGCCCCCGAATACGCCGAGGCCGTCGCCGGCATGATCGCCGACGGCGTGAGCGTCGTGGGCGGCTGCTGCGGCACCACGCCGGCGCACATGGCCGCCCTGCGCACGCTTATCGACAACCACACGCCCAGCCCGCGCCACCGCAAGCCTAGCATGTCGGTCACGAGCGCCCAGACGGTCGTGGACCTTCCCTGCGACGGCCACAAGATCGCCGTCATCGGCGAGCGCATCAATCCCACCGGCAAAAAGCGCCTGCAGCAGGCCCTGCGCGACGGCGACCTAGACTACGTCGTGAGCCAGGGCATCAGCCAGCAGGAACAGGGCGCCGACATCCTGGACGTCAACGTGGGCCTGCCCGAGATCGACGAGGTCAAGATCATCCAACAGGCGACCGAGCAGCTCCAGGGCTCCACGCTGCTGCCGTTGCAGATCGACTCCACCGACCCCGCAGCCGTCGAGGCAGCCGTGCGCCGCTACGCCGGCAAGCCCATCATCAACTCGGTCAATGGCAAACAGCAGATCATGGACGAGATCTTCCCGCTGGTCGCCCACTACGGCACCAACGTCGTCGGCCTCACGCTCGACGAAGGCGGCATCCCCGATACCGCCGAGGCCCGCTTCGCCATCGCCGAGCGCATCGTGGCCGAGGCTGCCCGCTACGGCATCGGCCCGGACCGCATCCTCATCGACTGCCTGGTCATGACCGCCTCGACTAATCAACGCCAGGCTGAGCAGATCCTACGCGCCATGTCCCTGTGCAAGGAGCGTCTGGGCGTCAAATGCGCGCTCGGCGTGTCGAACATCAGCTTTGGCCTGCCTGCCCGCCCGCTGCTGGGTTCGGTCTTTTTGGCCGCCGCCTTCGGCGCGGGCCTGGACGCCCCCATCATGAACCCGGGCTCCAAGCGCTTTATGGATACCGTCTACAGCTGTCGCGTCCTGAGCGTTGAGGACGAGGGCTCGACCGGATACATCGAGCGCTACGCCGGCTGGACCGATCCGTACAAGATCGCCGCAAACCCGGCAGCAGCTCAGGCCGCATCGACCGACACCGTGTCCGCTGCTGGCACCGCCGGCACCGACGGCAACGACGACCCAATTCGTCGCATGGTCGTCTCGGGCCGTAAGGGCGAGATCGCGACCGAGACTGAGCGCCTGCTGGCCGACCACGACGCTATGGATCTTATCAACAACCACTTTATCCCCGCCCTCGACGAGGTTGGCGTCCTCTTTGACCAGGGCAAGTTCTTCCTGCCGCAGCTCATGGCCTCGGCCGAGGCCGCACGCGTGGGCTTCGACACCATCAAGCGGCTGATGCCCGCCGGTGAGATCGCCGACAAGGGCAAGATCTGCGTGGCCACCGTCAAGGGCGATATCCACGACATCGGTAAGAACATCGTCAAGATGCTGCTTGATAACTACGGCTACACCGTCTTTGACCTGGGCCGCGACGTCGATCCGCAGGAGGTACTCAAGACCGTCAAGGAGCGCGATATCAAACTCGTCGGCCTCTCGGCGCTTATGACTACCACGGTCGTCGCCATGGAGGAGACCATCAAGCTGCTTCATGCCGAGGTGCCGGGCGTCAAGATCATCGTGGGCGGCGCCGTGCTCACCCCCGAATACGCCAAGCAGATCGGCGCCGACTACTACGCCAAGGACGCCGCCGAAAGCGCCCGTATCGCCGAAGAGGTCTTTGGGCAGTAACACAACGGAAACAACCGAGCACCAAAACGTGCCGCATGCGCCACTTGGCACGTGCGGCACGTTAGAATAGATAAGACTATGCTCGTTTTGGCAGATAGGAGCGCAAGGATGGCGATCACGCCCGCAGAAATCGCGGAAACCCGCGGCATGGTTGAGGAGCAGAACCTCGACATCAGGACCATCACCATGGGTGTTTCGCTCATGGGTTGCGGCGACGAGAACCTCGACCGCATGTGCACGAAAATCTACGACCACGTGACGCACACGGCTGAGCATCTGGTCGAGACCGCCGAGAACCTCGAGCGCGAGTACGGTATCCCCATCGTCAACAAGCGCGTTTCCGTCACCCCGGTGGCGCAGATCGCCGCGTGCTGCAAGGATGAGGACCTCACCCCCATCGCGCATGCCCTCGACCGCGCGGCCGAGACGCTCGGCATCGATTACCTGGGCGGCTTCTCCGCGCTCGTCCAGAAGGGCATCGGCGACGCCGACCGCCGCGTCATCCAGTCCATCCCCCAGGCGCTCGCCACCACGAGCCGCGTCTGCTCCAGCGTCAACGTCGCCAGCCTGCGCGCCGGTATCAACATGGACGCCGTGCTTATGGCCGCCCAGACCATCATCGATGCCGCTAAACTCACGGCCGACCAGGATTCCGTTGGCGCGTCCAAGTTTGTCTGCTTTGCCAACATGGTCGAGGACTCCCCGTTTATGGCGGGCGCCGTCCACGGCGGTGGCGAGGCCGACGCCGTCATCAACGTTGGCGTCTCGGGCCCCGGCGTTATGGCTGCTGCCTTGGAGACGCTGCCCGATTCCGCCTCGATGATGGAAGTCGCCGAGAAGATTAAACAGACCGCCTTTAAGATCACCCGCGCCGGCGAACTCATGAGCCGCGAGGCCGCCCATCGCCTGGGTGTCGAGAAGGGCATTGTCGACCTGTCGCTGGCCCCCACGCCCGCCATCGGCGACTCCGTCGCGCGCATCCTCGAGATCATCGGCGTGGGCACCTGCGGTGGCCCCGGCACGACCTGCGCGCTCGCCATGCTCAACGATGCCGTCAAGAAGGGCGGCGTCATGGCCAGCTCCAGCGTGGGCGGCCTCTCGGGCGCTTTTATCCCCGTGTCCGAGGACGCCGGCATGATCGCCGCCGTCGAGGCCGGTGCGCTTTCGCTCGAGAAACTTGAGGCTATGACCTGCGTATGCTCCGTCGGCCTGGACATGATCGCCATCCCCGGTGACACCCCGGTCGAGACCATCGCCGGCATCATCGCCGACGAGATGGCCATCGGCGTCATCAACAACAAGACCACGGCCGTCCGCGTGATTCCCGCTATCGGCAAGGGCGTGGGCGACTGCGTTGAGTACGGCGGCCTGTTTGGCCGTGCGCCCATCATGCCGGTGAACCCCAACGCCGGCACCGTGCTTGCCCACCGTGGTGGACGCTTCCCGGCGCCGCTGAACTCGCTGAAGAACTAGCTGAGGGGTTCGGGCGAGGAGTCCCGAGGAGGGCAAATATATAAGGTCGCCTGCTCGGACAGTCCTGACTCGCACGGAGAGCACATTAAGTGCTCTCCGGCTCGTGCGGAACTCGCGATCGACCTTATATATTTGCCCTCCCCGGGACTCCCGCACAACGGGACCTCAGTTGGGTTCTATCCCGTATGGCAGTCGCTTCGCTCCTGCCCGCCTTGGTTGTGAGGGCGGTTTGGCGTTGGATCGGTTCTTTCTGATATATGCTGGTTGCGGCTCTTCTTTTGGGAGGAGTCGCTTTTTTGTTGTGAGGGAGATGGCCCGTGGCTGATGATTTGATTCGTTCTGAGCTGCTTTCTGCGGATTGGAATGGCGAATGGATGCGCTTGCAAGCTGCTCGACATCGGGCTGATGATTCTTTTGAGTGGGATAAGCGGGCTCGGCATTTTCGGCCGTTGGAGACTGCCCCTTATGCTCGGGATTTTATAAAGCTGTTGGCGTTGAAGCCTGGTGAGTCGGTGCTTGATATGGGGTGTGGGGCTGGGTCGATTGCTATTCCGCTTGCGCAAGACGGACATCCTGTGATTGCTGCTGACTTTTCTCCTGCTATGTTGGGCACGCTTGATGCTGGCATTGAGTACTATGGGCTCGAGGGGCGCATTACGCCGCTTGAGCTTGCTTGGGATGATGACTGGGATTTGGTTGGACCGGTCGCGAAAGCGGTGGATGTTGCCTTTGCCAGTCGGTCGGTTACGACGACCAATCTAAAAGATGCGCTTGCCAAGCTCGACCGCACGGCTCGTCGGCGTTGTGCTGTCACGATGGTCGCCAACTCCAGCCCGCGCCATGATCTGCACTTGATGAACGCTATTGGCGCCTCGGTTACCTGCAGCAATGGCTTTGTGTACGCCTTCAACATCCTCATTCAGATGGGTGCCCTGCCGCAGGTCACGTACTTTGAATCGCCGCGTCGCGATACCTTCGACAGCCTTGAAGCGGGCGTGGCGGACTTTTCCCGCATGCTTGAGCATGGCAACGAGGATAAGGTCGACCGTCTGCGCGACTACATCGCCCAGCACATGATCGAGAACCCCCATGCCGGTGAGCCGGGCTCCAAGGGCGTGCCGCAGGGGCGCTATATGCTCGATCATGTCCGCAAGGTTCGTTGGGCGTTTATTGCATGGGAGCCGGTCTCTGCGCCCAGCTCATAGCCTGTTCGCAGCCCGCACTGCCCACTCACTCGGCATCCGCATTCTTTTTGAACTGGGCAAACGCGCTCCACACCGCACCGTTCCTGCGCTATCGTGGGACAGCTCACGTAAATTAAGGCCCCGTCGCGGGGCGCCCCATACATAGAAAGCGAGAACCCATGGCACTGACAGGAGCCCAGGTCAAGCAGCTTCGCAGCATGGCCCATCACCTCAACCCCGCCATCATCATCGGCAAGTCCGACGTCAACGAGGGCACCGTCGAGCAGACGGTCGCCTACCTGGAGAAGCACGAGCTCGTTAAGTGCTCCGTGCTCGATGGCTCCAGCCTTTCCGCCCGCGAGGCCGCCGAGGAGCTCGCCGAGCGCTGCCACGCCGACGTCGTTCAGGTTATCGGCCGCAAGTTCTCGCTGTATCGCGAGTCCTCGCGCAAGGATATCGAGAAGATCAAGCTCGTCTAAGAGCCAATAATCCGGCGAGCCAACACATAGCAAGCTTACGGGTGCCCAAGTACTTCGGGCACCCGTTTTTTATCGCTCGACCAGCACGCGGTTGAGCCGACCCTCCACCAAGCGCTCGTATAGACGCCGCGTCTCGGGCTCGGGCACACCATTGACCTGCTCCCTCAGATGGTGCATATGCCCGCTGTACAGCTCGACGATATCGCGCCGCCGCCCCGCCGCACTGTAGACGCGCATGGCGCAGCGCACCATATCCTCACGCGCCGTTTCCTGTCGAAGCCCCGACTCCGCCAGCCAAATCGCCGACTGCAGATCGTTTTCTTCTAGAGCGGCATTGGCCCCCTTAATCATGCAGTCGATGTACTTTGACTGCATAATGCGTCGCATACGCAAAAAGTAGGTGGGATTACAGCCATTGGGAACATACAGCGGTCCGGCATAAAGCTGCTCAATCTTAAGGCACAGCTCAACTAAATGGGGCCCGCGCGCACCCGTGCGATTTCCCAAAACCTCGCGGCTTATCTGGTCAAACAGCCGCACATCGGTCTTGACGTAGTCGCCGTTGAGTCCGATGCATTCATTTTGGATGAGCACACACGACTTGCCATCCGGCGTCGGCCCCAAAGCCGACCGCAAGCGCGATATCGTCGAGTACAGGTTATTGCGGGCGCTATTGTACTCGGCATGGGGCCACAGCTCCATGGCCAGCGTCTCACGATCGACGAGCGCATCCATGCCCAGCGCAAGCCGCTCGGCAAGCGTCGCCGCCTTCTTGCGGCGCCACATTTTGTCCGTGATGGGAAACCCGTCGCGTTCGGCGCGAAACGCACCAAACATGCGAATCTCGATATGGTCGATGGTATCAACGGCTTCAACCTCGCCAGCCTGGAACAGGCGCTCGCCCTCCCCTTCCAAATCGTCGCGCAGCGAGTACCGCGACAGCTCGCGCACGGGAAGCTTCTTGCGTATCCTGGCCGCCGGCTCGCCCAGACAATGCATGGCAAGGCGCGCAAAGAGCCGATACGATGGCTCTAGAATCCCCGCACGATTCATGGACATCCAGGCCGCAAGATCGCTATCTCGCCCCGCACAGGCCAAATGCAGCGCAACCATCCAGGCCTCCGCTCCACCAACCTGCGTCTGGCTTATATCGAGTAGCTCCGCTTCCTCGCGCACCGAAACCATCGAGGTGTTACGCAGATATGCCGCGCGCTCCAGCAGCAATGCGTTATCGCGCATGTACGCAATCGACTCCTCGGCAAGTTTGAGCACTTGGACCGCACGGAACTTTGCATTAACCGGCCGTCCCTCTGCCAGCGACTGCCAGCCTTCTAGCAACAGGCCAAACAGCTGAATCTGGTTGTCGCGCATGCGCACGGCAAAACGATCGAGCTCGTTGAACGCCGCATCGTCGGTTACCGGCAAGCCGGAAAGGAGCCGCCGTGCCGCCAACACCATGCGCACCCAGATAGCCATCGCCTTAAGCCCACGTACGTCGAGCGCCTCCCGCACCACCGTCATCTCGTCGTCGCGCTCGTCGGTTCCCGCAAACGACCCGTCAAAGAGCTCCACCAGCATGCTATCGGCCCGTATAACAATCCCCGCGATGTCGAGCTCGCAGTCGTAGGCCTTGCTCGTTTTGAGCTGCTGTAGAACGCCGCCGTCATCTCCCCGTTCGGTCAGGCATCGCTTGACCTCGATATGCGCGGACAACATATCGAGTGCGGTGTGGGATGTCTCGATTTCTGGCACGGCCAGGTTCGTAGGAAGCCCAAGCCCGTTGTCCCCATAGCAAACAGCCGTCAGTGTCTGGGCCACCCTCCATGAAACAGGGTCTATTTCGCAGGCCGCCCGTTCGCCCCCGCGTTCGATGACCGATGCCATATAGCGGGCGAGCTTTGTATTGGACACGCTGACCGCTGCCAGATATACGCCGAGTGCCTCGGCAGGCGTTGGCTCTGGAGCCGGATCGTCAGCATCGATCGTGCCCAGCGCTGCTCGGCAGATATCGGCCCCGTGCCCCGTCAGGGCCAGATCGACCCCATACTGCCCAGCAAGTTCAAGGACCGCTTCACGGTCCAAAAAGGCGTCCGCCAGGCCCATCGCCGCATCGCATCGGCCCGCCTTAAGCAAAATCCGGGCCGCCCTCGGAACAAGTTCGGGGCGAACCTCGGCCACCAACTTACGCAAACGCAAGCGTCCGTTATCCTCCGTGCCCAGACACGTAAAACTCCGCTCGGCGGGATCCAAGCCAAAGATCGGGTAGTCGCGCACAAAGTAGGACTGGTCGACCATCGACAACCTCACCCCACAAGCCTCGAGTTCTGCGATATTGCCCTCGCCCATCAAAACCATGAGACATGCCACGCAAAACAGCGCATTATTGTCGAGCGAAGCCAGATCGGCAAGTGCCGCGCCATATACGTTGACAATCTCGTTTTCGAGCAGGCCGGCTACGTCGCCTTGGCCATACAGACCCGTCTGCAATGCCGAAACAAGCTCGGGCACGCCTTGCGTGAGCTGATAAAAGTCGAGCGATGTGCTGATCGAAAACGCCGATGCCCACGCCGAATACTCATAGGCATGCACCTTGAGCATCTGCGCATTGATCTTAACCGAATCGCCCAGCCCATGAATCAGCTGACGATTTGAAGGACGGCAGGAGATAAAGACCCCTACCCCCATAGCGCGCAGGCCGCGGATCCTGTCGATGAGGTCTTCGGTATCGTGCTGATCGAGGTTTGGCACATTATCAATCGCGATAAGAGAGTGCGGTTTGTCTTTGAGTTCTTCGGTAACCACCTCGAGCTGCATAAACACCTCGCGCCCAGTGGCGCGATCGGCCTCGATAATCCGCACGGGGCCTCGCGTCGGGTCGCATTTAACCTCATGGGTGTACTGCAGCAGCACCGAGGTCTTCCCAAACCCGTCGGGCGCATAAAGAACCACGATGCCGGCCTTTCGGCCCTTGGCAATAAGCTCATTCATCAAGCGTTCGCGTCGCACCATATAGCCTCCGCCTAACGGCATCAGCTCGAGGTCGTCTATACCGCTCAAATCGTTTACCATGCCCGCTCCTCAACTCGACCGTATGGACACTGTAGCCGCAAGACCATACAAGCCGCGCTATGAATAGAGCGACCTTGTGTTTTAGGTTGTCTTTTGGTACGCAAGCGGCAAGTTTTTGTACAGCGAGGGCCGATTGTTATTAATCCCCCGACTAATCGGTCTTTAAGCAGGTAAATGAGCTTGTCAGCTTGTCCCATCTAAGCGGCAGTGTAACGCAGATGAACAAGGTTCAGCTATGTCATTTAACTCGCCTAGCACCCGCTACCGTCTACGACCTTTTAGTGGCATTTTTGCATAGAATCTGATATAGAATGAATCAAGCTGTTGGGCATCCGGCATTCGTCAAGCTTGCGGCAAGATTTTGGTCAAGTGGGCGGAAAAGGATAGCAAAAAGGCCCCCGCAAAGCGGAGGCCTTAGGCAAGGCTATGTCGAGCTGCAGGATTCGCGCTACTCGCAGAGCGAAAGGGCGGCCTCGTCGGCAACGACAACGCAGTTGGTGTGCAGCTGCAGAATCGAAGCCGGGCACTCGGGCGTAACCGGACCATAGCACATGTCATGCACGGCCTGAGCCTTGGCCTCGCCATTGGCGACGACCAGGATCATGCGGGCATACATGATGGTCTGGGTACCCATGGTGTAGGCCTGACGCGGAACATCGTCGATGCTGTCGAACAGGCGGCTGTTGGCCTGAATGGTGCTCTCGGTGAGGTCGACGCAGTGCGTACCCTTGGAGAAGTGGTCATCGGGCTCGTTGAAGCCGATGTGGCCGTTGTTGCCAATACCGAGCAGCTGCAGATCCGGGTAACCGGCGGCGGCAACGATCTTGTCGTACTCAGAGCAGGCAGCGGCGGCATCGGGGTTGGAACCGTCGGGCACATGCGTGTTGTTCAGGTCAATGTTGATGTGATCGAAGAAGTTCTCACGCATGAAGTAGTGATAGCTCTGGGGATCGTCATGCGAAAGGCCGCGATACTCGTCCAGGTTGTAGGTGCTGACCTCGGCAAAGTCGACGTCACCCTTCTTGTACCAAGCAGCGAGCTGCTTGTAGGCACCGATCGGGGTGGAGCCGGTGGCAAGGCCCAGCACACAGTCGGGCTTGAGGATAACCTGCGCCGAGATGATATTGGCGGCCTTGCGGCTCATATCCTCGTAGTCTTTAGCTTTAATGATCTTCATTACGCGTCCTTTCTCGTACAAGAGAGGCAAGGCTCCCTTACAAGCACTTGCCCGCGGCCCGCGTCGGCCGCAACCAACGTGTGCGGCCACCAGGGCGAGGTCGCGTAATGTATGTGTCTCGTGTCTAGCCGCGTCGAGGCCCCTGCCCGTCCACGGTGACCCGAAGCTGTTTAGCCTCGGACGTTTCCCATCTTGCCACGGAGGGCGTCCTCTTTCAAGGGCGCCCTCCGTAAACGTGTTTGAATTGTAGGCTAATGGCCACGTGCACTTGTTAGCGCTCGCGAGCAACGATGAGCTGGTCCATCTCTTCGACATGCACGCCAACGGAGCCCTTGATGCTCGAGAACTCAACGGAGTTGCACACCAAGATGGGAACCGTCACATCGTAGCCCTCGGCAGCAATTGCCTCGCGATCGAACTCAATAAGTACATCGCCCTTATGGACGATGTCACCCACTTGCGCATGTACGGTAAAGTGCTTGCCCTCGAGCTGAACAGTGTCCAAACCAACGTGGATGAGCACGTCCAAGCCATCGACCGTGTTAAGCGCAACGGCGTGTCCCGTGGGAAAAATGGCCTCGACCTTGGCATCAGCCGGTGCAATCACACGCGTTCCGGTGGGCTGAATCGCCACGCCCTGGCCCAAAAGGCCGGTGGCAAACGTCTGGTCGTTTACCTCGGAGAGCGGAATGACGTCGCCCGAGATGGGAGCATCCAGCGTAAGGACTCGACCACGCATACCAAAAGACCTTAGGACTTTAGTGAACATGCTCCCCCTCGGACATACCAATCAATCAAAATAACCTTAACAGTTTACCACTTGGCAACGGTTTTTGACCATTAGGGAAGTTCGCGCTTGACAACCTCGACGATGTCGTCGACAACGCGCTGGGTCAGCTCGTGCGTCTCGGCCTCGGCCATCACGCGGACCAGCGGCTCGGTACCGCTCGGGCGCACCAGAATGCGGCCGCGGCCGTCAAGCTCCTTCTCGGCAGCAGCGACGGCATCCCAGATAGGCTGGCAATCGTCCAGACCAGCCTTGTTATCGGAATGCACGTTGACGAGTACCTGCGGGTACTTCTTCATGATGCCGGCAAGATCGGTGAGGGTACGACCGGTGCGCTTGAGCACGGCCAACAGCTGCAGGGCCGTCACCAGGCCGTCACCGGTGGTGTTGTGCTCCAAGAAGATGATGTGGCCAGACTGTTCGCCGCCGATGACGGCGCCGTCCGCGAGCATGCGCTCAAGAACATAACGGTCGCCCACAGCGGTCTGAACCATTTCGAAGCCCTGCTCCTTCATAGCGATGGAGAAGCCCAGATTGCACATGACGGTCGAGACGATCTCGGAGTTGGCGAGCTTGCCGCGAGCGGCGAGGTCAGAACCGCAGATAGCCAGGATGTAGTCACCGTCGATCTCATTGCCCTCGCTGTCCACGAACAGTACGCGGTCGGCGTCGCCGTCGTGGGCCAGACCGATGTCAGCATGGGTGCGCAGCACGAGCTCGCGCAGGGGCTCAAGGTGAGTGGAGCCGCACTCAACGTTAATGTCAGTGCCGCAGTAATCGGTGTTGATGGCATGGACCGTGGCACCCAGGCGCTGCAGCGCGGCGGGCGTGGTCTGGCAGGAAGCACCGTGACCGCAGTCAACGGCAACGACCAGGCCATCGAGCCTCAGGCCATCAAGCGTATCGATAGCGTGGTCGACATATGCCTTGCGGGCGTCCTTCATCTTGATAATGTGGCCCACGCCGGCGCCGGTCGGCAGCGTGTCGGCAGCCATGGCTTCCTCGGACATGACCCAGGCGCTGATCTCTTCCTCGACAGCATCGGGAAGCTTCATGCCCTTGCGGCTAAAGAACTTGATGCCGTTGAACTCCGGCGGATTATGCGAAGCGGAGATGACAATGCCGCCGTCGAGCTCGTTCTGAACGGTGAGCAGTGCCACGGCAGGCGTGGGGATGACGCCGCAGCAGTGCGGACGGCCGCCCTCGGCCATAATGCCGGCGGTCAGAGCGCTCTCGAGCATGGTGCCCGAAAGGCGCGTGTCACGGCCGATGCAGATGTCCGGACCAAGAAACTTGGTCGCCGCGCGGCCCAGGCGAAACGCGAGGTCGCACGAAAGATCGGCGTTGGCGACGCCACGGACACCATCGGTACCGAAGATGTTCTGGGGCATAGGATTGCTCCTTCCCTAGCAGGCGATATGCAACCGCCCACCCTAGTCGAAAAAGAAAAGCGGGACCCGCCGAGGAATCGGCAGGCCCCGCTTGTACATTGTATCTCGAAAGGAGATAAAACCTTAGCGCTTGGAGAACTGGGGAGCGCGGCGGGCCTTCTTGAGGCCGTACTTCTTGCGCTCGACCACGCGAGCATCGCGCGTAAGGAAACCGGCCTTCTTGAGGTCAGCACGGTAGTCGCCAGCGTTCAGAAGAGCGCGAGCGATGCCCAGGCGCAGAGCGCCGGACTGACCGGAGATGCCGCCGCCATCGCACAGAGCGATAACGTCGAACTGACCGGCGGTGTCGGTCACCTTGAAGGGAGCAAGGGCGTTCTCAACGAGCTGATGACGGCCGAAATACTGCTCGGCGTCACGCTTGTTGATGGTCACCTTGCCGGTGCCGGGGACGAGACGGACGCGGGCGACGGCGTTCTTACGACGGCCGGTACCCTGGTAGACAACGGTGTTCTCAGCCATCTTTAAGCCTCCAGCTCAATCTTCGTGGGGTTCTGGGCAGCATGCGGATGCTCGGCACCAGCGTAGACCTTAAGCTTGGTCATCTGGGCACGGCCGAGGGTGGTCTTGGGCAGCATACCGCGAACGGCGCGCTCGATGACCTTCTCCGGGTGCTTCTCCATAGCCTGGCGGAAGCTCTCAGCCTTAAGGCCGCCGTTGTAGCCGCTGTGGCGATAATAGGTCTTCGTGTCGGCCTTGTTACCGGTAAGCTGGACCTTATCGGCGTTGATGACGACAACGAAGTCGCCGCAGTCGCTGTTGGGCGTGAACTGGGGCTTGTTCTTACCGCGCAGGATCATTGCGATCTGGGTGGCAAGACGGCCCAGGACAGCACCATCGGCGTCGACGAGAACCCAGTTGCGCTGGACCTCGCCCTGCTTGGCGTAGTGAGTCGATTTCGAAATCACTTAGACTCCTCCATGTACAGTACGTGTTGTTACAGAGATTCACGGGGCTCTGCAAGTAACCCGTCCATATTACCCCGCTCGCCGTACGAGTCAACAGGTATTTTGGCTCCGACCAGAGTTTCTGCACATGTCATCCACGAGCCGTGATTTTTCCAGCTCTTTAGCTGTTGTCATTTTTTTGAGGGTTCGCTATCGCTAGCGCTCAACGAACTCTTGGATTTCCGCGAGCAGGCGCTTTGCCTCCTGACGGCCCTGGATATACAGGTCCAAAAGCTTTGCCGAATCGTGCTCGACATGGCCGACCTCGACCGGCTTTTGCGGAGCAACGACCAGCGCACGGCCCTCGCGCTCATACTTCCACAGATGCATGCGCTGGATGTTATAACGGTCGTGGCGCGCCTCGATAGCCTCGAGCAGATAGGGGTAGTCGGCATAGCGGGCGCGCGCGGCGGGCATAAACTCGTAGGGCTTTTTCTCGTACGAGCGGTCCTGCGTGACAATGACAACCGCGCGATCGAAGCCCGCCTCCTCGAGCACATGCTCGATGGGGACCGAATCGGCTACGCCGCCGTCGACGTATTTGTGCCCGTCAATCTCGACCGGCGGCGTCACCAGCGGCAGCGAGGTCGAGGCGCGAACAGCGTCGAGGTCAAGTACGGCGCTTTTGACCGGCAGGTACGTGGCGGTTCCAAAAAGCATGTCCGTCGCGACGGCGTACATCTCGATGGGGCTTGCGTCGAACGTCTCGTTGTCAAAGGGATCTAGGCGGTCCTGGACATCGTTGAAGATAAAGTCGTAACCCACAATAGAGCCCGTGGACGCAAACGATGCGGCGCCCATGAAGCGGTTGTCATTGCAGAAAGCCAGGTTGATGCGGTTGGCACGGCCGATCTGGTGCGACTTGTAGTTCACGCCGTTGAGGGCGCCGGCCGATACACCGTAGACCGCCGGAATCTCGACGCCGGCCTCCATGAGAACGTCGAGCACGCCCGCAGTAAACTGCCCGCGAAAACTACCGCCCTCCAAAACGAGCGCGACCTTGCCAGCGTTCTTTGCCTTATCTTCTGCAGTCATGTTGACCTCCTGCGATTGCGTTTTGGCTTTCTTCTACCCAGTTTTGGGATGGCGAGCGCGCAGGTTTTTCGAGGCGGCAGGTGAAGCGGAAAGTGTGCCCCAGTTTGAGGCGGGATTCCGGGATGCGCTTTCCACTTGGACCGCCGCTGGGAAAGCGCGTCCCGTTCTGAGCGCGGATTCCGGGACGTACTTTCCGCCTGGGCCGCCATTGGGAAAGCGCGCCCCACTCTGCGTCACTGAGGCGTTTTCTTTACGCTCGCGCCCTGCACAGAGTTCGATTCTCCGCGGTACGGACTAGAAATAAAAAGGCAGGTAGATACGAATATCTACCTGCCTGTTGCTTATGGTGGAGGCGCGGAGAATCGAACTCCGGTCCACGAAAGCCCCCTGATTGGCATCTCCAAGCTCAGTCGCTGGTTTAGTCTCGGACGCTTTGCGCACAGCGACACGCTCGCGGCATCCCAACCGGTTCGGTCTTAGCCCGCGCCATACCGATTACGTGCGCGGGAGCATTCCCCTAAAATGACGTCGCGCCGGTGTCGGGGAAATCACCGGGTTGACGCGCCGCTATAAACTAAGCAGCGAGAGCCATAGGCTCAAAAGAAGAGTTGTTGTCAATTCAATTTGACGGTACCCCTGTTTAACGAGGCGAGGAGACCTCGGCTTGCTTCCTCTCTCAGAGCTATCGTGTCGAAACCAGTCGCCCCCGAATGTCGGGAAAGTCTGGATGGCATTGGGCACGAGCGCCCAACACCCGTCGACTTTTCAAGGAGCATGCGGAGCGAGCCCCGCTTGTGGAGTGTTATCTTACCACGTTCTGAAAGCGGACAGCTGTTCTATGCACGAGCTGTGAAGACCCCAATGTGCGCTGCACTTCGCACTTTTGTTACCGATCGCGTCACGTATATTTTCGCCAAGCAAAATTGACCCGTCGAAAGGACCGTTATGGATACCAAGCAGCAACTCGTCAATGCCCTCGCAGGCCTGGGCTCAACCATTACCGAAGCCATGGATGTCATCGAAGGCTTTGTCCCCTGCGGACATCCCGCCCTCACGGTATCGAACGCACTCGTCGCGCTGGACGCTGACGATGATGCGGCTCTCGCCCAGCAGCTTGAGACCGTCGAGGGCTTTATCGACCACGTGAGTGAGAACCGCGGCGTGGCCGCCTACCGCGGCATCGAGGTCGAGCTCGCGGGTCCCAAGGCCGATCTGCTCGCAGCAATCCGCGAGGTAGGCGCCCTTATGCAGACCTCAGGCGTCAAGAACACCCAGGTCAACGAGTGGGTCTACCGAAGCCTGGCAGCACTCGACAGCTCCGACGAAAAGGCAGCCGAGAAGCTCGCAGAAAGTCCCGCCATTAAGGCCGAGCTTTTGTAAATAGCAGACGCGGGCCCCTTGGCGCATCGTCGTCCAAGAGGCCCGCAACCAGTTCGCGTCAACCGATGGCCGCGCCGCCGCGTTCGGCCAAAGCCAGAATCGGCATCATTTGGCGCGGGGTCTTTGCTGCAAGATCGGCATGTTCGAGCAGTTTGCGATCGTTAGTTACCAAGTAATCGACCTGTGCGCGCTTGCATGCGGCGAGCACCAAGTTGTCCTCGTAATCGCGATGGAGCGCTAAGTATTTGTCGGCCAGCCAAAGGTCCGATGCATCTGCGCCCACGGCCGTGGCGTTTTCGGTCATGTTCCGAACAAACACCAACGCCGCATCGCCAATTGCACGGGCAGACGCCTCGTCGAGCGCTCCCCCGCTGGCAAGAACGCTGCGCTTCAGTTCGTGTTGGACAACGTACAGCACGTCCTTGGCGATATGCACCGGAAAGAACAGCAATGCCCCCGTCTCCGTCGCCTGACCAATAAACGCACGCGCGGCAAGCGACTCGGCATGGTCGACGCAAAACGAATCAACCCATACGTTGGCGTCTACCATGATCTTGAGAGGCGCCCCACTCACTGGATCATCCCCTTTTGGCGATAATGCTCATCCATGGCTTCGGAATAGATTGTGTCCCAACCGCGATCGTCGGATACGGGCGACGGAGCGATGGCCAGGTCCGCGTAAAGCTGATCCGCCGCCGCCCATGATGCGGCGAACGGAGTATCGTGCGCGACGGTTTGTTGCCGACCATCAACGGCAGACAGCACTTCCTCACACTGCCCGCCACCCTGTGCGACCTTGACCACAACCTTTTTGATGAGCTCGGGCAGTGACCTGCCCGAAAGCTGCAGCGCCTCCTCGGCACGGTTCTTGACCTGGCGATCCACGCGAACGTTCACCTGCGCCATGCCGCCAACGGTAGCCATCTCAACCTCACCTTCAGCATTTGCTAGCTTTGCTAGCACGAGCATATATCCGCGCTAACCTCTCGTCAAACAAAAGAAGGCCTGCACCCTGGCGGCTGCGGTGCCGCCCGAATGCAGGCCATATACTCAATCGAAAACGCTAACGCAAGTACGCCTTTGCGTTGCCCAGGCTGTAGGCGATCGTTGAGCCGTTGTGCAGCAGTGACGACGTCTGCGGAGTGATCATGCCGGTAATGCCCAGCGCCAGGAGCGCCGAGTTGGTGAGTATCACCTTAGAGTAGGAGCTCGTCAGACGATCAACGAGGCCCTGACTCATGCGGCGCAGGCGCACGATCGCGGCGAGATCCGTGTCAGTCAGGATGATATCGGCGACCTCCTTGGCGATGTCGCTTCCGCCACCCATCGCCAAGCCCACGTCGGCCAAACCGAGCGCCGGCGAATCGTTAACGCCGTCGCCCACCATGGCAACGTGACGCCCCTCGCCCTTAATGCGCTCCACATAGGCGTACTTGTCCTCGGGCAGCAGCTCGGCCTTAAACTCATCGACACCCGCCTCGCGCGCAATGCGCTCGGCCGTGCGTTCAGAATCGCCCGTGAGCATAACGACATGTTTGACGCCCAGCGCATGCAGGTCGGCGATGGCTTCACGGACCCCGGGCTTAAGCGGATCCTCGATGCCGAGCACGCCCACGACCGTGCCGTCGACCGCCAGATACAGCGGCGACAGGCCCTGCATCTGGGACTCAATTTGCTCCTTAATGTCGGACTCGAGCTGCGCGCTCTCATCCTCAAATACAAAGTGCGCGGAACCGATGATGGCGCGACGCCCTTCAATGGACGAAGCGATACCGTGCGCCACAATATACTCGACAGCAGCGTGACGCTCGCGGTGCTCGAGTCCACGCTCACGTGCCGCATTGACCACGGCGCGTGCTACCGGATGAGGGAAATGCTCCTCCAAGCAAGCGGAAAGGCGCAGGACCTCGTCCTCGCTCCAGCCGTCGGTCGTGAGCACGCAAGCCAGGCGCGGCTGAGCCTCGGTGAGCGTGCCGGTCTTATCAAACACAATGGTGTCGGCCTTGGCAAACGACTCAAAGTACTTTGCGCCCTTGACCATGACGCCCATCTTGGCAGCATCGCTCATGGCAGTCATGACGGCAACGGAACCCGTGAGCTTGAGCGCGCACGAGTAGTCGACCATCAGCGCCGCCGAGGTCTTGATAAGGCTGCGCGTAGTGAGCGCGACCAGGCCCGCAAGCAGGAAGTTCCACGGGACGATCTTGTTGGCGAGGTCCTCCATATGCGACTGGCCCTCGGACTTGAGCGAGTCGGCCGTCTGCACGAGCGAGACGATTGAGCGCAGTTTGGTTTGCGCCGTATTGGCGCGCACACGCACCAAGATGCTGCCGTCTTCCACGACGGTGCCGGCGAACACGTCGTCGCCCACGCTGCGCTCGACGGCCAACGGTTCGCCGGTCAGGGTCGCCTGGTTGACCATAGCGCTCCCCTGCTCGACCACGCCGTCGATGCAGATGGACATGCCGGTGCGCACGGCGACCAAATCGCCGGGTTCAAGCTCGGTGGCGGCAACGCTTACCTCAGTGTCGCCGACGACCTTTTGCGCCTTGTCGGGCACGTCGAGCAGCGAGTTGATGAGCTCGTTTTCGCTCATGGCACGGGTGTAGTCCTCGAGCAGCTCGCCCACGTTGAGCAGGAACATCGTCTGCCCCGCGGTGTCGACATCACGCTTGACGAACGAAATGCCGATGGCCGAAGCGTCGAGCACAGGAACGGTCAGGCGCGGCTGCGCCAGTTCATGAAGGGCAGCGCGCAAAAATGCCATGTAACCGGCCACGACAAACACCGCACGCAGAGGCGTCGGCAAGAACCAGCGACGTGCGTAATGGGCACCGACGAGTGTCGCCAGGTCCATAACGAGTTTGTGCTTGCGCGGCTCGAGTTGCATCACGTAACCCGACTTGGCATCGGCGATAGCTTGAGCATCGAGTGCGCCCAGGGCGTCGAGCACGCTCGCGCGGCGCGGCTCATCGTACTCCAGCGCCATCTGACCAATACGGCCATAAACGCGCACCTTGTGCACGCCGTCGATATCGCCGCTGAGCTTAAGAAGTGCATCGAGATCGCTCTCTGGCACAGGACCCGCCAATTGAAGACGGGTCCTGCCGGGGATCTCGCTAATAATCGAGAATCTCATAGTTTGTGCCTGGGAGCGTTACTCGGCTGCCTCGTCAGCAGCGGCCTCGCTCTGGGTGATGTAGGCAGCCTCGGCAACCATGTCGTCGACATTGGCCTTGGCCTGCTCGACCATGTCCTGGTAGCCGTTCTTGATGCGCATGCCGCACGCGATACCCTGCACGCAGGCATTCTTGACCGGAGCGCTGGTAAGCAGCTTGATGCCGGCCGTGCCAAGCAGAAAACCGCCACCGACAAGCAGGGTATTGAACGTCGACTTCTTCATGTTGCTTCTCCCTTTTGCCGCATTGGACGCGGCACGGTGCCTCAGCACCCGAGTAAACAAGTTTGCTCGAGCACACTTTTGGAAAATAGTTTAGTTTATCTAACTATTAAGTTCAACAAAGGTTAACTTTTTGGAAACTATGGGGGCGAACTCAATATGACCAGGGGACCGTCCCTTTGTCATATTCCTACAGCCGCCAGTCAGCCGCTTCCTTTTGCAGCGCAACCATGCGGGCGAATTCTCCACCTGCCGCCTTGAGCTGCGCCGGAGTGCCCTGCTCGGCAACCACACCATCCTTGAGTACAACGATTTTGTCGGCATTTTCCACCGTACGCATACGGTGGGCGATCACGATTACCGTCTTGCCTGCGAGCAGGCGGGAGAGCGCCTGCTGCACCACGGTCTCGTTCTCCACATCCAAACTCGCCGTCGCCTCGTCCAGCAACACGATCGGCGCGTCTTTGAGCAGCGCGCGGGCGATGGAGATGCGCTGGCGCTCGCCGCCGGACAGCTTGGAGCCATTCTCGCCGATCATGGTGTCATAGCCCTGCGGCATGCGGTTCACAAACTCGTCGCAGTTGGCGGCACGCGCGGCAGCAAGCACTTCCTCATCGGTGGCATCGCGACGTCCAAGACGGATGTTTCCCATCACCGTGTCGTCAAAGAGTAGCACGTCTTGGAACACAATAGCGTAGTCGCGCAGCAGCACCTCGGGATCAACGCTCGCAACATCCACGCCACCCACGGTGACCGTGCCTTCGGTAGCATCCCAAAAGCGCGCGGCCAGGCGGCTCACCGTAGACTTACCGGAACCCGAAGGACCGACCAGTGCCGTGACCTCGCCTTCCTTGGCGGTAAAGCTCACATCGGTCAAAACCTTCTCGCCGGCGCGTCCGTCGCTGCCCGCACCATAGCCAAATGCCACGTGATCGAACACCACGTCATGACCCACGGGTTCAAACTGCTCGCTGCCCCGCGCCACGGGCTCCTCCATGATGGAGCGCATGCGCTTGGCCGACGACTCGGCGGCAAACAGCTCGGACATCAGCATCAGTGCCTGATCGAAGGGCGCATAGATGCGGCTCACCATGAGCAGGAAGGCAAACATCACCAAAAAGTCGACCTGGCCGGAGGCGACCATCGCAGCGCCCGTGACCAACGTGGTGGCAATCCCCAGGCGCAGGATGGCAAAGGCGGAGTTGACCAAAAGCCCATTGGCGAGCTCGCCTTTGGTGGTCTCGCGCTCCTCGGCATCGATCACGGCGTTGAGCCCCTCAAGATAATGAGCCTCCTGGTTGGTGGCGCGGATCTCGCGCACGCAGTCAAGCGTCTCCTGGATCGCCTCGGTGACCATGACCTTCTCGGCGCGCACGCGGTCGAACACCGGGGTCATGGGCCCGCGTGTCAGATACAGCACGGCAAAGGCCACGGGCACGCTCCAAAACGCCGCAATCGCCAGCTGCCAGCAAAAGAACAGCGACGCCACGAACACGATGGCGCTTGCGATGATGGCGCCCCAGAGTTCTCCCAGCACATGGCTGTAGGCATGCTCCATAGTCTGAACGTCGCCCATGATGGTTTCGGTTAGATCGGCCAGATCACGACGGCCGAAAAACGACAACGGCAGTTTGCGCAAGCGCTCGGCAATCCCCATGCGCTGCTTGCCGCACTCCTCGTAAAAGATGCAGTAGGTGTAGTAATACTGCTGCCAGTTAGAGGCAAAGAGCAACACAAAAAAGACCAGGAGGCCGCCCACGATCGGCAGGGCATCCGGCAGGTCGGCACCGGTGACGAGATGCTCGACAAAGCCGGCCATGACCAGGAACAAAAAGCCCATGCCGGCCATGGTCACAAGATTGGTGAGCGTGGTCCAGAAAATGCCGCGTTTTACGCCGGCGACGCCTTTATCGGATAGGAAATACTTCTTTTGGAATGAGGCGAACATTTAGGCCTCGCCTCCCTTCGCCACCGCGACATCCGCGGCAGCAGTGATCTTCCAGCTCGCGGCCTGTTCGTATTCGGCCCACATCTTGGCATACAGACCCTCTTGGGACAGCAACTCGGCATGGGTACCCGACTCCTGTACGCTGCCCTGGTTGAGCACCACGATTTGGTCTGCGCCCACTACAGTCGAGAGTCGGTGCGCAATCATAATGACCGTGCGACCCGCCGCCAGCTTGCTAAAGGCGCGCTGGATGAGCGCCTCGTTCTCGGGATCGGCAAACGCCGTGGCCTCATCGAGCACCACGATAGGTGCGTCCTTAAGGATCGCGCGGGCGAGTGCCACGCGCTGGACCTCGCCGCCCGAAAGATATGCTCCGCCGGCACCGAGCATGGTATTGATGCCCTGTGGGAGCTTGGCCACAATGTCGTCGCACTGAGCTGCGGAGAGGACCGCACGCACTTCGTCGTCAGTGGCCGTAGGCTTGGAGGCACGCACGTTATCGGCAAGTGTTTGCCGGAACAGCTGGTTGGTCTGGAACACGAAGGCAACCTGGTCCATAAGCTCGTGCGGGTCCATGTCGCGAACGTCTACGCCGCCTACGAGCACGCGACCTGCGGAAACATCCCAAAAACGCGAAATCAGGCTTGCGCAGGTTGACTTGCCGCCACCCGAGGGACCCACCAGGGCGAGGGTGCTACCAGCGGGAACGCTGAAACTCACATGGCTAACGGCAGGTGCTTCGGCACCCTCGTACGTAAAGCTCACGTCCTCAAATCGCACGTCGGCGCCGGCAGGGTGCTTGGGTTGGGCGGGCACGGAGAGCTGCTTGGATTCCATGACGCTTCGAATACGAGCCAGCGAATCGGCACTCATCTGAGAGGCCTCGCCCACAAACATGAGCTTGGTCATGGCCGTCGGCACCACGGCCGAAAAGATCGCGTAAAACGTGAAGTTGGCCATAAAGTGCGCGAAGTCCGTCTCGCCCGGCGCCAACAGCAATGCCACGGGCAAGAGAAATGCCACAAGGCCATTGAGCGCGGTAAGGTTGAGCACCTGCGGGCCTCGACAGAACGTGCCCGAATAGTTTTGTGCCATATCGGCGTATTCGGCAATCGCATCGTGGAAGGCCTTAAAGGAGTAGACCGTCTGCTGAAACACCTTGACCACAGGGATGCCGCGTACGTATTCGGTGCCGGTCTTGTTCATCTTGACCAGCGCTCCCATGTAGGCCTTCATGAACTCGGCGCCTTTGCCGCCCATCATGGCGGCCATGGCGCCAAGCGAAATGGCCACCGAGATGAGGCATGCCGCGCCCAAGCGCCAATCGAGGGCGAAAAGCAGCACGAGCAAGCCCACGACCATGGCAGCGGCGCCTGCGATATCGGGCAGCATGTGTGCGAGCAAAGTCTCGGTGGAGGCGGCGCATCCGTCTACAACACGACGCAGCTCACCGGTGGCGTGTGTGTCAAAGTAGCCAAGCGGCAGCTTAAGCAGGTGCTCGCTCGTAGTCTTGCGGATATTGGACGCGCAGCGAAACGCAGACAGGTGCGTGCACATGAGCCCCATGAAATAAGCTACGATGCTTGCTAGGGCAAAACCCACGGCCCACCAGCCATACATCGCGATATCGGTGGCTTCGCTCCAGTTAGGCGCCACGGCGATCAAATCGCGCGCGACAAGCCAAATGCACACGTACGGGCCAAAGCTCAGCAGCTGCGAGAGCGCCGAGAGCGCCATGCCCAAATACGTTAGGAATTTGCGGTCACCAGCTTAAGCAAGCAGCTCGCCGATACCGCCACCTTCCTTTTTTGATCCCTTTGCCATGAGATTCCTTTCTAACGGCTTGAGAGTTAACCGTAATGAACTTATCATTGACGTGTTAGCCATGGCTCACGATCAAGCCAGGCATGGACGTTTCTGCAAAGGAAAGGGACGCTTTTGCAAATACGGCAGGCAGCGACCGACATAACCGAGCTCTACGCACCGCAGTTTGAGCAGTTTGGCCTGGAGCTTACCGGCAAGGGCGCCGTCTTTACCGGCGAGGTGGCAAACGACCGGGCGCACGGCCGCGCATGGATCATGCCTCTCTCCCCTGCCTGCATCGTCATGGAGCATTTCATCACCCCGACGCACGATATGTACCTGGCCGAATACACACCCGAGCCATACGCCTGCGTGAGCGAAGTCAGCGCGCCCACACTTACATGCATGCCCGAGACTGGCATAACGCCCGCGAACCTCAAACCATCGCATGGACCGTGGCCAAACAATGCCGTTTGCAGCTTTATCCAAGATAGCTGTGGCGAGGAATTAAGCCCGCTGTTTGCGGGGGAACTTTATCACTCGCGCTCGGTGCTCTTTTTGCCTGGATATTTTGACGAACTGGAGCACCGCTATCCCACCGAGTTCGCGGGAATCTTTGAGGCGTTTGCCGAGCCATGGCACGAGGAAGCGACGTCTGCCATCTATCACACGCTGCGCCGGATTAACGAGGACCGTGCCCAAACCGTAGGCGGACACGTCTATATGCAGGGCATCGTGGAGACCATGGTCGCGGAGCTCGCCTGTTCGCGCGCGGCCCACAAGCAGGCGCGGCAGGCGGCAGACACACGCGTCAGCATAACCATGGCCGAAGAAGCAACGGCAATGATTGAGCGCACGCTCGACAAAGGCAGACATGTGGGTATCAACGAGGTGGCCGAGAGGCTCTACACAAGCCGCTCCAAACTATGCGCCACCTTTAAGGCCCAAACCGGCGAGTCCCTGGGCGCCTACATTCGCAGACGCCGTATGGAGCGAGCGCAGGACCTTTTGGCAGATAGCGCGCTCACGATAGCGCAGGTGGCAGAGCGTCTAGGCTACCCTCAGCAGGCCGCCTTCGCCCAAGCCTTCAAGCAATACACCGGCATGACACCCACGGCTTGGCGAAGCAAGCATCGCTAAGGCCCAAGCTCCCTGGCCGTAACGGAGCGATTAATTAGCCGCCGCCCGTCAGCTCACCCGGGATCTAAACGTCAAGATGCGCACAATCAAGCGCCTTTTTGATAAGAGGGACAGATCGATCAGCCAAATACAACGGAATGTTGAGCACCCCGTCGTCGAGCTTTAGGTTCTTAAGTGAGTAGCGGACCCTCAATGGAGTCGTCTCCGCATGCTTGTCGGCATAGTACTTAAGGCTCTTGGAATGAACGACCTCTCCCGATTTGACCTCGACGGGAACGATTTCGTTTCCGACCTGAATCAAAAAATCGACTTCGTGCTTCGGCTTCTCGTTTGTCCAATAACGCGGAGCAGCATCTAACTGTGAAAGTAATGCCTGAAGCACATAGTTCTCGGCGAACGAACCTTTGAACTCCGAAAATAGCGCATCCGAGATGGCAAAAGCGGACGCATCCAGCCTTGCCATGCGGCGCAGCAAGCCGACATCAAGACAGTAGACTTTAAATGCCTTGAGGTCATCGTACGCAGAGAGCGGCACACCACCGGCAGCATTAAGGCGAACCGCCGTGATGAGCCCAGCATCGGCAAGCCATTCCAGAGCATCCTCGTATTCTCGAGCACGAGCCCCCTCGCGCACCGCACCCCAAACGAACTTTTTGTTCTCGCGCGCCAACTGAGCTGGAATCGAGTTCCATATTTGCGAAAGCTTGGCGAACTGCGCACGGCCACCATGCTTGGCAAAATCGCGCTCGTAGGAATCCAAGAGATCAGACAACACCTTATCGACCTGAACGATATCGCCCGTCTCCACCCACCGGCCAAGAGCCTCTGGCATGCCGCCGCATGCAAAATAACGACGAAGATGCTCGACGAGACGGACATGGAAGAAATCGGGCACTGTCTCGATCTGATCCAGGCCGCCAAGGTATTCGTCGTAGTTTGCAGCGCCCTCGGCTTTCAGAAACTCGGAAAAGCTCATGGGGCGCATCTCCATGAACTCGACCTTTCCCACCGGAAAAGCGCTGGTCTCACGGGACAAGCGAACGCCCAACAAAGACCCTGCGCATGCGACGTGATACTCGGGGGCCTCGTCACAGAAGTATTTAAGGGCGCCGACTGCAGAAGGACAATCCTGGATCTCATCAATAATAAGCAGCGTTTCGCCGGGCTCGATAGGCTGTCCAAGTGCCAGGGAAAGATTTGAGATGATCCGTCGAGGATCGCGCGTACCTTCGAAAAACTGAGCGTACTCGCTCTGTACCCCAGGTGACGGCTCCTCGAGCGTCAGATACACAAAATTGAGGTACGAGGTTCGGCCGAACTCCTTAAGCGCCCACGTCTTTCCAACCTGGCGCGCCCCCTTAAGGATAAGCGGCTTACGATATTCTGACGCTTTCCAAGCGTTAAGCTTGGCAATGATATCTCGCTGCATAACCGAACCTCCCGCAAAGAAACTTCCGTAAACGTGATATTTGCCACATTTTACCTCAGGGAAAACGTGATGTTTATCACATTTACGGAAGTTTTAAGCTTGTTTCGCCACACTTTCATCACATTCAAAAGACGGAGGCGCCAGTGGCGCCTCCGTCACCATCTTTCTATCAGCCCGCCTGACCCGAACGGCCGAGTCGTCACGGAACCAGGGAGCCCCGGCAGGGCGGGTGCTTGCTCAAAATGAGTTCCCTTCAAAACAATGGGCGCGCCAACGGCGCGCCCATTCACTCAATTCCATTCAGCCCACCTGACCCGAACGGCCGAGTCGTCTGGCCGGGGAAGCCCCGAGTCGTCGGGGTGTTTGCTCCAAATGAGTTCCGCATGCAAAGAAGGCCACTAAATGTGGCCTTCGTCTTGCATAGGACTGTTTGAAATTTGGAGGAAACACCCCGGCGACTCGGGGCTTCCCCGGCCTCGCAGCTACGAGAGCGACGTTCTCAGCAACTCGTTGAAGAGCTTCGGGTTGCCCTTGCCGCGGCTCGCCTTCATGCACTGGCCCACCAAAAAGCCGATGACCTTCTGGTTGCCGTCACGATACTGCTGCGCCTGATCGGCACAGTTTGCCAGCACCTCGTCCACGATCGGCTGCAGCGCGCCGGCATCGCTCACCTGGCGCATACCGCGCTCGTCGACGATCTTGTTGGGGTCATCACCGGTCTGGGCCATGGCCTCAAAGACCTCGTGCGCCTGATTGGAACTGATGGCATCGGTCGCCAGCAGCTTGGCCAGCGCTGCCACCTGAGCCGGCGCAACGCCGGATTCGGTGAGCGACACACCCGCGCCCTTAAGGTAGGCGATCATCTCGTTCACCAGCAGGTTTGCGACCGTCTGGGCCTCCTTGCCAGCCATGCCGGCAGCGGCGGCCTCAAAGAACTCGGCAAACTCCGGGTCGCCGGCAATCTGCTCGGCATCGGCCGCCTTGATGCCAAAGTCGGCCTCAAAACGGACGCGCTTGGCATCGGGCAGCTCAGGGATCTCGCCACGGCAGCGGTCGATGAACTCGTCGTCCAGATCGAACGGCGCCAGGTCGGGATCGGGGAACAGGCGATAGTCGTCGGCCGTCTCCTTCACGCGCATGACCACGGTGCGCTTGCGGCTGGGCTCCCAGTGGCGGGTCTCCTGATAGATGATTCCGCCCTCCTCGAGCACCTCGGCCTGACGGCAAATCTCGTAGGCAAGGCCGTCATGCAGGCTCTTAAACGAGTTGAGGTTCTTAAGCTCGGTCTTAGTACCCAGCTTGGTCTCGCCACGGCGACGCAGCGACACGTTGCCGTCGCAGCGCATGGAACCCTTCTCCATGGAGCAGTCGGAAATGCCCAGCGTCACAAAGATGCGACGGAGCTTCTCCATAAACAGGCGGGCCTCCTCGGGCGTGCGCAGATCGGGCTCGGTAACGAGCTCAATCAACGGCGTGCCGCAGCGGTTGTAGTCGACGAGCGACTCGGCCGCAGCGGTAATGCGGCCCTCGGCACCGCCCACGTGCACCATCTTGGCGGCGTCCTCCTCCATGTGGATGCGCAGGATGCGGATGGGCACCGTGTAGGAGCCGTCCTCGCGGCGCTCGGGCATCTGCAGGTTGGACGCATCGTAGCTGGCCAGGTGGCCGGCGCGCTGGTTGCCCTCGCACATGGTCGACGTCATGGACGTGGACAGGCCCTCGGCGTTGGCAGAGGCGCTCGCCAGGCTCTGGGCCTCGGCCTCGCCAAACGCGCAGTCGGGACGCTCAGCGGCGCCGCGACCGGTCACATCCAGATCCAGGTGGCCGTACATGGCAAAGGCGACCGGACCCTGCGTGGTTTGGAAGTTCTTGGCCATATCGGGATAGAAGTAGTGTTTGCGGTAGAACATCGAGTGGCGCTGGATCTCGCAATTGGTGGCGAGACCGGCCTTGACGATGCTCTCGATTGCCTTCTTGTTAGGCACCGGCAGGGCGCCGGGCAGGCCCAGGCACACCGGGCACACGTTGGCGTTGGGCTCGTCATCGTGGCTGAGCTTGCAGTTGCAGAACATCTTGGTATCGAGTGCGGTGAGCTCGGTATGGATCTCCAGGCCGATCACGGCCTCCCAATCCTGCAGGACCTCGGAAAGCTCCTTCATTACAGCTCGCCTCCCTTCCCGGCAAAATCGGGCGCGACGGAAAGCGCGGGCGCACCCGTGGCGGCATCGGCAAAGCCGCGCTCCAGGGCGCGGGCAAACGTGAGCAGCTGACGGTCCTTAAAGGCTGGACCAACCAGCTGGGCAGAAACGGGCAGCTGAGTATCCTCGCCCAGGCCCAGCGGCACCGAGATGCCGCCGTTGCCGCAAATGTTGAGCGAGATGGTGTACAGGTCGGAGAGGTACATCTGCGTGGGGTCGCTGATCTCGCCAAACTTAAAGGCCGTGCGCGGCGAGGCGGGCATGAGGATGGTGTCCACCTTGGCATACGCAGCATCGTAGTCCTGCGTGATGAGCGTGCGGGCCTTCTGCGCGGCGTAGTAGTACTTGTCGTACACGCCCGAGCTCAGCAGGTAGGCGCCGAGCATCTGACGGCGCTTGGCCTCGGCGCCAAAGCCGTGGGCGCGCGACAGCGAGCTCTGGTCGGACAGGTTGGCGCAGCCCTCCTCCTGATAGCCGTAGCGAATGCCGTCAAAACGGGCCAGGTTGGAGAACGCCTCGGCAGGGCCGATGACGTAGTAGGCGGCGATGGCGGCGTCCAGGTGCGGTAGGTCGACCTCGACCAGCTCGGCGCCCTGGTTCTGCAGCTCCTGGGCGGCGCGCTGAACAGCAGCCTTGACCTCGGGCGTCAGGCCCTCGGCCTCCATAAACGCAGGGATAATGCCCACGCGCTTGCCCTCGATGCTGTCGTTGAGATGCTCGGTAAAGTCGACGGCGCAATCCTGGCTAGTGCAGTCGTACGAATCGTGGCCCGCACCGGTAAGCGCGTTCATGGCCAGCGCGACATCCTCGACCGTGCGGCCAAAGGGGCCCACCTGGTCGAGCGACGAGCCAAAGGCAACCACGCCGTAACGGCTCACGGCGCCATACGTGGGCTTAAAGCCCACCACGCCGCACAGCGACGCCGGCTGGCGAATGGAGCCGCCGGTGTCCGAGCCCAGCGAGAGCGCGACCTCGCCCGCGGCGACGGCGGCAGCGGAGCCGCCCGAGGAGCCGCCGGGCACGCGCTCGGTATCCCAAGGGTTGTTGGTGCGGTGGAACGCCGAGCTCTCGGTAGAGCTGCCAAAGGCAAACTCGTCCATGTTGGCCTTGCCCATGGGCAGGCAGCCGGCATCGAGCATGCGCTGGACGCAGGTGGCGGTGTAGACGCTCCGGTAGTCCCCGAGCATGCGGGAAGCACAGGTGGTGCGCGTGCCCACGAGGTTCATGTTGTCTTTGATGGCCAGCGGCACGCCCGCAAGCGGGGGCAGCGGCTTGCCTGCGGCACGGTCGGCATCCACGCGCGCAGCGGCCTCGAGCGCGAGCTCGGGTGCCACCTGCAGGAATGCCTGGACCCCGCCTTCGCGCGCCTCGATGGCGGCAAGGGAGGCCTGAGCCACCTCGGTAGCGGTAAAGTCGCCGGCGGCAACGCCCGCGGCGATCTGGGCGGCGGTAAGGGAATCGAAGCTCTGCGCCATTACTCGCTCTCCCCCTCTCCCAAAATGGACGGCACGCGGAAGTAGCGGTCGCGCGCGCTGCCGGCGTTTTCGAGCGCGACGTCGAGCGGCAGGTCGCGCTCGGGCTCGCGCAGGTCATCGCCCATCACGTTGGACAGGCTTCCGATGGGATGGAACGTGGGTTCCACGTCGGGTAAGTCATATTGCAAGACGGGCTCGAGCATCTGGACGGCGTCGTTCAGGTAGGACGTCATCTGGGTGAGCTCGTCATCGGTCAGTGCGATCTTTGCGTACTCGGCGATGCCGCGCACGTCTTTCTCGCTGAGTGCCATAGGCGCTCCCTTCCGCATAACAGATAAACCGCTCTAGTATACAAGCCAACGCCGCTTGGAGCAGGCGCTTTACCCAAATGCAGCGAAAACGTAACGAGGGCGGCGGTTGGCAGGCGGCGGGCTGGCGATTCTGCAGCGAAAACCGTCCCGTCCGCAACGAAAACCATCCCGCCCGCAACGAAAACCGTCGTGCCCGCAACGAAAAGCATCACAACATTCGACGTTTTTCGTCAAAATCGCGATTTTCATCGAATGTTGTGATGGTTCGAAAGCCCCGACCACCACAAAGGTGCCTGTCCCCATTGTGGTGGTTCTGAAGAATGTCTTATGCCGAGGCCTTGGCCTTGCGGCGCTTGCGGACCGCGTGGATCACGATGTCCAGCAGCAACAGCACAATGGCCACGACTACAATAAGCACGGCAAACTCGCGCTTGCCCCAGTGGCGGCCGGCCAGCGACTTTTGCTTGTCGACGTCCTTCTTGTTGTACATGGTGCGCACGCAATGCACCAGCAGGCGATGGTCGTTCACGCCGTAGGGCGTGCAGGTGACGAGCGTCACCTTGTCGGCGCCGGGCTCGATGGTCAGCGACTCCATCTCCTCGGGCAGCACCACCTCGGAGTCCACCATCTTGTAGGCGAGCGTCTTGTTCATGGTGTGCAGCAGCACCAGGTCGCCGGGCTCCAGCGAGTGAATGTCGTCGAACATGCTCAGGTTGCGCATGCCCGAGTGCGCGGTGAGCACGCAATGCGTCGAGGTGCCGCCAACCGGCAGGCTCGTGCCCTCCAGGTGGCCGACGCCCGCCATGAGGACTTCCTCGCTCGTGCCGTGGTAGATGGGCATGCTCACGTCGATGGAGGGGATCTCGACCCAGCTCATCATGGGGTCGCGGTCAAAGATGAGCTGCTGGGCATAGGGCTCGATCTGGTCGGCGGGAAGCTCGGTGGCCTCGCCCGCCAGCTGCTCGTTAAAGGAGCGCGCCTGAAGCAGAATGCGCTCGCGCTCTTCGGCAGACAGCGCGTCCACGGTGCTGGACACCGTGCTGATCTGATTGAACACGCCCGAGGCCTCGAGCCGGTCCAAGATCCACGGCCAGGTCATAAGGCCCACGCCAATAAGGATGATAACGATGGTGATGAGCCGATCGGCCCAGCGCGGCAGTCGCTTGCGACGGCGTTTGGACTTTGGTTGAGGTTTGGGCTGAGGGCTTGAGCCACCGTTGGCCGCGGCGTTATTGCTCTTCATATGTTTGGCGCCCTGCACCATCGCCGGTCACTCCTCTACAACTCAAGTTGTCTAAACAAATAATAGCCGAATAGCGAGCCCATGCGCCGGACAACGCAGCTAGACTGCACCGTCCGGGCCACGTTACCCCACTCAACTAATCAAGCCATATGTTGCTTTCATCGTCTCGAGCAACTGCGCCATCGTTACGCCCGCAATCCCAATCTGTTTCAGATTGACGTCGCCCACCTCACAATCTTTAACAAACGCAAGCATATCGTCCTTCAGCTCTCCGCGCAGGTCGACACCTTCCGACTCGCCAAGCAGCTGAGCAAGCCTCAGCGCATCACGTTTATGCTTTTTTACCTTCCTCGAATCAACGTTCTCCCCCGCTTCCCTTCTAGCTTTTAGGTCGAGATACGCCTTCGCTTTGAACGGAACAATGTATTCCGTACCCAGGACCGAAACGCCGCCTACGGTCCGAATTCCCTGAAGGAGCAAGCTATAGTAAGCATCGTCCAACAAAATTGCCGAAAGACTGCTTATGTTTTCATCAACGTGAATTGGCGCCACATCAATCCCCTCACGACCCTTTAGAAAGTCAGGGCACTTCCCGAAGAGTTCGATCATATGAGGGTAACCCGGCCTCTTAGGCTCTGTAAACCGATAAAAACATGAGTCTTTGCCTTCGCCCCAGCCGCAGCGATAACCGCCATCACGCACCAAAGTCCATATAGCTTCTGCCGTCTGAGGCAACCGGTCATCGGCGACAATTACCACATCAAAATCGTGAGTCGCCCTAAACGGAAGTCCCGCCTCCGCGAGCAAAATGTCGCATGCCGTGCCGCCGATAAGAGCATACGATCCTGCAGCTTCTTGCATATGCTGCTGAAATTTTTGGAGACCTTCTACAGCGCTTCTTGCCATGGATATTCCTTTCCAAACATGCGATCGACTTCGAGCTGAATTCGCTCATCGTCGATTGCCGCCAAAGATAGCGCAAGCGAAATGTCGTCGACACGGGAGGAACCGGCAAACACGGGCGCATAGCGCCACACTTGGATCATCGCCGTTTCGTTATCCGGCAACTCCCCGTCTGCGACTTCGAGGTCGCTCAGTTTACGCCATGCACTTCTTAAGACGGCCTTTTGTTCCATGCCCGGTGCAGCGAGCATGGAACGCGCGGCGAGCGCCGTCTCCCCGGCGTCAACAAGACAGTCAATCTGCGGTGTCTTCCTTGCAAAAAAGACCTTCGAGACAGGCGAGGAGAGCTCTGTCATGTGCTCGCTAAGCAGAAGATCAACGGCAACAGGGAGCACGACAACACGTCGCTCGCAACGCTCGCGCCTCGCGAGCCCCCTGTCGACAAGCTCGGTTATGGCCTCACTCGCGCGGCTTGCCGAAATCCCAAGCGCGCGACAAAGGTCATAGGGGCGATATGGCTCCTGGGCTGCTCCCCAGATTGCGGCAGCCTGTGCGTTGGGTGACATCTTGGTCGCGTGATTGCGAAACCAGGCACCGCCCCTCTCCGTGCAGGCTGTGCCCATAAATGGAAGAAAAGCCTGTCTACCTTGGCAGACAAAGGGAATCCCTTGTGCGACCAATGCTTTGCGCTGACGCGCATCGGCATCAGGAAACGAAACGACAACAGGAGTCTCCGCGCGTAAGGCTAGCTGACTATAGACTCTCTTAGCCTCGGGAAGCCCGACGCCAGTAGGCAAACTTGCAAGCAAAAACGAAAAACCGTTTGCGTCAACAGCGCGGACCTCAATCGCCCGCAGATGCAGCGGCAAGTGTGCGGATCCAGGCCAAGTTTTGGTCTTGGCGGAGAGGCCTAATGCTTCTTGTAGGTAGATTAGCGCTTCGTTCATTTCCATCGTTTTCGCTTGGTTCCAGTTTAAATTGGAATTATACATAATTTTCGGAATTAACGAGATTCCTTTCGTGCATAAGTCCATTATTTGCGTTTTCAGAATATCCCGGATCAGCGGATGATTCGGGATACAATCGTTACAGGAAACGACGCACCCTGCGTAAGTGTTCGAAAGCGCGGGCGACCAGTTTCCGGTGTTGTTAAATGTCCGGACTCCGAACCACGGGCATTTCAATTTGCACGCGCGGCGCAAATGCCTTCTACCGTCCGCACCGCGCGTGCGCCTACGGACCTTAAACTGAACCTTATAAGAGTCAAGAAACGCGATGACGAACGTACCCGCATCGGACGGTGGAGCCTGGCTGCGTTATCCCAAAAAGAACGGGGCAGACTCCAGTGCGGAGTCTGCCCCGAAAAGAGAATGGCAAAGCAAGAACGTCGATGGACGAGAAAAGTGTCCGCAAGTCTCATGGCCATCACATCCCACCTGCCAAAGGGATGGGTGAGTGAGCGTTACTCCTGCTCGGACTCCTCAGCCTGCTTACGGCTGCGGATGAGGTGTGCCACGCCGATGCACAGCACTGCGCTGCCAGCGATCCAAGTGAAGGTCACGCCGTTAAGACCGGTCAGCGGGAGGCCGGAGCCTTTCTTGTTCTTGACGGTAAGGGTAACGGTGCCGCCACCAGAAGAGGAATTGGTGACGAGACCAGAACCATTCTTGGATGTGGTCACCGTCAACGTATTCTCGCCCTCATTCTGATTAAGACCCGTGGCAGTAATGGTGAACGTGAATTTGGGCACGGTGTTATAGCCGGAGAGCGTATGGGTCTCCTCGACCGTGTAAGCGCCAGCATCGAGGCCCTTGACGCTGATTTCGCCCTTATCATCAGTCGTAAAATCATAAGCAGTATTGCCCAAAGAACCGTTCACTTAGACATACTGGGCGCCGGCGCCCTCGTCGATTCCCTTGGAAGAGGTGCCGGGCGGAGAGCGGAGCATGGCCACCGGACCCACCGAAACACATCTCCACCGTTCCTTCAACTGGGAAAATGCCGCCCCGGAGCCCGGGAGGGACCCCGGGGGCTTTCGGCTAACTGCGGGAACGGCCTATCCGCTCAGTATGTTCAGCTGAGATCAGAAATCAACCGGAGAAATCGACCCTACTAAAAGGAGGCCGTATATGAAGACTGTATATCCCTTTTGCCTCCATATACACAAGAAGCGCCCCTCGGGGCGCTTCTGAGAGGCTCCCCCCTAGGATGGACCCCAGGGGGAGCCTATGGACCTCAAAGGCCGCTGCGAACCGTTCGCAGTCGGGCCGTCGAAGGCCTCGTTACTTAAGCTCAGGCCAGAAATCCTTGTTGGCCTCGATCATGTCGTCGAGAATCTCCTTGGCGACCGTCATGGACGGCACGGTCTTGTTGAGCGTGAACGCCTTGAGCGCCTTCTCATACGAACCCTCGATGCACGCCTCGACCACGAGCTTCTCGGAGTTGAGCTGCTGCATCATGAGGCCCTGCTGGAACAGCGGGATGTTGTCGCGCGAGATGACCTCGGGGCCGTTCTTGCCGATGTAGGCGGGAAGCTCGACCATCGCGTCGTACGGCATGTTCGGGATAGCGCCGCGGTTCTGGCAAATGACCAGGAAGCGAGCGAAGGCGCTGCACTTCGAGCGATATTGAGCACCAATGCAGGCGCTACCGCAGGTGTCGCCCGCGATACTCGGGTGAATAAGCATCGGAATCGGGGGAAGCCGAGGAGGCTGAAGCAGAGGAGGCGAAGGGGGCCGCAGGCCTGGAGGCTCCCACGGCCCACCCGTTTCCGCCATCGCCACCAGCCGCGTCGGCGTCCAGCGTCACCGCGGCGGCAACGGCGGCACGCTGCGCCGCGCGCCGCTTCTTGCGCACGCGCCCGGCCACAACGAGACCCACAACAATCGCCAGCAGCGCGCCCAGAACGCCCAGCGCCACCGCGGTGGTGTTGATGCCCTGCGCGTCCTCGGGCACGGGGACCTCATCCGGAATGCTTGCACGCACACCCGATACCAGCAGGCGGTGCGAGTTCACGCCGTAGGGCGTGCAGGTCATGAGCGTCACGCGGTCCTCGCCGGCGGTCACGCGCAGCTTGGAATCGTCGTCGGGCTCAATCACGTCTATGCGGTCGATCTTGTAACCCAGCTCCTCGCCCATCACCTCGATGTAGAACGAGTCGCCCACCTGCAGCTCATCCAAGCGCGTGAACAGGAGCGAGCCCGGCACGCCACGGTGACCGGTGAGCACGGCATGCGTGCTCTCGCCGCCCACGGGCAGCGACGTTCCGTACAGGTGGCCGGCGCCCGCGGCGAGCACCTCGGTGGAGGTGCCGTGGTACACGGGCAGATTCACGTCGATCTTGGGGATACGCACCGAGCACATAAGGCCCGATCCCGCGTTAAGGAGTCCCTGGTAGGTGGTATCTTGCGAGGCGATGGAATCCTCAGAGCCAGAGGCGGTGGAGGCGCCAGAGGTGTTTCCAAACGGGTCCACGACCTCGCCGATAACGTCCTGACCGCCGGCAGCCAGCTGCTCGTTATAGGCGCGAGCGGCCGCGAGGGCCTCCTCCGCTTGCGGATAGGGCCAGCCATCCACGGTGTTTTGCGCAGCGGTAACGGCGGCAGTTTGCTCGGCCTGGGACATGGCGCGCAGGACGAGGGGCGTGGCCACGATAACAAAGCCGGCGGCAAAGCACAGAAGGGAAAGCAGGCGCAGGACGAGGGGCGGTTTACGCCGGCTGGTGGAAGCCGGGTTCGAACCGCCCCTCGGCGTGCGCATCGTCGATACGGGCTTGATTGCCTTCATGTGGTTCACCTCCGGGGGTGTGGGTGCGAGGACACGGTTAATGCACCACACCCCGCCGCGGGTCCAAGCGCGACGGGGTGCGGCGAAAGGGAATGTGAGAACGCGGCGCACGGGCGCTGATAGGAGACGACGATCGCCCGCTCGCCGCGTCATCAAGCTAGGGGATTAAGAGCGCATACGTGCACTCAGGGCGAAGGCGGCGCCAGCAGCCATGAGCAGCACGCCCACGGTGATGAAGACCTTGATGCCCAGGTCACCGGTCAAGGGCAGCTCGGTGAGGTTCTTGGCGTTCTTAACCGTAGCCTGGCCATCGCTGGTCCCAACGGAGATACGATCATCGCCGGTTTTCTTGCTGTAAGACACGGTTGCAGTTTCAGGCGTCCCAGAGAAGGTAGCACCAATAGTGAAGGTAAAGTCAGGCAGGCCAATGTTGGTATAACCGGTCGGAGCCTTGATCTCGTAGACGTGGTAGGTGCCAGCAGGCAGACCGGACATGGCGATCTTGCCGTTACCATCGGTGGTGAACACATCATCGGCTGCATCGGCATTGGGCTTGTCAGTAGTGAGATTCTTCCAGACCTTGGTCTCGGTGTCTTGGGTCATGAACGTCTCGGTGCTACCGTTCACGCGGGCAATCGCGAACTTAGCACCAGAAAGCTCTTTTTTGCCAGCCATGTCGGTCTTCAGGATACCGAACTTGTAGGTGTAGACACGAACCTCGGGACCGGGAATCCTGGTGAACTTGTTATCAGGCGTGTGGGAGTACTCGAGCTCGACAGAGTTGGGGTTGCCCACGGAAGCGATGGTCGCGTCCTTGTTGACGGTAGCCTCGAACTCAACGGTCACAGTTGCGCCCTCGAGAATGCCATCGGTAGAGGAGGTAGAGCCAGCTGCCTTGTTAACGTAGTTGGCCAGGTCGATGGTGGTCACCTTACCGCCAGCATACTCGGCGTTGTAGCCTTTCTGATCCTCGGTAAGGGCATAGAAGTCAGAAGAAACGGCATAGTCTTTATCGGTCAGGGTAACTGTATCAGTACCCTTGGTGAGTTTAACGGACTTCACAGAGCTCACGTCAACCGTCAAACCCTTGGATGCGGTATCGATAAGCTTAAACACACGGGGTGGAGTGGTCATGTCGTAGCCGGTGTAGGTCGGAATGACGGAGCTGAGCTCATACTTCACAACACCACCGATACGGGCGTCAGCTTTGGTGCCGCCAGTAACAGTGCCGCTAACAGACTCGGTGATCTTCTTGTCAACGGTCGGCACGTTCATCTTCAGGATAACCTGGCCCCAGGTCGAAGTCTGGTCGTAGCCATCGAGCTTCGTGGCTACGATTATGGGAATAGACTGCGTCGTCGGATCAGCAGAGGTGTCCTTCAGGAACCAAAGGCCCTGTTCACAGGTATTCTCGGAACCGGTGGCGCTGCTCTTGAAATCAGCCTTATCAGCATTAGGCGCGTCGTCCTCGGCGAGCTTCTTGGAGAGCGTCGTGGCGAAAGTGCGCAGCGCAGACGCGTCTCCACCCCACGGATCGTTCGGCTCGCTGAGGTCCTTGAAGACGTTGGCAACCAGGTAACCGATCGGGTTGTTGTCTGTGCCGCCCGGAGTATAGTAGTTGCCGTCTGCCTTGTACGCTTTGAGCTGGTCCTTGGTCATCGAAGCTTCGATCTCGTCCACAAGATTATCATTGGTGTCGATGAGGAACGTGAGGTTATTGTTGGCATCCGTGTCAATGTTCTTCAATGAAGCGAGCTTCCAGCCGGAGAGCGTGTGCTCAACGCTATCGTTCTCAGCGTTCGTAATCTTGATGGTTCCCTGTGCGGGATCCGCAGCCTTGGCCACAGGCGCTCCACCCAACAGGCCGGTTACGGCGATCGCTACGGCGGCGGCGCCGGCGATCAGCTTTTGTACGAATCGGTTCATGATTCCCCTTTCAGAAATGAGCCCGACATTCATAAACATCTATCTACCAGCGCCATCGGACGGGTCGTCCTGGCGGCGCTTTGTAACGAACCAATACGCTCCCGCAGCGATGCCGCTCAGAAGCATGAGACCGGCGCCCACGAGGAGCATGGAGTTTTCGGTCCAACCCGCGCCGGTGAGCGGGAGGTCCGTGAGAACTTTCACGTTGGTGAAGGTGGAGGCAGGGATGGCGTTGGGCGCGTCGACGGTGCCGATGTCCTTATTAACGGTGTTGCCCATGTCGTCCTTCACCTGCGTGACCGTGGTGGAGGTGGTGAGGCCGGAGTACTTGCCGGCGTCATTCAGCTTGGCCTTCACCGTGACGGCCACCTGGTACTCGGCCTTGGAGTAGCGGAGCTTGTCGATGGCGCCGGTGGTAGGCGTGACCTCCTTCACCGTGTAGGTATAGGTCTTGGCGCCAGTCGGGTTCGAAGCGTCGTTCGTGGCGAGGTGCTTTTTGGAGAACGAGATTTTGCCAAAATATGCCACGATGTCGTTGACCTTGGTGGAGTCTGCGGGAGCGACGGAAATAGGCTTCGGGCCAGGCTTAGGCGCGCTATCCTTATTTGGCCCCGTAGCCTCGATGCTGAAGTCGAACGCAACGTAGTTACCGTTGGAATCCTTCGGCCAATCCGTATTACGGACGGACTTAATCACCGGGATTTCCACGGACGTAACGGAGCACGAGTCGGAGATGTAGACGTTGCTCCCGTCAATCGTCGGTTTCTTGCCCTCGGTCCACGCAATGGAGCCATCCGTGCTGGACACCGTGAACTCGTAGACCGTCGAGTTCTTCTCGTAGCCAAACGGAGCCTGGATCTCAACAAGCGTGTACGTACCCGGCAGCAGGCCCTCGAGCTTGAACTTGCCAGACGTGCCATCAATGTCTTTCCACGTGATCTCACCCGAATCCGACTGATCGCTCACGGTCCAGGACTGGTTAACGTCCGTACCATCGGCGTCCTTGGTCTTGGTGAGCTTCCACTCAGAACCAGCCAAAGGAGTGTGTCCTGCGTCGCCCTCCGCCACCTTGGTCCAAAACACCGTACCGGTAATCTTGGCGTTGGGGATGGCGCTCTGCGGACGTGAAACCTCATTGCCGTTGGCGTCCACGTTGCCCACAAGGTTGAGTTCATCGCCCGTGTGGAACATCTTCGAGGTATAGATCGCATTGGAAAGCTCGTAGCCCTCCGGCGCCTTAGTCTCGCGAATGTAGTACGTGAAGTAGTCTTTGTCATCAGGGTTGCCAATATTGGCCTTCTGGTTCAGGTAGTTGAACTGAATGGTGCCAACGGCAGGATCGGAGTCATTCTTGCCGTTATCCACAATGGAGACGATACGTTTCTCATCCTTCCGTGCATTGTCCTCAGTCGCGTAGATGGCCCACTCGGAACCCGCGAGCGGTTTGTCGTCCGCCGCATCGACCTTGCTCCACGCAACGGCGGAGCCGCCGGGCGTGTAGGTACCGGACCACGGGAAGTTGTGACGCTCCTGGTCCATGTCGATGACGGAAGCCGAGTTACCCTCACCAAATTGTGCGGCAACCTTCGGGCTGTTCATTGAGAAATCGACACCCACATAAACGCGACCGTTGGTGGTCACATGGTCGTCGAAGCTTCCGTTGGGTACAAGGATGCTGCCGATCATAGCCGCCGCAGGATCGTCGTCAGTCCACTTGGCACCAGTGGCTGCGCCATCGTATTCCCAGTCCGCGCGGTCCTCTCCCGCGATGCCGCCCCGAATGGTAAGGCTTTGCGTATCAACAAAGTTCCATATGACGGATTGAGAAGCCGTCGCGTATGCCTTGCCCTCCGCCGTGCCGGAATATCGAGTTTCGTAATAACGCGAAATCTCGGTGCCGTTCCACCAAAAGCGCCAGCCATTGTGAAACTCAATATTCGAAGATCCGGTAACGTTCACAACAACCGAGGCGCCATCTGGAATGCCCTCGAATGCGAAATCAACGCCACGATAATACTCGTTGTTGTATGTATTGCTCAGCTCAGAAGCATCGATGGTGAACACCTGCTGCATAGAGGTGTTGTCACCCTTAAACGTGATAAGACGCTCGCTATTCTTGAATTGCTTACTATTGAGCGACGTATCGGCGCAGTCCTCATTGATGGTCTTATCCGACCCATCAAACACCAGGCCATAGCTATAATCCGTATTGTTGTACTTGTTGATGATGTAGCGGTTGTCCTTATCGCACGCCGGAGCAACGCCGTAGCTCACTTTGCCCGTCTTCGCAAACGAATTCAGCTGATTAGAAAGCGTGTTGAGATAGCCCGTCTCTCCGCTGTAATTCGAATAATCCTTGCCATTAATGTCCTTGAGGAAGTTAACTTGGTTGAACAGAGTACTGTCCTGAGCGTTCTCGCCCGCGTACCAATAACCCTGGGTTTTCACCACAGACTGGCGCCCGTTATTAGTATTCCAATAGGTAATGGGACCGGCGATCTTCGCGGTGTAGTCATAGCCAGCGGAGTCAGCCGTTCTCGCTTTGCCGACCCAAGCGCCTTTGTTCCAAGCGCCAACGGTAGTCTTCCCCGGCAAGTCGCCGCTGTAACCAACGCTCATGTTGGTGATCGCACTGTCGATTCCAGCCACCGCAAGCACGGTGCTGCCGTCGACAGGACGGAACTGGGAACCAAAACCAACGGTGCCAAAGCGGAAACCAGCGCCAATACCTTCATAGGGCCAGCTCTCTTTGAGTGGATTCATGGCAAGCTTGCCACGGACCACGGTAAGGCCCTCCGCCTCAGCGGCATATGAGCCGGCGGGGGCGTTGCTCGCATCAAGAGTTTTAGTGTTGCTCGGTTTACCACCGATGTACATGTCGCGGCCGACGTAGGTGGCCACGCCGGGATCGGGGGTAGAGACATCGATATTCGTACCGATGCCGATAGGCGTGGGCTTGTAGATGCCCTTGTTCACAGTGGTAGCCGCGCTCGCAGAGGTGGCCGCGCTGAACGGGGACAGCAGCGTGCTTGCAACGAGAACAGTTGCCATAAAGCTACATGCGGCGAACTTCTTCACTTTGAGCACCCCATTACAGTTTCCTCGGTAGAAACTGTCTGGGTGTCGCTGGCGATGGCCTGCGAAATCGGGGGCATAACGAGCGACAGTACCAGGCTCAAAACGGAAGCTCCGCACAAAACACCTGCCAGCACACGATGTGCCGCTTTATTGTCCTGCTTAGATTTATCTGAATTTGCTGTCATCGATGTCTCCTCCCCAAGAGACCGCGATCTTGCTCTTTCACGAATTAGTATAGAGCGCGCAACCTATAATTGCTCGCGCAAGATATACATATTATTACTCATTGTTTAAACAACGAAAAGCCCGATTCTGTCAATTTCTTTTCTCAGAGTCTTTTCCTTGACATTTATTTAATCATGCTGTGTTATTCGATTTTTCAATTATGGAAAACCGCAGGTAGAACTGCTGGCAAATATAGAGAAATGACACTCTGTTGTTATTTGTACAACATTTTGTTTTAACCTACTCAATCTGTGAACGGTCGATATTTGGCTGCGAGTGGTCGTTTGTTCACCGCGTCGATTCGCCTCGGAACAATAAGCGTCCCGGCAATCGGTTGCCGGGACGCCTGATCGAACCACCACAAAGGTGCCTGTCCCCTTCGTGGTGGTTTTTGTCCAGCGCGCAGTACTACAGCAGGTGCTCCTGGATAAAGATCGCGATACCGTCTTCGTCGTTGCTCGCGGTTACAAAGTCCGCCGCGGCACGGGTGGCGTCGCTGCCGTTTGCCATGGCCACGCCCACGCCGGCGTCGGCCACCATGCCGGCGTCGTTGTCCGCATCGCCGAACACGCAAATGTTCTGGAGCCCCATGTCATTGAGTTCCGCGACGCGCCGCAGGCCGCGCGTCTTGGACACGCGCAGATCCATGAACTCGTAGAGCCACTGCGTGGTTTGCAGAGCCGCCGCCTTAACAGTGTCATCGACAAACGTCGATGCCCGCTCAATCACCCGCGGCATTACCTCGGGCGCCATGGTAAACATCACCTTGGGCTGCGGCTCGCGCAAGAACTCGGCAAAATCGACCACCTGGTAGGGCACGCCGTCGACGCGCGACAGGTGCTCGACGCACGCGTTGCTCTCGGGCACGTAGAACACGCCGTCTCGGGGGCAGACGGGCGTTGCCGGAAGGTCCGCCATGTGCTTGCAGATACGCGCGATGGTCTCGCCCGGCAGCGGATAGCTCAGCTCGTTGATGTCGTGCGCGCGGTCGATGACCTCAGCGCCACCGCAGCCCACGAGCACGTCCACCAGGCCTTCGATGCCCCAGAGCTCGTACATGGCCTCGGTCGCGTGGGCGTCACGCCCGGTGCACAGGCCAAAGAGCACGCCGCGCTCGCGCAGGGCGCGGATCGCCGCCACGGTGCGCGGGGACACCGTGTGCTGGCTCGTGAGCAGCGTGCCGTCGATATCGCAGAACACGGCTTTGATGTGGCTGAAGGTGGCGTCCATGGGGGCCTTTCTGGGTTGTGCGGCGGTGTGGGGTGTATTCGTGAACGGCGTACATGGTATACCAAGGCGCGGGCGCGTCCCGTCAAAGCAAAAACCACCACAAAGGTGTCTGGCCCCTTTGTGGTGACCGGACCCGAAGGGTGGCCTGGCCCGGGGCGCAAACCATCACAACATTCGACGTTTTTCGGCAAAATCGCGATTTTCATCGAATGTTGTGATGGTTTTTACTGCCTTGCGGCACGATCAAAATGCCGGCGTCCAAACAGCAGCAACGCCGCGGGAACTGCCGTCACGACCATGCCCGCCCCTACGAGCGCCTGTTGCACGCCAAATGTCGCCGCCAGCCACGGGGCAATCGCCAGCGGGGCCACGCCGGCGAACATATTGCCAAAACCCATGACCGAGTTGATGCGACCGAGTTGCTCGAGCGGGGCCGTCGTTTGCACGATCGTGTTGTGGAGCGGGTTGACGACGCCCCAGGCCACACCCAGGGCAATCTGGCCGACGAGGGTCACACCCACGTACGGCGTTCCCACGTAGAGCAGGCTTCCCAGGCCCACGGACATAAGCGCCGCGAGCAGCGTTTTAAGGTTGATTAGGTGCGGCGGCAAACGAAGCGCAATAACAGCGCCCAGCACCGCGCCCACACCGCTGGCCGACGAGAGCCAGCCCATCCATTCGACACCGACATGTAGGACATCGCGGTAGAAGAACGACTCCAGTGGATCGAAGGCGCCGTAGCCAAAGTTTGAAAGAAAAATAATGCAGAACAGCAGGGCGAGGATGCTATTGGTAAAGACCGTCTTGATACTGGTCGCGAAGGTGACGCGGGCGGATGTGCTGGGGTTGGAGCTTTGTCCCGCACGCCCCCCTTCCTCTGCCGAATCGGCATCCGCATCTCCGGCGACATGGCTGGTCTGCGGTCTAAAGCCCCAACCGGCGACGAGCGCCAGTACGGTAAAGATCATCATGAGCACGAACACCGCACGCGACGACGCAGCAGCTGCGACAAAGCCGCCCAGTGTGGGGCCGACGATAATGCTCACGTTGGAGAACATGGCGATGGCGGAGTTGATGTCTTTGAGCTCGACAGGATCGTCAGTGAGGTAGGCTGGATAGGATGTGGCGATGGGCTGGGCGAATCCCATCACAAAGCCCAGGAGCACCGCGCCGAGCAGGACGATGCCGGTCGCGCTGCCAAAAACGAGGATCGCCGCGCCGGTTGCCAACGTGCCCACGATGCTCAGCAAGAAATGACGGCGCGGGCCCCAGGCGTCAAGCGCCGCGCCACCCGCAAAGGATCCCAAGATCACGAATACGTTCATAAACAGGACGGCCAGCGATGTCGCCACGACCGAGGCATCGTCTGCATAGGTGAGCGTTCCGATGACGCCGATGAAGTAGCTGGTCTGAAAACCGGTGTAGATGAGAAAGCGCATCGCCACCAGGCGTTTGGCCTGCACGGACAGCGAAGGTTGAGGCTTTGAGAAAAGAGAGGCGAGCATGGAGACTCCTTGTTTCGTACGAATGCGGACGGCGGGCATTCGCCACCGTCTGTCAAATCAATCTATCCGCATGAAACATTAAGGACGCATCAAGCCCCTTCTCTCCGTTTTTGCCAGCACGAACTACTTGGTAGATTGTAAGGCATGTCCCACACATCCACCAAAGCAAAAACCGCCACAAAGGTGCCTGGCCCCTTTGTGGCGGAAATGACGTTTGCCCAGATAAAACCTGCCAAAATAAACCTGTCCCTTTTTGGCATGTTATGGCAACGCAGCGAGCCGGTTCCAAGTACCCCAGGTCGCCCCGAAAGATGAGCAACGCGTACTTTGGTACGCGAGCGACGGCTTGAGGGGCGAGATGGGGTGCTTGGAGCTGGCGCAGCGTCAAGCCTTAAAGGTGATCTTGGATAAGGTCGCAGATGGCTCGGGCGTCGTTGATGTTGATGGCTCGGGTCGCGAAGCCGGCATCGAATGCCTGGCGCGCCAGAGCCTCGTTGCAGGCAAGGGCCAGCGTGTGACCATCGACCAGGTCGAGCGAGCTCTTGCCGCGCAGACGGTCAACACCAGAGCGCGCGACCACGATGTTGTCGAAGCCCTCGGTCTTGTAGCCCTCGATGATCACCACGTCGACATCGTTGTAGCGCGACAGCAGCTCACGCGCGGGCATCTCGTCCTCCTCGCGCGTGTCGGCGTACTCCGCCCAGCGCGTGGCGCAGATGAGGCCCACGTGCTTGGATCCGGCCTGGTGATGGCGCCAAGTGTCCTTAGCGGGCACATCGATATCAAAGCCGTGGTGCCCGTGATGTTTGAGCGAACCCACGCGCAGGCCGCGGCGGGTGAGCTCGGCGATAACCTTCTCGACGAGCGTGGTCTTGCCCGAGTTTTGGTAGCCGATAAACGCGATCGCGGGGACGGCCGGAGTGGGAGCTGCGGGAGCGACGGCGACGGGTGCGCTTGCGGGCGCGGCACCGTCAGCGGCCACGGCCTCAGTAGCAGCGGCCTGGCGCTCTGCGCGATCCCACACGCCCGAGCGGCCGCCCTCCTTGTGCAACAGGCGCACGTCGACAATCTCCATGCCGCGATCGACGGCTTTGCACATGTCGTAGATCGTTAGGCACGCGGCACTCGCGCCGGTCAACGCCTCCATCTCGATACCCGTCTTGCCCGTCACGCCGGCCGTAACCAGTACGTGAAAGCCAACCTGCCCGTCCGTGCGCGCCGGTGCCCAGCCCTCGGGCACGTCCTCGGCCGGCGTCCCCGCCGCAGCGATGGGCGCAATGTCGCACTTGCTCTTGGTAATGAGCAACGGATGGCACATGGGGATGATGTCGCTCGTGCGTTTGATGGCCATGATGCCCGCCACGCGCGCGCAAGCGAGCACGTCGCCCTTTTTGGCGCGGTCCTGCAGCACCATGGCCTGCGTCTCGGGGTGCATTAGGATGGTGCCCTCGGCGATGGCGATGCGATGGGTCTCGGCCTTGTCGGACACGTCGACCATGCGCACCTCGCCCTTGGCGTCCACATGCGTCAGCTCGTCGCGACGGGCGTCGCGGGCGGGCTCGGTGGCAGCACTGGCAGTCGGCTGTGCGGACGCGTCGGCGTTACCAGCATTCGCCGCAGCCGTGCCTTTGTGGGCAGACATCGCGGCCCTGCGAGCGGCCTTGGTGGCATCGGCGTACCTGCTCTTGGCCATATGATCATCCTCCGATTTGGGACATAAATCGTTGCGTGCCCTCAATTATCGCGTGTTCCTGCGGTTTGTGGGCCACGGCATCGCGCCAAATCGAAAGTACCTGCATATCGTCACCACGGCGCAGGGCGTCGCGCACCGAATACTCGGCATCACTGAACAGGCACGGACGCACGTTGCCATCGGCCGTCAGGCGCAGACGGTTGCAATTCGCACAAAAATGGTTGGACATGGCGCTAATGAAACCGACCGTTCCCGTCGCGCCAGGAAAGTGCCAATAGCGCGCAGGGCCCGCGCCGGCAGGAGCGTCGTTGATGCCGAGCGGCTCGAGCTCGCCCAGCCCCGCCGCGGCTGCCCCGGCATTGATGCGCGCCCGCAGCTCGTCACTCGGCACGGTGTCGCTCGCGTCCCACAGCTCGGGATTGAGCGCGGGCGCGTGAGGGTCCACAGCGCAATGCGAGCTCGTGTGCTCGTCGCCGATGGGCATGTATTCGATAAATCGCAGGTGGATGGGGCGGTCGAGCGTGAGTCGCGCGAGGGCCGCCACATCCTGGTTGAGCCGGCGCACCACAACACAGTTGACCTTAACGGGCTCAAAGCCCCAAGCCAGCGCCGCGTCGATGCCAGCCATGGTCTGCTCGAGCCGACCCAGACGCGTGATCTTTCCAAAGAGCGTAGGGTCGAGCGTGTCGAGCGAGATGTTGACGCGGTTAAGCCCGGCATCTTTGAGCTGCGGCGCCAGCTTGGGCAGCAGGGCGCCGTTGGTGGTGAGCGAGATGTCCTCGATCTGCGGAATCGCGCGGATGTCGCGAATAAGCGGAATAATACGGCGGCTGACCAGCGGCTCGCCGCCCGTCAGGCGCACGCGGCGAATGCCCTCCCCCGCCACCAAGCGCACAAAGCGGGCGATTTCCTCGGCACTGAGCAGCTCGTCGTGTGCACGGGGCGCCACGCCATCGGCCGGCATGCAATAGATGCAGCGGAAATTGCACTTGTCGGTAACGGCAATGCGCAGGTAGTTGATGTCGCGGCCAAAGCCGTCATGTTGCACGTGCCCGTCCACGCGGCCCTCCCCTCACGCGGCGTTTTATTCTTCGGAAAACATAATACCCCACGAGAGAATTATGCCGACACCCGTACGACAGGACAGGTCGCTTCGAGCAAGACCGGCTTCCCAAGCCCATCCTCAGCATACAAACCATCACAACATTCGATGCTTTTCCCGTTTTTGGCGATAAACGTCGAATGTTGTGATGGCTTGCCTGCCCACGGCACCCCGTAGAAGGACCAAAACGCCCCTAAAGGCCGCCGTCCCAGTGTCGAATCACGAATTCTCGCAGGTCGTTTTGACGTTTCTGGAACGCTTCGCTTCGGTCGCACTTAAGGCCCATAGCGAGCGCGATAGCGTTCATCGCCCGGTGCAATTGCAGCTGGTGGGCAAACTGAGTCCCGGTGAGGACGATCATCCTAAAGCCCAGCGCGCTCAGCACGGTCATGCGCTCCGCATCCGACGCACTGCGCTGTTTATCAAGATGGTCCGAGCCGTTGTATTCAATCCCCGTACCGCTCGCAGGCGCATATACGTCGATCTCGAAATACCCGGCCTTTGCGAGATACTTGAACTCGTTGGGAACATCGACCCGATGGTTGAGCTCGATCTTGGCATATCCCAGCCCTCCCTGGGAACGTTTTGCTACGACCATGATTGCAGTGGCCGTCTCCATGGGCGATCGCGCGCCATCGTGCACGCGCTTGAGCACGGCGGCCGCGCGTATGGCCCCCTGACAAGATCGGTTCTCATTGCAATAGGCAATCAAGTCGGCAACGGTATACCTCTGCCCCATCTCGATATAATCGCCTGTCGACAGATGATTCAAATGGTATCGAGCGCAGATTTCGTAGCCATATTCCAGCTGCTCGGGCTCGCTCATCCACGAACCCGCTTGGACAAAGCACATGGCCTCATCAACCACTAGAAGGCCCTCTGCCACCTCGATAAGATGGTCTGAAGGTACGGCGCTCCAAACACGTGGCGCCTGAATCCAGCCGGCGTCGAGCGCTCAAAATCGAAGTTGACGAGCGTGTCGATATGATCGAGCTCTTCTCGTGGAATACCAAGCGAAACCAGATAGTCGGTAACGATCCCAACTGCCGTTGAAGCCCTCAGCCCCTTGGCATCGAGTCCCAATTTGGGCAGGCTCGCGGTCGGCTCCGCCTCGTTAGCAAGCGAGTCCTCATCGTATAGGCTGCTTGCTCGCGAGAGCGGCTCGGACGGGCGCGCCACGTTGTGGTACAGCCAGGCAGTCTTATGGGACAGGACAATCGGCAGGTCCATGAGCCCTCCAATGGAGTCGGATAACCAACCTTATTCCCCTGCCCACGGGTCCGCACACCTTCGTGCGCAAGAAAGCGATTCCACCCGGTCGAGTGGCAGAAAAACCATCACAACATTCGATGCTTTTCCCGTTTTTGGCAAAAAACGTCGAATGTTGTGATGGTTTGAGGCGAGGTGAGGGGCACGGAGGGGTCAAAGCATCGTACTCGGAGCGTGACTTTTTTCGCCCTGCCGCCAACACAAACCTTGACTCTACAAGGCTTAATAGTGACAAGTAACTATTTTGTCGCAGAGAACGGTGTGACCCGAAGGTCACGCCGTTTTTCTGTGTTCATAGGTTGTTTGCGTGATGATAGGCTCGGAAATAACGGGAATATCTACATCGTCCACGAAGTTGAAGAAAATCTTCACTTTCTGCTTGCGCTTGCCGCTGGATTTGTCCGGGGCATAGACGATGATTTTCTTGATATACTCGTTCACGATGGTCTGTGTCAGCTCCTCCACATCCACATATTTCTGTGTCAGGGCGATAAAGGCATCCAGACCGTCGTTCATTTCTTCCCGCTGTTCCACCCATTCTTCGATAACTTCAATTTCGAGCTTTAACCGTTCCTGCTCCGCTTCATAGTCCGCAGACATCTTTCTGTATCTGTCCTGATTGAGATTTCCAAGAACATAGTCCTCGTACAGCCGGGCGATGATGACATCCAGATCGGCAAGGCGTTTCTTTGCCTGTTCCAGCTTCTTTTTGTCATCCCGGATGCTGCGCTCCTGGTCAGTCCTGCGGCATTGCAGCCATTCCTCCTGAAAACCGTCCACATCGCTTCGGATATACTCATTGACTGCCCGGATGCGTTCCAGAACGATTTCACGAAGCACATCTTCCCGGATATAGTGGGCAGTACAAGTACCACGGTTGCTCTTGTAGTTGTTGCAGACGTAGTGATCCTGCTTGCCCTCAAAGCTTTTGCTTGTGGCAAAGTGGAGCTTGCCGCCGCAATCGGCACAAAACAGAAGCCCGGAGAACAATCCCTGCCGTTCCGCTTTTGCGGGGCGGCGTTTGTTTTTCCTCAGTTCCTGCACCCTGTCAAACTGTGCCTGAGATACAATCGCTTCCTGTGTGTCCGGCAGATAAAACATATTCTCCGGCTCATTGGGAATCCGCTTTTTCAGCTTGTAGGACTTGGAATAAGTCTTGAAGTTGCAGGTACAGCCTGTGTACTCCTGCCGTTCCAAAATCCCTGCAATGGACTGGTTGCCCCAGTGGTACGGTCTTTCCGGCATCGGCTTTTTCTTTCGCTTGGCATAGAGTGCCTTTGCGGTCATAATCTGCTTTTCTTCCAGAATCCTTGCAATCTGCTCCGGGCCTTTGCCGTCAATGCAAAGGTCGAAGATGAGCTTGACTACCGGAGCCGCTTCTTCATCCAGAATCCAGTGATCCTTGTCCTCCGGGTCACAGCGGTATCCGTAGGGCGGTTTGCCCATGTGCTTCCCACTGGTTCCTCTCTGCCGCAAACTGACACGGACTTTCTTGCTGGTATCACGGGGATACCACTCGTTGAACAGATTACGGATTGCGGCGAAGCCCTCGCTGTCTCCCCGGTTGCTGTCTACGCCATCATTTATAGCGATAAAGCGGACATCATAACTCGGAAAGATAATATCCGTATATTGTCCAACAGTCAGATAGTCACGACCAAAGCGGCTGAGGTCTTTGACCAGCCAGCAGCCCACAAGCCCCTGCTTGACAAGCTCAAAGCCTTCCTGCACACCGGGACGATTGAAGTTCGTCCCCGTATAACCGTCATCCACCAGAATTTTCAGGTTTGTATACCCGTGGTCACGGGCATATCGGGTTAAATACTCTCTCTGATTTGCGATACTGTTACTCTCGCCTTCCTGGGCATCCTCGTTGCTCAGACGGCAATAGAGAATGGTAATTTTCTGCTGATCCAACATAATATCCTCCTTCGGTGGTTGGTCAGCCGACAGTACCGTTGTGCATATTGGAATTATATCATGCTTTTGTGTCGCAGTCATTAACAAATCACCCCCTTGTCAGAAAAAATGAGCCGTTTTACCTTGTCGGTAAGTGGCTCATTTCCATCACACTCCGTTTCAATCACATACCATGTGTTTCCGATCTTGCACTCAATGGTTTTGCAGAAAGAGGACTGTGCCGCTTCCCAACGCTTGCGGCATTCTTCCAGAAAATCAATAGGCGGCTCAAAAATCGGATCGAAGCAGGAGCAAATATCAATATAGCCGATGGCATCGTTGATTTCTTCCATCGGGGCATCTTCCATAATCATCTTGTTAATTTCATCTACGGTTTTCTTCATAGGCAAATAGTTCCTTTCTTAAATTTCCATGTCCTGTCCACGATTGCGGGCAGGGTGTTTGTGTTCATACAGTTCCTTTCCCCTGGCGAGGATGGCATTGATAAAAGCCCAGACCTTTTCAGATGCAATCTCAATCGCATCCAGGAAAGGCTGGGCTTTCTGTTTCAGCTCCTCATAGTCTTTGTTCAGTTTTTCAAAACGGTCTTTCCATATCTTTGCGTTTTTATCTGCCTGCTCGAATTTCTGCTTGTATTTCAGCTTCTCAGACTTTTCCGCAAAGCTGCTGACCGCATAATCCTTTAGCGTGCGGCACTCATCCGCCGTCATGGTAACATTTCCCGTAATGGGATTTTTCTTGCCCATCGACTCAATCTCATGTGCAGTCATAGCAACAGACTTAGCAGCCTGAGTTTCCTTTTTCAGAGCTTCCAGTTTCTTTTTCTGCTTCTCCGTGGCAGCTTTGGCATCCGCTAAGCTCTGCTCGGCCTGTGCCACCTGTCCGGTCACAGCTTCCAAACGCTGCTGTTCGGCCTGTACCTTGAACTGTGTCACCGTCAGATGTTCTTCGGTGCTGCCACATTCTCCACGCTCTACATCGGTATAACCAGCGTTTCGCATGAAATTGAAAAAGTCATCCTGCAGCACACTGTAGGACGACTTCAAAATCTTTTTCCCTTTTGCGTTCAACATAGGATTTCCGTTTTCATCAAGAACGGGTTTGGATTCCCACTTCTTACTGCGGCTGACCTGTGTGATCGTTTCCTTTACCGTTCCCCGGAGGGATTCATCCTTGCATCGCTTCGACCACAGGATTTGTTTCTCCACCACCGGGATATAAACCACATGAAGGTGATAGTGGTACACATCCTCACCCAGAGCTTCCGACATTGCCCGGTTGCGCTCGTCGGCATGCATTACAGCGGAGAGGATATACTGCTCACCGCCCACGATCTCCACGGCGGCTTTATAGGCATCGGCATAAAACTGTTTTGCAAACTCATAGCCGCCGTGGTTGTAGAAATAAGCGGAGTTCACATCGAAAACCAACTCGCCATATTTGACGGCATCCGGTTTCAGCCCTCTGGTGGAGATGATCTTGTCCTGCTCCATCTGCTCAAACATTTTTACATAATCGTCAGTGGGAGACTTGAAGTGAACATTCAGCGCAGTACGTTCCGGCACGATGTCCACATTGGAATAACGGTCTTTTTCACGCTCATTGTGTTCCTGTACTTTTGTCACATCATCCGGAGTTTCCAAGTCCTGATTTCTGGCTAAGGTACGATCAATTCCATCATTTCTTGCCATAGATTTTTGTCCTTTCTTTAAGATTTGCAGACAGCGGAGGGCTGAGGAACGGCACTTTTTCAAAGTGTAATAACCCACTATTACACTTTCATCCATGCTGGCTACAAAGTGCCGTGGGCTCTCCGAGGGCTCTCCCGAGGGGGAATGCGGTCACTGCGGTGACCTCTGCTGACCAAGGCAAAATGTCTGCGCCTTTTACCTTGGTCAGCCCGTCTGCATGAAGCTGTTCTGCGGAACATTTCTTGCAGACGATGGCAGCGAAAACCGTATCTTTCACTGCCTGTCCATGGGCAGCACTGCGGTGCGCCTATGGGGACGGGAGATGCGGAGGGCTGTTGCCGGGGTATCACTTCTCCCGTCTTTTCTGCCATACGATGTCGTAACCAAGCACAGCGGCAAGCTCCAATACTTCCTTGTATCGTATACTTTCCCGCTGTAATTTTGCGGACAGGTTGGAAACGCTGTCGCTCCAACCGTACTCGTCCGAGAGCAGGTCAACAACTTCCTGCATGGTCATCCCGGCACGGATGATCTGTGCCTTTATTTCGTTGCGTATATTCATATTGATAAAATCCTCCATAATTCAGTTCATGTGTCGGTGCAACCTCTGCGCTCCAAGGTGGAGTGGATGCACCGAACAGTGAAAAATCTGCAATCTCCGAAATCCGTTCAGAATTTCGCTTGTGATGTCCTGTCCATATATGACCATATCCCACTTTGCCGTTTTGTGTGGTTTGGTCTGGAACAGTGAAAACACCCATTGTTCCGTGAACAGGGTACACGGTTCAGAGAAGCACGATTTCGTGAAATAGTTTCGTCCTGCGGTCAAAAACTTTGCTGTTTCCATTACCATTGATTTTTAATGCCCGAAAACAGGTCAGCTTTGAAAGCTGCTGTTTCCTATAACGGAAGAAAACAGGGGTAAATGCTGCGTACATACGTACAGAGCATGACTGGCAAAATCAATCCCGCCAGTCCTCCGGTACGTACGTACACGGCGAAACATCGTAAAATCCATTTATATGAGGTCTTGCCACAGCTTCCACGCCCATAAAGCCCCACACCCGCCGTCCGGCAGAGTTGGTGATGTTGTTGCAATGCTCCAGATTGAATCTCCCGGCATTGGCAATCATGGCATCGCTGAATCTACGGGCTTTCAGCGGTGCAAGGGAGTTTTCCTCACACCACATCCGGTAGATTTCATAGAAATCCTTAGAGCTGATGGAAGCATCCGCTTTCAATCGGATGTATCCCTCCGACTCCATGAAATCAAAGATATTGTTGTTGTCACGCTTGACCGCTTCCCGGTTTTCCCGGATACGGTCACTCTCCGTAAACTTAAAGTTGTTGGCAACAAGCCGCTGTAAGCCTTCAAATGCCCACAGGAAGATACCCTCGGCTTCAGCTTTCATCTTCTCTGCAAGGTCAGGATCATCGGCTCTGTCCATGGGCTTTTCTTTGGTGGTCAGCACAAGCTGTCTGCGGTAAAAACCATCGCTGCGATCATATAGGGCTTGCAGATCACCATTGCTGAATGCCAGCAACCGGGCAAACATCCAGCCCTGATAACTCTGCTTGCCCTTGCGTTCCAAGTCCATTTTGCCCTGTGCAGTCACGATGGATTTTACATAGTTGGTCTGACGCAGAGCTTCCATCCGCATATCATCATCCACGCACAGCAGGATGTGTTCCAGATCGGCACGGGCAAAACGGTTTTCAGAAATCTTCCCGATGCTGCCGTCTTTCATATTCGTGCCGAAGATGGTGGACAGCACCGCACCGATTTGAGATTTACCCTCGCCACCGTTGCCTTTAATCACCATCATGCGCTGCCCCTTGTTGGAGGGAATCAGGCAATAGCCGATAAACTCCTGCAAAGTTGGAATGTCCTCGGCGTAAAGCAACCCATCCAGAAAGTTCAGCCAGATCACCGGTGCAGGAGCATCGGGATTATAGCCGACAGGCAGACGGCTTCGCACGATAGCCGGTCTGCCTTCGGTGAAAGTGCCGTTCAAGAGCAGCGTACCGTTGGCAACATGGATGCGATCCTGCTCCGGAGGGAAGTCAGACACCTGCGCTTCCAGTTTCAGCACTTCCAGAATGTTGGTGATCTTCCGTGGGATGTTGTTCACGGCACAAAATTTCAGCTTGTCGTAAATCTCCCCACGCAGAGGAAGGTCATCCGTCACTCGACCATCGGGCGTGAAAAAAGCTCCGTTTGCGAAGATGATTCTGCGCTCATGCAGAAATTCTTCACAAAACAGAGCTTCGTTGATGTTCTGCCCGTCAAACCAGACAGGAAAATTCATATTAGGCGTTTTCCGGTTCTTCGCCACGGTGCGCCACCTCCTTTTTCTTTCGTGCGGTATACTCTTGCAGAAAAGCAATTTTGTCGTCCTGCATCAGCTTGTCCACCAATGCCACCCGTTCTTCCAGATCACCCACCGTCAGCACATCTGCCATATATTCGATATAGCAGTGCATCTGGCAGGCTTCCACAAAACGGTCATCCAGAGCATCTTCCGGTGTCTTGGGTGCGTATCGTATTTTCCAATCTTCCAGCAGATGCAGATAATCCGTCAGCACCCGGAAACACAGCATTTCATTCTCCCGGAACTGACGGATATAGGGACGCTTTGGCTTGACCATAGCTGCGGCAGTGGGCGGTTTCGGGTCAAGCCCGAAGTCCGCAGCCAGCTTTTGCGCTGCTTCATAACTGCTCAGATCGAACAGTCTTGCCACAAGGTCGATTACATCCCCCTTGGCTCCGCAGCCGAAGCAGAAGAAATAATCCTCGTTCAGCTTCAAGCTCGGATGCCTGTCGTTGTGGAACGGGCAGCAAGCCATACCATTGCGGTTGACATTCAGCCCGTAGTGTTTTGCGGCTTGCTTTACGCTGATTGCCGCCTTGATGATTTCATAGATTGTCATAGAAAAACCTCCGTTCATAGTATTTAGAAAGCACGAAACACCCGCCGTGATTGGCAGGGGTTTGGCTCCTTCTACTATGGTTATGCCGGATTTTTCAAAAAACAGGCTAATCGGAGGACAACCCCGTTTCAAAAAACAGGACAACTTATGGATAGATGTAGATTTCTTTACATTAGCATGATAGAATTAAGAAAATGAAAAAACAGGACAGGAGGGGCAAGCATGAACCAAGAACTGATGACATTGGATTTTTGGCAGGATACGGTCATATATGAGGGAAAAACACTTCCTGTCGGCGCTCTTGCCTGTGATGCGCTGAATGTCCCTGCGGATACCATCGCAAAGATGAACGAGCAATGCGAGAAAATCAATCTGCTGCTTGGAATATTAAACGCCGGACAGGATGCTTCTGCACTCTGTCCTATTGCAACGGAAGCTGCTCTGACGATGCTTGATATTCTCAGTCAAACACCGCCGTTCTCCTATATGAATATCTCAAAGCACAGAGAACGGATTGAAAAAGTCTTTACTGTGGACAATGCGCTGAAATATGTGGAGTTTGCCATAAAAGCCGCAACCAATTCTTTGCAATTTGAAGAAATCCAGAACTTTGCCGATGCGATGATGCTCCAACGTTATACCGCAGTTTTCGGGCATCTGGCATACTCCCTTGGGGAATACCAAACGGCCATGCTTGATTTTGCAGAAAAATCAGACGGCAATGAAGCAGAACGCACCGCAGAGGGTTTTGCAAAAATGTTCGGCGACTATTTTCCGCCGGAGTTCTCTATCACGGAGGGCAATGCCTGGATGTCTACTTTGAATAATTCCGTTCAGTATATATCGGTCATCCGTCCCGGCGAAAAAGTTGCGAAGCTGGTCAAGCGGATGCACTATGTATCCTTTGTAGGGATGTTCCGGTCTGATCTTTTTGAGGGCTTATGTGTTGGTCATGCCCCGAAAAAATGCAAAATCTGCGGCAAGTGGTTCCTCACCACCAACGCAAGGCACACCAAATACTGCGGCGGCTATGCACCGGGGGACAAGCTGCACCGCACTTGCCGACAGATCGGCAACCTGAAAGGCAGAGAACAACGGGAGCTTGCGGACGATCATCCGGTGAAACAGATTTATGAGAAACGGCTGAACACCATAAACCGCTATGTGAAGCGTGGTACTCTGGACGCTGATCTTGCAGAGGTTATGAAAAAGCTGGCAAAGGATAAAATGCTTCGAGCGCTGAGCAATGTCGCCTATGCCAAAGGTGATTACGAAAAAGAGATGGGACAGGCTGCTTTGAAGAAAGAAGCAAAATTACGGACGAAATGAGGAATATGTAATGGCACAGAAATATGATTTAACTGATATTGGGAATGCGCTTAGCCGGGTTATGGACAATCCTATGACCAAAATAATCCGTTCTGGCTCTATTGGTGTGTTGGGCGTAGTAAACCCAGTTGCGGGAATTGTAGGCGGAATAGGAAATGATCTTCTATCTGAATACAATACCTTCAAACTCGGCCATCTACTGAACGGTCTTGCATCTGGCTTTAATCTCGAAAGAAGATTGAACGAGCTTTACAACTATGTAAACTCCAGCCCGGAAAAGGCTATTATCGTAGCCAATCTGTTCAAACAAACCGTAAATGCAGAATGCCCAAAGGTTTGCGTTATTTATGGTCTAATTCTTGCAAACCATTTAGAAACACTTACAGAATTCACGCACGAAGAATTGATTGTCTGTAAAGCTTTGGAAAACGCTACGGATTATGATCTGAAGAATTTCAAAGAAATAATGGAGAACTATCTTAAGCCAACATCAAATGGAAGAAGAATTGTATTTCCAAAAGACTTTGCAGATATTGCTGCTTTCACCACCACATGCGATTGGTGTGTATATAATAGAATCTTTGTTTCTCGCACAGCAGAGTGGGGTGAAATGGAAGAAGGCATTTTGGATATGAGCACGTACTATTACGAGGCAAATCCTGCATCTGTTCTTCTGGATAATATAAATGCTGCAAGACAAACTTGGAATTATGGTTAATTATTCCCGCTGATTACTTAGAAGGGAGGTGCGCTATGCTAAATGATTTTTCGTGGAACATGACCGGATACATACCGAAGCACCAAGTTAATCCACACGGTGACGGCATCATCCCCTATGTGGCAGAGCGCATCTTCCAACTGGAACCGGAACCGCCAGCGGTGGACAGTCTGAATGAATATATCCTGTCTGCTTTGCGGGAAAAGAATTTGCTATATTTTTCGTTCTTTCTGCACCACTACGAAACGCAGCTCAACAAGCGCATCAAAGGCTTTCTCAGTGTGGACGGCGGCAATCTGTACGACACAGACCGATTTATCGATATAAAGATCTCCTGCCGGGAGCAAATGCTCCAAAAGCTGATGGACTATGATCCTGCCAAGGGTGCGGAGTATGCTACATACATCTATCCGTTCATCTGGGATTCTATGCTCCGTTTCCGCATGGGCGAAGAAAAATGGTCGGTATCCTCTCTGACCAATTACAAAATGGTGCGATCAATGGCGTGGCTGTACCATAACACCAAAGATGCGGTCAACCAGTTTTCCAAGAAGTATAACTGCGACCTTGCTCTTGCGGAAGAATATCTGAAAGTTGTCCGTGGAATCCGCAACCAGCAGCCGTTCTATATAACGGACGAGGACGGCGAGGAAACAGGCGAGGATATAGCCCTTGACGATAGCTGGAACTATACCGACATCCTCTGGAACGGCATACAAGCAGAAAAGGTACAGCGGGCATTTGAGAAGCTGAATTACCGGGAACAGACCTTGCTCGAAAAACGGTTAGCAATCCGTATGACCTGCGGGCGAGTTGGCTCATGGAAGAACCGCCCCACTTTTGAAGAATTGGCGATTATGTTTGAGGGCAGCACAGCCAGCGGTGCAGAGCGAGCCTACCGGAAAGCGGTGGACAAACTGACAGAACTGCTGGTTGCCGAAGGTGCGCTCCATGCTGTCCGGCTGAAACAGAAAACCAAAACCAAGCGCAAAAAGAAAATCGCCGCCGCAATCTACGAATATCAAGCAGACTGCGACGGCGAATGGGGCGAAATTTCAGTTGATTTTGAGAACGGCACAGCAGAGATTATCCGACTTGCTGATTGGGATACAATTAAAACGAACTGGTTTGCCAAGGAGGCGATCCGGTATATTTTATCATTGTCGCCTGATGCTCTTACAAAATATATGCTCGTCCCCCTTGAGCCGCCACTTATATCTTGAATCCTTACAACCACTGTAAGTGGTATTTGCTGTGTTCCCATGCTATCATTTTATTACAAATGATAGGAGGTATTCACATGAAACCCATTTTGAATATTGAAAATTTAACAAAAATCTATGGCAATGTGCCAAGTCAAACAAAGGCACTGAATGGGATCACCTTCCAGGTGATGCCGGGAGAGTTTCTCGGCATTATGGGAAGCAGCGGTTCCGGTAAATCCACACTGCTCAATTGTATTGCGACTGTGATTCAACCCACAGGTGGAAGCATTCAGGTGGAAGGCGATACTCTGCAATCCCTCAAGGGAAAGGCTCTTGCAGAGTACCGTGGCAAAAAAGTTGGTTATCTATTCCAGAACTTTGAATTGCTGGACAACCTGACTGGCAGGGAAAACATCCTGCTCCCGACTTCCTTGCATGGGGTATCCGAAGCAGAAAGCAGCCAGCGGCTGAAGCAGTTGGCTGACTATCTGGAAATCACTGATGTTCTGGATAAGTTTCCGTCCAAGATGTCCGGCGGCCAGCGTCAGCGTGTTGCGGCAGCAAGGGCTCTGATCTTACATCCCCAAATGATCCTTGCCGATGAACCGACGGGTGCGCTGGATTCTAAGAACGCAAGAAGTCTTATGGAGAAGCTGTCCGGCCTGAATCGTGACGAACAAGCTACGATCCTGATGGTAACCCATGATTCCAATGCCGCCAGCTTTTGCAAGCGCATTCTGTTCATCCAGGACGGCGTGATCTTTCATGAGCTTCGGCGTGGAGACGAAAGCCAGCAGGAGTTCTACGGGCGCATCCTGAAGGTGATGGCGCAACTGGGAGGGGGCAGCGCAAATGTTCTCTAATCTCATTCTTCGGAACAGCCACCGCAGCCGAAAGGAAAACGGTCTGTTTTTCAGCTCCCTGGTGATTTCTATTGTTGCCTTTTACATGATTCTTTCCATCTCCACTCAAGATGTGATGCTCTTTTTGCAGAAAATGGAGAGTGACGCAGTTGACAAACTCCTGCTTCTGATTCCTGCGTTTTATGGGATGACCCTCGGTATTCTGTTCTTTTTGATCTATTTTGCCTGCAAGTATCAGTTCGAGCGCAGACGGCATGAGTTTGGTGTTTATCTAATGTTGGGGATGCGTAGAAGTAAACTGTTTGGTATGCTTCTGGCGGAAGATTTCCTGACCAGTATTCTTGCCATGCTCATAGGCTTACCTGTGGCTGTGGTGCTTTCAGAAATTGTCAGTCTTGTCACCGCCAAGCTGGTAGGCATGGGGATCATCGGTCATCAGTTTTCTTTATCCTGGTCTGCAATTGAATGGACGCTGGCAGGATTTCTGGCAATTAAGCTGACGGCACTTCTGATTTTGAGTGGACGAATCAGCCGCCAGGAGATCGGTACTTTGCTATCCCAGCCAACGAACCGCCCCAAAAAGCAAATGCCATCTGTTATCTATGGACTGGCTGCTATATGCGGAAGTGTGATGTTGGCAGTGGCTTACTACATGGCGATTCAGGGAATTGCATGGACAAAGGTAAGTATGATGGGACTGACTTTGCTGTTGGGCATAGTTGGTACGATGCTGCTTTTCTATGGGATGCGTGCGCTGATTGCTTTGATTGTTAAGAAAGGAAAAGGAAATAAGCAGCTTCATGTATTTACCTTCCGGCAGATTCAGGAGAATGTTATTCATCAGTCAACCTCCATGGCCATCAGCTCCCTGCTGATTCTGGCGGCGCTGTGTTGTTTTGGTGCGGGCGTAGGAATTGCAGGAACGAATAGCCTGTCTTCTGGCCATGTAATCGACTATACTTTTGAAGATCATACTGCAGAAGATTCATCGCAGGTTCTTCCGAATATAAAGGCAGCCCTGAAAGAAAACGGTTTGGAAAATCAATTTTCAGAGCTTTTTGAAATGAGGGTTGGGCGTATTCGCACCACAGAAGATTATGATAATGCCTACAGCATGGACGCTGTTATGGACTCTCTTCGGAGCCTGCCCCAGTCGGAAGACCGGGATGTCCTTCTGAACAATCTTGGTTATGCCACATACCCATATTTGATTTGTTTATCGGACTATAATCGTTTGTTGGAATTGTCCGGCAAACCGGCTCTCCAATTAGGCGAAAAGGAGGCCGCTGTCTATATTGATACAAAGTTTACTACGGTAAGTCGTACCGCAATGCTGAACCAAGTATTGGCCGGACAGCCCAAGGTGGAACTGGATGGTAGTCCGATTCATCTTACAGGAGAGGTTCAGTCTGTGAATTTGGTCACGGACCGTTCTATAACCTTGTCCTTTGCATTGATTCTTCCGGATGAAGCATTCCTATATTATAGCCAGGGAATGTATGATACCTATGTCAATGCGGTGCTCAGTGAGCAGGCTCTGGATGGAAATAGCCTTATGACTGCATATTTGGATTTGAACGAGAAGCTGGACGAAACTGGCATTGAATATGAAAGCTATCTTCAGAATATAGGTCGTCAGCTTTTCTACACCATAGCATCCAGTTATATTACCCTCTATCTTGCGATTGTTTTCCTGGTAGTTGCCAACACCATCGTGGGTGTTCAGTTCCTGATGAGTCAGCAGAAAACCGGGCGCAGATACCAGACCCTGATCCGCCTGGGAGCTACTTACGAAACCCTTTGCCAGTCTGCTGGAAAGCAAATTACCTGGTTTATGGGACTTCCTGTATTGGTTGCGGCTGTCAGCAGTCTGTTTGGAGTCAGGGCGTTATTTACAGGGATACTCTCGTCCCGAACCCGTGGGACAGTGTCTGAAATGCTGCTTGTATCTGCTGCTATGATTTTACTACTTTGCGTGATAGAATATATTTATATGAGAGTGGTCAAGCGCTCCAGTGATCGGTATTTGCTGACACTGATGCAGCCGCAGAGAGAAGAATAATTTGGAAGGAGGTGCTGTCATGAAAAGAATTGCTGTTGTGGAAGATGAAGTCTATATGCGGGAAGAACTCTGCGATATGCTCCAAAAGGACGGCTATCTTGTGGAGGCAATTACCGAGTTTGAAGATGCCGCTCGGCTCTTGGCAGCCCTCCGCCCTGACCTTGTGATCTTAGACCTGAACTTGCCGGAGATCAGTGGCTTTCAAATCTGCCAGGAGCTAAAGAATAAAACTGCTATCCCCGTCCTGGTGCTGACTTCCAGAGATCAGGTAAAGGATGAACTGCAAGCGTTCCAGTTGGGTGCCGATGAATATTTGACGAAGCCGTGCAGAAAAGATCGACTTCTTGCCAGGGTATCCAATATTCTCAAAAGGTATGAAGGCCGTACCAATCTCATAGAGTGACCAGATTTCCTGTTAGACCAGCAGACCTACACGCTTTATATTCATAATACCTCTGTGGTGCTTCCAAAAAATCAGGGAAAACTGTTGGTCGCTCTTTTGTCCGGCGGCGATGCTCTGGTCACGACGGAGCAGCTTTGCATGGCACTATGGGGAACCACGGAATACATAGATGAAAATGCCTTGCAGGTTAACCTAACCCGGCTGAAAAAAACGATGTCCGCCCTTGAAATGAAGCAGCGAATCGTTGCAGTTCGAGGAATGGGCTACCGTTTGGAAGCGGAGGTGTCTCTATGAAGCAGCTTTGGCACATGATAGAACGGTACTACCCCTGGCTTCTGTTGCTGCTGGGCGTGGATTGCTTTTGCGCTGTCATTCTTTGGATTTCTGACATTCAGGTATTTCAAACCTTGATCGGGTTAGTAGTTCTGACGAGCATCCTTTTGTTTTCAGCGATTCTGTTTGTACTAAACAAGAGGGAGAACACCCACATGGAACTGTTCCGAGATTTCCTCAGTGATCCTACCATCTGCAATGAAGAACGGCTGCTCAGTGCCATTAGTCAGAAAGAAGGAGAATCTGTCCGATTTTTGGCTTCGGTTTTACGGGAATACAAAAACGAGAGTAACAATATGGCGGATGCCCTACGGGACTATGAAGAATACGTGGAGGGCTGGGCACATGAAGCGAAAACGCCCCTATCGTTGCTGACCATGCTCTTGGATAACCGGAACGATGAAATCTCTCCTTCCCTGCAAGCAAAGCTGGATTATGTCCGCAGTCAGCTTCAGGAGGATGTCACGCAGATGCTGTACTATGCCCGGTTGAAGAGCAGTACAAAGGATTACCGATTTGAGGATGTCAATTTGAATGACTGCTTGGGTGAAGTTCTGGAGGACTATGCCCCACTTCTTGAAGAGAAGCAGTTTTGTCATTCTCAACAAACTGCAATCTGAAACAGTCTATACAGACCGTAGAGGACTTCAGTTTATGTTGGGACAAATCGTTAGCAATGCCATCAAATATAGCAGCGATAGTCCCATGCTTACAATTTCCGTGATACATTCGGAGACTGCAGATATCCTTTCTGTTGAAGATAACGGCATTGGCGTAAAAAAATATAATCTGCCGTACATTTTTCAAAAGGGCTTTACCGGGGATTCTACTGACAGCAGAAAGAAGGCTACCGGTATGGGACTTTACCTGGTTAAGAAGATGGCCGACGATCTAAATCTTCATCTGGAAGCAGCTTCCCAGTGGGGAAAGAGCTTCAAGATTGTCATCTTCTTTCCTAAATTGAGATCCAACGGAGGGAAATAATATAAACAGAAAAACGCCCGCAGGATTTTCTCCTGCGGGCAGCGTGTTGTCAGCTATCCCAAGGCTTGTATTCTGTTACAGTTTTCAAATAGGTTTCGGGATCGCCGTTCAAGATAAGGTCTGCATACTCCAAAGGAGCGTTGTAGATCAAATAATCCAGCTCTGACCGCTGATACATATTGTCAGCAATCTCGTTCTCAACGACGATAGTGTCAATCGCAATCATACTGCCGTCGCTGAATTTCACTTCCACACAGCAATTATCCATATTGTAGGCACAAGATATTAAGGTTTTCATGGTATGTCCTCCATAATTCGTAATATAAAGCGAAAATCCCGTCTGACTTTCTGTTAGAAATCAGACGGGATTTGTCCGTATGCACCCCGGAAACCGTCAGCTAACAGTTGATAAGTAAATTAGTTCCTTATCACTGTTAAGCCAATCGTTGTAGGGTTTTCACTACACTGGTAGCTAAACGAACCCAGCCAGAAAGCCCCGCTCATGGAACACGACCTCACACGTGGCAATGTCCTCAAGACCATCGCGGTCTTTGCCCTGCCTTATATGCTCTCGTACTTTTTGCAGATGCTCTACGGCATGGCCGACCTGTACATGATGGGGCAGTTTAGCGGCGCCGCCGGCATCACCGCCGTGGCAAATGGCGCTCAGACGCTCTATATGATTACCGTGGCGCTCGTAGGACTGGCCATGGGAACCACGGTGGTCGTCGGCCACGCCGTGGGCTCACGCCGCTTCGACCGCGCCGAGACCGCCATCGGCAACACCATCACTCTCTTTATGGGTGTCTCGGTGGTGCTGGCCGCTGTCCTGCTCGCACTGTGCCCGCAGATCGTGGCGCTCATTGGCACGCCGGCCGAGGCGGTCGAAGGAACCGCCGCCTACCTGCGCATCTGCTTTGTCGGCATTCCGTTTATCGCCGCATACAACATCCTCTCGGCCATTTTTCGCGGCCTGGGCGATTCGCGCTCGCCTATGTACGTGATCGGCGTGGCATGCATCATCAACATCGCGCTCGATTTTCTGTTTATCGGCCACATGGGGCTCGGCCCCGTGGGCGCGGCGCTCGGCACGGTAACCGCTCAGACGGCCAGCGTTGCCCTCGCGCTTGTGTGGCTCAAGAGCCGCCGCACGAACATCCACGTTAAGCGCAGCGACCTGCGCCCCCAGCCCGAGGTGCTCGGCAGCATTCTTAAGATCGGCGTGCCCGTGGCCGTGCAGGACGGCTGCATCCAGGTAGCGTTTATGTTTATCACCGTCATCGCCAACCACCGAGGGCTCGTCGACGCCGCCGCCGTGGGCCTGGTCGAGAAGATGATCAGCTTTTTGTTCATTGTGCCGAGTTCCATGGGCGCCACCGTCAGCGCGCTCACGGCGCAGAATGCCGGCGCGGGCAAGGGCGACCGCGCGCGTCAGGTGCTCAAAGACGCCATGACCATCTCGGTGGTGTACGGCTGCCTGATCACGGTGCTGATGTGGCTGGTAGCGCCGGCGTTTATCGGCTTTTTTGCCAAGGACGCCGCAGTGGTCGCGGCCGGCACTGGCTACATGCGCAGCTACATTTTCGACGCGATCTTTGCCGGCATCCACATTTGCTTTAGTGGCTTTTTCGCTGCATACGGCAAGAGCTACATCGGCTTTGCGCACAACGTACTAGCCGTGGCGCTCATTCGCGTGCCGGGCGCGTGGCTGCTGTCGAACGCCTATTCCGACACGCTGTTTCCCATGGGCATCGCCTCGCCGTGCGGATCGATTTTGTCGGCGGTCATCTGTGTTGTCGCGTTTACCGTGCTCAACCGGCGCGGGGCTTTTGACAAGTTGGTGGCGTAGCGGGGCGACGCGAGTCTGGCGCCCCTCCCCGACCCTATTGAAAGGAGCGGTCCTGTGACCGACACGCCAAGTGAACATACTGAGGGCCTGCTCCGCATTGGCGAGGTGGCGCGCCTGTTTAACCTGAGCGTTGGGACGCTACGTCATTACGAGCAGATGGGCTTGCTGGACCCGGCGTACATCGATCCGGCAAGCGGGTACCGCTACTACGGATCGCGGCAGCTCTCCACCCTCAATACCATCAGCCACCTGCGTGTTCTCGACTTGCCGTTGGCGCAAATCCGTGAGTTTGTGACCACGCGCGACGTGGACCTTATGCAGCGGCAGCTGGCTCAGCAACAGGAGCTCATCGAGCGCAAGCGCCGCGAGCTGGAGCGCGTGTCGCGCAAGATCGATAACCGGCTTGCGCTGCTGCACGATGCCTTGAACACCGAGCTCGATAGCATTTGCACAATCGATGCGCCCGAGCTTCGCTGCGCCGTGTTGCGCGAACGCGTCAACCCTACCGACGCCTATGCGCTGGAGTGGCAGATTCGTCAATTGCAGAAGGGCCAGCACGAGACCTTTGTCTTCCTGGGCAACTTGGGCGTTGGGATTAGCGCCGAACGCCTGGCCGCCGGCGACTTTGATGGCTACGACGAGGTCTTTCTACTGCTCGATGACACCGATGAATACCTGGGCGATGTCGAGGTGCGACCCGCCGCGCGCTGCCTGACCATTAGCTTTCGCGGCACGCACGGGCAAGCGGGTCCGCGCTACGAGCAGCTGCTCGGCTATATGCGCGAGCACGGCCTGACACCCGCCGGCCCCTCGCGTGAGATTGCCCTTATCGACGACATCATCAGCGACGACCCGGCGACCTACGTGACGCAGATCACGGTACCCGTATCGCTAGGCTAGACCGAGCCTCGTCTCTAACTCGGTCAACGCCTCAAAAGCATCACGAGACGCATCTGCCGAGCGCTCACGTTCCGCAATGCGAATTCGCGCCATCAGGTGCTCTTTTGCCTGCCCTTGGGCGTGCCTCGTGCGCCCTTCCGCCTGCGAGCAATTGCGATTCTCTATATCCATTACGCCACCGGCACCTCGCCGGTAGCCAGAATCTGCTCGAGTGCGTCCTCGTCCAGCACGGGCACGCCCAGCTGCTCGGCCTTGGTGAGTTTGGAGCCCGCTTTGGAACCGGCGACCAGGTAGCTCGTCTTCTTTGACACACTGCCCGAAACCTTGGCGCCGAGTACCTTGAGCGCTGCACCTGCCTCGTCGCGGGTGCGGTTGACGAGCGTGCCGGTGAGCACGAAGGTCAGACCCGCGAGCGGCTGTGCGTCGGCGAGCTCGCCCGCCACGCCAGCGTCGGCTGCGGCTTGCGCATGCGCGGCGCCCAGGTCGACCTCGAGCGAAAGGCCCGCTTGGCGCAGACGTTCCAGCACGGCAAGGTTTTCGGGCACGGCCAGGAACTGCTTGACGCTCGCCGCAATCTTGGGACCGATGCCCTCGCACTCGGCGATGTCCTCTTCGCTCGCCAAGATAAGCTTGTCGATCGACAGGAATCGCTCGGCGATGACCTCACCCACACTCTTGCCCACATGGCGGATGCCCAGGGCAAACAGCACGCGACCGAGCGGCTGGCTCTTGGACTTGTTGAGCTCGGCGATGATTTTCTCGGCCGTCTTGAGGCCTACCGGAATGGGGTCGCCCTTCTTGACGCCCTTTTTGCTGTTGGAGCTGGCATAGGTGCGGCCCGTGTCCAGGCCGGCGATGTCGTCGACCGTGAGCTGGTAGAAGTCTGCGACATCGTGGATCAGCCCGGCGGCGATCATCTTGTCGACGATCTCGTCGCCTAGGCCGTCGACGTCCATGCAGCCGCGGCTCACCCAGTGAAGCAGTCGCTCCTTGAGCTGCGCGGGGCAGTCGATGGAGACGCAGCGGTAGGCCACCTCGCCATCCTCGTGGACCACGGGGCTGCCGCACACGGGGCAGACCTCGGGCATGTGCCAGTCGACCGAATCGGCCGGACGCTTATCGAGCACCGGGCCTACGACCTCCGGGATCACGTCGCCCGCCTTGTGCACGATGATGGTATCGCCCTCGCGCACGTTTTTGCGACGGATCTCGTCGATGTTATGCAGCGTGGCGCGCGCGATGGTGGAGCCGGCAACCGTCACCGGGTCGAACTCGGCGACCGGCGTGAGCACACCGGTGCGGCCCACCTGGATGCGAATCTCGCGCAGGACGGTCTGCTTTTCCTCGGGCGGGAACTTAAAGGCAATGGCCCAGCGTGGCGCGCGGGCGGTAAAGCCCAGGTCGAGCTGCTGCTGGAAGCTGTCCACCTTTACGACCACGCCGTCGATGTCGTAGTTCAGGTCACCGCGATGTTCGAGCGCCTGGGCGCAGAACTCGTGGACCTCGGCCGGCGTGGCGCAACGTGCCACGTTGGGGTTGACGCTAAAGCCGGCGCTACGCAGCCAATCGAGGAACTCGCGCTGGCTGTGGACGTGCAGCGGATCGGTATCGGCGATGGCGTAGATAAAGGTGGCCAAATCGCGACGCGCCGTGACCTTGGGGTCCTTTTGGCGCAGGCTGCCGGCAGCGGCGTTGCGCGGGTTGGCGAAGGGGTCGCGACCCTCGGCATCGGCCTCGTCGTTCAGGCGAACAAAGCTGCCCTTAGGCATATAGACCTCGCCGCGCACCTCAATGGTGCGCTCGCGGTCGGCACCCATGTGGACAAGCGCCGGCTCGGACAGGTGCATGGGAACATCCTTGATGGTGCGCACGTTGAGCGACACGTCCTCGCCCGTGGTGCCATCGCCGCGCGTGGCAGCGCGCACAAAGGTGCCGTTTTGGTAGGTAAGCGCCACGCCCAGACCGTCGATCTTAAGCTCGCAGGTATAGGTGACGCTACCGGCACCGAGCGCATCCTCGGTGCGCTGGAGCCACGCGTCGAGCTCGTCCAGATCCATGGCATCGTCCATGGAATACATGCGTGCCATGTGCGTGACCGGCGTAAACTGCTCGCTCACGTACCCGCCCACGCGCTGGGTATAGCTGTCGGGCGTCACCAGGTCGGGGTAGGTGGCCTCAATTTCCTGCAGCTCAACGAGCATCTTGTCAAAGGCGGCGTCCGTGATCTCGGGCGCATCGAGCATGTAGTAGCGATAGGCGTGGTAATCGAGCTCGTGGCGCAGCTCGGCCGCACGCGCTGCCGCCTGGGCACGGGCATCGGCCGGTACGGCGGTATCCGTGCTCGCGGGCGTTTCGGTATCGATGTCCACGCCGTCACCAAACAGGCTCGATTGCTCCATAGCGGCACTCCTTCGCTCGATTTCAAACGGATACAAGAGTACCACCGGTCGCAACGGCGCCGAACAGCCCTTTCGAACCGCACCGAATCGGCAGCGGCCGGACCGGGGTGGACAGTTAGTTCAGATACGTATAAATCCTAGAGCTGAATCAGGCACGAACACCCCTGTTTCAACTAATTTTGGCTCCTCGAGACCATGTAAACGTCCCACTCTCCCTTCCAAACACCAATTCGAGCCCCATCCCAATCAATAATTGCTCAAAACGCATCCCAAGCTGTCCCAGATTTATACGTATCTGAACTAACTGTCCAGACCATACCGAAACAAGCCTCTTGCCAGCCACAAGTGATCCGTTTTCCTCCGTCCCCAAGGGATCATCGCGAAAAGAGGGGGCTGTCCCGCGTTGGCGGGACAGCCCCCTCTGGCATCGGTATGTGCGATACGGCTCGTTAGTAACCCTGGCCGTAGCCCTGACCCTGGCCCTGCTGGCCCAGCAGCTCCTCCAGGTACTGGCGCAGCTGCTCGTCGGTAATACCGCCGTTGCCGGTGTCGGTCGAACTGTCGTCCTGCTGCTGGTTCTGCAGCTCCTCATCGGAGCCCAGCTCGACGGTGACCTTCTTCTCTTCCTTGCCGCGCATGAGCGTGATCTCGACCTTCTCGCCCACCTCGTGGCTGCGCAGCGCGATGATCAGGCCATCGGCGCTCGTGATCTCGTCGTCGCCCAACTTGGTGATGACGTCGCCCTCCTGAATGCCGGCCTTGGCGGCAGGACCGTCCTCAACGACGCTCGCCACATACGCGCCGCTATCGGTGCTCAGCTTGTTGGTGCGGGCGTTGAGCGCGTTGACGCTCGAAAGCGTAGCGCCCATGTACGGATGCACCGGCGTCTTGCCGCCGATGATCTGGTCGGCAATGTTCTTGGCGTAGTTAACGGGAATAGCAAAGCCCACGCCCGAGCTGGAGCCCGAGTAGCTCTCGATGAGCGAGTTGATGCCCACCAGCTCACCGTTGTCGTTGACGAGCGCGCCGCCGGAGTTGCCCGGGTTGATGGCGGCATCGGTCTGAATCATGTTGGCATAGATGGTGTTACCGCTGGTAGAGCTCATGGCCGTGGAACGATAGAGCGCCGACACGATACCCGTGGAGACAGACTGCTCGTTGCCGAAGGGCGAGCCAATCGCCATGACCCACTCGCCCACGTTGAGCTTGGAGGAATCACCAATCTCGATCGGCGTGAGCTTGGAGGCATCGGCATCCTTGAGCTTGATGACGGCCAGGTCGCTCGAGGCGTCGTTGCCAACGAACTCGGCCTCATATGTAGTGCCGTCGTCCATGGTAACCACGTACTGGTCATAGCCATCGACCACGTGGTTGTTGGTGAGGACGTGGCCCTCGGTATCGAGCACCACGCCCGAACCGACGCTGCCCGAGTTGTCCGACTCGTCGGCAGACTGCGAAAGCGAGCCATTCTGGCTACCGCTCGAAGTGGCGGTGATGGAAACCACGGAGGGCAATGCCTTGGCAGAAACGGCCTCGGCCAGCGTGGTGTCCTCGGAATCAATCGTAATCTTTTGCGTCGATGAACCCGAAGCACCCGCCGTCACGGCATTCTTGCCGCCACCGATATCGAGCGTGCCGCTCATAATGAGCGCAATGACCAGCAGGGCGCCGCAGGCACAGCCGGCGAGTGCCGTAATAAAGATCGGCAACTTTTTGGTCTTGGTTTTGACCACTGTGTGCTTGTTTACAACCTGCTGGCTGCCCAGCGGCTTTCCGGTCTGCGTGTCGTAAGCCTGCACGTAGGGAATGTTGCTACCGGCAGGCGTCGACTCCACCTGCACGCGCGGCTGCTGCTGGGTCTCGCCGGCGTTGCCCGCATCCTGGGGACGCTGGGAATCGTACTCGCTCATAGCTGCGATCCTTTCGTCAAATAACCAAAGGCCCGCCAAACATGTGGCGGGCCATCATTGTTCACGTTGAGTTGTACCCCAATATGCGGGCGAACGTGTATGAGAACGCAATCTTTTAGGAAGGCTTAAGTTCTGCTGCAAACTCGAAAGGGATCCACGCATGCGGCAAAACCACCACGAAGGTGCCTGTCCCCTTTGTGGTGGAAATCTAGTCCTTAAACAGATAACCCACGCCACGGACGGTGGTGATGTGCGCCGCGATCTGCGGGCCCACCTTGGAGCGGATGCGTCGAATGTGCACGTCGACGGTGCGCGTGCCGCCGCAGTACTCAAAGCCCCACACGCGGTGCAGCAGCACCTCGCGGCTGTAGGCACGGTTGGGATGCGTCGCCAAAAAGCTCAGCAGCGAGTACTCCATCAGCGTCAGGTCGATGGGCTCGTTATCGAGCGTCACCTGGTAGGTAGCCAGGTTAATCTCGAGGTTGTCGATGTTGAGCACATCGTCGGCGGCGACGGTCTCCTCCTCGCCCATCAGGCGCTGCGCACGAGCCTTAAGCTCGTTGGATGTCGCCGTGGGGCATACAAAGTCGGCATGCGCGTGATTGGGCAGGCGCAAGGTACCGAGCGCCTCGTCGTCGACGATCACCAACATGGGGACACCGCCGCGATCGTCAAGCCACTTGGCAATCTGATCGATGCGGTCGCTGCGGATGCCGTCGGAGTCGAGGATCAGCAGGTCAAAGTCGTGCGCCGCAGTCGGCGAATCGGGGGTTGCCAGGCTCACCTCGACACCCAGGGTGGTCGTCAAGCTGCGGGCAAACTCGTGGAAGCGCGTCGTGCGCGCCATGAACAGGGCACTCTTTTCGGACATATCGGCCTCCAAAGAAATGAGCTCAATCGTACTGGAACAAGCCAGCGCGATTAGGAGTTCGCCAGATAATGCTTAATCTCCCACTCGGTGATCGTGGACTCAAACTTATGCCACTCGTCGCGCTTCTTTTTAAGGAAGAAACTGTGGATGTGCTCGCCGAGGGCATCCTTCATAAACTGCGAGTCCTCAAACACGTCGAGCGCCTCTTTGAGCGAGCGCGGCAGCGGCGTGTAGCCGGCCTCGAGCATCTGACGGTCGGTGAGCTTGAGCGTCTCGGCCGTGGCCTCGGGCGGGAGCTCCAGCTTGCGCTCGATGCCATCGAGACCAGCCGCCAGCGTGACGGCGTTGACCAGGTACGGATTGGCCATGGGGTCGGGGCTACGAAGCTCGATGCGCGTGGACAGCTGCTTGCCGGGCTTGTAGACCGGAATGCGGACCATACTCGCGCGGTTACGCAGGCCCCACGTGGCGTACTGCGGCACGGAGTCGCCGCCCGTGGTGATGCGCTTGTACGAGTTGACCGTGGGGTTGGTGATGGCGCTGATTTCGCGTGCGTGCGCCAAGATGCCGGCCATATAGTGCTTGGCGATATCGGAGAGATGGTACTTCTCGTCGTCCTCGCCCCAAAAGACGTTGTTGCCGTCGTGGTTGAACAGCGACTGATGCAAAAACATGGCGCTGCCGTCCTCGCCCGCCAACGGCTTGGGCATAAAGGAGGCGTGGCAACCGCTCTCGTAGGCCTGCTGCTTAATGATGAGTTTGGCCGTGGTGATGGCGTCGGACATGCTCAGGGCCTCGGCGTGGCGCAGGCTCATGCCGTGCTGCGAGCGACCGGCGGCGTGGAAGGTGTACTCCACGGGCACGGACATCTTCTCGAGCGTGAGGACCGTGTTGCGACGCAGGTCGCGGGCGGCATCGCTTACCGAAAGATCGAAGTAGCCCACGTTGTCGAGCGGCTCAGGGGTGTGCTCGTCGGGGAAGTAGTAATACTCCAGCTCGGCGCCCACGTTGAGCAGATAGCCAGCCTTCTCGGCCTTGCGGAACATGCGGCGCAGGGCATCGCGCGGGTCGCCGGCAAACGGCTTGCGATCGGGAGTGCACACGTCGCAGAACACACGGGCGACGCCGTTGTGGCTCGGGCGCCACGGCAAAATCTGGAAGGTCGAAGCATCGGGAAACGCCAGCATGTCGGCTTCCTCGGGCGTGGCAAAGCCCTCGATGGCGGAGCCGTCAAAGCCAATACCCTCCTCAAAAGCGACCTCGAGGTCCTCGGGGCTAATGGCAAAGTTCTTGAGGCGGCCGAGAATGTCGACAAACCACAGACGCACAAAGCGGATGTCGCGCTGCTCTACGGAGCGGAGTACGTAATCGATGTTCTGCTGGTTCATGTCGCTCCCCTTTCTTTCGGGCGGGTTTCGACTGGTCTATATCGCAGATACTATCGCAGAAAAATGTTTCCGCAGGGTTAAAGCGTATCAAGCGCTCAAAAAACGTGCGCGAACAGGCAGATATGACAAGTGATTATCGTTCGGATTCGGAGACAATTTGCCTACAGGCTCGTTCCAGCGCAGGGAACTCCATCGTCACTGCATCCCAAACAACCGAGCGGTCGACATTGCCGTAATCATGCGCAAGATAATTTCTCATGCCGATAATTCCACGCCACTCAATTTCGGGATGAAGCCGCTGCGAGCGTTCCGACAACTTGCCCGCTTCTTCCGTCACCCTAAGCGCGCACATCAAAAGAGAGTCCGCCAACGCCCTCGTCCGCACGTCAGTCGCATGCAGAAACTGGTCCTCGGTGATATCAAAAGCCTTGATGCGCTCGTTCGTTTCGGAGATGGCCTCCAAAACCTCTTGGGCGCGGAGGCCGTCTGACTTACGCGCGATCATAAAGGATCACTCCTTCGCGCTTGATTACCGCGGCAAGATCGTCATCAAGATGATCACTAGAGACGAGATCAACCTGCCTCCCGGTTTCTTTACGCACCGCCTCACCAAATGCCGACAGCGCGAAAAGACCAAAGCCCTGCTCGCGATCGACTTCGAGACGCAAGTCAATATCGCTATCGGCATGAGCCTCGCCACGGGCATACGAACCAAAAAGAATCACGGTTTTGATGGCGGGAATCGAGCTGGCCGCCTCGCGGACGGCGGACTCAATCTGGGCAGTATCCAAAATGCCCGTCGCGGCGCTTTCGCTCGCAGAGCTTTTACCAAGTGAAGGAACAAACGGCAGAGAGCGCTCGCGCAGCATCTGCCTCATAAACATATTGACCGCAACAGACGAAGTCATGCCAAGCTCTTCGCACAGTTCGGCAAATGAGTCTTTAATTGACGAGTCCACTCGCACACTCAGCACAGACGCAGCCATGGATACCTCCTGTATGACATTGTCTATATATTATCACACAGGCTAGCGCGAGGTCGAAGCGCGGTGTTCGATGTGGCCGGGAATCTCGATGCGCTTGGGGGCGAGCTTTGCGGCCTCGCCCACGGTGGTGGTAACAACGTCGATGCGCTCGGAAAGGCGCTCGACTACGCGCTCGGCAATGGTGAGGGTGTCCTGCGCGGCCGTGGTCACGCCACCAAAGAGCACATGGTTCCAGGGGTAGTCGTCAAACGTCGCGATCTTGAGCCCCGCCGGCAGCGAGGGTCCCAGCTGCGCTAGCGCCTCGGTCAGACGCAGGAAAACCAAGCCGTTGACAGCAATGAGGCCGAGCTTTTTACCTGCATAGCCGCGGATGGTCTCGTCCAGGCGGCCGACGCCCGTGGCGCCCCCGTCGGCCAGGGTGACGACCTCGCCGGCAAGGCCGCGGTGCAAAAGCTCGTCGGTAAAGGCCTCGGCGCGCTTGCGACGCACGGGGCTGTCGTCGCTTGCCTCGGTGAGCAGGCACAGGCGCTCGCTGCCAGCGGCGGTCAAGGCGTCTACCAGGCCGGCGACCAGCTCACGGTTGTTAGATGTCACCAGATCGACACCGCCGTCGGCAACGTCGCGGTCGAGCAGCACAACGGGCAGGCGCCCCGCGGCCGCGGCGATCGCCTTGTCGTTGCCTCCGCAGGTGTTGACGACCAGGCCGTCAACGTCAGCATCGATAAGTCTGGCGAGCGACTCGGCCTCCTTAGCGGGGTCGTTGCCGCTAATGGCCGTCATGAGCGAGCAGCCGCGCGCGGCGGCGCTGGCGGAAAGTCCTTCAAGCATGGCGCTCGAGAACGGGTTGGCGATGTCGGCCAGGATCACACCGATGAGGTTGGTACGCGAGCTGCGCAGATTGCGCGCGGCAGCACGTGGGCGATAGCCGGTGCGCTCGATGACCTCGGCGATGCGGGCGCGGGTCTCCTCGGTCATTTGCCCGGGACGGTTGTTGAGATAGCGCGAGACCGTGGCCGGGCTCACACCCGCCTCGGCGGCAATGTCCTTGATTCTCATCTGCGCCATGGCGCACCCCGTTTCCCAATTGTCAGCAGTCTGAGCCATTTTAGGCATTTTTTTAAAAATCTCGCTTGCAAAACGCTGTAGGTGAGTATACTACAACTCGAAACGAAACCGATTTCGTAAACCGATTTCGGCAAGCGTTGGCGCGGAGGTGCAAAGATGTACCCTACCGTCTTGGCACCTCCGCGCCAACGCCATATCAAAGGTGTACGCACGAGCAAGAAGGAGCTGCGCGACCATGGGTAAAACGGTTCTTACCTTCGGCGAAATCATGATGAGGCTCTCGCCCAAAGATCATCTGCGCATTGAGCAGGCAACCGAGTTTGACGTCCGCTACGGTGGCGCCGAGGCCAACACCGCTCTTTCCCTGGCCTACCAAGGCGACAAGGCCGCTTACGTATCCGTTGTCCCGGCCAACCGCCTAGGCGAGTGCGCGCTGCGCTCGCTGAAGGCCTACGGCGTCGACACAACGCGCGTCGTGCGTCAGGGCGACCGTCTTGGCTCCTATGTGTTTGAGGTCGGCGCCTCGCAGCGCGGCAACGGCTGCGTCTACGACCGCAAGTACTCTGCCATCAACATGGCCAAGCGCGACGTCTTTGACTGGGACGAGATCCTCAAGGGCATCGATGTCTTCTATTTCTCCGGCGTGACGCCCGCTGTCTCCGACGAGATGGCCGCTGCGTGCAAGGATGCCCTCACCGCTTGCCGCGCCAAGGGCATCACCACCGTGTGCGACGTCAACTATCGCGGCAAGATGTGGTCGCCCGAGAAGTCGCAGGCCACCATGAAGGAGCTCCTGCCGCTCGTCGACATCTGCATCGCCAACGACGAGGACGCACCCGCCGGCCTCGGCATGACCTGCGTCTCCGGCTCCCTTGCCCACGGCATCGAGGAGCGCGACACCTACGTCGAGATGGCCCGCCAAATCTGCGCCGAGTACGGCTGCAAGAAGGTCGCTTCGGTCGTCCGCAACATCTCCTGCGTCGAGCGCTCCATCTGGATGGGCATGCTCTATGACGCCGAGAGCGGCGAGCACTGGTTCTCCCCTGCTCACGACGTTCACGTGCTCGAGGGCGTTGCCGCCGGCGACGCTTTCAACGCCGGCCTCGTCCATGCCCTCATCAACGACTTTGACCCGCAGGACGCCGTCAACTACGCGATTGCAGCCTCGATCCTCAAGCTCACCATCAAGGGCGATTCCAACTTGGTGACCGCAGGCGAGATCGCAGCCGTGGCATCCGCCGCCGACGGTGGCACCCGCGTCGCGCGCTAGTCCGTCTCCATTCCGCGGGCCGCAGCTTTCCAATCCCATACCCCTGCGGCCCGCTCCCCGATTCCTCCGGTCGGGCAAAACCACCAGTCCCATTCCGGTTTTGCCTGGCATTCCCTACATGACTGGTCGAGCAGCTGGTTTTGGAATTGCTTGAACCCCAAGCAGTGCCTCCGATAACCAATCCAAAATCGGCTCCTGTCCAGCATATTTGGCAATCACGCGCCCATGCGCGCCATACATCGAAAGGAACATTATGTTCGATCAGTTCTACACCACGCTTGAGTCCCTGGGCATCGTGCCGGTCGTCGTGCTCGACAAGGTCGAGGACGCCGCTCCGCTCGCCCACGCCCTTATGGCAGCTGGCATGAAGTCCGCCGAGGTCACCTTCCGCACCGCCTGCGCCGCCGAGTGCATCGCCGCTATGGCCGAGGCCGAGCCCGAGATGTGCGTTGGCGCCGGCACTGTCCTGACCGTCGAGCAGGTTGAGCAGGCCCGCGCAGCCGGTGCCAAGTTCATCGTCTCCCCGGGTTACAACGAGGACGTTGTGAAGCACTGCATCGACATCGACCTGCCTGTCCTTCCCGGCACCGTAACCCCCTCCGAGGTCACCGCAGCCGAGAACCTGGGCCTCAAGGTCACCAAGTTCTTCCCCGCGTCCCAGTATGGCGGCCTGAACACCATCAAGGCCCTCGCCGCTCCGTTTGTCGGTCACCGCTTTATGCCCACCGGTGCGTGAGCACTGCCAACGTCGAGGAGTACCTGAGCTCCTCCGCCATCATCGCCTGCGGTGGCACCTGGATGGTCAAGCCGGCCCTGTTTGCCGACGGCGACTTCTCCAAGGTCGAGCAGATCGCCCGCGAGGCCATGGACGTCGTCAAGAAGGTCCGCGGCTAGGTTTAGCTCTCTATCGTGAAAGGGGGCGTGCCCTAGACCTCGCCCTCTTTCTTTTAAAGCGGCTCGGAAGCGCGCCGTTTCCGTCACGAACAAGAACCAAAACCGTCTTGTATGCTGATAGAACGTGACGGAAGCGACACGCCCCCGAGCCGCTTTGCCTACTCGGCTGGCAACCGCGCCCAGTTGAGCCACATCGACAAAAACCGAGCCATCAAAACAGCTGCGGCGCCGTCTGGAGGAATGGACCCTTGTTTCCGGTCTTTTCCTCCAAGCGGCGCCGCAGCTTTTTTGTGCCCCGGTAGCGTCTCGCACTTGCGGTGAAATACGGACTGTTTACACCATCAGAGCCCCAAACAATCCCTATTTCACCGCAACTAATGAAGGGGACGAGTTAGATGGCCGAGTCTTTGGACAGCTCAAAATAGTCGGGATGCAAGGCGATAACCGGGCCCTGCTCTTCGGGCATCAGGTGCAGGTGCGTCTCTGCCAGATAGCTCGCCGTGTCGGTATCGCCCCCCTTAATGGCCTCGAGAATCCGGCGATGCTGCCGACGAATCGGCTCCCAATCCAAATCCTGCGACACCATACGCAACCAGTTGTATCGCTCAAAATGCGTGTTGATGCTCTTCATCCAATCCCACAACATGTGACGACCGGCAATCTCAAAACACGTCTCATGGAACAGGTTGTCCAGGTCAAAGAAGCGACGCGTTTCGCTATGGTCGAGCGACTCGGACTCGGCAAGAATCTGCTCGAGCCGATGCTTTTGCTCGGGCGTGGCGGCAGAACAGCATTTAATGAGTACGCTTCTCTCGAGTTTCTCGCGCAAGAAACAGGCGTTCTCGGCACGCTCCATGCTGATTTTTGAGACATAGGTACCGCTTTTGGGACGCGTTTCCACCAGCTCCTGCTCGCGCAGACGCACAAAGGACTCGCGAATGGGTGTGCGCCCGATTCCCGTCTCTTTTTCCAGACCAATCGCCGAAAGGCGCGTGCCGGGCTTGAGCTCGGCATAGATGATCTTGGACCGCAATGCGTTGTACGCCTGGTCTTGCAGGCTCTGATAATGCTGGTGTTGTTCCATAAAGCCCTCGGATGAAGCCTCGGTTAATCGAATACCACCATGCAATACTATCGCATCCCCCGCCCCCTCATAAGTTGCGGTGGAATAGTTCCTGTTCAAAGCCTTCAGCAGCAAAAACAGGAACTATTCCACCGCAACTTCCAACAGTCTTTTTGGGACGGAGCTCTTTTAGCTACCCTGAGCCGCAGGTCGGCCCCTTGCCACAAAAGGGGGCCATCTACTACGTTAACGCGGAGAGCCCAGACCATGCTGAAAAGTGCGAAAACAAAACCGACGCTCCTATAAGTTGTCAATAGGCAGTTTGCGGGAGCGCTCCCTTCAATTCGCACAGGAGCTCGTAATACCTCCTCTCCAGTTTCGTCGACCGCCGTCTCCCATGTTCCAGGTGACCGAGTGAGGCCGCGGACATGCCGAGCCCCGCGGCGGCCTGCTTCTGGGTCACCCGCATCGCCTTGCGCATCTTCGCGAGCTCGGGGCCTTCCGGCGCGGCGCCGTCGGGGTTCGGGTCCATGAG
>NZ_JADMWW010000011.1:0-17460 GCF_015548375.1 Collinsella aerofaciens
TCCCGGGGCCGGCCGGTCCGGCCCTCAGGGTATCGGGTTCCCACATTCATCCGCACATGTGCGGATGAATGTGGGAAGTGTTCGGATGAAGTTGATAATCAAGGGTCCCCTTTGTGGTGGTGAGGAGCGCGCGGCTTCTTTTGGTAATAGTGTTAGCTGGTGGTATCATTAGTGCAGGTGGCGAAGGTTTGCATTGTGGGGTGTTTTGCCGTGAGCCGTTCTGCCCGTATTGGATTGATTGTCTTGGCGCTTGCGATCGCTGTGGTTGGCGCGGGCGCTGTCGGTATGGCATTTCTACCTGCTGCGGTGACGGAGCCGGTGGTCAAGCCTGTGACTCAATCTGTCGAACTTCTGACCGGCGACGACAAGCCCGAGACCATTACCGTTGATTTTGATGAGCAGCCGGCTGTGCTGGGTATTAGCAATTATCCGCGTATTCAGCTTGGGGCCATGCGCTATACCACGGATACAAGCCTGATCGATAGGGCGTCCGAGCTACTCAAGGGCAAAACATTTAAGCGTTGGTACGGATATGCGTCCTATCGGGCAAAAGCGAACGACATGGTTGGCGGATGCCACTCTTCTATCGAGCTGGACACTGCAAACGGCGCAAAGTTATGTGATGTCTCGTACGATCCGGGCTACGAGGGCAATGAGGGTCCGGGCATCTACATCATGGACGGCGATGTCGCCTATGTCATGGAGGGCGACCAGACCGAGCTCAACGATTTTATGGGTCAGTGTATCCAAGATGCCTATAAACAGACCTGCTTGCCTGACCCGCAGACTGCACGCGATAGTGGGTCTGCCCGTACATGGCTGTTCGAGGATGAGATGCCCTGGACCGCCGAATCGGGAAGCACGGGCTCGGCAAAAGAGTAGAGAAAGCGACCACCACAAAGGTGCCCCTTTGCGGTGGTTTTCGGTCTGTCTCAATCTGTAACATCTTGGCCGCTAAAAGTGGGCTTGGTGTTACAGATTGAGATTTTCGATTCGGGCGTCTTCTGTTTATCTCGATCTGTAACAGGTAGACCCTTATTTGCCGAGTAGTTGTTACAGATTTAGATAAACAGGCACCGCTGAGCATTGCATCTCGACCTGTAACATCTGAGGTCAAAAACGGCAGCTAGATGTTACAGATTGAGACAGTTGGTCGTCGGGGATGCAGCGGGTCGACGTCTCAGTACCCTATCCTTCAATCACTCAGAAAATCTTATATATAGAGACTTAGATTTGTGTATAAGATCGCGCAAAGCTGGCAACAATACTTCTCGAACAACGTGAAGCCGCCCCGTAGGGTGGCCGCCCCAAGAGAGGTGATTCCATGAGAATCGATAAGCTAGCAATGACGTCGCGCGAGGCGCTGCAGACCGCCATGGGCACTGCTGCCGATGCGCAGGCCGGTGCGGTGGAGCCGATTCACCTACTGTCTGCCCTGCTCGGTGCCGGCGAGCGCAACATTTCCGTGATCATCGAGCGCATTGGCGCCGATCCCGCCCAGCTCGCGCGCTCTACGCAGGATGCCATCGACCATGCGCCCAAGGTTTCGGGCGAGGGCCAGCAGATGGGTCTTTCCAACGAACTCGTCCGCGTCATCGAAAAGGCCGAAAAGAAGGCCACCAAGATGGGCGACAGCTTTGTGGTGACCGAGCATCTGCTCATGGCGCTTGCCGAGGACAAGGGCGAGGCGGGCCGCGTGCTGCGCGACGCCGGCGTTACCAAGGAGCGCATCGAGCAAGTCTACGAGGAGCTGCGCGGCGATGATCGCGTGACGTCTGCCGAGGACAAGACCCAGTTTGAGGCGCTGGAGCAGTACGGCCGCAACATCTGCGACCTTGCCCGCGCCGGCAAGCTCGACCCGGTCATCGGCCGTACCGACGAGATCCGCCGCACCATCCAGGTCCTATCCCGTCGCACCAAGAACAACCCCGTGCTCATCGGTGAGCCGGGCGTCGGTAAGACGGCCATCGTCGAGGGCATCGCCCAGCGTATCGTGGCCGGCGACGTGCCGAGCACCCTGCGCGACCGCGACCTCATCGAGCTCGACATGAGCGCGCTGGTCGCCGGCGCCAAGTACCGCGGCGAGTTCGAGGACCGCTTGAAGGCCGTGCTCAAGGAAGTCCAGAAGTCCGAGGGCAAGGTCATCCTGTTCATCGATGAGCTCCACACCATCGTGGGCGCGGGTGCCACCGAGGGTTCCATGGACGCTGGCAACATCCTTAAGCCGGCGCTTGCCCGTGGCGACCTGCATGCGATCGGCGCGACCACGCTTGACGAATACCGCAAGTACATCGAGAAAGACGCGGCGCTCGCCCGTCGTTTCCAGACCGTTCTGGTGAGCGAGCCCACCGTCGAGGACACCATCTCGATCCTGCGTGGCCTCAAGGAGAAGTACGAGATCTTCCACGGCGTGCATATCACCGACGGCGCGCTCGTGGCCGCCGCCGACCTCTCCGATCGCTACATCGCCGACCGTTTCCTGCCCGACAAGGCCATCGACCTGGTCGACGAGGCCGCAAGCCGCCTGCGCATGGAGCTCGACAGCATGCCGGTCGAGATCGACGCCACCACGCGTCAGCTCACCCAGCTGCAGATCGAGGAGCAGGCGCTCATGAAGGAGACCGACGACGCCTCCAAGGAGCGTCTGGAGGCCCTGCGCCAGGAGATCGCCGAGGTCCAGGAAAAGCTCAACGTGCAAAAGGCCGGCTGGCTCAACCAAAAGAACGCCATCGACCATGTGCAGGAGCTCAAGGGTCAGCTCGACGAGGCCAAGAGCGAGGAGGAGCGCGCGACGCGTAACGGCGATCTGGGCCGTGCATCCGAGCTGCGCTATGCCGTGATCCCGGGTCTGCAGCAGCAGATTCAGGAGTCCGAGGCCGCGCTCGAGGCGCAGAAGGAGCAGGATGGCGAAGGCCTCAACGAGCAGGTGACCTCCGATGAGATCGCCGAAGTCGTGAGTGCCTGGACCGGCGTGCCCGTGTCTAAGATGATGCAGGGCGAGCTCGACAAGCTGAAGGGCCTGGAGGGCGAGCTGCATAAGCGCGTCATCGGTCAGGACGAGGCCGTCTCCGCTGTCGCCGCAGCCGTGCGCCGCAGCCGCGCGGGTCTCTCCGATCCGGACAAGCCCATCGGCAGCTTCTTCTTCCTGGGCCCCACCGGCGTGGGCAAGACCGAGCTCGCCAAGGCGCTGGCCGAGTGCCTGTTCGACGACGAGCGCGCACTCGTACGTATCGACATGTCCGAGTACATGGAGAAGTTCAGCGTCCAGCGCCTGATCGGTGCGCCTCCGGGATACGTGGGCTACGACGAGGGCGGCCAGCTCACCGAGGCCGTGCGTCGTCGTCCGTACTCCGTGATCTTGCTTGACGAGATGGAGAAGGCTCATCCGGATGTCTTCAACGTGCTGCTGCAGGTGCTCGACGACGGTCGTCTGACCGATGGTCAGGGTCGTCAGGTGTCCTTCAAGAACACGATCATCATCATGACGTCCAACGTGGGCTCCAAGTCCATCGCCGACCTGTCCGGTAAGGACGAGGAGGAGATGCGCCATCAGGTCGACGCGGCCATGGCTCAGACCTTCCGCCCCGAGTTCCTCAACCGTATCGACGACATCGTGGTGTTCCATCCGCTCGGCATGGCGCAGATCGAGAAGATCGTCGACATCCAGCTTGCCGACGTCCGCGCGCGTCTGGCCAAGGAGCGCATGACGCTTGCCATCACCCCGGCAGCCAAACAGATGCTCGCCGTGGGCGGCCTGGACCCCGTGTTCGGTGCCCGTCCGCTCAAGCGCCTGGTCCAGCGCGAGGTCGTGGACGCCATCGCCGCCGCCATCATCGACGGCACGGTGCGCGAGGGCGATCAGGTGACGGTCGATGTCGACAAGGACGGCGGCTTTACCGTCGTGTGCGACAACACGCCGGCGGCCACCTACGAGGTCCCCGACGCCGAGTAGATTTTTGGGACATGCCTTAAAATCTACCAGCTCGTCTCTAAACGCCAAGGGCGACGGATCCAATTGGGTCCGTCGCCCTTTTTCGTGCGACAATCGATGATGTTGAACACAATTGCACGGCAAGGAGATATGCAGATGAAAGACGAGAACAAGACGAACGCACCGGCGACTGAGGCGGCGCCCGCCGCACCCGCCGCACCCAAGCCTGCGCCTAAGCCGGCACCCAAGCCGCGCGACCCCTATATCCGCGCCGAGAACGAGGACGATGACGGCTACGATCCCTACAGTGATCGCCGCCCCGAGCGCGAGCCACTGTTCGAAGCCGATCCGTGGCGCTGAGTGCCATCCAAAAGGCCACCAATAAGTTGCGGTGAAATAGGGACTGTTTTGCGGTTTGACCAGCAAAAACAGTCCCTATTTCACCGCAACTGCGTTAGGGATGTGGGTGTTGGGCGGCTGTCTTCGGGCCGGCTAGTCCTGGGCCTTGATGCTCGGCATCAGGATCTGGGCGAGGTAGTCGGTCTCGAGTTTGATGGCAGCGTCGGCCTTGCCGTCTTTGCCGACCAGTACGTTCTTGATCTGGCTATAGGTATAGCGGTTGCCGGTCGTAAGCTCGACAAGCTCAATGGCCGTGTCCATGGGGTAGGTCGACACGGGGTCTTGCATGCGCCCGTTGATGGTCTGGGGCACCACATACGGATAGACGGGGCCGCTGGCGTAGACCGTGTAGCCGTTGCCAAGGTTTGCCGCACCCAAAACCGTATCACCCTCATCGGGCGTAAAGCTTTCGCCGTCGCGCACTGCGACGATCGTCACGATCGGCGTATTGCTGTCGCCGGCCAGATAGATGCACAGCGTGCTGCCGTTTTGCCAAGTCGCGACTTTGCCGTACCACTCGACGGGGATATCGAGCTGATACAGATCCGTCGCCTTATGCCGAGCATCGGCATCGCGCGCGGCCTGCGCCTTGCGGGAGCTCACGGCGTTGACGGCGGCGTCACGGCGCGCGGTTGCCGCCTGCTGGAGTACCTTTGCGACTGCGGCGGAGCTCACCCCGCCCTCCTCGGCGTACTTGGCGGCGGCATCGATCTGGTCGTCAGTCACCGTGTCGGCCGAAGGCACCTTGAGCTTAAAGGTGGCCTGGGCACTCAGATCCTGTCCGTCGCTCTTGATCGTGACCTGCGCCTTGGTGGTCGGCACGGTATAGACGGTGCCGTCGGACGCGATGGGGGAGGCGGCAATGGAGAGCGTGTAATCGCCGGGTAGCAGTTTGATGCCACGGCCGTGCTCGTCAACATAGAGCGTTTCGCTCACAGAAGAACCGTCGGAATCCTGCCCGCTCACCTGTACGGGAATCTTGGAGCCAGTTGAGCAGTCGAGGCCCGTGGCATGCACGCCAATCTGCACCGACATCATCGTGTGTGCACTGGCGGCGACAGCGGCAGCCTGCTCTTGCTGATATCCGTTCCAGGCAGCATAGCCTGCGCCGCCGGCGACGAGCGCGACGGCCACAACGCCAGCGACCATCAGATTGCGGCGCTTGGGCGACATCTTGCGATGACGAACCTCGGCCTCGCGTGCCGAGGGAACGGACGGCAGGGGAATATCGCCCATGGCGATGGTCTCGTCCACGGCAGGCGCGGAGCCTAAGCCAGGGAGCTCGCGGGTCAGCGAATCTTCGGCCGGCAAGCTGTCGAGCAAGATGGTTTCCTCGCTCGTGTCGGATTTGGGCTGGTCGTCGGCCTCGCATTCGGATTCCTCGTGCCTCGCCTCGTCTTCGGTGGGCGCGGCGCCATCGTCTTTTGCATCCTGATCATCGGGCTGCGCCTCGATTTCCGGCTCATCCTGCACATCAACGCTCGAATCGTCAAACGCAATCTCGGCCAGCGCGATCTGGTCTAGGCTCTCCAGGGCCTCGGCGCATGCTTCTGCATCTTGGGCCGCATCCTCTTGGCCCATCGTCTCATCATTCATATATCCCCCAAGCTCAATATCGGGACAACAATGTACCCAAAATTGGGGTCACATAGGGCTGTCAGGCGGTTGGAAATCTGATTTTATCTGTGCGAGAGGTTTTGAATGTGTGCGCGAATGGAATATGCGCGTGAATGCGCGCAACAACAAAAAGCCCCGGAAAGCGGGCGAATCGCTTTCCGGGGGCATGCAATACGTTGCATTGCGCGGAATCGGCCGGGCGACTTCACATTCAAGCGGCATGCGCGCCGGGCATGTTACTCGGCGTGAGCGTAATCAACCTTGGCGCGGCGAGCGGTAGCCTTCTCCCAATCGCTGGTGCCCTCAAAGACATCCTGCTTGTAGGGATTGCGGCCGAGCTTCTTGGCGCGGTAGGCGATGTAGATGATCGCGGCGACGTTGGTGATCAGCGCGGCGATGGAGACCGCGGTGGCGGCGCCGGGGTCGAGTGTGGAGTGGGTCACAAAGATGGACTCCTCCTGGAAGTAGGGGAACACCTGGGCAAACATGCACCAAATAGCAAGCGTAAAGGCGCGGTTCTGGATCCAGCCGCCCTTGTTCCAGATAAAGGCGGCGACGGTGGGCGCCAGCAGCAGCGCAAAGCCGCAGAACCAGGAGTGGGTGGGCAGGCAGTTGTAGGTGTAGCAGAAGTTCCAGATGTCGTAGGCGATGATGTAGACCCAGGTCATGTCGGGCCACAGCATGTCGGTCTTGTCCTCGGAGGCGTAGACGCTCCACCAACCGGTCATGCAGAAGATGTTGATGATTCCGGCGATGCCGTTGAACACGTTATTCCAACCGGCGAGCTGCGTGGCGCCCTCGGAGGTGACCCAAGTGGACTGGCCCAGGACAAAGAAGTGATAGGCGCTCTCGAAGTCGGACACGACGGCGATCATGATGTTGATGGCGACGATCACAAACGGCCATGCGCGGAACCAGTGCGCCTTGCCGATCTTGCCCCACTGATACTTAATGGCGATGAAGCCCCAGCAACCGGCAAGCGCCGCGTATACCTTGGCGTAGTGGAACCAGCTGTTCTGGTACACATGGGTGGGGTTGGTGAGCGCCCACTCGGCGCCCTGCGAAACGCCGACGGCGATGGCGACGCAGTAGATGGTCATGGCCAGCGGAGCCACGCCAAAGATGATGGCCGCGCCCAGCTTGGTGCGGCGGCCGACCTCGTTGAGCACGATCAGGCCAATAAAGACCATGGCCCAGCCGGCCCAGTGGATAAGGGTATCGCTACCCCAAACATCGAACAGCATGCTGCTCTCCTTTCACACGCCCGCGGCCCCTCTTCTGATCGCGGGCAGTTTGGCCAAATGTCGTCAGTTCTGGGGCTTGCGCTCCGGATACTTGGCGGTATAGCCCTCGATGTGGAGCGTCGAGGCGATGATTTCCTTGACCGTCTCGTCGGGCACATCGGGGTGCGTGCGGATATACATCAACAACCCCATGATGAGGGTGTAGAACGTCTCGTAGACATGGTCGATGCGTAGCTCATGATGGGCGACAAAATCCACCACGGTGGTGTCGCAGATATACTGCGCCACGCGCTGGACCACGTTGTGCAAAAAGCCGCCGTAGAGCGCGCCGCTGCTCGAGGTGAGCGTGCTCGGCAGCTCGTGGCCGCTGGCGACCAGGCGCTTAAAGAGCGGGGCGACGGTGTCGAGCGCGCCCTCGATATCGCCGACGGTGCGGTTGGCATTCCACTGCTCGAGCTCGGAGATAAAACCGTCGATTGCCTCGTCCATGACGGCGGTGACGGCGGCGTCCATGTCGGCGAAGTAGTGGTAGAACAATGAACGCGTGCAGCCGGCTCGCTTGGTCACGGCCGATACCGATAGGTGGGACACGCCCAGCTCGGAGCTTACGGTGCGTACGGCATCGAGGATCTCGCGACGGCGTTCGTCGCCCGTCAGGCGCTTTGCCGCGCTATCGGATGCGGGGACGGCATCGACCACAGAGGTATCTGCTGCGTTGTTGCCCATGTTTTGCCGCCTTTCATCCTCTTTTGCCTGACCGTTCGCCTAACAGTCTTGAATATTGTTGACGGTTCGTCAATACTATTTTTGACACAATGTCAACAATGGCGGGTGAACGGCATGGGGGCATGCCCGGCCTGCAAAAAAAAGAGGGGCGCCGCGGTCCCGCCGGGCTGTGGCAAGAGAAGGGACAACCATGATTCTCAACGGACCGGGGATTAGCTACACCGAGCCCGACATCGGTTCGGAGTTCGTGCCGCCGCTGCCGGAGCATCCGCGCGAGGCCATCGTCAAGCTGTGCGAGCACTGCACCAACCGTCTGCTGCATCGCGATGAGCTGCTGGGCTACGAGTACTGGTCGTTTGCCGAAGCTGCAACCGACGAGCAGGCCGAAGTGCTCTGCAAGATGAAGATGCGCCGCCCCTATACGCTGCCCGAGATGGTCAAGCTCACCGGCATGCCTGAGGCCGATATCGAGAAGATGCTCGACGACATGAGCTACACGGGTCTGCTCGAGTACAACTGGGAAAACCCCGAGCGCGCCAAGCAGTGGGTGCTGCCCATGCTGGTGCCGGGTTCCGCCGAGTTCCTCAACATGCGCATGAGCCAGCTCGAGGAGCACCCGGTCTATGCCAAGTTCTTTGAGCAGGCGTCCAAGGGACCGCTGTCCAAGGCCACGCCGATGGTGCCGCCCGGTGGTGCCGGCATCGGCATGCATGTCATTCCGGTCGAGAAGGCTATCGATGCCGCGAGCACATCGGTGCCGATCGAGCATATCGAGCATTGGCTCGACAAATACGATGGCAAATATGCCGCTAGCACCTGCAGCTGCCGCGCGAGCCGTCGCGTGATGGGTGAGGGCTGCGCCGACGACCCCGCCGACTGGTGCATTGCCGTGGGCGATATGGCCGACTATGTGGTTGAGACCGACCGCGGCCATTATGTAACGCGCGACGAGGTCTACGACATCCTGCGCCAGGCCGAGGACAACGGCTTCGTGCACCAGATTACCAACATTGACGGCGAGAACAAGATCTTCGCCATCTGCAACTGCAACGTCAACGTGTGCTATGCCCTGCGCACCTCGCAGCTGTTCAACACGCCCAACCTGTCGCGCTCGGCCTACGTCGCCAAGGTCGAGAAGGACAAGTGCGTGGCCTGCGGTCGCTGCGTTGAGGTGTGTCCGGCCGGCGCCGCCAAACTGGGCCAGAAGCTCTGTAGCAAAAAGGCCGGCGGACAGGTGCCCGAGTATCCGCGCCAGGAGCTGCCCGATGCCACCAAGTGGGACCACACCAAGTGGTCGCCCAACTACCGCAACGACAACCGCATCGAGACGCACGAGTCCGGCACCGCTCCCTGCAAGACGGCTTGCCCCGCACACGTTGCCGTTCAGGGCTACTTAAAGCTTGCGGCGCAGGGCCGCTATGACGAGGCTCTGGCGCTCATCAAGCGCGAGAACCCGCTGCCCGCTATCTGCGGTCGCGTGTGCAACCGCCGCTGCGAGGATGCCTGCACCCGCGGTCGCGTGGACGAGGCCGTGGCCATCGACGAGGTCAAGAAGTTTATCGCCCAGCGTGATCTGGACACCGCGACCCGCTACGTCCCGCCTGTGGTGACGCCGACGCGCGCTGGTGGCTTCGACCAGAAGATCGCCATCATCGGCGCCGGTCCGGCCGGTCTGTCCTGCGCTTTTTATCTGGCCGAGAAGGGCTACAAGCCCGTCGTGTTCGAGAAAAACGGGCGCCCGGGCGGCATGCTCACTTATGGCATTCCCAGCTTTAAGCTGCAGAAGGATGTTATCGAGGCCGAGGTCGAGGTTATTCGCCTGATGGGTGCCGAGTTCCGCTATGGCGTGGAAGTCGGTCGCGACGTGACGCTCGATGAGCTGCGCGCACAGGGCTTTAAGGCCTTCTACGTGGCTATTGGCTGCCAGGGTGGCCGCCTTGCCGGCATTCCGGGCGAGGATGCCGAGGATGTGACCGTGGCCGTCGACTTCCTTCGCGAGGTCAACAGCGGCAAGATCGACGCGCTGCCCGGCCGCACCATTGTGGTGGGCGGCGGCAACGTGGCCATCGACGTGGCTCGCAACGCCTGTCGCCTGGGTTCCGAGCACGTTGAGATGTTCTGCCTGGAGAGCGAGGCCCAGATGCCCGCTAGCGAGGAAGAGCGTCGCGAGGCCGTTGAGGACGGCGCGCACATCAGCTGCAGCTGGGGTCCCAAGGAGGTCCATCTGGACGATGCCGGCCGTGTGTGCGGCATTACCTTCAAGCGCTGCACGCGTGTCTTCGACGACGAGGGCCGTTTTGCGCCCGAGTACGACGAGAACGATCTGCGTCGCGTGGACGCCGACCGCGTGGTCATGTCCATCGGTCAGTCCATCGTGTGGGGCGACCTGTTGGCCGGCTCCAAGGTGGAGCTCGGCCGTGGCCAGGGTGCCCTTGCCGATCCCCAGACCTATCAGACCGCCGAGCCCGACATCTTTGTGGGCGGAGACGTCTACACCGGCCCCAGCTTTGCCATCGATGCCATCGCCGCCGGTCACGAGGCGGCCGTGTCCATACATCGCTTTGTGCAGCCGGGCTCTACGCTCACCATTGGCCGCAACCAGCGTAAGTACAGCGCGCTCGACCGAGATGACGTGGTGATCGAGAGCTATGACAACGCGAGCCGCGAGGTGGCTCACGTCGACCGCGAGCGCGAGAAGGCCGAGCCGTTTAGCGAGTATGTCGAGACCTTTACCGAGGAGCAGGTGCGTGCCGAGACCGCCCGCTGCCTGGGTTGCGGCGCCTCGATCGTCGACCCCAACAAGTGCATCGGCTGCGGTCTGTGCACCACCAAGTGCGCGTTCGATGCCATCCACCTGGATCGCGATCGCCCCGAGTGCTCCACGATGGTCAAATACGAGCAAAAGCTTCCCAGCCTGGGCAAGTACGCACTCAAGCGCGCCATCAAGATCAAATTCGGTCGCAAGTAATGAGGTTCCGCCGTTCTAACGAACGGCGGCACTGCCGACGCTGCGCGGCGCCCAAGCACCCCATCTTGCCCCTCAACTTCGGCGCCGCGGGCAAAAGCCCAGCGGACGCCTTGTTTCGGGGCAACCTGGGGCACCTGGATCGCCGCTCGCTGACGTTTGGCTGATATCGCATCAACCGTTGTTGAAAGGTTTCTACCTTGCATGAATTGGGAATCGTTTACCACATCATTCGCGATGTCGAGAATGTGGCGCGCGCTCATGGCGTGCGTCGCGTTTCGAGCGTGACGTTGCTACTGGGCGAGGTCTCGGGCGTCGTTCCCGACTTGCTGCTCGACGCTTGGCGCTGGGCAGCAGATAAAAAGCCTATCGCGCAGGGCGCGGAGCTTATCGTGGAGCCCGTCGAGGCCGTGACACATTGCGAGGCGTGCGGCTGCGACTACGCGACGGTCGAGCACGGCAAGACCTGTCCCCATTGCGGTAGCGGCGAGACCTATTTGCTGCAGGGCCAAGAGGTAATGATCAAACAGATCGAGACTCCCGACGAGGACCCGGCAGACGCTGCTCCTGACGGCCTCTCCGACGCACCCGATGCCGTCGACGCCGCCAACCCACTCCACATCGCCTAACATCCAATGACTGCATGGGCTAGAGTTCTAAACATATTTGCTTCGGTTAGTCAAGTCATGTCTGTTTAAACAAAATGGCGGCACGCAGGCGCATTGGGATCCACCTAAAAGCGGTTTTAACGAACAGTGCGCCTGTATATGTCTTTGGAAACAATCGGCAAATCACGTTTTATCAGGCAATGAGCTGTAAACCAGCAATGTAATCAATTTGTAACAAACTTAGACGTTTAAACAAATAATCCAACCTTTTGCGAATTTAGCTATAATTCCACAATCCAAACAGGTATACTCCTTTCATGTCGTGTAGGAAATACGTAGACAAAAAGGAGGTTATGTGATGGTAAGTATTGTTCTTGCTAGCCACGGGGACTTGGCAGCTGGAATCAAGCAGACGGGCTCGATGGTCTTTGGCGATCAGCCGTCTGTTGCCGTGGTCTCGCTCGAGCCGAGCATGGGCCCCGACGATTTCCGCGCCAAGGTCGAGGAAGCAGTCGCTTCCTTCGAGGACCAGGAGCAGGTGCTCTTCCTCGTTGATCTGTGGGGCGGCACGCCGTTCAACCAGATCAGCGGGCTCATCGAGGGCCACGATTCCTGGGCTATCGTCACCGGTGTCAACCTGCCTATGCTCATCGAGGCATATTCGCAGCGCTTTGACGCAAAGAACACTGCACATGCGATCGCAAAACATCTCGTGACTGAGGCTAAGGCTGGCGTGCGCGTCAAGCCCGAGTCTCTGGAGCCCGAGGAGAAGAAGCCGGCTGCGGCCGCCGCTGCTCCTGCAGGCGCCATCCCTCCGGGAACGGTCATCGGCGACGGGCACATCAAGATTGCCCACGTCCGTATCGACACCCGTCTGCTTCATGGTCAGGTGGCCACCACGTGGACCAAGCAGATCAACCCCAACCGCATCATCGTGGTTTCCGACGGCGTTGCTCACGACGAGCTCCGCAAGACCATGATCGAGCAGGCTGCCCCTCCGGGAGTCCATGCCAACGTCGTGCCCATCAAGAAGATGGCCGAGGTCGTCAAGGACACGCGCTTTGGTGACACCAAGGCCATGCTGCTCTTTGAGAACCCGCAGGATCTGCTCAAGGCCATCGAGGCCGGCGTCGACATCAAGGAAGTCAACATCGGTTCCATGGCTCACTCCAAGGGCAAGGTCGTCGTCACCAACGCCGTCGCTATGGGCGATGACGACGTCAAGACTCTCGAGGCCCTCAAGGCCAAGGGCGTCAAGTTCGAGGTCCGCAAGGTTCCTTCGGATTCCTCCGAGGATCTCGACGCCATGTTGAAGAAAGCTAAGGCCGAACTGGCCGCTCAAGCATAGTAAAGGAGGGTCCGATACATGTCTGCAATCACTATTCTGCTTGTTGCGATTGTCGCGTTGCTTGCCGGTATGGAAGGCATTCTGGATGAGTTCCAGTTCCATCAGCCGCTCGTGGCATGCACGCTTATCGGTCTCGTAACCGGTCACCTTCAGGAGGGCATCCTCCTGGGCGGTTCGCTCCAGATGATGGCCCTTGGCTGGGCTAACGTTGGCGCCGCTGTCGCGCCTGACGCCGCTCTGGCCTCGGTCGCTTCTTCGATCATCATGGTGCTCGCCCTCAACGGTGGCGCCACCGATTCGGCAAAGGCCGTTACCGCCGCCATCGCCGTCGCCGTCCCGCTGTCGGTCGCTGGTCTGTTCCTGACCATGATCTGCCGTACCCTGGCTACCGCTATCGCTCACGCCATGGACGGTTGCGCCGAGAAGGGCGACTTCTCCGGCATCGAGCGCTGGCAGTACGCTGCTATCCTCATGCAGGGCCTTCGTATCGCCATCCCGGCAGTACTTCTGTGCATCATCCCGGCCGAGGCTGTTACCAACGCGCTTAACGCTATGCCCGACTGGCTGTCCGGCGGTATGGCTGTCGGCGGCGGCATGGTCGCTTCCGTCGGTTACGCCATGGTCATCAACATGATGGCCACCAAGGAGACCTGGCCGTTCTTCATCCTCGGCTTTGTCCTTGCTGCCATCCCTCAGCTCACGCTGATCGCCCTTGGCCTCATCGGCATCTCCCTTGCCCTCATCTACCTTGGCCTTAAGGATCTGGCCAAGCAGGGTGGCGGCATGGGCGGCGGCTCCGGTGACCCGCTCGGCGACATTCTGAACGATTACGAGTAGGAGGGGAGTGATACATATGGTAGAGAACAAGATTCAGCTCACCAAGGCTGACCGCAAGAAGGTTTGCTTCCGTCATCAGTTCCTTCAGGGCTCGTGGAACTACGAGCGTATGCAGAACGGCGGCTGGTGCTTCGCAATGATCCCTGCGATCAAGAAGCTCTACACCAGCAAGGATGACCAGATTGCCGCTCTTAAGCGCCACCTGGAGTTCTATAACACCCACCCCTATGTTTCCGCCCCCGTCATTGGCGTTACCCTCGCTCTCGAGGAGGAGCGCGCCAACGGTGCCCCGATTGACGACGTCGCCATTCAGGGCGTCAAGGTCGGTATGATGGGCCCGCTCGCCGGTGTCGGCGACCCCGCCTTCTGGTTCACCCTTCGCCCGATTCTGGGTGCTCTGGGCGCTTCCCTGGCCCTGTCCGGCAGCATCGCCGGTCCGCTGCTGTTCTTCTTCGCGTGGAACATCATCCGTTACGCCTTCCTGTGGTACACGCAGGAGTTTGGCTACAAGGTCGGCTCCTCCATCGCCAAGGACCTCTCCGGCGGTCTGATGGGCAAGGTCACCGAGGGTGCTTCCATCCTGGGTATGTTCATCATCGGCGCCCTGGTCGAGCGCTGGGTGTCCATCTCCTTCACCCCGGTCGTCTCCAAGGTCACGCAGTCTGCTGGCGCCTTTATCGACTGGGCTAACCTGCCCTCCGGTTCTGAGGGTATCAAGGAAGCACTGACGATGTATAACTCCATCGGTGCTAACGCCCTTGATCAGGTGAAGGTCACCACGCTTCAGGCCAACCTCGATCAGCTCATCCCTGGCCTTGCCGCCGTGTGCCTGACCCTGCTGGTCTGCAAGCTCCTCAAGAAGAAGGTCAGCCCGATCGTCATCATCCTGGCTCTCTTCGCCATCGGCATCATCGGTCGCGTCTGCGGCTTCATGTAAGCACGTTTCGGCTTAAGACCGAGAATTGCTAGGCAAGGGCTTTTGAGCCATTGAAACGGACCGCACCCGGTGGGTACACTGGATGCGGTCCGATTGTTTTATTTGGAGGGCGAGGCGCGCATGGCGCAATCTCAGAACAGCACGGTCGATCTGGCAACGTCGGCAACCTGCCTGATGGGGCTTACCAGCCACGGTAACGTGATGGTGGGCAATAAGGCGTTCGAGTATTACAACGAGCGTAATCCCGAGGATTATATTCAAATCCCGTGGGACGAGGTCGACTATATTGCCGCCGAGGTTTTGCGCGGCACCAAGAAGATCACGCGTTTTGCCATCTTCACCAAGGACAACGGTCACTTTACGTTTTCGACGCGCGACGACAAAGAGACGTTGCGCGCGGTCCGCAAGTACGTCGACGAGGACAAGCTCGTGCGTTCGCCCGACTTTATCGATGTGACGGCCAAGGGTGCCAAGAGCATCCCTTCCGTTATCAAAAACCTCTTCCACAAAGGCAACTAGCTCTTCACAAGTTGCGGTGAAATAGTTCCTAAATACGGCTTTAGATGCTTCAGACAGGAACTATTCCACCGCAACTTCGAAGTCTAGTCATGCGACGTATTACGATGCAGTAAATCTGCTACACTAGCACAACATGCCTCCGTAGCTCAGGGGATAGAGCACCGCTCTCCTAAAGCGGGTGTCGACGGTTCGAATCCGCCCGGGGGCACCAGGGAATATGACGGCGTCGCGGGAGCGGCGCCGTTTCTGGTTTGCGGGGGCCGCCGTGCTGCTCGCCCGTGGGGGATGGGCATCTGTTTCCTAGAGTGTGCTGCGGTAAATCTTTCTCGCGTCGTCCAGCGTGAGCTTCTTGAAGCTGCCGAAGAGCTCTCCGCGGTTGATCTTGAGGTCCGGAATCATCTTTTCGATATCGTCCTCGGTGACTCCGAACTCCGATAGCGTGCGCGGCATTCCCAGCGAGACGTTGAAATCCTGCAGCTCGTCGATGGTCGCTTCGACCGCGTACTCGATTGCCTGCTCGGGGGTTACCTCCACATCGAGCTCGTCCGCGTCCGAATCGACGGGTTCGACGCCAAAGGCCTGGGCGCTGAACTCCAGGAAGCGCTCGGGGTGCTCTCGCCATGCGTAGCGCAACCAGGCGGGGAAGATGACGGCGAGGCCGGCGTCGTGCGTGATCTTGGTGTCCAGTGCGGACAGCTCGTGCTCAAGGACGTGGCAGGTCCAATCGCCGTCGCGCAGGCCGGGGACACCCAGGCCGCAGCCGGCGAGGCCGTTATGGGCGAGCGTACCCACCCACATGATCTCGGCGCGGGCGTCGTAGTCATCTGGGTTCTCCATCACCTTGGACGCCGCCTCCATCGCAGCGCGCACTGGCCCGCAGGCGCTGTTGTCGGTTACGCCCACGGCGGGCTCGCCGGAGAAGAGTCGCTCCATGTATGGGCGATCATGTCGGTCACTCCCGCGGCGGTCTGGTAGGCGGGCAGGGTGAAGGTCAGTTCCGGGTCGAGGAAGGCGATGGCCGGGCGGTTGAGGTCCGTGTTAATGCCGCATTTGAGGTGCTCCTCGTCGTTGCTGATAACGCAGGAGTTAGAGGCCTCGGACCCGATGCGGGGATGGTCGCCACGCAGGCGACGTCGATGCGGTCGGCGGGAACGGCGCGCTTGCGGAAGAAGTCCCATACGTCGCCGTCGTATACCGCCCCCAGCGCGATGGCCTTCGCGCAGTCCATGGCTGAGCCGCCGCCCACGGGCAGGATGATGTCGACGTCGTTTTCCCGTGCGAGCTCGACGCCTTCTCGCACCAAGCCTATTTCGGGGTTTGGACGCACCCCTCTAAGCTCGATGTGCTCCACGCCCGCGGCGTCGAGCGATGCCTTCACGTGGCCGAGCGTTCCGCAGCGGACTACGGAACCCTTGCCGTAGACAATGAGCGCTCGGCGGTGGCCGGAGACGGACAGGGTCTCCCCAACCTTGTCGGTCACTTTTCGTCCAAAGACAAAGCGGGTGGGGGAGTAGAGGGAGAAATCGTTCATGGAGCTCCAATCTGGCGTTTCGCCCTACATGCGCGGAGGAGTTTTTCGGGCGCATCGCCTGCATTCGCGTCGCAATCTCGGCGGCGCGGTGCGGTCCGTGGATTCCATCGTATCGCCCGCGGCATCCCTTACCGACGATTGGGGCGAGTCTGCATTTCGCGGCGCGACGTCCACCTGGCGGACGATATCCGTTCGCGACACGTGGCCGTCCCGGTCGCAATAGCGTATGCGCACCGGGTCGCCGAGATGGGCCTGTGACCCCTTCTCCTGATGCGAGCGCGCGAGACGGACGAGCAGCGGCGCGAGCACCTGCTCGACCGTCTCCTCCCGATACCACGCCGCCACGGGCAACCCGTTCACGTCAAACCCGTACGTTCGCCATGCCATTCGCCTCGCCGCCTTCGCCGAACGAAACCGCGTATCCAGACCGCCGGTCCCCAACCCAGCACTTCGACGAGCCTTCGCGCGCACTTCTGCGGTCGGGATGCGCCCGTGAGGCGCTCGGCAGGCAGCGCCATTGCCGCTCGCTGTGTCGAGCGCGAGTGTCGAGAAGTCGCCACATGCCACTCAGATGTAGCATGGAGTGCCGAAGCGCACGCGCCCGTGACGAAACACTGGCGCCAACCCGTTCCGCGCACCACCCCGCCCGTAAGGTGTGTGGCGAAAGGAGGACCAGCCGCATGAACATCCCCGAGACACAGAGCCTACCTCGATCGCATTCCGCACGAGCTTCTCTGACATTTCCGCCCATTACCACGTGGAGGTCCCCGTCACGGAGATCGCCTACGCATACGACTA
>NZ_JADMWW010000011.1:17557-72199 GCF_015548375.1 Collinsella aerofaciens
TTCCGCACGAGCTTCTCTGACATTTCCGCCCATTACCACGTGGAGGTCCCCGTCACGGAGATCGCCTACGCATACGACTACATCAATTCCCGGCATGCCCCTCGCAGGCAGGCCACGCTGAACGACGGGTCCGCGGCCCGGCAGGAAGAATGACGCGCCTCGGCACAGGCCATGCCGAAACGCGTCACGCAAGCAAAGGAAGGAAGCCAACATCACATGAGCATCATCGCAGCACGCATCGACAACCGCCTGCTACACGGCATAGTGGCAACCCAGTGGGTACCCGAGTTCCGTCCGCAGCGTCTCATGGTCATCGATGACATCGTCGCCAACGACCCGACCAAGAAGGCTGCCATGCGGATGGCAAAGCCCTCGGGAGTCGCCCTCTCCATTATCAACAAGGAGACGGCTCTCGCGAACTATCGGGCGGGCAAGTACGACGACCACACGGTCTTCATCGTGGCGCGAGACCCCCAGACCATCCTCGACGTCATACAGACGGGCCAGGTTGTTCCCACACTCGTGGTCGGAGGCACAGTCTTTCCCGAAGAGGGGTCAGACGCCGTCCAGGTGAGCAGTCGCGCCTACGTCACCAAAGACGAGCTGCCCGCATATCGAGCGATTGCTGGCACCGGCTGCGATATCACCGTTCGCTATGTGCCGGCCGACAAGCCCGTAGAGCTCTCCAGCATCATCACGCTTTAGCAAGGGAGTGAACTTATGACACCATCCATCATCCAGATAGCCGTCGTTACACTCATCGCCTTCATCTACGGAGCCGAGAAGAACGCGGGACAAATTCTCACGAACATGTCCGTCACGCCAGCATGGTTCGTCGGACTTGCGCTCGGCGACCCCGTAACCGGCCTCGCCGTCGGCGCCATCGTCCAACTCATGAGCCTGGGCGTGGCGGCCATGGGAGGAGCCTCCGTCCCCGACTATCCCACTGCCGCCATCATTGGCGCCGTCGTTGCCATCACCTCGGGTCAGGAGGCGAGCGTCGGCGTTGCCGCCGGAATCGCAGTCGGCATGCTCGGCCTTCAGCTCGACGTCATCGCCAAGACGGCAAACGGCTTCCTCGGGCGTGCCTCGCAGCGCTTTGCCGAAGAGGGCAAGTACTCGCAGATGAAGAGCGTACTTTTCCTCGGTCCGGTCTTCTATGGCCTTACGGCGGCCATCCCCACGTTTGCCGTACTGCTCTTTGGCGCCGATGCCGTCAACGCTTTCCTCTCCGTCATGCCCTCCTGGTTCACGACCGGCCTCTCCATCGCCGCCGGTATCCTCCCCGTCGTCGGCCTTGCGATGCTTCTGTCCTTCATGCCAATGAAGAAGTTCATCGCCTACGCCATCGTTGGCTTCGTTCTGGCCGCCTACCTGCAGATAAGCATTCTCCCCATCGCCCTGCTCGGTGCCGCCGCGGCCATCGAGTACTACAAGTCGCACAGCAATCCGTCCGTAAACGCCCTCGACGCTGGAGGTCTGGAAGATGAGTAACGAAGTTAACGCCACCAAGGCAAACGAAGCGCCAACCTGCCTGGCAGACGGAACGTACCAGCCAGTCCTCACCGTTTCCGATCTCGACCGTTGCGGCCGCCGCTGGATGCTCGGCGCGTCCATCTATAACTATGAGTCCCAGTGTGCCCCGGCGGTCATGTTCGCAACCGAACCCGCCCTGCGCAAGATCTATGCAGGAGACGAGGAGGGCTACCGCAGGTCACTTCTGAGCACCTATCGCTATTACAATGCGACTCCCCAGGTAAGCGGCCTGCTCCTCGGCGCCGGCCTAGCCTTGGAGGACAAGGGGCACAATGACGCCATCGACGCGGTCCAAGACCTTAAGATTGGCCTCATGGGCTCCCTCTCAGGAGTCGGCGACACGATCTTCGCCATCCTCATTCCCACCATCTTCGGCTCCATCGCCGCCTACATGGGACAGGCGGGAAACCCCGTCGGCGTGCTTCTCTGGCTTGCCGTCGCCATCGCCATCTTCGTATGGAAGCTCTTTGACTGGCGCATAGGCTATAAGTTCGGCGACAAGCTCTTCACGACCCTTGCCGAGAAGATGTCCGTTTTCACCGAGTCGACGTCGGCACTTGGCATGATGGTCGTCGGTGCGCTCATCCCCACCGTCATCAAGGTCTCGTGTGGTCTCACGTTCACCATGGGTGAAGTTACGCTCGACGTCCAGACGGGCATCCTCGACCAAATCATGGTCGGCATGCTGCCCGTAATAGCCACAGCCATCGTCTACGCCCTCGTCAAGCGCAAGGTCAGCATCAACAAGATTGTCCTCGGCATCCTCATCATCTCGTGGGTGTGCGCGGCTTTCGGCATTCTTGCTGCCTAGCCTAGGGCTAGACCAACCCACAAAGGACGCATTATGAGGCACATCATCATTGCATCGCACTACGGCCTGGCAGCCGGACTCGGAGACACGCTCAAGGCCATCATAGGACCGGGGCACGACATCAGGGTTGTCTGCGCGTTTACAGACGAAACCCCGCTCGAGGAGAAGCTCGCCAGCGCATTCGAGGGCATCGCCGAAGATGACGAGACCCTCGTTCTCACCGACATCCTTCAGGGCAGCGTAAACCAGCTCGTAGCCTGCTCGGCTCCGCGAGGCGCGTTCATAGTGACCGGCGTAAACCTTCCCGTGGCCCTCGAGCTCTCGCTCCACGCCGGACAGCTTACTCCCGATGTGGTGAGGCATGTCGTCACCCAAGCCAAAGAGCAGCTCGTCTACCTCGGAGATCTGACTCCGGACGTTGACGAAGAAGACGAATAGGAAAGACGCGACAGTAAGGAGGACGAGACATGCGCAAAGTCCCGACCAATAACCAGCACCTGTTCTACCAACCGAAGGACGTGTGGGTGGGAGACGTCATGCCCTTCGGCAAGGACGGCACGTTCTATCTATACCACCAGCGTGACACGCGCGACCCCGCTCCGCTTGCCGAAGGACAGCCCTTTGGGTGGTCGCTCGCGACCACCCAGGACTTCGTGACGTACCAGGAACACGGAACGGCGATCCCCCACGGCGGAGAAGACGACCAAGACCAGTTCATCTACGCCGGAACCGTCTACGAGGCAAAAGGGGAGGTACGCGCTTTCTATACCGGGTTCAACCGCAACTACCTGCGAGAAGGCAAAACGTCCCAGGTGCTCATGCAGGCGAAGGCCTGCTCGGATGATTATGCGACGTGGAAAAAGACGGGTGTTGCAGCAGAGCTCACGCCTCAGCCAGGATACGATGGGCGCAACTGGCGCGACCCTTTCGTAATATGGGATGACGACCGGAAGGAATACCTCCTCGTACTGGGCACGCGTAAGGGAGACGACCCCTCCAAAACCCTCCAAACTGGCAGGCTCGTTCACTTTACGTCGAAGGACCTCGAGCACTGGCAGTTCAAGGGCGACTTTTGGGCCCCCGGCCTCTACACCATGTTCGAAATGCCAGACATTTTCAAAATTGGCGATTGGTGGTACCTGGTCTACTCTGAGTACAGCGACGAGAACAAGATCGTCTACCGCATGAGCCGCGATCTCTACGGTCCGTGGGAGAAGCCGAGAGATGACGCCTTCGACGGGAGGGCGTATTACGCCGGACGGACCGCCTTCGACGGATCGCGCAGGATTCTGTCCGGCTGGGTCCCCACGCGCGAGAACGACGATGACCGGGCCAACTGGCTTTGGGGTGGCTCGTTTATGCCCCATGAGGTGTACCAGCGCCCCAATGGCACCCTCGGCGTTCGCCCTCCCCAAAGCATAAGGGATGCGTTCGAGTGCCCTGATGCCGTCCCGGATATCGAGCTTCGCGGAGACCACGAACGAACGGAGTGCGTAATCACCGAAAACGCAGGCGAGATCTTCTGCTTCGAGGCAGACGTGACGTTCAGGGACGCTTGCGGCTTCTCAATTCGAGCCTACAAGAATCTCGAGACCGACGAGTCGTACGAATACCGCTTCGACCTCGACGCGAATCGGCTCTCGTTCGACAAGAGTCCCTGTTACAAGTGGTTCCGCGTAATGGATAAGGGGCTTTGGAGGCCAGTCTGGCTCGAGTCCGGGCGTTCTTACCACCTGCAGCTCATCGTTGACGACAACATCCTCGTCCTCTACCTCGACGGTACCGCACTCACGACACGCGTCTGCGAGAAGTTCGGCCACTCGCTTGCTGTTACGGTAACGAATGGCGAACTCAAACTGTCCAACATAGCCTTGGCGAAGGGGCTGCGCGAACAGGAAAAGTAAGCCAGTGAACCTCGTCGCCACAGCGACTCCCCCAGCAAAACATGCGAACAACGGGTCCGGCCGCATTTCGGCGACCGGACCCGTCCTGCGCCCTGATGGCACATGGCCCCAGGCTGCCGACAGCAAGGCGGCCTTAGGGGCCTCGCTTACAGGTTGCGGAGCGCGTCGACGAGGGGGCCTTGTCCTCGGCGACTCGTTGGCCTGCTTGATGACCTTCGCGGACACGCCGGTCACCACGGCACCGGCCGGCACGTCCTCCACGCATACGGCACCGGTGGCCACCGTGGCGCCCTTGCCCACGCGAACATGCGCATGATGTTGGGGTGGGCGGCCAGACGCTCCACGTTGGCCGCGCTGATGCTGCAGCCGGTGCGCCCGGGGATGTTGTAGATGATGCAGGGGATGTCCACCGCGCTGGCCGTGTGAACGAGGCACTGGTAGATGTCCTCCTCGTTGGACTTGTTGCAGTACGGCGAGATGATGAGCGGGGCGTCGGCGTTCAGCTTCTAGTACGTGAGGCTCTTGCGCGCCTGCGTGGCCGTGCAGTTGGAGCCCGAACCGGCGATGGCCGGCACGTGCCCGGCCACGTGCTCCACGACTAACTTGACGACCTCGTTGTTTTCCTCGTCGGTCATCGTGGCTGACTTGCCGGTGGTGCCCAGTGTGAGGATGGCGTCGGTGCCGCTCTCGATCTGGAGTTCGAGCAGCATCTCGAGCTGGGCAAAGTTGACGGAGCCGTCCTCGTCGAATGGCGTGACGAGCGCGATTATGGAACCCTCGAGCTTGCGGACGTCCATGGTTTCCTGCCTTTCCGAGCCGTCCGGGCGCGGGGCGTCCGCGCCAGCGGCAGAGTCGGTTCGAGCGATGTAGCCAGAGACGGAGCAAACGGCGAGGCGCTCGGCGGACAGCGCCGTTGCCGCTCGCTGTGTCGAGCGCAAGTGTCGAGAAGTCGCCATATGTCACTACAGATGTATCATGGAGTGCCGAAGTGCACGCGCCCGTGACGGAACGCGGGCGCCAACCCGTCCCGAGCACCACCCCGCCCGTAAGGTGTGGGACGAAAGGAGGACCAGCCGCATGAACATCCCCGAGACACAGAAAGACCTGCTTGCCTACCTCGATCGCATCACGCGCGAGCTTGGCAGCACGCGGGGCGGGCGCATCCAGAACCGTCTCGACCACTTCACCACGGCATCTATAACCGACTCGCTCGCCATCTCGCGCAGCCTGGCAAGTCAGTATCTCAACGAGCTCGTGCGCGCTGGCCTCGTGGTGAAAGCAGGGGCGCGACCGGTGTGCTACTTCCACCGCCGCTCCCTCGAACGCTTCTTCCAGTCTCGCATTGAGCGTAGCACCTACCCTTCGGTCGAGCAGCTCTTCGCCACGCTCGGAAACGGCGAGCGACTCGACTTTGACCGCGCAATCGGTCACGAGCTGAGCCTTGCGCCCTGCATCAGCCAGCTCTGCGCCGCGCTCAAGTACCCGCCAGCTGGCCTGCCCATCCTGCTCTGTGGCGCTTCGGGAACCGGCAAGGGTCTACTCGCCGAACTGCCCTCGAATACGGCAAGAACGTCGGCGTCCTGCAGCAGGAAGCCAAGCTTGTGAGCATCGACTGCTCGCATTACGCAGACGATGCCCGCGCGCTCACTCACGATCTGTGCGCAGATGGCGGGCCTGCAGATCGGGCGAGCGGCGGCATCGTTTATCTCAAGGACGTCGACACCCTCTCACCCGCTGCCCAGGACGCGCTCTTGGAGTGGGCCTCCGCACAGGCGGGCGCCATTGTGCCAGCCCCTGCTGCGCGCCTTATCTTTGCCACCTCAAACGAGGCAGACAGTACCGAGTGCCGCAGCCTCACGCGTCGCATCCCCATGTCCGCCCAGGTGCCGTCTCTGCGCGAGCGCACCCAGGAGGAGCGTGAGGAACTGACTCTCCACTTCCTCAAGGAGGAGGGCCGACGCATAGGACGCGACATCCTCATAAGTCGCGGAGCCTTCCGAGCCCTCGCCGGCACCAACTTCGAGGAGAACGTACGCGGCCTACGCGACTGCATCACCAACTGTTGCGCCGAGGCCTATCTAGACACGAAGGGTGACAGCCTGGAGATTCGCACCTACCAGCTTCCCTCCGCAATCCTTGCCGGCTCCGCACTTGAGCGCAGCGAGAACGATATGCAGCTCATCGACACCACCCGGAGCATCCAAAGCCAGGCGGACGACCGCGCACGGCATGTACTCGACGCCATGCTGGAGCCATACGAGAGCTATCGCGAAGGCACGCTTGATGGGAGCGCGTGCAGCGCTCAGCTGGTGGAGCGAGCCCGCGACCTTGAGGACTACCTGGCGTTCGGGCAAAACCCGGGCCGCTCGAAGTCCGACGCATACGAGCAGATCGCCGACAGCGTCGTCACTTCCGTGAACGAACTCTACTCGATCGATTTGTCCCGAAAGAGCTCGCATCTAATCGCCCAGGGCATCTGCCTCCAGCTGTGGCCGCCCGCAAACCTCTCGCGTTGGAAGAGCTCCCATGCAAGCGAGCTTTCCGGCATGCGCGGCGTCGTGGCCCAGCGCAACCGCTTTGCCGTTACTGTCTGCGCCTGCATCGCTGATGAACTCAAGGCTACGCTCGGCATCGCGCTCGACGATCTCACGTGTCTGCTCGTCCTTGCGCATGCGGCACTCGCACTCGACCCGTCTAAGCGTCGTCGGAGCGTCGGTATCGTCCTCAGTCATGGCTACTCGACCGCCACGAGCATCGCCGACGCTGCCAATCGGATTCTTGACACGAGGGTCTTCGAGGCCATCGATATGCCCTACGACCAGAAGGTTACGGACGTCGCTGCTCCTCTTCAGCAAATCATCGACCGCTTCTCCTACGCAGACGAGGTCGTCATCCTCGTGGACATGGGATCGCTCCAGGATATTTATAAGAGTCTGGAATCCACCTCCGGCATGACACTCGGCATCATCAACAACGCCTCTACCGGCCTTGCGGTGGAGGTTGGCGCCGGACTTATCGCGGGTCGCTCCGTGCGAGAGGTTCTCGACGATGCTGCGGCAGCTTGCACCTGTAATTATCACATCGTGGCGCGCAACGCCCGACCGGACGCGATTGTCTTCTGCTCCGAAGGCGGACTTGACGCAGCTGCGCGGATCCGCGATCTCGTGGCGCAGAGCCTGCCTGGCGAGTCCCCCGCGCGGCTTGTCGCCGTTGACTGGCGGCAGCTCGCCAATAACGGGTCTGAGGATGCCGCCTTCTCCCAGTACAACGTGCGCTCGGTCATCGGCACGGACAATCCGCACGCCGACGGAGTCCCGTTCATTTCGCTCGAGGAACTCATCGCCGGCGAAGGAACGGCCCAGATAGACCGCGCCTTCGCACGCTTGCTCGACGCTGACGGCTTGCGCACGTTCCACCAGAATCTCGTCAAGAACATGACCCTCAGGAACGTGGTCGAGTCCATCACAATCCTTAACCCCAACAAGCTCTTCGGCGAAATCGAGAGTGCCGCGGAGCGGCTCCAGCAGCTCACCGGAGACGTGATTGGCGCTCGTGTGAGCATGGGGCTCTACGTGCACCTGTGTTGTCTCGTGGAGCGCCTCGTGACCAGAAGCCCCATCGAGAACTACGCAGACGAGCAGCGCTTCGCCAATGAACACAACGATTTCGTCGAGGCATGCCGCACGAGCTTCTCTGACATTTCCGCCCATTACCACGTGGAGGTCCCCGTCACGGAGATCGCCTACGCATACGACTACATCAATTCCCGGCATACCCCGCGCAGGCAGGCCACGCTGAACGATGGGCCCGTGGCCCAGCAGGACGAGTGACGCGCCTCGCAAGCAAAGGAAGGAAGCCAACATCACATGAGCATCATCGCCGCATGTATCGACAACCGCCTGCTACACGGCATAGTGGCAACCCAGCGGATACTGGAGCGAACGGCGAGCCGCTCGTCGGCCGGGAAGCAGTCAAAGGTGGCAAAGTAGTCGCGCGGCTCCTCGGCGCAGCGGATGAGCTGGCCCGACCCGTCCGGACGCATCAGCACCTCGGCACGCTTGAGCCGGCCGTTGTAGTTGTAGCCCACCGAGAACCCGTGCGCGCCCGCATCGTGGATGACGAGCAAGTCGCCCTCCTCCACTTCGGGCGGGCGCCGGTCGATAGCGAGCTTGTCGTTGTTCTCGCACAGCGACCCCACCACGCCGTAGGTGTGCTCGGCAGCACCGCTATGCGGAACGCCCCGCGATCTCGACCGAGAGCACGTCGGAGAACGGGATGTCTAATTGCTGGGGCCTGTCAGCTTGGGGCCTGCCGCCGCGGGTGTAGCCGGACTGCATGCGTTCGGCGCTGCTAGGCACGATGTCGGGCATCGCCGCGGGCAAGACGGCGGGTCTCACCGTGTTCGCCAAGCGCGAGGAGCGTTTTGGTTTTTCGCAAGCAAATGCGGACGAAATCATCGACCAGATTCCCGATCTGCTCAAACATGCAGGGCCCCTATGTGTTTAACCTCATTTTTCCGTGTGCGGTAGAATGGAGTAGTTGAGATCGCGAACGCCTTAAAGGGAGAGTTTTTGTGGATACGCATCTGGATGGGGGCTCTTCCGCCCCGCTGTATCAACAGGTGCTCGATTTGCTCAAGAGCGATATCGAACAGGGGACATATCCCGTTGACTCGCAGATTCCAACGGAACTTGAGCTTTCTAAGATGTACGGCGTGGGAAGGGTCACGGTTCGTCGCGCAATAGAGGAGCTTGTGGGCGAGGGGTATCTCACCAAGCGGCAGGGGCGTGGTACGTTTGTGACCGCGACAAAGATAATTCGCAAGGTGCATCAGAAGGACGATGTTCAGAGTTTTACCCAAGCATGCGCTGAAAACGGCATGAAGGCGGGCGCTCGCGTCGTTGCCCGCAAGACCGTTGCCGCCGATCGCGACCTCGCTTCTTTCTTTGGCTTGGATGAAGGCTCTGACCTCATCTTGGTCTCACGCGTGCGTACCGCAGACGGCGTGCCGGTCCTGTTCGAGAACAACTACTATCCTGTTGACGGATTCGAATTTCTCAAAGATATCGGTCTCTCCAATTGCTCGATATTCGAGGCCGTGGGGGAGCGTACGGGTAGGTATCCCTGTTCATCCGATCCCTGCAGGCTAGAGATCGCCCGTGCGGGAATTGATACCGCCCGCGAGCTCAAGGTCCCAGTAGGGGAGCCGCTATTCTTCATGAACGCGGGCTTTCTCGATTCCAACGGAGAGCGCTTAGTACTACGTGGGTTCGCGCTACAGCTTCGATATCTAGCGGCTCTGTCTCGCGCAGCGCTGTTCTCGCCATCGCCGCAACAGGTCCGTTTAGCGCGTAAAAGTTACCACTTATAGAACAACCTAATATGTTTCTTGACCGGCAATAGGACAACCTAAGATGTTTGCTTATACGTGAGGGTTTTTTGGCAAGCATCGTTGCTCTGACAGGAGGTTAAGAATGTCGGATGCCAAACAGGAGAAGCCCAAGCGCAGATTCCATCTCCAGCTTCCCCATGTGTACACCATCGCGTTCATGCTGATTGTGTTCTTCGCGGTGCTCACATGGATCGTCCCATCGGGTCAGTTCGACCGTCAGACCATTCAGACGGCCGCGGGCGAGCGAGAAGTCGCCGTAGCCGGAACGTACCAAGAAGTCGACAAGGTCTACACCGATTCGGAGACGGGGGAGACCGTCGATCTGCGACAGGGCATCGATGCCGTCCTGCAGGCTCCCGCCAAGGGCATCCAGGCTGCGGCCGATGTCGTCGCGTTCGTCCTGCTGATCGGCGGATCGTTCGCCATCGTCACCAAGACCAACGCCCTAAACGCCGGTATGAGCCGCGTGATCAAGAAGTTGAAGAACAAGGACATCTTGATCATCCCCATCTCCATGGTCCTGCTCTCGATCTGCGGCACCACGTTCGGCATGTCCGAGGAGGCGCTGCCGTTCTACGCGATCTTCATCCCCATCATGCTGAGCATCGGGTATGACTCCATGACCGCATTCATCATCTGCTTCCTCGGCCCCAACCTTGGTTACTGCGCATCCACTATCGATCCTTTCAACGTGCTGATCGCCCAGGGCGTTATCGGCATCGAGGGAAATCCCCAGCTTTGGCTCCGCGCCATCCTGTGGGCCATCTTCACCGCCGCGGGCATTTTCTGGGCCATGCGCTACGCGCGCCGCGTCAAGCTCGATCCCAAGTCCTCCATCACCTATGAGGACGATAAGCAGAAGCGCATCGAGTTCTCTGTCACCGACGCCTCTATCGAAGAGGAGTTCACGCTTCGCCACGAGCTCGTCCTCATTGATTTCGCGGTCGGCATGGGCGTTATCGTGTGGGGCCTCGTTACCCAGGGCTGGTATATGGACGAGATCTCTATGGTGTTCCTGGCCATGGGCCTTCTTGCCGGCATACTCGGCGGCTTGGACGAGAAGACCATTGCGGAGGAGTTCGTCCGCGGAATCGCCGACTTCGCCTACGCAGCCTGCATCATCGGTATCGCCCGCGGCATCCTGGTCGTTGCAGAGGGCGGAATGATCATCGACTCTATTCTTAACTGGCTCGTCGGACTCCTTGCGGGCGCTCCGTCCTTCATCTATACCACCTTCATGTACATCGTCCTCGGCCTGCTTTCGCTGCTGGTTCCTTCCAGCTCCGGCCTCGCTGCACTCACCATGCCAGTCATGGGCCCGCTGACCGAGCTTATGGGTCTCAATCCCGAGGCTGCCGTCACCGCTCTGCAGTTCGCGAACCAGACCATCAACACCATCAGCCCCGTTGCGGGCATGACCGTCGCGGGTCTCGCCGTAGCGAAGATCTCCTTCGGGCAATGGTGGAAGACCATCTGGAAGTTCTTTATCTTCATGGTCCTGTTCGGATTGGTCGCGACTACGATCTCCGGCCTACTGCCGATGTAGGAGGTGCCCGGTGTTTGATCGTTCGCTAGTATTGCTGTCCCGCAGCATCTTTACCGGCCTTTCCGATGAACCGATCGACGGATATGTTTCGATTCGCGGTAATCGCATCGAATCCGTGGGCGCCTCTGATCGGGCTGCCGAATATACTGCGCATGCGGACGAGGTTCGCGACCTTGGCTCCAGAACCGTCATGGCAGGCCTTGTCGACGTGCACACGTTCTTTACCGGCTGGGTGCTCCGTCGCATCGGCGCCGATCTTATCGATGCGACCTCGGCAGATGATGTTTTCACCGCGATGTCGAATTGGAAGGAGGAGCGGCCCCAGGCCCCTATGGCGTTGGGCATGAACCTTCCGGAGACCCTTATGGGTGACGACTTGGTTGATATGTTGGACGAGAAGTTCTCATCCACGCCTGCCGTCGCCTTTACTGCCGGCGCGGAGACCTGCGTGCTCAACTCCGCCGCATCTGCGCGCTATGGTTTTACGCCCGAGGCTTGCTATGCCGAGATGATTTGGCACCTTATGCGCGATTATCTACCTCTTCAGGAAGTCCGCGATGCGTATGGCGACTACATGACCATGCTTAACTCCCGTGGCGTCACCGCCATCAAGGAGATGTGCTTTGACGATTATTACGGATTTGCGGACGAGATGTATCGCCGCGAGCAGGAAGGCGAACTTACGGTTAGGGTCGACATGATGAGCCAGCCCGTCGGGCATGGAGCCGACCTTGATTACGCCTGCTCGGCGCGCGACCGCTTCCAAGGAGACTTCGTCAGGTTCTCCGGCTTCAATCGCATGACCGATCGCGGCGTGTGGTGCGGCCTGGCCGAGATGATCGATCCCTACGAGGAGGGGGCCGATGCGGGTGCCGGCGGAAAGACCGTGGTCGAGGAGCCCGAATGGGACCTCATCTCTCGCGAGCTGTCCGAGATCGATGCCCAGGGATTCCGCTACTCCCTGCATTGCCAGGGGGATGGGGCCGTTCGCAAGACGATCGACCTGTATGAGCGGCTACCGCGTGATGAGTCGGGAAGGCTCGCTCGCAGGCATTCGATTACGGACCTTGAGAACTCCGATCCAGCTGACCTGGCGCGCATGGGCGCCATCGGCGGTATCTGCGAGGTCTATCCCCAGATCCTTACTCTTGATAAGCGCGAGGATTGCCTTTCGACCATGCGTCGCCAGATAGGAGAGAAGAGGCTCTCCCGCAGCTGGAACCGTCGCGCCATGGTGGATGGCGGATGTGTGCTGTGCTGCGGAACCGATCTTCCCCTCCTTATCCCGCATCTAGGAGATTCGATCTACAGCGCCTGCGGAGGGTACTTCGCCGACGGTTTGGACGTCAACCCGCAGAATACCGTTAGCGTTGCCGAGCTGCTGCGGGCATGGACTGCCGGGGGTTCCTACGATCTGGTTCGCGAGAACGATTTCGGCACCCTCGAGGCGGGCAAGCTCGCGGACATCTGCGTTTTGGACCGCGATGTGTTTGCGGTGGACCCCAAAGATGCCAGAGACATCCAGGTCTCGCTCACGCTGAGCGATGGTCGGGTCGTGTACGAAGATTGCTAGGAGAGGAGATGCCCAGCATGGATTTAAACGCTTCCGCGCCCCGCCTGCGTCGCGAGCAGGTCGCCGGCATGAACATTCACTACATCATGTGGTCGCTCGATTATTTCCTTGATGTTCAGCAGCGCCTTGGCTTCAAAACCATCGAGCTTTGGGCGGCCGAGCCGCACGTGACGCTGGACCACACGGGGTATTTCGAGGCCGACAAGCTTCGCCGCAAGATCGAGTCCCGCGGACTCTCCGGGAGCTCCCTGTGCCCGGAGAACGTGGTGTATCCGTGGCAGTACGCTGCCAGAAAGCCCCTCCACGCGCAGCGGAGCCTCGCTTACTTCAAGCACGGCATCGAGCTCGCCGAGGTGCTCGGCGCCCCGTATATGTCCATCAACTCCGGTTGGGGCGATTGGGACGAGGACCGCGAGGAAGCTTGGAAGCGCTCTGCCGAGCACTTGGCGATTCTTGCGGACTATGCCGGCGAGCACGGCGTGACCCTCTGCATGGAGAGCCTGAGGCCGGAAGAGAGCAACTTGGTGGTTACACTCGCGGATGCCAGGCGCATGCTTGACCAAGTAGCCAACCCGCACCTTACTCCAATGGTGGACACTACTGCTATGGGAGTCGCCGGCGAGAGCCTTGAAGAGTGGTTTGCCGAGTTTGGCGATGGTGCCATAAGGAACATGCACTTCATTGATGGCGACCCATACGGCCATCTGGTTTGGGGCGATGGAAAGCACAGCATGGACGATTTCGTGCGTGTCCTCAACGCGCATGGGTTCGAGGGCTATCTTGGCCAGGAGATCACCGATGGAAGGTATTTCGATGATCCCGCAGCAGCGGACCGGCGCAACATGGACGCCTTCGAGAGGTATTTTGTCGACTAGCGCGTAGCTCCCATTCGCGTGGGGCAGTCAACACGCTTGACGAGAAGACTTGCAGTAAACGTTGGCGGATTCGTCCGCCGTATCGAAAGGAAGAATAACAATGAACGCACATGATCTCATCGCCGACGCAATCGCCGAAAAGGGCGGTTTCGATAGCGTCTTCTGGGTTGCCTGCGGCGGCTCCCTCATCGACCTGCTGCCCGCCCATGAGCTGCTTAAGCGCGAGGCGACTACGTTTGCCAGTGAGGCGTATACCGCCCGCGAGTTCGATATCATGCGTCCCAAGCGCCTGGGCGAAAAGTCCCTTGTTATCGCTTGCAGCCACTCCGGCAACACTCCCGAGGTAATCGATGCGTGCTCGATCGCCAAGGCGGCGGGCGCAACCGTTATCGCACAGACCGACAACGCCGGCTCCGGCATCGATAACGGTGAGTGGACGTGCTGGGTATATCCGTGGGGCGAGGGAGTTCCGCAGGCGGAGGTACCCGCCGGCATCTCTTTGGCTCTCGCTGCCGAGCTCTTGGATCAGCAGGAAGGTTATGCTGACCTTGCCGATATGTACGAAGGCATCGCCAAGATGGACCGGATCCTGCCTGCGGCTCGCGAGAAGGTCAACGCCGAACTTTGCGACCGTTTCGCTGCCCTGTGCCAGGACCACAAGTTCCTGTATATCTTGGGATCCGGTCCCGTGTTTAGCCAGACCTATGGCTTCGCTATCTGCTCGCTTATGGAGATGCAGTGGCAGAGCTGCGCCTATATCCACTCCGGCGAGTACTTCCACGGCCCCTTCGAGGTGACCGAGCCCGGAGTCTTCTACTTCCTGCAGATGTCTTCCAGTGAGTGCCGAGCCATGGATGAGCGCGCCCTCGCATTCCTCGAGACCCATACCGACACTCTTATGGTGCTCGACGCCATGGAGTACGGCATGGACCAAGTACCGGCAAGCGTTCGCGCGTTCCTTGATCCAATCCTGTTCTACGCGATGAACTGTGAGCTGCGCTCCGCTCGCGGCAAGGTGTTCGACCATCACCCGGACGTGCGTCGTTACATGGGCATCGAGAAGTACTAGCGATTTTAGAACGGGGCGCGAAGCGCGTTGAGACGTGCGAATCCTCGCGCCTCTTCTGCTCGCCGTAGCCACGGCGGTTTACCTGAATGGAGATAACCATGGCAGCCTATCCTATAAGCGTGCTCGGCTTTGGAGACAACGTTGTCGATAAGTACGAGCATATCAAGACTATGTATCCCGGCGGCAACGCAGTCAACTTCGCCGTCTTCGCCAAGAAGCTCGGTGTCGATCGCAGCGCCTACATGGGAATCTTCGGATCAGATGAGGAGGCCGAGCACGTTATAGCATCGCTTGAGGACGAGGGCGTCGAGCTTCTTCGCTGCCAGCAGGTCCTGGGCGTCAACGGCGCCGCTCGCGTGACCGTTGACAAGACCGGGGACCGTATCTTCCTGGGCTCCAATGAAGGCGGCATACGTGGCGACATGCGCTACGTGATAGACCGCTTCGCCGCCGAGTACGTCAGCGGCTTCGATTTGGTGCACAGCGGCAACTACTGCTTCACCGAGCGCGAGCTCCCCAAGATCAAGGCTGCCGGTGTGCCTATCAGCTTCGACTTCTCCGATGACTCCACCGACGAGTACTTCGAGCAGATTGCGCCATTTGTGACGTACGCCTTTATGTCCATGGGCGACGCTTCCCTGGAGGATATCAAGGCGAAGCTCGAGTGGGTGAAGGCCCTTGGCCCTCAAATCGTATGCGCGTCGCGCGGGAGCAAGGGTTCCGTCGCCTATGACGGCGAAAACTTCTACGAGCAGGGCATCAAGCCCGTGGCGCCCGAGGAGCTCAAAGACGCTATGGCGGCCGGCGATTCACTGCTGACGGCGTTTTTGGTCACCTATCTTTCCAAGAAGAAGGCCGGCGAGTGCGGCGAGGCCGCAATTCGCGAGAGCTTGGACTTCGCTGCCGGTTTTGCGGCGCAGACCTGCAAGATCGAGGGCAGTTGGGGCCACCCGCTGGTCTACGAGAACTAGTTTTTTGTCGTGGCGGGGTGTCTTGGGGCGCCCCGCATTGCGTTGGGAGTCAAGATGTCCGTTCGTGCCTGCGCGGCAGGATTTTGCTGTGCCGATGTCTACCAGAATCTGGATCCCCTGGGTTGCATCCAAGGGGGCCTCTCAGGAGCGCTTCGAGGGGTGCTTCTTGAGTATATGAAGGCAAAAGGGATATGCAATCTTCATATACGGCCTTCTTTTAGAGGGCGTTGTCCTTACTCTTTCATCTCCTTGCTTCTGGACATTTTGTCTATAGGCAAGAGTCCATGGTCGAGACCATGGTGAAGTTCTGCGGCTAGTAATTACTGCATCACATATCTGTTGTTACCTGAGAGGCTCGCTTTTGCGGGCCTCTTTGCGTTGCTATGGAGCCCTGGCCTGTCGATAAATAACGCGCCCGCTTGCTGGGGAGCAAGCGGGCGCCGTTGAGCGAATATGTTTGCGGCCATAGCCGCTGCAGGTGATGGGTTGTCGACTAGTTAGTCGTCGTGTCGGAATCGTCACCCGAGGCAGAGCCAGAAAGCGAAACCGTCAGCGTGATCGTGCTGTCGGTGGACTGCTTGCCGGTGGGGGAGACGCCCGTAACGGTGGCGTTTTCGTTGCCGCTCACGGGGTTGCCGTTCTGATCGCAGAATGCGATGTTGTAGAAACCGGCGTTGTTGAGCGCGGTGACGGCGGCGGAGATGCTCTTGCCGTACAGGTTACCCGGGACGCTGGCCTTGCCGGACTTCTTGGCGATGACGACGGTGATCGTGGCACCGGGCTTCTGCTTGCCGCTAGGGTTCCAGCTAATTACGGTGCCCTCGGTAACCGAGTCGTTTTCCTGGTAGCTCACGTCGACGCCAAAGCCAGCCATGTCGAGAGCGTTGCGTGCCTGGGCCTCGGTCATGTCGGTCAGATCGGGGACGGAGGTGGTGTCAGGACCGCTGGAGACCTTATACGAGATGGTCGTGCCCTTCTCGACTTCCTTGCCGGCATCAGTGCCCTGCTCAAAGACCTGGCCTTCGTCGGCCTCGTTGGCCTCCTCGGTTGCGTTGCCCTTCAGGCCCACGCTTGCCAGCGCGGCCTCGGCCTGGTCCTTGGTTAGGCCGACGAGCTGCGGAACCTCAACTTTCTCGGAGGGCTTGGGGCCCTTGGAGATCACCAGGTTCACCTTGGAGCCCTTGGGCTTCTTAGTGTTGCCGTTGGGGGTCTGCTCGGCAACCTTGCCCTCGTCGACATCGTCGTTATAGCTCTGGTCGACAGTTCCGACCTCAAGGCCGGCCTCCTTGATCAGCTCGATAGCGGTCTGCTGGTCCTTGTTAAGCACATCGGGCACCGTAACCTGCTCGCCCCCAAAGAGCCCGGTGGCGAAGGCCACCACAACGCCAACCACGGCGATTGCGGCGACTACGGCGGCGATGATCTTGTTCTTGTTGGATTTGGGCTCTTCGACCTCGTAGGAGCCGGTGGAGCCCGAAACCGAGCTGCGGGCGGTATTTTGGCCGCTCACGCCCGAGACGGGACGCACCATGGCGCGCGTCTGATCGGAAAGCTCGCGAGTCTTGGTGGCGCCCAGCTCACCGGGGGCACCGATGATGCGCGTGGGCTCCGAGACGTTGACGGCACGGCCCGACAGGTAGCTGTTGAGCACCTGACGCAGCTCGTCGGCGGTCTGGAAGCGGTTTGCGGGGTCCTTCTCCATGCACTTGAGGATGATGCGCTCAAGGTCGGCGTCGACACCGGAGTTGATCTGGCTCGGCGGAATAGGTAGCTCGTTGACCTGCTTGAGTGCGACCGAGATAGCGTCGTCACCGTCAAAGGGCACGCGGCCGGTGGCGCACTCGTACATCACGACGCCCAGCGAGTAGATATCCGAGGTGGGGCCGAGGTCCTGACCACGGGTCTGCTCGGGGCTGACGTAGTGGGCGGTTCCCAGCACGTTGTTGTCTTGCGTGAGGTGGCTGTTCTTGGCGCGCGCGATGCCAAAGTCCATCACCTTGATGTTGCCGTCGGGCAGCACCATGATGTTCTGCGGCTTAATGTCGCGGTGGATGATTTCGTGCTTGTGGGCGACCGAAAGCGCGGAGCTGATCTGCGAGCCGATCTGCGCGACCTTCTTGGGGTCGAGGGCGCCGTGGCTCTTGATGCCGCTCTTAAGGTCGGTGCCGCGTAGGTACTCCATGACGATGTAATAGGTGTCGCCGTCCTTGCCCCAATCGTAGACGCCCACGATATAGGGGGAGGAGAGGCCGGCTGCTGCCTGGGCCTCCTGCTTAAAGCGTGCGGCGAAGGTCGCGTCGCCAGCATACTGCGGCAGCATGATCTTGACGGCTACCGTGCGGTCGAGAACCTGGTCCTGTGCACGGTAGACGGTCGCCATGCCGCCTGTTCCCACCTTATCCTTGAGGAGGTATCTTCCCCCGAGGACCCTCTGTTCCATTCCTGCTCCTAACATAACTATTCGCTCAACGATGTGTGTAGTACCTACGATGTGGCCGCTGGGGCCGTGTGACGCGTTGCCGCTAACCCTTAGGCCGCGGCGCGCCTCGGGTGTCCGATTCGATCATGGGCATCACGCTCCCTGTGCGGCAAGCGCCGCGGTCAGGACGATACCGGCGATCTTGGCGGCCTTGACGTCATGCTTGTCGAAATCCTCCAAGGCCACCGAGATGGCGACCGTGGGTGAATCGTAAGGTGCAAAGCCAACGAACGTCGAGTTGACGTTGGTGCCGCCAGTCTCGGGCGAGCCGGTCTTGCCGGCGACCTTGACACCGGGGATTTGGGCATCGGTGCCGGTGCCGGACTGGACGACGGCAAGCATGGCCTGCTTGACCTGGTCGGCCGTGGCGGAGCTGACGGCCTGACCAAGCGAGCGGGACTGCGTGGTCTTGACCACGGTTCCGTCCGGGGCGAGTACCTGGGCTACAAAGTACGGGTCCATGACCACGCCGCTGTTAGCGATGGCGGCGGCAATCACGGCGTTTTGCATGACGGTGGTCTGCGGGCCGGGCGTGTGGTCCATGCCGACAGGCTGGCCGGCGCCGGCCCAGGCGGTCTCCCACTCGGTCATGAGCGACGGGTCGGCCATGATGGAGGCCGCGGAGGTCAGGTCCTGGCCGAGCTTTTGGCCGTAGCCAAAGGCGTTGGCAAACTGCACGAGCGTGTTTGCGCCAACTTCGTTTGCCACCTGGCCAAAGACGACGTTGGAGGACACGGCAAAGGCCTGCTGCAGGCTGATGGTGCCGTAGCTCTCGTTGGCATAGTTGGTGACCGGTGCGTTGCCGATGTCCATGGAGCCGGGCGCCTGGTAGGTGCTGGTAAGGCTGGCGGTACCGGTCTCGAGTGCCGCGGAAAGCGTAACGACCTTAAACGTTGAGCCCGGCGTGTACAGCGCGTCCATGGCGCGATTGTACATGGAGCCGTCCTCGCCGCCGCCCGTCTGCAGCAGGGCATCGATGTTGGTGTTGTCGTAGGTGGGCGAGCTGGCACATGCGAGCACCGCGCCGGTACGCGGGTCGATGACCACTACAGCGCCCTTAAAGCCCTTGAGCGCCTGCTCAGCAGCCGTCTGGATACGCGAGTCGATGGTGAGCTTGGCGGTGTTGCCCGGCTGGGTCTGGCCCGCGAGCGACGCGATGGCGTTGTTCCAGCTGGAGTAATCCTTAGAGCCGGTGAGCGTGTCGTTCATGACGCTCTCGATGGCGGTGGTGCCATACTGCTGGCTCACGTAGCCAACCACGTGCGCTGCCAGGTTACCGTTGGGGTAGGAGCGTACGTAGGTGCCGTCCTCCTGTTGCAGCGACTCGGCCAGCGTCACGCCGTCGGACGTGATGATGGAACCGCGCTGGATGTACTTGGAGCGGGCGATGGTGTGGTTGTTGGTCGGCATGTCCTGATAGTCCTTGGCCTTGATGACCTGGACATAGGTGAGGTTGCCGATAAGGATGGCGAACAGCGCCGTAAAGGCGAGCACCGCACGGGTTAGACGGTTGGCGAGCGCAACGCGGCCGAGCACACCGGATTCAGGCGTGTCGAGCAGGCGACGGCGCATGCGCGAGCCGATGGAATGGCTGCCGCTGCCGTAGGAAGACGAGGTGGCAAAGCGCGTGCCCGTCGGGGCGGCGGCAGATGCGACCTGATTATCGGTGATGGCGGCCATGGTGCCGGTGCCGGTAAGCTCGGCCTCGCGTCCGGTCGCCTCGTCACCGGCGCGCAGCAGGAGCGCGACGATGATAAAGCTCGCCAGCAGAGAGGAGCCGCCCTGGCTCATAAAGGGCAGGGTGACGCCGGTCAGCGGGATCAGGCGGGTTACGCCGCCGACGATCAAGAAGGCCTGGAAGCTGATGGCGGCCGTAAGGCCTGTGGCACTAAAGGCGGCGAGGTCGGATTTAGCGCGGGCAGCCGTGGTGAGGCCACGCACGGCAAAGAGCATAAACAGGATGAGCACGGCGCCGCCGCCCAAAAGGCCCATCTCCTCGCCGATAGCCGAGAAGATAAAGTCGGACTCGACGACAGGGATGTTGTTGGCCATGCCGTTGCCGATGCCAACACCGACCAGACCGCCATCGGCAAGCGAGAAGAGCGACTGGACGATCTGGTAGCCCTGGCCCTGGGCGTCCTTAAACGGATCGAGCCAAACCTGGAAACGCACCTGAACGTGAGACAGGAACTTGTAGGCGCCCACGGCTCCAACAGCTAAGAGCGCAAGGCCGATAACGACATACGAAAAGCGCCCCGTGGCAACGTAGAGCATCAGCAAGAAGATGGTGTAGAACAGCACGGCCGAACCCAGGTCGCGTTCGAAGACGACGACGAGCAGGCACACACCCCACACGGCAAACAGCGGCAGCAGCAGTCGCAGGCGAGGGATCTTAAAGCCCAGAATCTTGCGGTTGGAGATGGAGAGCAGCTCGCGGTTCTCGGCCAGGTAGCCGGCCAGGAACAGGACGATAAAGACCTTGGCGAACTCGCCGGGCTGGATGGTAAAGCCCGCGATGCGAATCCACAGCTTGGAGCCCGAGATCGTGGTGCCGATAAAGATAGGCAGCATCAGCAGAATGATGCCGATGATGCCAAAGGTGTACTTGTAGCGCATGACCACGTCGAGGTTTTTGACTAATGCAAGCGTTCCCACCATGAGCGCCACCGAGACAAACAGGATGATGAGCTGTGAGATGGCGAGAGCGGGGGCGAGACGCGTCACGAACGTGATGCCGATGCCCGAAAGTATAAATACGATGGGCAGGATGGCGGGGTCGGCACCGGGCGCCAAGATGCGCACGGCAATGTGGGCCGCGGCAAAGGCGGCAAAGAGGCCGATCGGTACGGCGAGCGTCTCAAAGGAGATGGCAGCGCCCGCGGTGAGGACGTACATCGCATACAGCAGGATGACGGGGAACGCCGAGGCGATGAGCAAGAGCAGCTCGGTGTTGCGGCGACTCATAAGCGGCACTCCCTTTCTAATTCTTATCGGAGGCTTCGGCCTCGGCGGACTGTTCGGCGGTTTTCTCGGAATCTGATTCGGAGGTCGATCCCTGATTGGTGTTGTCGCGAATCGTTTGCGCGTCGATCACCTGGCGGGTCTGCTCCTCGTCGATCTGGTGGCGGTACTTGGATATCGTGTCCTGCGCATCGTCGACACTTGTTTGCGGAATGCCCGCCTTGAGGCGGTTTTGCGTGTCTTCGGGCAGGTCGGACAGCTTAATGCTGGTTTCGCTTTCGAGCCAGTGGAGCTTGAGTCCGAGCGGCTTGCCGGGCAGGCCGCGCCAGACGGCGACATTGCCCTGGTAGGTACCCAGGTAGTACGAGCCGGTGACACCCGTGTAGGCCCAGATGCCAGCTGCCAGCACAAAGACGAGGGCCAGGATGGCGGCGATAGTAACGTTGCGGCGACGCACGCGTTGTGCCTCGCGCATGACGCCATCGTCAACCAGGTCAACGACTACTACGGTCACGTTGTCGTGGCCGCCGGCGGCAAGCGCCGCGTCCACTAGGTTGTCGACGCAGATTTGCGCGGTTGAGGACTGCGTGGCGATGTTCTCGATATCGCTATCGGGAATCATGCTCGAAAGGCCGTCGGAGCACAGGATCAGACGGTCGCCTTCCTCGATATGCAGAGTGAAGTGGTCGGCATACATAGCGGGGTCCGAGCCCAGCGCGCGGGTGATGACCGAACGGTTGGGGTGGACGCGAGCCTCATCTGCCGTGATCTCGCCGGCGTCCACGAGCTCCTCCACGTAGGAGTGGTCGCGGGTCACGCGGATGAGCGTGCCCTCGTGGAGCAGGTAGGCGCGAGAGTCACCCACGTGGGCGATGGCGAGCGTGTCGTTTTCGATATAGGCGCAAGTGGCTGTGCAACCCATGCCGGGCTTGCCCAGGCCATTCAAGGCAGCCTCGATTACGGCGGCGTTGGCTGCCTCGACGGCTGCGGCCAGGCGTGCTGCGTCGGCGGACTGTGGGGCCGTCTTGGCGATGGTCTCGACAGCGATAGAAGAGGCCACCTCGCCGGCAGCGTGACCACCCATGCCGTCGCATACGCAAAAGAGCGGCGACTGCACCAGGTAGGAATCCTCATTGTGCGGGCGCACGCAGCCAACGTCGGAGCGGGCGCCCCACATGAGTTGCGTGGTGGTGCCGGCATCATAGGTCGAGTCGGTCTCGATGCGCTCCTCGGTTAGGGGTTCAAAGCTCATGGTCGAGCCGGGGTCTTTGAGCTTGGCCTCAACGGCGGCAACGTCGATTTCGGCTGTGTCACCGGGAGAGACGGTGTCGGTCTCGGCGTTTGATTCGGAATCACCGGTGTCCGGGGAGTCGGGCTCCTCGGAAACGCGGGCGGTCGACTCGTCGTCTTGCGGGCTGACGTCTATAGGCTCGGGCGCCGGCGTAGACGCGGGCGCAACCTTGGATGCCGGGGCTATGGGAAACGCCGGCGCGGCGGGCTCGGGTGCCGCAAACACCGCAGCGCTCTCGTTGATTGCCGCGGCGACGGGCTCTGCAAAGTGAGCCGGCGCCGGGGTTGCTTCGGGCGCTGTGGGCTGTTCCGCAGCATGTGCGCCGATGGGCGCTGCTACGGCATCCTCTTCGTCCTCGTTATCGGCGAGATCCGAAATGTCATGCGTTACATGCGAAAGAGGCAGGGAGAACACGGTGTCCTCGGGCTCCACGGGTGCGGAGCCCGCCGGAGCGGCGTGGGCCGGCGCAGCTGTGGCGGCGGCCGGTGCCTCGGTCATAGTTGCGGACTTGTTCTCCTCGTCGATCATCGACGGTTCACCTTCATGACCACGTCGCCAATCTGGACTTCGTCGCCCTCGCGCAGCGTTGCGGGCTCCACGAGCTGGCGGCCGTTGACGAGCGTGCCGTTAAGCGAGTTGAGGTCCTCGATGATGAGCGCCGGGCCCTGCAGCGAAAAGCGCGCATGCGAGGCCGAGACGAACGGTTCGTTGATGCAGATGTCCGAAGACGGCGAGCGGCCGACGATGACGGGGCCGAGCATGTCTACGTGGATGCCGCGGATACCGCGCGGACCCTTGTCCACATCAATCGTCCAGATAGCCGAGTCGCGGCGCTGCCCGCGCACAAGTCCCACGCCGGTCTTCATGACGGCGAACAGGAAGATATAGAGCAGGGCGACTAGGACGATGCGGCCTGCAAAAAGGACGATATCGATGTTCATAAGCGACTATCCCCTAAATTCAAAGGTACTCAGGCCAAACGTCAGCAGATCGCCGTTGCGCAGCGGGCAGCGCGTAATGCGGCGGTTGTTGACGAGCGTGCCGTTGGTGGAATTGAGGTCCTCGATCGACCAATCCGAGCCCGTAAAGGTGAGCTGGGCGTGGCGGCGCGACACGTTGGGGTCGCGCAGGGCAATGTCGGAAACTGAGCGCTCGCGACCGATGGTCACCTGTGCGGAGGTGATGCTATGGCTCTCGCCGCTCACGACGTCGACGAGCTGGGCGAGCGGGCGCTGCGGGGCGCGAGTGCTCGCCATGTTGGAGGCGATGCCGGCTGCGGCGCCTAGGCCCACGGCGGCACCGGTCGCGGCGGCTCCGCCCATGCCGGCAAGCGCGTCGCGCGAGACGGTCTGCGGCACCGGGATGGGTGCGGCGGCGGGGTCGGGGACGCTAGGCGCGAAGGGATCTGCCACGGCAAGCGGGTCGGGAGCGGCGGCGCGAGGCGTCGGCTGCTGCTGGGGCATGGCGGCGGGGCGCTGCTGCTGCGGGGCAGCAAACTGCTGCTGGCCGGCGCGCGGGGCGCTGGCGGCACGGCTTGCGGCCGAGTTGTTCTGTCCCAGGCCGTTTTGGTAGGCGCGCTCTTCCTCGTACAGGCGGCCGAGCGTGGGCGCATCGACGTTCTCGGCAAAGACCGAGAACTTGCCGGCGCGCAGCTGCGGATCGATCATAAAGCGCACGAGGGGCTCGCCGACAAAGACATAGCGGCGCTTTTCGGCCTGCGCCTTCACAAACTCGCGGACCTCGCGCGAAAGCTCGGGGTAGAACGGGGCGAGCATGGGATCGTCGTCGGCGGCGATCAGGATGGTATAGAGTGCCGGCGCCGTGTTGACGCCGTTGATCACCAGAGTCTGATCCTCCATGTCGCGAGCGGCCTGCTTGGCAAGCTTCTTAAAGGAGAACGGGGCACGGGTGGCACCGAAGATGCCGGCCACGTGGTCCTCGAAGATGTTCAGGAAGTTCACGAAAGATCACTCTCCGTATAAGTTCTTTGGTATCCGAGCAAATATAGGCATATCCCAACGATTATAGAGGATAGGGTTCCCGCAACCGCCGCCTTGGCGACGACCGCGGCTGCAAGGCTGGCAATTTCCATATGGTGTGCAAGACAGGACGCCGCTGCGCAGCCGATGCCGGTGACAGCGATGGCGGCGATTGCGGCAAGGTTTGAGCCCTGATCGGCACGCTTGGCATGGGCATTGAGCAGCGCAGATGACGCCGCGGCAGTTGCCGCTACCAGCACAAAGGCAGCCCAAAGGAGCGGGTCTCCCAGCGCTGCGGCAACGTTACCGAGCCCCAGCACGCCTCCGGCTGAAAGCGCGACCGTGGCCAGACGGGCAAAAAGCGCGCCCATGCCCGTTGCCGCGGCGGCGCTTGCCGGGCCGAGCCAAAATGACGCGACGCCGGCGGCGACCCCAGCTGCCAGGAAGGTATTGCCGGTCAGACAGCCAAGCGCGAGTGCACAGGTGAGCGTGGCGCTCGCGGCAGTCTCGGTGCGACCCCAGGCGATCCACCAACCGGACATGGCGGCGGCAAAGATCACCGCGACGGGCAGCATCGACAGGATGCCCTGTGCCTGCATGGTGGCGTTGGCCATGAGCACCAAAAAGCCCACAGCCGAGATGGCCGAGCCAATCTGGGGGGCCAGGCCAGCCGCCGCTCCGATCGCGATGGCCGCAATGACCAGGCCGGGAAGCGCCGCGACCCCGGCCGTTTGCATCAGCAAAAAGCTAAAGGTGCCGCACGTTAGCGCCGAGATAGTGCGCATGGTGTAGTCGCGCGCATGGCTCCAGCGCGTGCCCGCCCAGCCAAGTGCGGGGTCGACCTCGATGGCGTCGTCCTCGTAGTGCGACGGCTCGATATCGTCGAGCTCCTGCTCGTCATCCGAAAGTTCGCCAACCATTTGCTCTAGGCTGCGACGGCCCTCGCGCACGCTGCCCAGACCGGCAAGGAGCTGGTCGCAAAATGCCTCGATGCTGTTGGGGCGGTCCTGCGGCATGGGGGAGAGCGCGCTCATGAGCGCGGCCTCGGCTCCCGGGGGAAAGTGTGGTATCAGCTCGCTGGGATAGGTGGCGCCGCCGATGATGCGGTCGAGCGAGTCGGCGGGCGTGGCCGCCATAAAGGGGGCGCTGCCGCACAGGCCCTCATAGATTACACAGGCGAGGGCAAAGACATCGGCGCGCTCATCGACCGTGCCGGTCTCGATATCGAGCTGCTCGGGCGGCATGTAGCCGATGGTGCCGCCGCGCGAGCCGCCAAAGCCACCGGCGGACGACAGTCGCGCCATGCCAAAGTCGGTGAGCTTTACATTGCCCGAGTGGTCGATGAGCACGTTGGCGGGCTTAATGTCCAGGTGGAGTACGCCATTACTATGGGCGAAGGTGAGCGCCTGGCCTAGGGCATCGGCAATGGCCGCGGCCTCGTCAAAGGTAAGTGAGTGACCGTCCACGCGGTGCAAAAACTCGGCCAGCGACATGCCATCGACATATTCCATAACCAGGTAGGCATAGGCTGTGTCGTGCGTAAAGTCGATGACCTGCACGATGTTGGGATGTTGAAGCATGGCGGCAGTGTGCGCCTCGCGCAGGACATCCATGATGTCGCTGGCGGGCATGCCGACACCGTTAATAAGGGGGATGCGCTTAATGGCGACGCGGCGGCGCAGGTGCGTGTCGCGGCAGATCTCGATGGAGCCAAAACCGCCGGTCGCAAGTGTCTCGAGCGGCTGGTACCGCTTGAGCAGCTCGCGAGAGCTGGTGCCCTCCAAAGGAACGTCCGGCGAGAACCGGGCGGTATGTTGCGAGAAAAGCGGCATGGCCAACCCTCGTGCGTTTAAAGTTCGTTTGCGAGCGGCGGGCGCGGGGCCGAGCCGTTCGCGGTGGCATAGATGCTGCTAGTGTAGCACGCTCGGGTGCATGGGGAGGATAGCGGGATGCGAGGCTGCCTGTCTGGCTTGGCCTTAGCGCTTCTTCTTGTTCTTCTTCTGCTTGCGCTTGGTCTCCTGGGGCTTGTCGCCCTGCTTGGCCTCGGCGGCGGCCTTCTCGGCCTTCATTTTCTTCTTCTTGGTCTCGATGCGGAGTTTTTTGTTGATGCGCGCCTTAAGGAAGGGACCGAACTGCTCGGCATCGCCGCGGACAAAGGTGTCCTTAGGGATCGTCACGCCCTGGTCGGCGAACATGGCCACAAAGATGCGCTCGCCGTCGAGCACGTGGTCGAGCTTTTCAAACGGGAAGAACTGTGACTTGCCGCTCTTGCCCCAAACCATCAGGCCGTCCTCGTTGGCGGCGACGCGGCGATAGCGGCCACCCATGGACTCGTCGGCCTCAACGGCGTCGATAAAGTCGCGGGCGAGGGTGTGGTGCAGGTTTTTGCTCCACCAGGCCAAAAAGGCGCCGAACACGATCAGGACGACGCCAAACTTGATCCAGTTGCCGCCGGCCACCAGCATGCCGATGCCGATGAGCGCGGCAATTGCCGCGGCGACATACAGCGAGCCGCGACGCCTGGGCGAGGCGACCAGGCGGGCGAAGTCGGTGACCAGGTCGTTTTCGTACTGGTACTCGTTGAGGTACAGGATGCCGTCGTCGGCTGCGGCCTGCTCCTCGAGCGCGACCTCGACCTGGTCGGCTGCTTCGGAGGGGACGAGGTTGCTCTCTGCGTCTGCCATGCTCTTTGGACTCCTATCGCGGCGGGCTCGCCGTACGGGTATTATGGAATGCAGTATGCCGTGCGACCGCATGGCCGCCGCGGCAACAAGACTCAGTATACCCGGGGGAGCACCCATGGAATCGTTGTACCGAAAGTATCGCCCGCTCACCTTCGACTCCGTGGTGGGCCAGCAGCATATCGTCTCGACGCTCGAGCACGCCATCACCGAGGGGCGCCTGTCCCACGCGTACCTATTCTGCGGACCGCGCGGCACGGGCAAGACCACCATGGCGCGCATTCTGGCCAAGGCGCTGCTGTGCCGCAATGCCGAGGCGGCGCGCGCCGAGGGTGCAAGCGGCTGCATGCCCGACGGTACTTGCGAGGAGTGCGAGCTCATTGCCGAGGGTAACCACCCCGATGTCTACGAGCTCGATGCCGCAAGCCGTACTGGCGTGGACAACGTGCGCGAGGAGATCATCAACTCCGTCAACTTTGCCCCGGTGCGCGGCAAGTACAAGATTTATATCATCGACGAGGTCCACATGCTCACGACGGCGGCGTTCAACGCGCTGCTCAAGACGCTTGAGGAGCCGCCGGCACACGTGATCTTTGTGCTGTGCACCACCGACCCGCAAAAGATTCTGGAGACCATCCTCTCGCGCTGCCAGCGCTTCGATTTCCATCGTATCGGCAACGAGGATATTGAGCATCGCCTGACATACGTGTGCGAGCAGGAGGGCTTCGATTACGACGACGAGGCGCTGGCTATCGTGGCACGCCATGCCAAGGGCGGCATGCGCGACGCGTTGTCCACGCTGGAGCAGCTGAGCGTTTTTGGCAACGGCGCCGTGCATGCGGACGATGCCCGCTCGCTTTTGGGCGAGGTTTCGGACCAGATCCTGGGCGAGTTTGCCCGCGCCATTGCCGATCGCGATGTTGCCGAGCTATATGGACTGATCCGTGCGCAGGTCGAGGAAGGAAACGACCTGCTGGAGCTGACGCGCGACCTGGTGGCGCATGTGCGTGACGTGTACGTTGCCTGCGTTGCCGGTGCCCGTGCCGAGCTGTTTGAGGGCGGCTCCGAGCAGGCCGAGGCGCTTGCTGCCGAGGCCGCTGCCTTTGGCGAGCATCCTGCCGACCGCCTGGCCCGTGTGCTGACAGTGCTCGACGATGCCGCGCTGGAGATGAGGGGCGCGAGCGACGTGCGCCTGGTGCTTGAGATTGCCTGCACGCGTCTGGCACGTCCCGAGGCTGATTTAACGATTGAGGCATTGGCCGAGCGCGTGGCACGTCTGGAGGCCATGGTTGCCAACGGCGCCGTGCCGGCGAGCGTGGCCGCTGCTCAGGCCGCCGCGCCTGCAGCATCCGTACCCGCTGCTGCCCAACAGCCGACGCTCATTTCGGGCGCCCGTGCTGCCGCTCCGGCGGCATCCGCTGCCCCCGCTGCTACGTCCGCGCATCAGGGTGGCATGCCTTGGGACCGCGGCGCTGCTGTTCCGGCTGCCCAGTCTGCTCCCCGTTCTGCGTCCGTGTCAGCTTCCAAGTCTGCAGCGCCTGCACCTCAGCCTGCGCCGACGTCGACGCCTCAGCCCGTTGCTGCCCCCGCGCCTGCCACCGCTCCGGCACCTAAGCCCCAGTCCAACAATGCCGCCCAGGTTGCCGCCGCCGGTGCTGCCGAGACGCCCGCGGTCGAGGATGCCGGAGAGCTGCAGCGCAAATGGGCCGAGGTCGTCGAGCGTGTCAAGGCGCGTCAGGCTTCCTACGCAGGGCTTTTGCTCAACGCCCGCGCCACGGCCGACGACGGCTCCAAGCTCACCGTCTCGTTCCCCGCGGGCTCGACCTTTGCCATCAAGATGCTCGGTCGCGCCGATACGCAATCGGTGGTCCTGCCGACGGTCTGCGCAGTCTTCGGTCGTCGTACCGTCGACTATGTCTTGGATGGGGGTGGCACGCCGGCTCCTCAACATGAGGAGCATTCTCCATCTGCACGGGCTGCGGCATCTGCGGACCCGCAACCCGTGTCCTCGGCGGCCCCTGCATCCTCGAGCGCCAGCGCGCCGCAGCGGCAAGCGACACCGGTAGCGGCGTCGACCCCGTCGGCGCCTAAGCCCGCGGCGCCCAAACCGGCTGCTCCGACACCCGTGTCCAAGCCCGCCTCGCCCGCGCCCAAGTCGTCTGACCTAGGCAAAGCCCCCTGGCTACGCTCCGACAACCCCGCCGGCGCTCCTGCCACGGGTAAGCTCCCGACCGAGCCCGCACCCCGTGCGCCCGAGCGCTCGGCTGCCCCCAAGGCTCAGTCTGTCGCGCAGTCCGCGCCGTGGGAATCCGAGCAGGTGCCCTACGACGACGCCATGGTCGGCGGCTTTGCCGGCGATGCGAGCGGGGACGATCTTCCTCCGTTCGACGTGCCGGGTGCGGCGTCCGCGCCCAAGTCCGCTGCAGCTGCCCCCAAAGAGGGGGACGCCCCCGCTGCCCCTTGGGAGTCCAACCCCGGCGCCGGCAGCCCCTTCGGCCATCAGGGCGCAGCCCCGAGCATCCCGCAGACCGAGGACGAGGCCAAAGCCCTCATCCGCAACGTCTTCGGCCAGGCCACCATCTTCAAACCGGTGGAGTAACCGTGCGGGCGGGTATGCTGCTCAAGAAAAGATTTCTTTGAACGGAGCGAGCTTATGATGTGGGAATATGTCCGCCTTGAGGACGATACGCAGGTTTCGTATTCCGAAGTCCGGGAGGACAACACAGTGAAGGTTGTTGTGGAGCGCCCGCGCGATTGGGGTTTTGACACGGCGGAGTGTATCTTGCCGGCATTCAATTGGGTGTCACACGAGGGCTTTAGCGAAGCGGACCTCAAAGAACTCGATGATTTTGTGCGTAATAACGCCCCGCTTATCTTGCGTTTTGCTCACGAAGGCGGACGAGTCTATGCCTAATGCCTAGTTTGTTTCGACTTGGCCATATATCACTTTCTTTTGTCCGGGCGCATCTGTATTTCGGACATGTGTAGTGTGGTGCCGCGTATATCGCATTCGAGCAGACAGGCACGTGACGGTCGGCCTAGGATGCTGAGGTCGATACGATACGTCGCATGGCTGTCCGTGTACTCGACTTGCTCGGCGTTAATGGTTGCTCCGATTGCCAAATAAACGCCTAGCTCGGCATCGACAATCTTGAAGTCCTTTATCTTGACCTTGAACTCTTGATAGAGGGACGGGCTGTTGTAGTAGACGGTTCGGGTTCCGTCGGTGCACTCATCGGTCGTCTCCCATTTGACGACGGGCTGGTCCGAGCTGGCTATCAGCAGTTCTGCTCCAAAAGCTATGGCATGGGTGATGACAACCAGCAATGCCCAGCCGACAAAGAGATAGAGAACCACATATGCAACGGGGTGTTTTGAGCGGATGTTTTGGAGCGCGTTGGGGGCATTCATGGGGCACCTCCAAATTACTATCTATGGCAATCAAATTATACCCTGCCGCCATGTGCGCCGCCTCGAGCAGCGGTTCGGCATTTAGCTATTTAGTGGCGCACATGAAATGCCGGATTCGGCTCTACTAGATTGAGTGTGCGATATTATGCAACCTTGCATAATTCGACCTTGCATAATCTTTGAGTGCGGTTTGTATTGGAGGACATGTATATCGACTGAGGTAACACGTCCGCCCCGCTCTCTCGCCGCGCGCCGTGGTACGATTTTTGAGTTTGAAAGTCCCGCCGTGCTCCGGCTGCCCTTGCAGCTCGGCGTGCGGCCGCACGTAAAGGAGCCATCATGGCCGGTATGAACATGCAGCAGATGATGAAGCAGGCTCGCAAGATGCAGGAGCAGCTTGCCGCCGCGCAGGAGAACCTCAAGTCCCAGACCGTCGACGCCTCTGCCGGCGGCGGCATGGTCAAGGTGACCGTTAACGGCGAGATGGAGCTCGTCAACCTCACCATCGATCCCGATGCGCTCGATCCCGAGGACGTCGATATGCTGCAGGATATGATCATGGCTGCCGTCAACGAGGCCGTCCGCGGCGTCAACGAGCTCGCCAACAAGCAGATGGGCGCCATCACCGGCGGCCTCAACATCCCGGGCATGCCGTTCTAAGACACGCATATATATGAGTGCCAACCACAGTCTGCAAAAACTGCTCGATGAGCTGGGCCGTCTGCCGGGCATTGGTCCCAAGTCGGCCCAGCGCATCGCCTATTACCTGTTGGAGGCCGACGCCGAGGAGGCGCGCCGCCTGGCCGAGGCCATCCTGGAGGTCAAGCAGGAGGTCCACTTTTGCAGCCGCTGCTTTAACTACGCCACGGCCGACGAGTGCTCCATCTGCCAGGACCCGATGCGCGATACCACTCGCATTTGCGTGGTGGGCGAGCCGCGCGATGTCCAGGCGATCGAGCGCACGGGCAGCTACCACGGCCTCTACCACGTATTGGGCGGCGTGATCAGTCCCATGGACAAGATTGGCCCCGAGCAGCTGCACATTCGAGAGCTGCTGGCACGCTTGGGCCACGAGGACATCCACGAGGTCATCATCGCCACCAACCCCAATATTGAGGGCGAGACCACGGCGAGCTATCTGGCCCGTACCATCAAGCCGTTGGGCGTCGAGGTGTCGCGTCTGGCAAGCGGCCTTCCCGTGGGCGGCGACTTGGAGTATGCCGACGAGCTTACGCTTGGCCGCGCCATCGAGGCCCGCCGCGCGATTTAGGTGGCGAGCCTGCTCCTGCCGTATGTTTTCCTCGCGACGCACGGGTTAGTCATAATTTCCCCGTGCGACTGTGAGTTTGTTGTGCAACAAAGATGCTTCGTATCTGCTTATCGCATGGATGCTTCCGCTCGCATCCTTAATTTGTCCATTCGTTGCGCAACCTTTTTGGTTCGCTGATACACTCAAATATGGATTCGAATGAATGCGCCGCTCCCGAGCGGCGTGTTTTTGTTGGAGGAGAACGCATGCGGCCCGGTGGCACTCAGACAAAGCGCGGCGCCGCGGTGCGCATACGACGCCGACTGGGCTTGGCGCCGCGGGCGTACGCACTGCTATCGTGCTCGCTGGTGCTGGTCATAGCTGGCGTTTCTGCCTATGGCATGACCGTGCCGTCCATGATGCAGGCGCATGCCGCACGCGAACCGCGCGTGGGGGCATGAGGTCAAAAGCGATCTGGGCACCACGACTGGATATGCTTGGGCAAGTGTGGTCGGGCATATTGTGTTTGGCACCGACGATGCGGACGGCGCCGAGGCCCTGGACAACGAAGTCACGCTTGCCAATGGCAAAACCATCGTGCTCACCAACACCAAGATCATCGATCGATTGTCCAACAATAGCGTGGCGGCAACGGTGAATAAGGTCGAGCAGCAAAAGGAGCAGGACGCCCAGCAGTCCGGAAAGCCCGGTAGCTCGGATACTTCTGGCTCCGGCTCGGATTCATCGAGTTCGGGCGGCGGCTCTGGGTCGGGTTCCTCTACCGGAGGGCCTGGAAACGGCGGCTCGACGGGCGGCAACACTGACAACGATGCAAACTCCGGCGGCCTTTCCGCTGCTGAGGAAGAGAGCATTCACAGTTGGCTTGTGACCAAGTACAACATGCTCGACGGCTATGTTTCTCGTGCCAATGACGTGGTCTCGACCTATAACTCTACGGGGGATCCCAGGCCGTGCGACAGCCTGGTCGGGGAGATGTTTGTCATTCGAGCCGAGTTCGGTCGTCAGACATTCTCGCCCCGGTCAAGGTGGTATCAGCAGTATGCCAATCTGTGGGGCTGTTACACCAACCTATGTCAATGGGTCGGCCATTACGGCGATGATGACGTCGCGCTCGGTAACTTCAACAATAACGTGGCGGCGCTTGCCCTATGATGACCGATCTTGCATCCACCACACCACAATCGCTCGGTCGCGATCCCATGGTCGGCCTGCGCCTGGCGCGTGTCGACGGGTTTGAGCCGGCCATTGCGCTCGGTCAGGACGAACTGCCTGCCTATCTGCGTCGTTTTACGATACTGTTTGCCGACGATGCCACCATGCGCCGTGGCGGTATCGGCCGCGTGACGCGTGCTGTCAACGCCCAAGGCGAGGACGTAGCACTCAAACAGCTCATCTTGCCGACGCGCGATGAGTTTGACGACGATGCCGCCCATGAGTCGCTGGTCGCCAAGTTCAAAGCGGCATTTCGCGAGGAATATGAATGCCATCGCGCCCTTTCGGGCCTTAAGGGCTTTCCCCGCCTCTATGGCTGGGGCGAGGTTGACGGTGTGCCTGCAATTGTCATGGAATGGGTCGAGGGCGAGACGCTCGCCCGCTTGCGCTCGCGACTCGCCGTGGACGATGCCGGACGCCTATCGCCGCTTGTGGCGGCGCGCTTGGGGCGCGACCTGTTCGACCTGCTCTGCCGCATGAGCCTGGTGGGGGAGGGCTTTGTCCATCGCGATATCTCGCCCGCTAATATTATGGTGCGTACGGCGCGTTTACCGCTTGACCGGCAGCTTGCCGAGGGCACCTTTGGCCTGTGCCTGATCGACTTTGGCTCGTCGCTGGCGCTTGAGCCTGCGTCGGCCGTGGCCGGTACCGGCGGCAAGGCATCCTTTACCGAGCGCTATGCCACGCTGCGTCGCGCGACGGTTGCCTATGCCCCGCCCGAGATGCTCACCGACGATATTCCCGATCTGCGCGCTTTGCGTATGTCGCCGGCGATCGACGTCTATGCCGCGGCAAGCACGGTTTACGAGCTCATTGCCGGCGTCGCGCCATACGAAGCCGCGCCGAGCACTTCGGGCACCTCGGGTTCGCGCAAAAAGACGCGCGACATCGCGAGCCCCTACCGTCTCAAGATGGACACGCGGCCCGACTATCCCATTGGTGCCCATGCGCCCGGTTGTGATTTGACTCAGCTGCTTCGTCGTGAGCCCGATGTGGCGCTCGCCGCGGCCGAGCAGGCCCAGCAGCTAGGGCTTGAGCCGGATTCCGAAGAGCTACGCGATGCGCTGGCGTTTGTCGATGCCCAGCTGTTCGACGTGGTGATGGCCTGTCTGTCCAGCCATCAAAAAGATCGTCCCGAGCCGGCGGCGGTCGAGGCGGCGCTCTCAGCGTTTTGTGACCACTATGCGCAAAATGTCGGCCGCTCGCTCCGCGGCGAGCCGCTCACGCCGTGCCCCATGGATGCGTCTGGCCGCGCGGTTCGTCGCGCGCTGATGGTCGGCGCGACGGTCGTCTGTGGCGTGGTTTGGGCTGTGATCGTGGTTTCGGCCGCGCTGCTGGCGTCGGGCGCTCGCGTGACGGCGACTTTGGGATCGCTCGTGTGGTCTGGGTCGCTACCGGGTATTATTGCCGCACTGGCGTTGGCGCTGCCAGGCATAGCCGGCGTTGCCGCGGGGGCGCTTGCGCGCGATCGGCGCTCGGGCTTCCTGCAGGGTGTGCTTGCGCTTTCTGCCTGCGAGGTTCCGGTGCTGGTTGTGGCTGCATGTAGCGTATTTTCCCAACGCGCCGTGATAGGCGGCCTTGTTGCCGCTCTGGTTGCAACCTATACGCTTACGTGGTTTTTGCTTGCGATGGGCTTTGCCTTTGAACTTCCCGTTTCGGCACCGCGACGCACAAAAGCCCAGATGGCGACTCCGCTTGCCGGTGGAGCCGCAGCTGCCCGTACTTTTGGCGGACCTGTCGAAGTATCGTCCGATTCTATTTCTACGACTAAGGAGGCCTAGGTCATGGCATCTCAAGTTGAGCTCACCCCATGCGGGGCCATGTTTGACATCTTTAAGCGCGCGGCGCATCTGAGCCATATCGAGCTGTGCGGCTTGGTGCTTTCGTCCCGTCCGCTCGCCGACGGCCGCAGCCCGCAGAGCCGAGCCGCCGATCGCTCTTGGGTTTCCCGCTTTATCGTTCGCGCGCCGGTCGGCACGCTTCAGCATCGCTACTTTGCCGAATACGGTACCTCGGCTGCGCGTATTATGTCGCAACTGGCCCTGCGCCAGCGCAATCCCATGGACTCCACGGCTGTGATCAATATGGTGTGCGGTCCTGCAGGTGAACCGATGGTACGCGCGCTCGAAGAGTGCCACCAGGACACGAATCTCTATCGCAACGCGCTCGATCGCCTGTCCCAGGCGGCGGAACTCATGCCCGCCGAGCGCGCCGAGGCCGTGCTGGTGCTGTTTGTCGCCGTCGGTTGTTCGGCGGATGTGCGGTCCTCGGTGAACTATGCCATCGACTACGCGCACGCGACCTGTGGCGGAGGCACATCCACGCCGCGTTCGCTTGGCATGTCGATGACCGCGGGCGAACGCGAACCCGCCCCGGCGCACCCCTTGGGCTTGCTGCGCGTACAAAACAGTTTTGTCGTGAGCGCCCCGCGCTGGATTCAGCCGAGTGAGCAGGGTGTTGAGATTGGCGCGCTGGCCACTGGTGAGGGCGATATTACCGACGTCGGCGACGATGTCTCGGCCCGCCATGCCCATATCTGGTGCGATGCTCAAAATATCTGGCACGTCGAGGACTTGTCGTCCACCAACGGAACCGTGGTGGTAAACGGGGCCACGCGCGTCTGCATTCAGGTCGAGCCCGGTCGTTCCGCCCAACTTAATCCCGGCGACGAGCTCAAACTCGGCGAATCCACTACCTACGCCATCCTCTTCGGTGCCCTCTAGCCAGTCCCGCCAAATGGTCCCTCCGTCCCCAAGGGATCATTTTGCTCCCGGCAGTCACCCGAGGTAAACCTTTACCGCCCGCCTATATTTGCCGAAATTACACTTGACGGCGGGGTACAATAAACCCGCATGCGGATTTCCGTTGCGGGCGCTTCCCATCGCCGGGGCGTGCCCGGGAGCATCCGGCATGCGGCCTTTGCGGCGCTCGGTCATGTGCAAGACGGGCGGTCGGGCCTGTAGGGCGCATCAGCTGCCCCTCGCCTCGGCATGTCTTCTCTCCACGCCATGTACCTGCTGCTGAGCCTGCCTGCCAGATGATTGGAAGCAACAGCGTAAATCCCATCACGCCAACATCCCGGCGATCGCCGGGGCCTGTATACCTATATGAGAGGAGAGGGGTATATGGCGCGTAAGTTTAAGTCTATGGACGGCAACGAGGCGGCCGCATATGTTTCGTATGCGTACACCGAGGTAGCGGGAATCTATCCCATTACGCCGTCCAGCCCGATGGCCGACCATGTCGACCAGTGGGCGGCCCAGGGTCGCAAGAACATCTTCGGCACCCCGGTCAAGGTCGTCGAGATGGAGTCCGAGGCAGGTGCAGCCGGTACCGTTCACGGTTCGCTGGGTGCCGGTGCTCTGACCACCACCTACACGGCTTCTCAGGGTCTGCTCCTGATGATTCCGAACATGTACAAGATCGCGGGCGAGCAGCTCCCGGGCGTCTTCCACGTCTCCGCGCGTTGCGTCGCTTCCCACGCCCTGAACATTTTTGGCGATCACTCCGACGTCATGGCTTGTCGTCAGACCGGCTTCGCCATGCTCGCCGAGGGCAACGTCCAGGAGGTCATGGACCTCTCGCCGGTGGCTCACCTTGCCGCCATCGAGGGCAAGACCCCGTTCCTTAACTTCTTCGACGGCTTCCGCACCAGCCACGAGATCCAGAAGGTCGCCATGTGGGACTACAAGGATCTGGCCGAGATGTGCGACATGGACGCCGTCCAGGCTTTCCGCGATCACGCGCTCAACCCTGAGCACCCGCACACCCGCGGTAGCCACGAGAACGGCGATATCTTCTTCCAGAACCGTGAGGCCTGCAACAAGGTCTACGACGAGCTTCCCGCCGTCGTCGAGGGCTACATGAAGAAGATCAACGAGAAGCTCGGCACCGATTACGGCCTGTTCAACTACTACGGCGCTCCCGATGCCGATCGCGTCGTCGTGTGCATGGGCTCCTTCTGCGACGTGCTCGAGGAAGTCATCGACTACCTCAACGCTCACGGCGAGAAGGTCGGCCTGGTCAAGGTTCGTCTGTTCCGTCCGTTCTCCATCAAGCACTTCGTCGACGTTCTCCCCGAGACCGTCCAGAAGATCGCCGTCATGGACCGTACCAAGGAGCCGGGTTCCATCGGCGAGCCGCTCTACCAGGACGTCGTCTCCGCTCTCTACGAGGCCGGCAAGACGGGTATCAAGGTCGTCGGCGGCCGTTACGGTCTGGGCAGCAAGGACACGCCTCCCGCGTCCGCGTTCGCTGTCTTCGAGGAGCTCAAGAAGGACGAGCCCAAGCGCGAGTTCACCATCGGCATTGTCGACGACGTGACCAACCTGAGCCTGCCCGAGGCCGAGGATGCGCCCAACACCGCAGCCCCCGGCACCATCGAGTGCAAGTTCTGGGGTCTGGGTGGCGACGGTACCGTCGGCGCCAACAAGAACTCGATTAAGATCATTGGCGACCACACCGACAAGTACGTCCAGGCCTACTTCCAGTACGACTCCAAGAAGACCGGCGGCGTCACCGTCTCGCACCTGCGCTTTGGTGATTCCCCGATTCGCTCGCCGTACTACGTGACCAAGGCCGACTTTGTCGCCTGCCATAACCCCAGCTACATCGTTAAGGGCTTCAAGATGGTCCGCGACGTCAAGCCGGGCGGCACCTTCCTGGTCAACTGCCAGTGGAGCGACGAGGAGTTCGCCGAGCACATGCCCGCCGTGGCCAAGCGCTACATCGCGAACAACAACGTCAACGTCTACCTGATCGACGCTATCGACCTGGCCGCCAAGGTCGGCATGGGCAAGCGCACCAACACGGTGCTCCAGTCCGCCTTCTTCGCGCTGGCCAAGGTCCTGCCCGCCGAGGACGCCCTGCAGTACATGAAGGACGCGGCTACCAAGTCCTACATGAAGAAGGGCCAGGCCATCGTCGACGCCAACCACAAGGCCATCGATGCCGGCGCTACCGCTTTCCGTAAGTTCGAGGTTCCGGCCGACTGGGCTACCGCCGAGGATGTCGCTCCCGTCGAGCTCTCCGAGGAGACCAAGTCCGCTATCGCCCAGCAGGTCAAGAACCTGCTCGAGCCCATCGATCGCATGGACGGCGACAGCCTGCCTGTTTCCGCCTTCGTCGATTGCGCCGACGGCCAGTTTGAGCTGGGCGCCTCCGCATACGAGAAGCGCGGCGTCGCCGTGGTCGTTCCCCACTGGGATGAGACCAAGTGCATCCAGTGCAACCAGTGCGCCTACGTGTGCCCGCATGCCACCATCCGTCCGTTCGCGATGACCGAGGACGAGGCTGCCGCCGCGCCCGAGGCTACCCGCACGCTCGACGCCATGGGCCCCAAGGCCAAGGGCATGAAGTTCACCATGGCTGTGTCCCCGCTCGACTGCATGGGCTGCACCAACTGCGTCAAGGTTTGCCCCAAGGGCGCCCTCGAGATGGTTCCCACCGAGCAGGAGATGGACCAGCAGCCCGTTTGGGACTACATGGTCGAGAACGTCTCCGAGAAGAAGGAGCTCATCGCGGCCAACGTCAAGGGCAGCCAGTTTAAGCAGCCCTACCTGGAGTTCTCTGGCTCCTGCGCCGGCTGCGCCGAGACCGCCTATGCACGTCTGGTGACCCAGGTCGCCGGCGATCGCATGTTCATTTCCAACGCCACCGGCTGCTCCTCCATTTGGGGCAACCCCGCTGCCACCGCTCCTTACTGCAAGGACAAGGACGGTCACGGCCCGGCGTGGAACAACTCCCTGTTCGAGGACAATGCCGAGCACGGTCTGGGCATGGCCGTCGGTTACGAGGCCGTCCAGCACAAGCTGATCGCCGCTACCCAGGACATCATCGCTGCCGATGGTCCGTCCGATGAGCTCAAGGCTGCCGGCCAGGCTTGGATCGACTCCGTCAACGACGCCGAGGCCTCCAAGACCGCTGCCGCTGCCTACGTTGCCGAGCTCGAGAAGTGCGGCTGCGACGCTTCCAAGGCGATCCTCGCCGACAAGGCTTACCTCACCAAGAAGTCCTTCTGGATCTTCGGTGGCGACGGTTGGGCCTACGACATTGGCTTCGGTGGCCTGGACCACGTCCTGGCTTCCGGCCACAACGTCAACGTCTTCGTCTTCGACACCGAGGTTTACTCCAACACCGGTGGTCAGGCCTCCAAGGCCTCGAACCTGGGCCAGGTCGCTCAGTTCGCCGCTGCCGGTAAGGTGACCAAGAAGAAGTCCCTGGCCGAGATTGCCATGAGCTACGGCTACGTCTACGTGGCGCAGGTCGCCATGGGCGCCAACCCGGCTCAGACCCTCAAGGCCATTCACGAGGCCGAGGCCTACGACGGCCCGTCCCTCATCATCGGCTACAGCCCCTGCGAGATGCACTCCATCAAGAAGGGCGGCATGCAGAACTGCCAGGCCGAGATGAAGAAGGCTGTCGAGTGCGGTTACTGGAACCTCTTCCGCTTCAACCCCGAGGCTGCTGCCGGCAAGAAGTTCTCGCTCGATTCCAAGGAGCCCGCGGGCGGTTATCAGGAGTTCCTGATGAACGAGGCCCGTTACGCTTCGCTGACGCGTTCCTTCCCCGAGCGCGCCGAGGAGCTCTTCAAGGAGAATGAGCAGGCCGCTATGGACCGCTATCAGCACCTGCTGAAGCTCAAGACGGTGTACAACGAGGCCTAGGTCTCCCACCGCAGGATCTGAGGGCTAACCTTCGCGTACGTCCTCGGACATGAAAGAACCCCCGCTGCGCACTACGTGCGGCGGGGGTTCTTTCGTTCTGCGGAGTGTCCGCGAAGGTTAGCCCTCAGATCCTGCTACGACTACGTCCTCGGATTGTGTGGGCGGATGAAGGACGTAGTTGGCCGGGTATTCCGTCCCCTTCGCTGTTTCGCGGCTTTGCCGCGAAACCTCGCGCCACTTTGGGGATGGATGGGGGACTTGGCTGTTGCCGCCTTTTCGGAGCCCTTCTTTATTCCTTATGCTGGATGAAAAGCCCCTTGTTTTTGCAGGGGTGCATACTCGACTTATAAGTGCATAGAATCTCGTATAGCGCGAGTAAGATATCGCGCTGTCCGTTTTGTGTTTAGCAGAGATGTAGTTTGCATAATCCGACATAATCCTTGCTGCATTTAAATAAAGTTGCACGTAAATGGCGTAGATATGTCTGAGCTGGTGTTCTGTACGCTGAGCGGACAAAAACGACCGTTCACCGTTCCGCTATTTTCAAAATGAATAAAATGAGCGATAAAGAGAATATAAACCTTAATAAACTCGCGTATCGCACGGACGCGGGTTATTAATGGGTTGTAGGCCTTTTACAGAAAGGATTCCAGCAATGTCTAAGCCTCTTGGCAAGCCCGATCGTATTGTCGTCGCCCTTGGCGGCAACGCCCTCGGCAACAACCCCGTCGAGCAGATCGAGGCCGTGAGCAACACCGCCCACGCTCTCCTCGGTCTCATCGAGCAGGGCAACGAGATCATCATCACCCACGGCAACGGCCCGCAGGTCGGCATGATCCAGAACGCCTTCGCCGCTGCCCACGACGCCATCGGTACCCCCGAGATGCCGCTGCCCGAGTGCGGCGCCATGTCCCAGGGCTACATTGGTTATCACCTGCAGCAGGGCATCGGCCGCGAGATGCACAAGCGCTATAAGCGTTGGCACGCCGCCACCGTCGTCACCCAGATCGAGTGCGATCCGGATGATCCCGCGTTCAAGAACCCGACCAAGCCGATCGGCCCCTTCTACACCGAGGAGCAGGCCAAGGAGTTCATGGCCGAGGATCCCTCCAAGGTCTTCGTCGAGGATTCCGGCCGCGGCTGGCGTCGCGTCGTCGCTTCCCCCGATCCCAAGAAGATCGTCGAGGCTGACTCCATCCTCAACCTGCTCGACAACGAGTTCATCGTCATCGCCTGCGGTGGCGGCGGCATCCCCGTCGTCCGCGACTACGAGAACAAGGGCTGCTACAAGGGCGTTCCCGCCGTCATCGACAAGGACCTGGGCGGCGAGCTGCTGGCCGAGGACTGCGACGCCGACGTTCTGTTCCTGCTGACCGCCGTTGAGCATGTCGCCATCAACTTTGGCAAGCCCAACCAGGAGGAGCTCGAGGACCTCACCGCCGACGAGGCCGAGCGCCTGGCCGACGAGGGCCAGTTCGGCAAGGGCTCCATGGAGCCCAAGGTCCGCGCTGCCATCAAGTTCGCCCGTTCCCGCAAGGGCCGCACCTGCATCATCGGCGCTCTGGACAAGGCCGCCGAGACCATGGCCGGCCTCTCCGGTACCCGCATTCACGAGTAGTCTCTACTCTGTTGCCTCTCTCGTGGGCGCTAGGCAAAGCACCCACAAACTAGCCTCTCTTCATGAGCCCCGCAGTCCGCTCCGACTGCGGGGCTTTTGCTATTCACCTAGTCATTGGGGACGTTCTTAAATGACTAGTCAAACAAGAGCGTCCCCAATGACCACTCATTTAAGTCTGTCCCCAATGACTAGTAGTAGGCCCACATGGCTTCGACTTCGTTGAGGACCTCTACGACGCCCCAGCGGCGGGCGCTGCGGCTGGCCGAGTTGGGGTCGTAGACGCCAATCTGGTTGGCGTCGTCGATGCCGTAGAGCACGATGTAGTGGCCTACGTTGGTAAATGTACCGGGGCGCACTGCGGCGATGACGGGCGCACCCGAGCGAAGTGCTTGGGTAATCGATTCGCGATCGTTATAGAGCTGTGTTCCGTTGAGCCCCAGCTGCCACGCACCGCCTGTCATAAACGACCACTCGGTGGCACCAGTGGGGGCGTAGTTGCCGGCTTCGGCCAGCGCGCATATATCGACCGGCGTCTTATCGGTATGGCCGGTCTTAAAGATATAGACCATGGTGAGGCAGGTAGGACCGCAAGCGTTTTCGCGAATAGTGCCACCGGCATAGGGCAGCTCCGACCATGCGGGGTCAATTTGGTAGATGTGGGGCATGGTGCCGGCCTGCCATTGCGAGCGTGGGGTCGAGAACGCAAAGGAGTAACCGGGCGCGACGGGAGCTTTAAGCAGCTTGTCCTCGGCAGTGGGCTCAAGACCGGCTGATCCGTGGGAGATACAGGATCCCAAAAACACAAAGACGAGGCAGGCGGCGATGGAGCAAAGCGCAAGGCGTAGGCGGCGGGCCGGAAGCGCGTGGCTTGTGGTGTGCGACGCGGGGTGAGGGGCGGAATTGCCGCGATCGCGTTGAGGTCGCGAAAAGGAGCGCTTGACGTAGTAGTCGGTCTTACGGCGATCGTAGCGGCGTGGCTGCGATGTGTCGGTCTGACGTTGGCGTGTGCTCGTACTGACGCGGTCTGACTGCTGCACGGTACGGCTTTGCTGCCGCGAAGAAGCCCCGGGCTGCTCTTGGGGGCGCTGCGGGTTGTCGTTGTCGGAGGTGCTTCTGGGCGTTGGCGTGGTGCGGCCGGCAAGGCGCACGCTTTGTGGCCGTTGGTCGCCGTCATTGTATCCGTATGCCATTCGAATCACCTTGCCTCATGTGTAACTTGTCTATCCTACATAAAAAGATGCACGACACATGGGTATGTGCGCCAAAAGCCTGACAAATGGTATGAACGTTGCCGCGCCGCGCGCCAAGCGTCACGGCAACAGGTATTCAAAAGCAGACAAGATGAAAGCGTCCAAGACGAATGACGTCTCCCGCCGTTCGTCCCAAAAACGGTGCCGCTCGTTTTGCAGTTCTGCCTTCGGTCGAGCTGCGAGCGGCGCTGCTGCGCCAAGGCCGTATCTTAAAGCCATGGAATAAAAGCGCGCGGCAAAACGGACCGCGCAAGGGGTGACGCCAAGGGGCGTCAAACAGGAAAGGAGGGGAACAATGGCGGACAAGAATGCAGAAGTTGCAGTCGAGGATAACGGCGGCATGAAGAAAACGCTTTCGCTCTGGAACTTCTTCACCATCGGTTTCGGTGCCATTATCGGTACCGGTTGGGTTCTGCAGGTCGGCGACTGGATGGTCGTGGGCGGCGGTCCCGTTCCCGCTATGATCGCATTCCTCTTGGGTGCAATCTTCCTCGTGCCCGTCGGAGCTGTTTTCGGTGAGCTCACGGCTGCTATCCCCATCTCGGGCGGCATCGTCGAGTATGTCGATCGTAGCTTTGGCCGTACGCTGAGCTACATCACCGGATGGCTTTTGGCCCTGGGCAACGGCATCCTGTGCCCGTGGGAGGCCATCGCCATTTCGACCCTCGTGTCCGAGATGTTCGGCAGCCTGCCCGGCCTTGAGTGGCTGCGCGCCGTCAAGCTCTACACCATCCTGGGGGCCGACGTTTACCTGTTCCCGACGCTGATCGCGCTCGGCTTTGCAGTCTACGTCATCTTTCTCAGCTTCCGCGGTGCCAGCTCGGCTGCCAAGCTTCAGGCCTTCCTGACCAAGGCCCTGCTCTGCGGCATGCTGCTCGCCATGGGCGTCTCGCTGTTCACCGGCTCGCCGGACAACGCCATGCCCGTGTTCTCCCAGGTCGCCGGCGCTGGCGGCGGCAAGGCCGCTACCGAGAGCTCCAGCCTGTTTGCCGGCATCGTGTCGGTCCTGGTTCTGACCCCGTTCTTCTACGCCGGCTTCGACACCATTCCTCAGCAGGCTGAGGAAGCAGCCGAGGGCCTCAACTGGAACAAGTTCGGCAAGATCATCTCCCTGGCCCTGCTGGCCGCCGGCGGCTTCTACATGGTCTGTATCTACTCGTTCGGCACCATCCTCGACTGGCATGAGTTCGTTAAGAGCCCGGTTCCCGCGCTCGCCTGCCTCAAGGGCATCAACATGCTTCTGTACCTGGCCATGCTCGTCATCGCCACGCTTGGACCCATGGGCCCGATGAACTCCTTCTACGGCGCCACGAGCCGCATCATGCTCGCCATGGGCCGCAAGGGCCAGCTGCCCGAGCAGTTCGCCGAGGTCGACCCCAAGTCCGGCGCTCCCAAGCTTGCCTGCGTCGTCTTGGGCGTCATCACCGTCGTCGGACCGTTTTTGGGCAAGAACATGCTCATCCCTCTGACCAACGTGTCGGCTCTCGCCTTCATCTTCTCCTGCGGCATGGTCGCCCTCGCATGCCTGCGTATGCGCTTCACCGAGCCCGACCTGCCTCGTCCCTACGAGGTGCCCGGCGGCAAGTTTGGCATCGGCCTCGCCATCGGTGCCTGTGCCATCATCATCGGCCTGCTTGTGATTCCGTTCTCTCCCGCCTCCCTCAACATGGTGGAGTGGAGCATCGTAATCGGCTGGCTGGTCGTCGGCCTGGCTCTCATGGCCTTCACCAATTCCCGCAAAAAGTAACGCCGAGCCGGGGCGGATCAGGTGCGCGGGCCCCTCTCTTCCGCGCACCGAACCCGGCGCCACTTGGGTAGCTTTGTGAGGCCTTAACCCAACACGGCCTCGCCCACTATATGGATCCATAAGGAGGAACCATGTCCACTAAGTATGCAATCGTTGGCGGCAAGCTCATCGACGGTACCGGTGCCGAGCCGGTCGAGAACTCCCTCGTTCTCGTCGACGACAACGGCAAGATCGAGTACGCCGGTGCTATGCAGGACCTTCCCGAGGGCGTTGAGGTCATCGACGCCGCCGGCAAGACCGTCCTTCCCGGCCTGATCGACACCCACCTGCACTTCTCGGGCAACCTGACCGACGATGACACCGATTGGGTCATGCAGCCGCTCCTCGAGAAGCAGGCCGTCGCCGTCAAGCAGGCCTACGACTGCCTCACCCACGGCCTCACCACCGTCTGCGAGATCGGCCGCTTTGGTATCCAGATCCGTGACTGCATCGACAAGGGCGTCTTCAAGGGCCCGCGCGTTCTGGCCACCGGCCTTGGCTTCTGCCGCGTTGCCGGCCACGGCGACTCCCACCACTGCAGCCAGGAGCTCAACAAGGAATCGCACCCCTGGGGCGATCAGGTCGACGGTCCTTGGGATCTGCGCAAGGCCGTCCGTCGTCGCCTGCGTGAGAACCCCGATGCCATCAAGATCTGGGCTACCGGTGGCGGCATCTGGCGCTGGGACTCCGGCCGCGACCAGCACTACTGCTCCGAGGAGATCCAGGCCGTGGTCGAAGAGGCAAAGATGGTCGGCATCCCCGTGTGGAGCCACTGCTACAACAACCACGCCGCTGCCTACGACTCCGTCCGCTTTGGCTGCGAGCAGCTGATTCACGGCTTCGATATCGATGAGCGCACCATGGACCTCATGGCCGAGCAGGGCACCTTCTTCACTCCGACGATCGCCTTCCTGCCCACCTGGTACGCCACCTATCCGCCCGTCTACGTCCCCGAGCTGCACGACAAGTACGAGGGCACCCTGGTCGAGAAGGAGCTGCAGCGCAACTACGACTGCCTGCGCGAGGCCAAGAAGCGCGGCGTCGTCATGACGATCGGCTCCGACTCCTTCTCCTTCGTCACTCCGTACGGCACCTGCTCCATCGAGGAGATGTACGAGTTCGTCGACAAGATCGGCTTCACCCCGGTCGAGACCATCACCTGTGCCACCCTCAACGGTGCCAAGATGTGCCACATCGAGGACGAGACCGGTTCCATTGAGGCCGGCAAGTGCGCCGACCTGCTGGTCGTCAACGGTGACGTCGCCGCCGACATCCACGTGCTCAACACCGACAACATGGACGTCATCATGAAGGACGGCTGGATTGTCGAGGCCGGCACCTTCGGCGAGGCAAACAAGTACAGCGCCTAAGCTACCGTTCATCGATGGCTTGATGTAAAACACAGTATTTGATTGCATAATGCAATGGAGAGGGTCGCTTGCGGCCCTCTTTATTGCTATGGGGTGTGTCAGTAAGAAGGAGATGACGGTGGATCTCAATAGGCTGATTCTGGGCAAGAGCTACAACTCTACTAAGGTCTTTCGTACCGCTCAGCATGTGGTTCAAGCCATCTTGCTCGGTATTGTCGTTCCGCTGCTTATCCTGCTGCTCATCTGGGATCTAACCGATAATCCCAATCCCGTTCCGGCCGTTGTCGTCATTGCCGGCTTGGTCATGCTGTGCTTCTTCTTCTCGTACGTCTTTGTCGTTCCCGACGACCTCACATCGAGCGCAACCGACCGCACGCTCGCCATCGCTTCAAAAATATTCGCCTACACGTCGCGCGGCCTTACGCCCGAAGCTGCCCTAGGCGCCTCTAAGATCATCCTGTCCGAAACTATCGCCTCTGCCATCTGCTTTACCGACGGCAAGCAGGTGTTGGCAAGCTGGGGCGAGGACTCGGCAAAATGCCCCGCGGGCACCCCGGTGGTGCTGCGGACTACGCTCAACGTGATCAACAGCGGTGAGCAAAGCGTGTTCTCGCGCGATGCCTCGACCGAGACAGGTGGCTACTTTCCGCGCCTGCGCGCCGGTATTGTCGCACCGCTTACCGTGCGCGGGCATTGCGTGGGCACGCTCGAGCTGTATTATCCCCGTCTGAGCAGCATCGATATGCGCCAGACGGCGCTTGCCTCGGGCTTTGCCGACCTCATTTCCACGCAGCTTGCGAGCTTTGAGCTCGAGCGCCAGGACGAGCTTACGGCCCGCGTGGAGCTGCGCGCCTTGCAATCGCAGGTCGATCCTCATTTTCTGTTTAACACCATCAGCACCATCGTGTCGCTCGTGCGTACCGAGCCGGACAAGGCCAGGTCGCTGCTGATCGACTTCTCCAACTACTACCGTCAGACGCTTTCTGATTCCGATACCCTCACAACGCTCGAGCACGAGGTGGAACAGGGCACTCGCTATATCAATCTTATGCAGGCTCGTTATGGCGACGGCCGTCTGCGCGTCTCGGTCGATATCGACTTTGAGGTGCGCGATTGCATGGTGCCGCCGTTTATCTTGCAGCCGTTGCTCGAAAACTGCATCAAGCACGCGCAGCGCGAGACCGAGCCGCTTTCTATTCATGTTAGGGCTTTCGAGACCGATGACGGTTTGGAGATCATCGTCGAGGACGATGGCATCGGTATGAGCGAAGAGGTCTGCGCGCATCTGTTTGAGCAACATCGCCTGGAGGAGCCCGAGAGCATTACCGCCGACGGCTCCGTCAAGCGAGGTTGCGGCCTGGCGCTCTTCAACGTGCTTCAGCGCATCCATTTCTTTTACGGAGAAGATTCCGGCATGCGCGTGAAGTCCCAGGAGGGCGTGGGAACGCAGGTCATCGTCGAGCTGAACGGCGAGCCGCATGAGCCCGCGCCGTTGACGGCGTAGCACGCGGTTGGATTGAGAGAAAAAGAGGGGAAGCACATATGTCCGAAGGCTGGAACATCTTGGTGGTTGATGACGAGCCTCCCATTAGGGCTGAGCTACGCTATCTGTTGGAAAAGGATGCGCGTGTGGGCCAGATTGCCGAGGCGGGCAATGTCACCGAAGCCGTGGAGTCGATTCTCTCGAACAAGCCCAACGTGTTGTTTTTGGACATCACGATGCCCGGCCGCTCGGGAATTGAGCTTGCCGAGACGCTGCAGAACCTAAAGACGCCGCCGGTGGTTGTGTTTGTGACGGCGTTTGCCGAGTTTGCCGCCGATGCGTATAACCTTGATGCGGTCGACTATGTCGTCAAGCCGGTCGAGGACGCACGCCTGTCAAAGGCACTCGACAAGATCGAGGCAGCCTTGGGTGCCCGTCGTGTTATCCACGCTCCGCGCCAGCCTTTACGTCTGACGGTGGACCGCAGGGGCAAAAAGGTGTTCATTCCCGCCGCAGACGTCTGCTACTTTGAGGCGCGCGCCGATTTTTGCAACGCCATCTGCGCCGAGGGAACGTACCTGATCAATGAGTCGATCTCTTCGCTCGAGCGTCGCTTGGTCTCCGAGGGCTTTATTCGCGTTCATCGCAGCTATCTGGTCAATTTGGAAGACGTGCACAATGTCGAGATCGGTTCCACGGGTCTTATGGAGCTCAGACTCGATCGCGTAACCTCGACGGTGCCCGTGTCCCGCCGTCGCGCTGCCGAGGTTAAAGCACACTTGGGGCTTGCGTAGACGGTCTGCGTGCCGTCGTTTACCATCGCAGGTTTGGCATGGGCGCGCGGTGGGCATAATGGGTGGCATCGAATGAAATCGAAAGGATCATTATGCCCGCGCTTATCACCCATCATCTGTTTGGCGAGGAAAGCATCGACCGTCTTCCGCAGGGCGTCATCACGTCCGATGAAGAGCGCATTGCCTTTATCTTGGGCAACCAAGGCCCCGACCCGTTTTTCTTTCACATTCTGACACTGCGTGTTTCCGACTGCACGCTGCTGGCGCAGGTCATGCATCGGTCGCGCATGTCTCGCCAGTTCGCGTGCCTGCGCGACGGCGTGTCGCATCTGCTGCCGCGCGACGCCAGCTTGGGTCGCGCCTTTGCGCTGGGCCTGCTGTCTCATTATGTGCTCGACCGCAACGCCCACCCCTTTGTCTATGAGCAGCAGTTTGGCATCGTGGAGTCCGATTCAGAGCTTGAGGATTCGAGCAGTCAGGTTCATGCCGTGATCGAGAGCGACCTGGATGTACTGATGCTGCAGCTTAAACGCGATGGCGCTACGGTTGACGATTACCCGCCGGCGGGCGAGATCGTCACCACCGATCGCATCAATCGCGTGGCCGGCGTGCTGATGAGCTATGTTGCCGGACGCGTGTACGGCATTGACATTCCGGCGGGGGAGTACGGTGCTGCCGTTGCCAATATGCAGCGACTTTACCGCGCGATTGAGCCGGCCGGCTCCGCAAAGACGCGCGCGATCTCGCTGGTTGAGGGCTTGGTGCACGACTACTCGCTGCTCGACGGCCTTGCCCATCGCGTGACGACGGAGCTGCCCGAGCGCACCGGTAACCTGGGCCATCTGACATGGAAGAATCCCTTTACCGACGAGGTCTCGAACGAAAGTTTCCCCGAGGTCTTTGATCGCGCGCTGGTCGATTACGAGTGCACGGTCGCACGTTTTATCGAGACCGGCGACATGGACGCCGTGACCAGTCACGTCAACTACAGCGGTCGCGTGCTCGAAGTCGATGAGGAGTTCGACCGCGAGGAATAGGGCCCGTGCGTGCCCCTTTGCCGAATCCTTACCGGCGGTTCTGGACAATTGGGGTACGATGAACTAACTGCATATCGGGCGAATACGAAGGGTCCCTGTCCATGAAATACACCAAGCTCGAGCGTAACTGGGTTATGTATGATGTGGGCAATTCGGCCCTCGTGCTGCTCAATACCTCGGTGGTGCCCATTTACTTTAACGCCATCAATACCGGTGCTTCCTCGGCCGACCTGGTGGTCGCCTGGGGCAATGCGCAGACGATCGCCTCGCTGGTCATCGCCATGCTCATGCCCATTCTGGGCGCGCTTGCCGACTACGCCGGCAACAAGATCAAGTTCTTCTTGGGCTTCTTCCTCACGGGCCTGGTGCTTTGCCTGGCGCAGGCTATCCCAATGTCCGCCATGGCATTTTTGACCGTGTACGTGCTGTGCACCATCGGCCTTAACTCTTCTATGACGTTCTACGACGCCATGCTGCCCGACATTACCACCGACGAGCGCATGGACGCCGTGTCCAGCTCGGGCTATGCCTGGGGCTATATCGGTTCCACCGTGCCGTTCGTCATCTGCCTGGCGCTCATCATGGGTGGCCCCGCTCTTGGCGTCCCCACCATGCTGGCAACGCGTCTGTCGTTTATCATCACTGGCGCCTGGTGGCTCATCTTTACTCTGCCGCTCATTCGCACCTATAAGCAAAAGTACGGTCGCGAGCGCGGTCCCGAGGACACCATCGGCCACATCGTGGGCGGTGTGTTCTCCGAGGTCGGACACACCATGCGCGAGATCGCCCACAACAAGACCGTGCTGGTCTACATGGTCGCGTTCTTCTTCTACATCGACGGCGTGCACACGGTCATTTCCATGGCAACCAGCTACGGCTCGGCTTTGGGCATCGATTCGACACAGTTGGTGCTGGCGCTGCTCGTTACGCAGTTTGTTGCTTTTCCGTCTGCCATCATCTACGGCAAGCTCGCTGGACGCGTGGGCACGCTCAACATGATCCTGGTGGCCGTCGCCGCCTACATGGGCATTGTGCTGTTTGCCGCGTTCTTCCTAAAGACCGCCTTCGAATTTTGGGTGCTTGCCATTATGGTCGGCCTGTTCCAGGGCGGCGTGCAGGCGCTCAGCCGTAGCTACTTTGGCCGCATTATCCCTAAGGAAAAATCCAACGAGTACTACGGCTTCTTTGACATCTTTGGTCGTTATGCAAGCGTCATGGGCACCTTCCTGGTGTCGGTCGTCACCTCGCTGACCGGCAACCCGTCGCTGGGCGTCCTTTCCATTGGTGTGCTGCTGGTCGTTGGTTTTATGCTGCTGGTCCGCCTGTCCCGCATGACTCGGGCGGCAGGGCATGCCGCATAGGAGCGAGCGGCTATTGTGCCTGTCCACGGTACTCTTTTGGGGTTATCCGCAATAAACATTGCGACTTGCGAGCAATGATTTGCCCAAGTGGGTATGATGGAATCAGCTAGGTCGCGGGGCGTCGCCTGTGTTTGGCGGCGTCCCGTTTTTGTGTTGCAGGGAGGGTAAGGCATGAACGCCACAGTCGTGATTCCAACGTATTGGGCGGGCGATGACGCTTGCGCAAACGCCCCTGGCACTTATGACCATTCGACGCGACTCAACGCCGACAATTCCGAACTCGACCGCTGCCTGGCCTCGCTTGAGCAGGTGCGTGACATCCCACGCATCATCCTTTTGGTGGTCTGTCCCGTTTCTGCCACAGCCGATGTGTCGCTGCGCGTGCACGAGATTGTCGACGCGCATCCCACGCTCAAGGTCACCGTTGTCACCAACACCCAGGCCTCGCGCATCGCAGACCGGGTTGCTCAGATCGCGCCCAAGGGTTCGGGCGAGTGCGTGAGCCTGCGAGGCTACGGTGCCATCCGCAACATGGGGCTAGCCTGTGCCGCTGTGCTGGGGCATGACGCGGTTATCTTTTTGGATGACGATGAGACTGTCATCGACGCCGACTTTATGAAGCGCGCGACCTATGCGTTGGGGCAGCAGACGCGTCAGGGCTTGCCGATCTTGGTCAAGAGCGGCTATTTCTACGATCGCGACGGCTCGCCGCTGGCTCCCACGGACAAGGCGGGCATCTGCCATCGTTGGTGGACCAAGCGCATCGAGTTCAACCGTTGGATGAAAAAGGCGCTTTCGGGCACCCGCATCTCGCGCTCCAACTACGTGTGCGGCGGCCTGATGGCCCTGCACGCCCGCGCCTTTACGCGTGTGGCCTTTGACCCGTTTATCACCCGCGGCGAGGACTTGGATTACCTCTTTAACATGCGCATGTTTGGCTACGACGTGTGGTTCGATAACGAGTGGACCGTGCGCCATCTGCCTCCGGAGTCCGAAAAGCGCTCACCGCGCTTTATGCAGGATGTATACCGTTGGTACTACGAACGGGCCAAGTTGACATTCGCCGCGCATCAAAAGGAGCTCATTCCCGTTACGGCGGCATCGCTCATGCCCTACCCGGGCCCGTGGATTTCGCGCGAGCTCGACGACCGCGTGCGCAAGACCGCTATGGTCCGCAGCGTGTTTACCCGCGAGCATGAGGGCTACCTGCGCATCTGGCGCCATGGTATCGACGAGGCAAAGGCCTATGCGCGCCAAAACGCTGCAAGCTACCTGCGTTTCCAGAGCTTTTGGCCCAAGATCATGGACGGGCTTTGGCGTGACGCACAACTGATCAGTATCCTGGAGGGGGCCGAATGATCGACCGCCGCGCCCAGCGCGATAGTTCAATATCAATCTTTCGCATCATTGCCGTTGCCTGCGCCATTTGCGTGCTGGTGTACTTTATTTTTGCCTTGGTGACCGGTATCGAGCCGATCGCCACGGTGATTGCCTGCGCGCTGCTGTGCATCTTTCTGTGCATCTTTATCTTTTTGACGCTCAATCCCGATTCGGTGCGCTCCCAGTACACCGAGGAGACGCTCTCGGTGGCCTCGGCCATGCTCGAGGACATTAAGGGCGGTCTGACGCAGGAGTCAGCGCGTTTGGTGTGCCGGCGCATTTTGCCCGAGACGCGCGCCATGACGGTGGCCATCACCGACGAGGACAACGTGCTTGCCTGCGCGGGCGAGTTTGAGGAAAAACTGCTGCCCGATACTCCCATCCACACGCTTGCCACACGCTACGTTATCGAACATGGCATCGTGCAGTCGTTCAACCGTATGGTGGATGTCGTGGGCTCGGACGGCTCGCACAACCAAGTCCCCGCCGGCATTATCGCCCCCATCAAGGTGGGCGATCGTACCGTCGGCACGCTCAAGTTCTACTACAAGACCCCGCGCGCCGTCGACCGTACCCAGTATGCGCTTGCCTCGGGCTTTGCCGAGATCTTGTCCACACAGCTCGCCATCCACGAGCTCGAGGTGCAAAAGGAACTCACGGCGCGCGCCGAGGTGCGTGCGCTGCAGGCGCAGATTAACCCGCACTTCCTGTTCAACACGCTGAACACCATTGCATCGTTTACGCGCACCGACCCGCTGCGGGCCCGCGAACTGCTTCGTGAGTTCTCATCGTTCTATCGTGCCACGCTCGACAACTCGGGATCGCTTATTCCGGTCTCGCGCGAGGTCGCACAGACCAAGCGCTACCTTACCTTTGAGAAGGCCCGCTTTGGCGAGGACCGCGTGCTTGCGACGTTCGATGTGTCCGAGGACGTGGAAGATACGCTGGTGCCGGCGTTCGTGATCCAGCCGATTGTCGAGAACGCCGTACGTCATGGTATGGGCGATGACGACGCCCTGAGGATCGACGTGACCGTTCACCAAGACGGCGAGGATGCAATCTTGATTGCCGTGGCCGATAATGGCGTGGGCATGGATGAGGGTACCGCCGCCAGACTGTTTGACGAGCGTTCTGCCCGTCCCGACGCCAGCTCTCCCCAGGGTGGCGGCGCCGGTGTGGCCATGCACAATATTTCGGAGCGCATCCATCGCTTTTATGGGCCGCACTCCTATACGCGTGTCGAATCGGCGCCGGGTAAGGGCACCAAAGTGCTCCTTCATCTTGATTTGTCAGAGAGCATCTTTGACATTCAAGAGTAAAATAAAAGACTACGGGCTCAACGTCATGCGACGGATGCCCGGCGTAGTTAGTTGACGAAAGGTTTTATCCCTATGCTGCGTGCGATGATTGTGGATGATGAGGCGCCGGCTCGCTCGGAGCTTCGCTTCCTGCTCGAGCAAACGGGCAAGATCGGCACGATCACGGAGGCGTCGAGCGTCCGCTCCGCCATCGAGATGCTTATGGAAAGTCGCGTGGATGTCGTGTTTCTCGATATCTCGATGCCCGGTGCCTCGGGCCTGCAACTTGCCGAGGCGCTGCATAAGCTCAAAAATCCGCCGGCGATCGTGTTTGTGACTGCGTATAGTGACCATGCGGTCGAGGCATTCGACGTGGATGCCGTCGATTATCTGATGAAGCCGGTCGAGGAAGCTCGCTTGGATCGCGCGATCGAGAAGGTCATGCAACGCACCAAGCCGGTTACGGACAGCAAGGTGACCATCGAGCGTATCCCGGTGGAAAAGGGCGGCCGCAAGGTGCTCATTCCCGTGGACGACATTCGCTTTATCATGGCCAAGGACGATTACTCCTGCATCTATACCGTCGATGATCGCTTTTTGTCGACGACCTCGCTGGCGCAGTTTGAGGCCAAACTCTGCGACTTTGGCTTCTTCCGTGTTCACCGCCGCTATATCGTCAACTTGGCGTGCGTCACGGATGTGGAGACGGTGCCCTCGGGCGCCATCCAGCTGGGCATTACGGGCGTCGACGAACGCGTGCCGGTTTCGCGCCGCCGCGTCGTGCCGCTCAAGAAGGCTCTGAGTCTCTAGCACACTGGCCCCGCAGCCCTGTAGACCCATCGTCTGCGGAGCCGTGGGGCTTTTTTGTATGTATCTGCCGAATCGTTTTTTGCGGAAGGATCCCATGAACAGCGCAAGCGCCAAGCGCATCGACATCATCTCGGACACCCACGGCTATTTATCGCCTGCGCTCTTGGATGAGCTTGAGGGCGCAGATCTGATTATCCACGCCGGCGACCTCACGTCAGAGATGGACTACGAGCACCTATGCACCATCGCTCCCGTGCGGGCCGTACTGGGCAACAACGATTACTACCGCGACTACGGCCCCGATGTAGACCGTCTTGCGCTTTTTACCTACGAAGGCCTCAAATTCGCCGTAGCCCACTACCGCGAAGACCTTCCGGTGGGATCCGTAGACGTAGCCATCAACGGCCACACCCACGTAACCAAAGAAGCCCAAGTGGGCCGTTGCTTAGTCCTCAACCCGGGCAGCGCCAGCTACCCCAGAGGCACCCGAGGCCCCACCATGGCCAGAATGCTAGTAAAAGACGGCAAGATCCTAAGCACTAAGTTTATTGACCTAGAGTAATCACAACAAAAACGGGGGATGCAGATGCGTCCCCCGTTTCCATTTGAGCCAATGGCCGAGCTTCAACAAGATCCATCAGACCAACCCCGCCGCGGAGAACGGGGCCGCCGAGCCGCGAAGCGGCGAGCGACAACAACGGCTCGAACAAAGTGACGGCAGGGAGGGTCTCCGGGGCCGGCTGGCGCGGGTTAAGTTTGTCGCGAGTTCCGCACGCAAAGGAAAGCACTTAATGTGCTTTCCGTCTTGCGCAGGACTGTAGAGCAGCAA
>NZ_JADMWW010000012.1 GCF_015548375.1 Collinsella aerofaciens
TCCCGGGGCCGGCCGGTCCGGCCCTCAGGGTATCGGGTTCCCACATTCATCCGCACATGTGCGGATGAATGTGGGAAATGTTCGGATGAAGTTGATAATCAAGGTTTGTTCGGTAAGCGGTTTTGATTGACAGAAGTTTTCATGTTGTGGTATATGACTCGGGTATCATGAGCACGTTATCAATGTATGTACGATGCGCCATGGGCGCGGGGAATAGTTGGGAAGCAGGTTAGCGTGGAAGGCATGGATCAGCAGACAAGGAATGGTCGTTCGGCGAGCGCGGCAGAGGTTGCGGCGCTCGCTGGCGTGAGCCGCCAGACTGTGTCTCGCGTGGTCAACGGTATGCCCAGCGTGACGGAAAAGACGCGCAAGCGTGTGCTGGCCGCCATGGAAGAGCTGGGCTTTCGTCCCAATTTTGCTGGAGCGGCGTTGCGCGGCGGGTCGTATCGTTCTATTGGCCTGTGCATGTACAACATCACACGTGTCGGTAACCTGGCGACGCTCGAGGGTATCATGCAAGCGGCGCGCGAGCACGATTTTGCCGTCACTATGATCGAGATGGGCGGCGACAAGCCCTATGCACTTGCCGATGCCTCGCGCCGCATGGTCGAGCGACCCGTCGACGGCATGATTCTCAACATGAACCGCATGGCTCCCGATTTTGAGGAGTTTGTTCCCCAGCCGGGAGTGCGAACGGTCATCCTGTCCATGTATGCGCATCCGCGCTGCACGACGATCGACTCCGACCAGTATGGTTCGTGCGAGCTGTTGACCAATTATCTGCTGGAACATGGTCACTCGAATATGCGGTTTGTGGCGGGTCCGGAAAACTCGATTTCCTCGCGTTTTCGTGAGGCCGGTTGGCGCGATACGCTGGGTCGTGCTCATGTCGATGCCGCTCCGATGCTGCGTGGCGATTGGAGTGCGGACAGTGGGTACGCCATGGGCGAGCGGATTGCGGCCGAGGTGCTTGCCGGCGGGTCGCAGGCGCCGACTGCCGTGCTTGCGGCAAATGACCAGATGGCGCTGGGCGTTATCGCCGCGCTCGAGAACGCGGGCCTGTCCGTGCCCGACGACGTGAGCGTGGTTGGTATCGACGACGCACTCGAGGGACTTGTTCCTCACAATCGGCTGACGACGCTGCGATTTGATTTGCGCGGTGTCGGTAAGCTTGCGTTTGAGGCGGCGATTGGAGAGAGCTCGTCTATCGAGGCGATTCATGTGCCGAGTACGCTGGTCGAACGCTCGACTGTTAGGGACATACGGGGTTAGGTCCTACTCCGTTTGTCTCGATTTGTAACAGGTAGACGGTCAAAAGCGGGCTACGTGTTACAGATTTAGATTCTTCGGAAAGAGCAATCCTGTTCGTCTCAATCTGTAACAGCTTGGACCCAAAAACTCGGCTAGATGTTACAGATTGAGACAAGCGGCCCCCGAACCGCCCAAAAAAGGCCGGGGGCGGCGCGCCGTGTGACGTGCCACCCCCGGCTGAGAAATGGGGGACAGGTTATGTGGGCGGTGCAACTCCGCCAACCGCTCGTCGCAAGCCGCTAGTCCAGACGACGGGTCTGCGCTACGTGCTTGTACCAGTAGGCGCTTGCCTTGGGCGTGCGCTTCTGGGTTTCAAAGTCAACGTAGAAGAAGCCGTAACGCTTGTTGTAGCCATTGGTCCAGGAGAACTGATCCTGCAGGCTCCACAGGAAGTAGCCGCCCACGTTGACGCCCACCTCCATGGCTTTGAGTAGCCAGCGCAGGTGCTGCTCGATGTAGTCGATGCGCGGCTGGTCGTCCACAAAACCGTCCTTGTAGGGGTCCTTGTAGCCCATGCCGTTCTCGGTGATGAAGATCTGCTTGTAGTTGGGGTAGCGCTGCTTAATGTAGACGAGCAGATCGAACAGGCCCTCGGGATAGATGATCCAGTCCCAGTCGGTGGTGGGGATGCCGGGCTTGTTCACATGCTCGCCAATGCCCTTGACGCGCCAGCGGCCGGTGCCTTTCTCGCCCGTACCGTTGTGGTGCAGGTCGTTCTCGCCGTCGTAGGCCTTCAAGAAGCGGCACTGATAGTTGTTAACGCCCAGGTAGTCGTTGTAGAGCGCTGCCTCGCGCATAATCTCGAGGTCCTCGTCCAAGATCTCGATGGTGCCGCCCGAGACGGCAGCCAGGCGGTTGGCGCACTCGAGGGTGTCGGGCGCGTAGTCGCCGCGGAAGGTGGCGTCGAGCAAGAACTGGTTTTGCAGCACGTGCTCGTTGTTGGCGGCTTTGATGTCGGCGGGGTCGTTCTCGTTGAGCGGATACTTAAACTCCAGCGACTGAATGACGCCGATCTTGCCCTTAAAACCGCCGTTGTGGAAGGCCAGCACTGCCTTGGCGTGGGCGAGCATCATGTTGTGCTCGCACTGGAAGGCCTCGGCAAGATGCGCCTTGACGCCACCGGGGAAGGTGCCCTCGATGTAGGTGTTGGAGGCATCGGCCCAGATCTCGTTAAAGGTGAACCAATAGGTCACCTGGTCGGCGTACTCCTTAAAGCAGAAGGTGGCAAAGTCCACAAAGGCGTCGATGGTCTCACGGTTGAGGAAGTCGCCCTTCTCAAAGAGGGGCAGCGGCGTGTCGAAGTGATGCAGCGTGACAAAGGGCTCAACGTGGTGCTTGTGGCACTCGGCGAAGAGATCGTGGTAGAACTGCACGCCTTGCGCGTTGATCTCGCCGATGCCGTTGGGGAAGATGCGGCTCCAAGCGATGGAGAGGCGAATGCCGTTGATACCGAACTCCTCGCACAGCTTCAAGTCGACGGGGTACTGGTTGTAGAAGTCCGAAGCGGGATCGGGGGAAAAGCGCCCCTGGGCCTCCAGGAAGTCGTCCCAGGCAACCTTGCCCTTACCGTGAGTGCGGGTCTCGCCCTCTACCTGGTAGGCAGCAGTGGCGCCGCCAAAGACAAAGTCCTCGGGAAACTGCGCGGGCGGGTTGGTGACGCTAGCAGGGTTAACGGACATGATGAAATATCCAATCGTCTAAATCGAAGGGCCAGCCGGCTGTTGATGGTCGGCTGGCCCTGAGCGTTACTTACTTCGAAAGCTGCTCGGAGACGAAGGCGAGAGATTTGTCGCCGTTCTGGGAGAGCTCGATGTACTGCTTGCCGCGGCAGGCGACGCACTTGTTGCCCACGCGTTCGCAGTCCTTCTGCAGGTCGGCCAGGTAGCTGGCGGCCTGCGGTGCCAGGACGACCAGGTCAAAGTCGGGGAGCATGTCGACATGGTTGCCATATGCCTCGGCAGCGGTCTCAAGATTGATGCCGCGCTCCTTGGCAGCCTTGGCCAGTGCGTTGGCGAGCAGGCCCGAGGTACCGCCGCCCTGGCAGAGCACGAGCACGCGCTTGCCGTTGAGGTCGCTGGCGGTCGTTGCCTCGGCAGCGGGTGCTGCGGAAGCGGCGGGGGCGGCGTCGGCCTTCACGGCCTCGGCAGCAGCGCCGGCGGCAACGCTCTTGGCATCAGCCTTGCCCTGGAAGGCATCGTTGAGCTTGGCGGCCTTCTCGGCGTTCTTGGCGGCGAGCTCCTCCTGGGAGATCTCGGCCTCCTCGGCGCACTTCTGGGCGTCATAGGCACGGAAGAACGGGTAGTACAGAACGAAGTCGACGACCAGGATAAGGGCGAGCATCACAAAGGCGAGCGGCTGGAAGCCCAGGCCCATGATGGTACCGATGGGGCCGGGGACGGTCCAAGGCAGGGTGTACATAAAGCCGTTCATGCCCAAGAAGTCGATAAAGATCTTGAGGATCCAGATGTTGGCGATCGGGGCAAAGACAAACGGGACAAAGAAGACGGGGTTGAGCACGATGGGCGCGGCGAACAGCAGCGGCTCGTTGACGGCAAAGCAGACCGGGACGATGGCGGCCTTACCGACGGCGCGCATCTCCTGAGACTTTGCCAGGAAGCAGAACATAAAGACCAGGACGAGCGTGGCGCCGGTGCCACCCATGCAGACGACGAAGTACTGGGCACCCTGGGTCAGGACAGCGGAAGCGTGCTGGCCGGCCTGGAACGCAGCCAGGTTGTCGGTCATGTTGGCAACGAGGGCGGCGGCGATGGCGGGCTCGACGATCGAGGGGCCGTGGACGCCGACGAACCAGAAGAGACTCATGGCGCCGTAGATCACAGCGAGGCCGATGTAGCCGTCGGCAGCGGTGAACAGGGGCTGGAACACCTGGATGACGCCCTGGGCAAAGCAGAAGCCAAAAGCAGCGCGGAAGACGATGTCAAAGACCCAAAAGACGGTAATGCAGACGGAGAAGGGGATGATGTCCTTAAAGGTCTGCGAGATGTTGGGCGGAACTTGCTCGGGCATCTTGACGGTGATGTTGCGCTTAATGAAGAACTTGTAGATGATGCCGGTCACAAACGCAGCGATAAAGGCGGTCAGCAGGCCCTTGGAACCAAGGTAGGTGGTGTTGAAGCCGCTGGCGGCGTCCGTGGCGATCGTGTCGCTCGAAAGGAGCAAGAAGCCGATGATGGCCGCGCACATGCACGAGATGAAGTTGATCTGGTTGTTCTTGGGCAGGTCGCGGTTCTGCGCGTCGGCGAAGTGCTTGGCCGTGGTGGCGGCGCAGGCGATAGCCAGGATGCCCATGGAGTAGTTGTAGCACTTCCACAGGGCGTTGTTGATGTCATCGGGCCAGTAGAAACCCCAGATGTTGGGGACCGAGGCTACCAGGCAGAAGATGGACGAGAAGATGATGATGGGGATGACGGAGATAAAGCCGTCGCGAATCGCCTTGAGGTACTTGTTGCGGGCGATCGCGTTGAAAAAGGGCTGGCCCTTTTCGATGATGGCGATAAGTTGCTCCATGCAATGCTCCTAAGAGTCGGTGGGTTAGCAACGATGGTAGCTTTTGGCGTTCGGTTGCCAAAATGTTGACGTTGCCATTTTGCGACACAAAAAAAGACGCGAACCGGTGGTTCCTGTGCCTGCGAACCGTCGATTCCTTATGCGTAAACGTTTGAGCCGCCCGGTGGCTCTGTGTTTGCGCAATGGCAACGTTAACATTTGGGAGCCAAAAGCCGTTTGGGGAAGCAAAAATGTCGGTGAACGGTAGGTTTTGGGTGGTGAGCGTATGGTGGGGGAGGCGTTGGATATACTTGAAGGCGTTAAAAATGACTGCGTAGGGTGCCACCAATGGCATCGTCGACATAGAAAGATCGACCTATGGCCGCTGTTAAAAAATCGGTTTCCGTTAAGGATGTGGCGCGTCTCGCGGGCGTCTCGGAGCAGACAGTCTCGCGTACGGTGCACGATTCGCCCAGCGTGCGCCCCGAGACCAAGGAGCGCGTGCGTGCCGCCATGCGCGAGCTGGGGTATCGCCCCAATTTTGCCGGTCGATCGCTGCGCCGCGGTAAGTTTAAGACCGTCGGCGTCGCCATGTTCAACATTACCGGCACCGGCAACCTCGACCGTATGGAGGGCTTTGCCGCCGCCGCCGACAAACACGGCTACGCCATCACCCTCACTAAAGTAGATGGACACCCCTATACCCTCGAGAGCGCATCGTCGCGTATGAGCGCACTGCCGGTGGACGGTATGGTCGTGATCATGAACCGCATGCCGGCGGACTTTGGCACCTTTGAGCCGCTGCCCGGTATGCAGACGGTGCTCGTTACCATGCTAGAGCACCCGCTGTGCTCGACGGTCGATAACGACCAGTTCGATTGTTCGCGCCAGGTGGTCGAGTACTTGCTGGAGCAGGGGCACAAGACCGTGCACTTTATCTCGTGTCCCGAGCGCTCGCTTTCGGGCATGCGGCGCGAGGAGGGCTGGCGTGAGACATTGCGTGCGCATGGTATTGAGCCGCCGCGACTCGTCCGTGGCGATTGGACGGCACAGAGCGGATATGCCGCCGGCCAGGTGCTTGCGGATGATCCGACCTGCACGGCCATTTATGCCTCCAACGATGCCATGGCCTACGGCTGCATTCGCGGACTCGAGTCGCGCGGAAAGCGCGTGCCCGAGGATGTAAGCGTGGTGGGTGTTGACGACAGCCTGGGCGATATCGTGCCCGATCGGCATCTGACCACGGTGCGCTTTGATAACAAGCGCGTTGGCATGTGGGCGGTCGACAAGATTGCCGGCGCCGAGGACGTCGCACCGGGCGTGGAGCACATGCTGATCCCCGGCGTGCTTGTCGAGGGCGATACGGTGCGCGATTTGCGCTAGGGTGCGGACCTGTTTGAGCTGCTGTCCATTGTGTTCAATATTGTTCGAACTAGTTTAAAAACCGTTCACGGGCGAAAAGCAACCGTTCATAGCTCGAAATTGCGTTTTGCGTTGTTCTCTTTTGTTTGAATGTTAATGTTTCTGTCATACACAACGCAGCGCGTATGCCCGGACGCGATGCTCTCCATTGGTTCATATGTGAAAGGAACGCAATATGGCAACCAAAGAAGAAATCTCGATGGTTGGATTCGAGATCGTCGCATACGCGGGTGACGCCCAGACCGATCTGCTTGCAGCGCTCGATGCTGCTCGCGAGGGTGATTTTGAGAAGGCCGAACAGCTGCACAAGGATGCGAGCGATGCACTCATTGGCGCCCACGACACGCAGACCAAGCTGCTTTCGCAGGAGGCCGGCGGCGGCGAGATGGAGATGACCTTCATCATGGCCCACGCTCAGGACACCCTCATGACCACCATGATCCTGGAGAAGCAGGCCCGCTTTACCATCGATGCCTACAAGCGCATTGCCGAGCTCGAGGCCAAGCTCGCCTAACGAACTCTCACAACCAAGTCCCCTTCCAAAAGCCCTGCCCCACGGCAGGGTTTTTTCTGTTCTCCTCCAAGTTGCGGTGAAATAGGGACTGAATAGGGGCTAGCAGGCATAAAACAGTCCCTATTTCACCGCAACTTATTGGGTGCTGTTGGACATTTTGCTTCGTGGGTATACTTCCATCCGCAATACAGGCCGGAATGAGGAGGTATCCAAATGCCGGACAACGGATCGATTCAAAAGAGAGACGCGGGCGAGATGACTCACGGGCGCCCCGTCCAAATTACCGAGCATACGACGGTGGCCGAACTGCAGCCCAGCCTGTCCGATGTCGTGTGCGCAAATAAAAAACTGCAGATTGGCTTCATCGTTGCGCTCGTGGTACTGGCGCTACTGTCGGGCTTTGTAGCTCGTCCGCATTTTGCCGATACCAAGACTTGGGACTCCACCATCGAGGTCATCGATCAAAAGAAGGGCAACGTGTTGGCGCTCACGACCTCGTGCGTCGCCCTATCTGCGGGCATCACTGCGCTGCCGGGCGATACGGGAACGCCGGTCGCCGAACAACTCGCACAGCTTTCGGGAAACTTGGGCATCGTACTTGCCGTGCTCTATCTCGAGAAATACCTGCTAACCATTTTGTGGTCGGTTGGTCTGGGTATCCTGATTCCGTTTGCGCTGGTGCTCTTTGCAGCGTCGCTTGGCATTCACGGGCGCTGGAGCACGAGCGCCGTCCTGCGCCGCGTGGCGACTCGCGTGCTGGTGGTCGCCATGATCGGCATGGCGTTGGTGCCCGCGAGCGTGTGGGTGTCGCAAAAGGTCGACGAGACGTACCAGGTGAGTATCGAGCAGGCCGAGCAAAAGGCGACAAGCGCGGCTGATGCGAGCTCGTCAAAGAGTGAAAAGAAATCCAAAGTCAAAACGGACAAAAACGTGCTTGAGCAGCTGACCGAAGGCGCCTCGAGTCTACTGACTTCGGTGACCGATAGCGCCAAGTCGATGACCGACGAGGTTGTGCAGCAGGTGACCGATCTGATCGAAGGCGTCATCGTGATGATTGTGACCTCGTGCGTGATTCCGCTGCTGGTGCTTGCTGCATTCCTGTGGCTTGGGCACGTACTGCTGGGGATCGATATCTCCGGCCCGACGAACTATCTGACGGGTCGCTTTTTGAGTGCTCCGTCCAAGCACGCCAAGAAGAGTGGACAGACTGAGTAGCCGCAGAGCTCTCGTGGCGCATATATAAGTCAGCTGAATAGGCGGTCGAGGCGCATCTCGGCCGCCTTTTGTGTGCTTGGTTCATGGCGATCCGAAACTAACTACGCCCAAACGGTTGACTATCATCCGCGAACGGTAATTGTTCAAAAAAGAACAAAGATAAACAAATAGTTGTTGCAGTTGCTGTTCGAATGTGTTCAAATAAACATGAACAGTGAAGAACCGCACATTCAGATGCCCGGACCTGAACGCGATTCAACACTTCCAAACAGAAACTACGCACCTGCGTATCTCTCAAGGAGGATGTCATGAGGGTTGTAATCGCTTCCGATGCCGACGGTATGTCGATGAAGGAGTCCATCAAGGAGATGCTCATCGCCGACGGTCACGAGGTCGTCGACTATTCCGAGACCCCTGCCGCGGACTTTGTCGATTCCGCGACCGCCGTTGCCAAGGACCTGCTGGAGCACAAGGATTCCCAGGGCTTCGCCTTCGATAAGTACGGCGTCGGCTCCTATATGGCTGCCGTCAAGATCAAGGGCATGGTCGTCGCTAACATTTCCGACGAGCGCTCCGCCTACATGACCCGCGAGCACAACGGCTCGCGCATGGTCACCATGGGCCCGGGCGTTGTGGGCACCGAGGTCGCCAAGAAGATCGCCCGCGAGTTCCTGCGTGCACAGTACGCCGGCGGCCGTCACCAGATCCGTGTCGACATGCTCAACAAGATGGCCTAACGAGAGCCACCGAGAACTCGAACTTCTACCTCAACTTGTGAATTCAGACGAAAGGACGTTCTGATGAAGAAGACCATCGCAATCGGTTGCGACCATATCGTTACGGACGAGAAGATCTATCTGGCCGACCGCCTGGAGCAGGCTGGCTACAAGGTGCTCGACTGCGGCACCTACAGTCACACCCGTACGCACTATCCCATCTACGGTAAGGCCGTGGGCGAGGCTGTTGCCAGCGGCAAGGCCGACTTTGGCGTGGCCCTGTGCGGTACCGGCATCGGCATCACCAACGCCGTCAACAAGGTTCCCGGCGCCCGCTGCGCCCTGGTCCGCGACATGACCTCTGCCCTGTATGCCCGTCGCGAGCTCAATGCCAACATCGTGGGCTTTGGCGGCAAGATCACCGGCGAGTTCCTGATGGCCGATATCATGCTTGCCTTCCTGGAGGAGCCCTACGAGAAGACCCCCGAGCACGATGCCCTGATCGCCAAGATCGATGCCTGCAATAAGGCCGACGCCGAGGCTCAGGCTGACCCGCACTTCTTTGACGAGTTCCTGGAGAAGTGGGACCGCGGCGAATACCACGACTAAGGAGGTTACGCGGTTTTACCAAACCGCGTAACGGGTCGACGCTGCGCGCCGCCCAGGCACCCCATCTCGCCGCTCAAACCGTCGCTCGCGTACATGAAGTACGCGTCGCTCCTCTTTCGCGGCGACCTGGGGCACCTGAGCGCCGCTCGCTGACGTTTGAGTGACCTGTGAGATCTCCCCTGTTGTTGCGAAGCTTTCTGGTTCAGTAAGCTGCTCCGATAACACGTTTGCCTGCTGAGCTTGTGTGCTTCGTTTTGGCGGTACCCGGCATTCTGCAGCTTTTCAATTGACGGCTCGCGTTTCTGTGAGGGGGCGCGAGCCGGTTTTCTATCAGCCCATTGACTCGGCGGGCTGGCATAAGAAAGGGAAGGCTCCTATGGAGTTTGTTCTTGATAACGGTTCTATCCGCGTGGCGCTGAGCACCGCGGGCGGATCGTTTACTTCTATTGCGGCTCATGGCCGTGAGTATCTATGGCAGGGCGACCCGGCGGTGTGGTCGGGTCAGGCGCCCATTTGCTTCCCTATCTGCGGAGGTCTTCGTGACGGTCGCGCAATGACCATGGGCGGCCGCGAGGTCAAGCTTGCCCGTCACGGCTTTGCTCGCAAACAGGAGTGGAAGCTCGAGGAGCGGGGCGACAACATGGTCGCGCTGAGCCTAAGCTCTGCCGACCATGCCGAGTTGCTCGAGCAGTACCCGTATCCGTTTAAGATCGTTGCTCGTTACACGATCGATGCGGAGAAGGTGGCCGTGTCGTACGAGGTGACCAATGAGGGCACCGAGGACATGCCGTTCTTTGTGGGCGGTCACCCTGGCTTTAAGTGCCCGCTTGACGAAGGCGAGTCCTATGACGACTACGAGCTCCGTTTTGAGCAGCGCGAGGCCGCCGAGCTCTGTACTGCCGTTCCCTCGACGGGCCTGATTGATGTTGAGCATCGCAGCAAGAACCCGATGGCTGGCCATGACCTGCCGCTGACCCACGAACTCTTCGACTTCGCGGAGACCATCTTTGATGTGCTCGAGAGCCACGTGGTTACGCTGACCAAGAAAACCGAGGACAAGGGCGTGCGCCTGACGTTCCCCGATATGCCGTACCTGATTGTGTGGAGCAAGCCCGAGGGCGACTTTGTGGCTGTTGAACCGTGGGGTGGTCTGTCCACCTGCTCCGACGAGGACGATATTCTGGAGCACAAGCGTGGCTGCCTGGTTGCCAAGCCGGGGGAGACCGTCACCCGCGGCTTTGAGATCGAGATCCTTTAACGAGCTATCGTATGTTTGGGGCCGCGCGTGTCGTGCCCCGGAAGCAGGAGTTCAATATGATTCTGACCGTTACCATGAACCCGTCGATTGATACGCGCTATCAGCTCGACAAGTTGATCATCGACGACGTGAACCGTGTGACGCCCGAAAAGACCGCTGGCGGCAAGGGCCTCAACGTGAGCCGTGTGCTGCTGCAGCTGGGCGACGACGTGCTCGCGACCGGTCTGCTCGGCGGCCACATGGGCGCCTATATGGCCGAGCTTATGGATGCTGATGGCGTCAAGAACGACTTTGTGCCCATTGCCGGCGAGACGCGCATCTGCCTGAATATTCTGCACGAGGGTAATCAGACCGAGCTGTTAGAGAGCGGCCCGCAGATTGCCCCGGCCGAGCTCGAGGCCTTTACGGCCAAGTTCGCCGAGCTTGCAGCGAAGGCGGACGTTGTGACGCTTTCGGGCTCGCTGCCGCGTGGCGTCGATGCCGGCTACTATGCCGAGCTCGTCAAGATCGCCGAGGAGGCGGGCGCCAAGGTGTTGCTCGACACCTCGGGTGCATCGCTGGAGGCCGCGCTGGAGTCCGACGCTAAGCCTGAGCTCGTAAAGCCCAACCTGACCGAGATTAACGGCCTGCTGGGTACGTCCTTTACGACCGATGATGTCGATGCCCTACGCGAGGCGCTTGCCGCCGATGGCCGCTTTGCCGGTATCCCCTGGGTTGTCGTTTCGATGGGCGCTGCCGGTTCGGTGGGCTTCCATGAGGGTCGCGCGTTCCGCGCCAAGACGCCCGCGATTGCGGCTGTGAACGCGACGGGTTCCGGCGACTCGACCATCGCCGGCTTTGCGCATGCTATTGCTGCCAGCGCCGACGATATCACCGTACTTAAGACTGCCAATACCTGCGGCAAGCTCAACGCCATGGATCCCAAGACCGGTCACCTGGTCATGGATCGCTGGGACGAGGTCTACAACAGTGTTGTCGTGACTGAACTGTAGGGTTACGCGGTTTTACCAAACCGCGTAACGGGCCGACGCTGCGCGGGCCGCATTTGGACAATCTGACGTTCAACTTCAAGGGCGCGACCGGAAGGTCAGCGCCCTTTCGTTTCACGTCACCTTGTCTCAAATGCGGCCCGCTCGCTGCCGTTGCCAAAACATCGGCGTTGCCTTGCTTCGGGAATGCGGCAGATAGAGACGTTCCTTTTTGCCGGCAGTTTGGGACACTCCTTACGGGGCACCCCCTCCACAGCGCCTATGCCAGCTTGTCGATTTGCCCAATCTCCCAGAGCGGAATATTGACGAGCGTGCCTTCGTCTCTATATGCCGCTAACGATGTTCTCACGCAGCGCTCGAGCTTGAACTTCTCGCAGGCAATCCTCAGGCTCTTTGCTTTGAGATTCTCTGCCGCCTTGACCTCGAGCGGAAGCACGGTCCCCGCATGGTCGACGGCAAAGTCAGTCTCTGCATTGCCGGAGGAGGATGACCAATACGCGGGAGTATTGCCTTGGAGCAAAAGCTCCTGTGCGACGTATTGCTCGGTCAGCGAGCCTTTGAACTCCGTAAAAACAGCGGGCCCGTTCAGAACAATGGCTGGCGTGAGGCCGGAGAGTGCTCCGAGGATGCCGGTGTCGATGCAGAACAGCTTGAAGCCCGAGAGATCCTCGTAGCTTGTGAGCGGTGCTCTTAGGGCGGAAACACGTGGTACCTTATGAACGATTCCATAGTCCATGAGCCACTGGAGGCTTTCCTCAAAATCGCGTGCGCGCGCCCCGGGACGAAGCGCGCCGTAGACGAACTTCTTGTTTTCCTTTGCGAGCTGGCCGGGAAGGGATTTCCAAACCAGCCTCATGCGCTCGACGATGCGGGCTGGCGCATGCTTGCCAAAATCGGATTCATGAGCTTCGATGATTTGCTGCTGAAGCCTGCGGGCCTCGATGAAATCGTGGGAGGCGGCGAAAGCGGAGACAACTTCTGGCATGCCTCCGACAACGAGGTATTCCTTGAGCAGGCGCTCGAGCTTTTCGGAAACGTTTGCCAGCAGGTCCATGTCTGCGGCAAGGATGGCATCTGCGAGCGGATCGCCATCGACGGCACGAACGAACTCGACAAACCCCATGGGGCGCATGGTGAGCTGGTCGATCTTGCCGACGGGGAACGACTCGTTTTCGCGTCGGAGCGCGAGCCCCATATAGGAGCCGGCTGCCACGATATGGTATTCCGGCGCCAGCTCGTTGAAGTATTTGAGCGAGGTGATGCCACGCGGTGCCTCTTGGATTTCGTCGAAGATGATGAGCGTGTCTGTCGGCGTTATGGTCTGGCCGCGCAGGAGCTCTATCTGGGAGATGATGCGTTTGGGGTCAAGGCTTCCGTCGAACAGCGAACGTGCGCCCGGTTCGAGCATAAAGTCAAAGCGGATGACGTTTTGATACTGCTGGCCTGCGAATTCGTTAAGAAGCCAGGTTTTTCCCGTCTGGCGGGCCCCCTTAAGCAGGAGGGGCTTGCGGTTTGCCCTAGATTTCCAAGCGATGAGTTCGTCCATTAGCTGTCGCTGCATACTGCCCCCTAACGATCATGGTTAGTATAAGACCGTCTTGGTCTTTCCATCGAAAAATGTGGGAGTAAACCACGTTTTTCCATCGAATAATGTGTGAGGCAACCACGTTTTTCCATCGAATAATGTGGGAGTTTAGGTCGGCACCTGGGGACGTTCCTTCTCTGCCGGCAGTTTGGAACACTCCTTGTTTTGGTGCAAATTAGCTACCCTTGCATCAGAAAACGGCGCCCGTCGGCGATGTTGCCGGCGGGCGCCGTGGTCGTGTAGGCGCTATTTGTTAAGTGCGTGCGTTCGAGCTCGCGTGCTACAGCGAGTCAATAAAGCGCTGCTGGGCGGCGCGTCCTGCCTCGTCCCATTTAAAGGCGCCGGCGTTGTCGAGCACGTGGCCAAACACCACGCCCACCTCCTCGTGCAGGATATCGATGGCGTTGTCGGTCGTAAGTTCATCGGCGCGGCGTGCAAAGACATCCTCGGCCCATGCGGCGTGGCTGCGGCAAAGGTCGTCGCCCTCGAGTGCGGCGCCAAGGTCGTAGCTGGCATCGACCTTGGCGGCCAGCAGGTGCTCGCGGACGGCGCCGAGCTCGGGAACCAGGCGTGGCGGCAAAATGGCCAGGCCCATGACCTCGATCAGGCCGATGTTCTCCTTCTTAATGTGGTGGTACTCGGCATGCGGGTGGAATACGCCCAGCGGATGCTCGTCAGTCGTGATGTTGCAGCGAAGCGCCAGGTAGGCCTCGTAGATTTCGCCGCCGGCATTGCCGCGGGAGTCGACGCGGCGGATGACGGGCGTCACGGTGTTGTGCGCCACGCCATCGGCTGTGTGCGCGACGACGCCAACCGACTCATCGGTCCACTCGCGCCAGGCAAGGATAATCTTCTCGGCAGCGTCGAGCAGCTGGGCGCGGTCATGCGAGCGCAGGCGCAGCACCGAGAGCGGCCACTGCAGCACGGTACCGCTGACCTGGTCAAAGCCGGGCACGCTAAACTGCGAGACCTCAGCGGCGTGCATCATGGGGAACTCGTGTGCGCCGCCCTGGAAGTGGTCGTGCGACAAGATCGAGCCGCCCACGATGGGCAGGTCGGCGTTGGAGCCAATAAAGTAGTGCGGGAACAGGTCGACAAAGTCGAGCAGGCAGGTCAGGCCCTTGCGGTCGACGTGCATCGGGCGATGCTTGGAGCTCATGGCAATGCAGTGCTCGTTAAAGTACGCGTACGGGCTGTACTGGAAGCCCCAGCGCTCGCCGTCGAGCTCAATGGGGATAACGCGCAGATTCTGGCGGGCGGGGTGAGCGCCGCCGTCGGCTGCGGCGGAGCGTCCGGGGTAGCCCTCGTTTTCGATGCAGAGCTGGCAGGCGGGATACTTCTCGCCCGTGTTCTTGGCTACACCTGCCGCGGCGATATCGCGCGGGTCCTTCTCAGGCTTGGACAGGTTGATAGTGATCTCAAGATCGCCCCAGTTGGTGGGGGTGCTCCATTTGATGTTGCGCGCGATGGCGGCACGGCGCACGTAGCCGGCGTCGCAGCACAGGCCGTAGAACCAGTCGGTTGCGGCGCGGGGCTCGTTGACGCCCATACGTCCGTTGAACTCTTCGTTTACAACCGAAGGCCTCGGCGTGAGCACGCCCATGATTCGCATGGCGATGCGGTCGCGGCCCGATGCTGTGTCCTCGGCGGCACCGTTGGCAACGGCGGTCTCGGAAAGCGCGGCAAGCGTGCCTTCAAGGTCAAAGTCGGGCAGGGTATCGGGGTGCAAGAGCGAGAGTTTCTCAACCTGGAGCGCCCAGGCCATATCGAGCGCGGGCCCCGTAGCGCTGATGCACTCCAAAATGGTGTTGTATGCCCAGATGCGGTCGTCCTGGCCGATCATCGATCGGTGGATGGCGTACTCGATCAGGTTCTGTGCGGCCTCGCGCACATCAGTCATTACAGCCATGCCGCGTAAGCCCCCTTGTCAGAGATGGCGTAGTGACGGGCAGAACCCTCGCCCAGCCAGCCGTTCATCTTGGCAATGAAGGTGTCGACCAGGTCGAGCGGCACGAAGGCCTGGATGGTGCCACCAAAGCCGCCACCGTGGATACGGACGGCGCCGCGGCCGTCGAGCACGTGCTCGGCCAGCGCCAGGGCATACATGGAAGGCTGCTCGGAACCCAGCTTGGCAACAACATTCTGCAGGTACATGGCAGAGCTGGCGCCGGACTCGCGCGTCAGGACCAGGAACTGGTCGATGTCGCCGGCGTTCAGAGCTGCCCAGCGCTTGTCGACCAGGCCGTTCTCGTACCAGTAGTGAACGGCGCGCAGGCAGGCACGGTCGCCCAGCTTGGCACGCAGCTCGGGGAGCTTGGCGTCAAAGTCGGCAACGTCGACCTCGCACAGGCGTGCCTTGCCAAACTCGGCGGCGACGTCCTGCATCTCGCGCGGAACGGCGGCGTAGTCGTCGGTGGCGGCCACGTGGTCGGTGCCCACTTTAACGAGCACAAGCGCATAACCGTGATCCTCAAAGTTGAGCTCGAGCTTCTGGGTCTTAGGCTGAGCCTGGTCCTCAAAGTCCATGTAGGCGAGGCCACCCAGGCACACGGCGGCCTGGTCCATCAGACCGCAGGGCTTGCCGTAGTAGTTGTTCTCGGTGCGCTGGCTCATCTGCGCGAGCGCGACGGGCTCAATGGCGGGCGCGCCCCAGAGCGTCTCCATGGCGCGGCCGTATGCGGCCTCGACGGCAGCGGAGCTGGAAAGGCCGCCGCCCGAGGGGACGGAGCAGGTGAAGGCGAAGTCGAAGCCGTGGGGCTCAACGCCAAGGGCTGCAATCTCGTGCGCCATGCCGCGGACGAGGCTTGCGGACGTGCCCTTCTCGGACTCCTGAACATCCAGCGTGTCGAGCGTGATCTCAAACGTAGGATAGCCCTCGTCGGCGACGCGAATCTTGTTGGAGTCGGTTGCCACGGCGATACCGTCGACAGCGACATCGAGCGAGCCGGCGATAACGTGACCGCCTTCGTGATCGGTGTGATTACCACTGATCTCGGAACGCCCGGGCGCGTGCACGTAGAGCACCTGGCGGTCGCCGATGGGGCCAAACTCCTCCTCAAATAGCTTGGTGAGCGTGGCGAATGTCTTTTCGTCGGGGGTGGTCATGGGAGTCCTTTCCTTGGCGCGCACGGGTGGGTTTTGCGTCGTTATGAGTACGTTAACAACTTGAAGCGGCATGAACCAAGTGTTCACGATACCGCACGTTACGGGCTATGTTAACGTACTCATAACACAACGCTTGTCACTTTTTGAGAATCTGGTAATCGGTAGAAATTCAGCCGTGAACGGTACTGCCGTATGGACTTATAGAGCAGAAGAGATGCAGATAGAAAAAGTAGAGTACGTTAACATGCGTCCGACGATAGCGGGCCTCGGCGCGGGATGTATTACTGCCCGGGCCGGCATTCACGCTATTCAGATCTCGCAAGGGTGAAGGTGATCCTGTGGCAAGGCGCCCGTCCAACGATACAGGTACGCGTCCGGTCTCCATGGCCGACGTCGCCCGCGCTGCTGGCGTTTCGCAGCAGACGGTTTCGCGCGTCGCCAACGGCTTGCCCAACGTTAACGAGCAGACGCGCCAGCGCGTGCAGGCCGCTATGCAAGAGCTCGGCTTTCGTCCGAGTTATGCTGGTCGCTCGCTGCGCGACGGCCGTTACCATTCGGTCGGCCTGTGCGTCAACGATGTCACCAAGTTTGGCAACCTCTCAATGATCGATGGCATCGCCAGCGCTGCTCGCGAGCATAATTGCGCCATCACGCTGGTCGAGATGTCCAAGACCGAGGAATTCTCGCTTGCCGAGGCCACGCGTCGTATGGCCGCATTGCCGGTGGACGGCATCATCATCGGTATGAGTCGCATGGCGCCCGATTTTGAGACGTTCGATCCACTGCCGGGCATTGGCACGGTCATCGTTACCATGTATGCGCACCCGCGGGTGACCACGGTCGATTCCGACCATTACGGCTGCTCGCTGTTGCTTATGGATCACCTGTTTGAGCTGGGGCACGAGCAGATTCGTTATATTGGCGGCCCGTCGTTCTCGGTCGACGAACAATTTCGCCGCGCCGGTTGGCAGGATGCGCTCGGGCGTAAACACATCGAGCCGGCAGAGCCGCTCGAGGGCGACTGGTCTGCCAACAGCGGCTACGAGGCCGGCAGGTACCTGGCCGAGCACGACCGCACCATGACGGCGATCTATGCGGCAAACGATCAGATGGCAAATGGCGCGATTGCCGCGCTGCGCGATAGCGGTCTGCGCGTGCCCGAGGACGTAAGCGTGGTGGGCGTCGACGATTCGCTCGATGATTTTGTCGCACACAACGAGCTCACGACCGTGCGATTCGATCTACATCAGCGCGGACGCGAGGTGTTTGAGCATGCGGTTCCCGAGGCGGGTACGGCGGGCAAAACCGTTGCCATTCGTATTCCCGGCCAACTCATCATTCGACATAGCACGGCGATACCGCGCGCATAGTTTGTGCAGGTAAACGGCGGTATATTCCGCCTCAAAAACAATCGGTAAGGATGCTGACAGATAGCCGTGGCTATGAAGGCGAGTGCTATGATAGACGGGTTCTTTTGTCTATCTAGGAGGCTTTGCCTGATGGAGATCACCAAGGATATCCGCTACATCGGTGTCGACGATCACGACATTGACCTGTTCGAGGGCCAGTACGACGTGTCCGAGAACGGCATGGCATACAACAGCTATGTTATCTTGGGCGATAAAATCGCTGTCGCCGATTCGGTTGACGCTGGCTTTGTCGACGAATGGCTCGGCAACCTCGAGGCCGCGCTCGATGGACGTACGCCCGACTACCTGGTTATCCATCACATGGAGCCCGATCACTCTGCTGGCATCGCCGCCTTTATGGAGCGCTACCCCCAGGCACAGATAGTGGCCAGCATGGGCGCCTTCCGCATGATGGTCAACTACTTTGGCACCGACTACCCCGAGCGCAAGATGGTCGTCAAAGAGGGCGATGTGCTCGACCTGGGCGGCCACAGCCTGACCTTTATCGGCGCCCCCAACGTTCACTGGCCCGAGGTGATCTTCTCCTACGAGTCCACCGACAAGGTGCTCTTTAGTGCCGACGGCTTTGGCAAGTTTGGCGCCAACGACATCGAGGATCCGGAAGGGTGGGCTTGTGAGGCTCGCCGCTACTACTTTGGCATCGTCGGTAAGTTCGGCAAGTTCGTGCAGGCCGTCCTCAAGAAGGCCGCCGATCTGGATATCCAGATCATCTGTCCGCTCCACGGCCCCGTACTGACCGAGAACCTGGGCTATTACCTCGACACCTATAACACCTGGTCGAGCTACCAGCCCGAGGACAAGGGCATCACGATTGCCTATGCGAGCGTGTACGGCCATCTGAAGGCTGCCGTCGAGGAGCTCGCCGCAGCGCTTGAGGCTCGCGGCCAGAAGGTCTCCGTCTTTGACTTGGCTCGCGACGACATGGCCGAGGCCGTTGAGGATGCGTTCCGCTACGACCGTCTGGTGCTCGCCTCCATCACCTATCAGGGCGAGATCTTCCCGTGCATGAGCACCTTCATCCATACGCTCGCCGAGCACGCCTACCAGAACCGTACGGTGGCGCTCGTCGAGGCCGGCTCTTGGGCGCCTGCAGCTGCCAAGGTTATGACCAAGGAGCTCGAGGGCATGAAGGACATCACCCTGACGCAGAACAAGGTGACTGTGCTGGGCTCGCTCAACGACGCCTCGCGCGCCCAAATCGAGGCCCTCGCCGACGAGCTGTCCAAGTAGCGATATATCGCTTTTAACGCTCAAACCACCACGAAGGGGACAGGCACCTTTGTGGTGGTTTTTGTTTAAGCGCCGGCGATGACGAGGGCTGGACGTGAGCTGTCAGTGGCCTCGGCGATCGAGGTGGCGACGGCATGGTCGGGGTCACGGTCCATCACGATGGAGTCGACATCGGCAAGCTCGGCAAAGCGGTACATGCCGCGTCCGTTAACCTTGCTGGCGTCCATGAGGGCGACGCTTTGATGGGCCGCGGCGATCATAGCCGTTTTGGTCTCGGCCATCTGGGGAAAGTCGGTCGTAAAGCCGCAGCTGGGGACAAAGGCGCCGGGGCACATGACGGCCAGATCGGCATGGACCATTTGGAGTGCCTGCATAGTGAGCGGTCCGTACAAATAACGATGGCCTTTGCGCAGCGCCCCGCCCAGCATGACGACATCGACCGAGGGCATGCTCTCGTCGATGTAATCGGCAATGGTAATGTCGGCCGTGATGACGGTGATGCCGTTGCGCTGGTCGAGGAGCCGGACAAACTCGAGTGCCGTGGTGCCCGAGTCGACGAGCAGCGTGTCGCCGTCATTGACGAGCTCGATGGCGCTTTGCGCGATGGCTTGCTTGGCGGCGACGTTGACATTGATGCGGCGATCCTGCGTGGAGACGGTCAGGCGTTTGTGGAGTGAGACGGCACCGCCGTGCGTGCGGCGCAGCTTGCCTGCTTCGGCGAGCGCGTCCAGGTCGGCGCGGGCGGTGACGGAGGACACGCCAAAGGTCTGGGCGATTTCTGCTACCTGCACCGAGGCATTATGATCGAGCATTTCCATAATGGCGGTACGGCGTTCGTCGGCAAAAGCGCGGTTGGTGGCTTGGGCCATGCTTGCTCCATTCTCGGCTAAATTTGCAGGAATTGTGTTGACTCTATTTTCGTTCATTTTCTTTTTGGGTAAGAAAACACCTTTCGATTACTTATCTTTTCTATAAAAGAAAGACGCTGAACGCCCAAAATTCAATATCGAACATGTTCACTCGGCTCAAATTTCTTCCGTTTGCTTTTCAAAAATGACTGTATTGACCTGCATGGGCTCAATATCTCGCACGTGCAAAGCTGCTGAATTTCATACAATGAGCGCAGCAAAACGCAAGGTAAAACGCCTTGTGAACAACTACGCCCGATGTCCAGATGCGGGCGAGGGAGAGGAGCAAACGCTCATGGCACTTGTTACCACCGAAAAGATGCTCAAGGACGCTCAGGCCGGCCACTACGCTGTTGGCGCTTTCAACGTCGAGAACCTCGAGTTTGTTATGGCCGTTCTGGCCGCTGCCGAGGAGACCAAGTCCCCCGTCATCATGCAGACCACCCCGGGCACCATCAAGACCGCTGGTCTGGACTACTTCTACGGCATGGTCAAGGCTGCCGCCGAGCGCGCTTCCGTGCCCGTCGCCCTGCACCTCGATCACGGCGATGGCTATGACCGCTGCATGCAGGCTTTCCGCACGGGCTACACCTCTGTCATGATCGACGGCTCGCACGAGTCCTTCGAGGACAACATCGCCCTGACCAAGTCCGTCGCCGATGCTGGCCGCGCCATGGGCGTGCCCGTCGAGGCCGAGCTCGGCAAGGTTGGCGGCAAGGAGGACGACGGTCCCGCGGTTGAGGGCGAGAGCCCCTACACCGATCCTGCCGAGGCCAAGGAGTTCGTCGAGCGCACTGGCTGCACCTCGCTGGCCATTGGCGTTGGCACCAGCCACGGTGTGTATACGAGCGATCCGCACATTGAGCAGTCCGTGGTTAAGGCCATCCGCGACGCCGTCGACGTGCCGCTGGTTCTGCACGGCACCTCCGGTGTGCCCGATGAGCAGGTCGCCGAGGCTGTGAAGAACGGCATCTGCAAGGTCAACTACGCCACCGAGCTGCGTCAGGCCTACACCAAGGGCTTCATGGCCTACATGGCCGAGAACCCCGCCTGCTTCGACCCCAAGAAGCCGGCCAAGGAGGGCATGCGTGAGATCACCGAGCTGGTTAAGATCCGCATGACCAACCTCAACTCTGTGGGCAAAGCAGAGTAACAGCAAGGGTACTCTGATCCCACCGGGCCGTCCGGAAACGGAAAAGGGCCTATCTCTCAGAACGTCCTCGGACATGTCGGAAGCCCCGCCGCGCGCTACGCGCTGCGGGGCTTCCTCCGTGTGGAATGTTCTGAGAGATAGGCCCTTTTCCGTTTCCGGACGGCCCTGCTCAATCGCCCTTGTGGCGTTAGGGCGGAAAATTTGGGTTGCGCGGGTTATTTGGTAGTTAGGGTTAATAGGTCGTTGGGGGTTTTGAGGTTGTAGGTGGCGTTTGGGATATCTTGGTGTGATCCCCATGCTGCTCGGGCAAAACTGACCCCTGCCGAAGTTGCGCATTGTTCGTCGTAGACGGTGTCGCCAACGTAGACGACGTTGCCAGGATTCGCGCCCGTACGCCGGAGATATTCGAGCATGGGAGCGGGTGCGGGTTTATGTTCGGTTGTGTCTTCGACAAGGATGATGTGCTCAAAATACTTATCGAAGCCAAGGGGTGCAATTTCTTCTGCGTATTCGTCGCGCGCACGTGAGGAGACGATGCCAAGTTTGCAGCCGCTATCGGCGAGTGTTGTGATGACTTCAAGCAAACCTGGAAACACGCTGATGGTGCTTTTAAAGCTGGCGGCAACTTGGCACCAGCGATCCAACGTTGCCTGCGAGTAGATTCCAAGTTTCTCAAGGGCATCCTTGCCGGGTATGCCGAGGGCAAATTCAAGCTCGTGTCGGGGGAGCGTTTTGCCGGTCTCTTCTTGGACAATCTGGACAAGCGATGATAGAACGCTTTCTTCTGTATCTGCCAATGTCCCATCAACGTCAAATACGATATGTTCAAAGTGCTTCATATGATTGCTCCTCTCTGTTGTTTGCCTGCAAGTTTGATGCGGTGACAGAAGAAAGGCTAGCGGGATTTCTGCCTGGTGCTATCGAGATTCTGCCTCGCTGCTCGATAGCTCGAAGGAGTGCACCCCATTTGTTCTTTAAATACCTGGCCAAGATGGCTTGCTGTTATAAATCCGCATTGGCGCGCGACTGTCTGTACCGTTCGCGTGGTGTGTGCCAAAAGTTCGCAAGCACGGTTTATGCGGTATGCGCGTAGATATGCCGCCGGGGTCGTTCCTGCACAAGTTTCGATAATGCGGTAACACTCTCTTTCGCTTACGCCGGCTGCAGATGCCATCTGGGGCACATCTATAGCGGCTGCATAGTTTGCGCGGATAAAGTCCAGGATTGCCTTGAACTGTACGTCGCGGCTGGTCATCCAAGAGGCGCCGTCGGAGGAAAAGAGCGGTTCGGCCTTGGCGTAAATCTGAATCCAGAGCTCTGACAAGTTATTCCGAAGCGCCATCTCGTTCTGCGGCCGTTGAAGGTCGTGGTTAAAGGAACTCTTTAGCAAATCGATAAAGGGCATATCGTCGGGGTTGGTGAGCGACCATTTGAGCACATCGACGCCTCGACATTGCAGCAAAGGATTGATATAGCGCTTTTGGAGACGTCCCGCGGGATCGCCGAGCATCGACGGCTGAAAGATATGCAGCATTTGAATGGCTGGCGCCGAATTGGGTGATTGCAGCGTGCTGTGCAAAACGCCGCCGTTGATAAAGCCGGCGGATCCTTCCTCAAAGCGTACGTGCTCATGAGCCGCGCGCGTTCGATAGTCAATCGCTCCCTGCTCCATGTAGAAAAGCTCAACTTCGGAATGCCAGTGCCAGGGGACGGAATTGCCCGGATAGCGAGCGAATTCTGCGCGTTCGGCAATATAGGGCCAGTCTTCGGCGGTCTCGGGAAACGCTTCCTCGCGTCCTCCGCGGTGCAATTCTATGTGATCCATGTTTCGCATGGCATCAGTATAAAGCGCGATGGGCTTAGATTGCTCTTGCCTGTTCGGGGAACGCCTTGTCTAGGGATGCTTGGAGCTTATCGAAGGATGCTCGCAAGTTGTGGCTCTGATCGGTTGAGCGTTTGGGTTTTTGGGTTGGGGAGTCGAGGAGGCTGTTTCTCTGTGTCGGGGGGAAGGAGAAAAGGTTTGCATGATTTAGGGATAGCTGCTGTGTTGCGTCATTGGAAGAATGCATGCTTATGCGGCCTCCTCGATGTCCACCAAAAGGTTGCGCACGGGGTGTGCTGCTAGGTCCCGTGCGTTGGCAGTATTATGCCGCGGCTGCTGCAAAGAAGCGCTAAAGAAAGGCTTAACCTGGTTTGGTGTTACGATGAAACCGCAGGTCAAGGCTATTGAGTAACACTCTTGAAAGGTTTTGAGCTTAAGGGCTTTCTAAGGTTTGTGACGTGGATGTGGCGTGGACGTGCGGAGCGTGTGAATGCTCGCTGTTAGCGCTGCGGCTCTGCGGCGCGCACCTGCTCGATGACCTTTTCCATCGTGGCGTCGATGCAGTCTTTTTTGAGCTCGCATTCCCAGATGGTTATGGGCGTCCAGCCCATTTCGGTAAGCGCTGCCACGGCGGCGCGGTCGCGCTCGACGTTGCGGCGGAACTTCGCCTCCCAAAACTCAACGTTGCGCTTGGGCTGACTGGGATTGCATTTGGGGCAACGGTGCCAAAAGCAGCCGTTGACGAAGATGGCGATCTTGCGTCCGGGGAAGGCGATGTCGGGCTTGCCGGGGACTTTCCATTCTAGGCGATAGCCCGTAAGGCCAGCGGCGCGCAGGCGCTGGCGAACGAGCAGCTCGGGCTTGGTGTTGGTACGCTTGTTGCCCTTCATGGACTTTTTGATGGCGGCACGACGGCGCACTAGCTCGCGCTCGTCAGCGGAGAGGTCCGAGGTGTCGATGCCGTCGAGCAGGCCGGGCTTGGGGCGCTTTCTGCTGCGGCGCTTAGGTGCGCGCTTGGGTTTTGCGGCGGGTTCGTCGGCTATGTTGGGCGCGGCGTCATCGGCGGCGCTTGCCTCAAGCCGGTCTTCCTTTAGCTCAATCAGCGCATCGATTAGCCCCTTGTCGGCGGGCATCCACTCAACGGTGGCGAGAGACGTGCGTGGAATCCAGCGGATATCAAGCTGGCGGTCGTGTTTCTGGGGCTCGCCGGATTCATCGGCCAGCGAGCAATAATAGCACTCCATGGAGAGATGGAAATCGGGGTAGTCATACTCAACGGTATAGAAATCGCGCAGGTTGGTGACTTTTACCTGCAGTTCTTCCATGAGCTCGCGGCGCACGGCGTCTTCGGGTGTCTCGCCGCGCATGAGCTTGCCGCCCGGAAACTCCCAAAGTCCCTGCATGTCGCCATAGCCGCGCTGCACGGCAAGCAGCTCGTCAGATCCTTCCTTGCGAATGATCCCAGCGGCAACATGAACGGTCTTCAACAGGAGTCCTCTCTCAACATCAACACGTGGCAGGGTAGCTAATTTGGGACGGGGCTATTTTGACTACCCCCATACGGCAGCTGATATTTGTCCCAACCCCAAATTAGTCGCTGGCAGTCAAAGGGTAGTCAAAATAGCCCCGTCCCAAATTAGCTATGGCAGGCTAGCTACCCCTACCTTACACAACGGTAAGGCAAGCGTAAGCCATATCGATGGTAGCCGACTCGTCTTCTTGCGACTATAGATGCCGTAGACTAATTGCAAGAAAGGACTCGGTATGCAAACCACGCACATGGCGACCCCGGTACTGGAGGTCGCTCATCTCGAAAAGGTATACGGAGCGCTGGGCAACGTGACCCGCGCGCTCAACGACGTCAGCTTTACCGTCAACCGCGGCGAATTCGTCGGCATCATGGGCGCTTCGGGCTCGGGCAAGTCGACGTTGCTCAACTGCGTGTCGACCATCGATAGCGCCACGAGCGGCACGATCCGCATCAACGGGCAGGACGTAACACGCATGAAGCAGGCTAAGCTTTCGCAGTTCCGCCGCGAGGAGCTCGGCTTTATCTTCCAGGACTCCAACCTGCTCGATACGCTCACGGCACGCGAGAACATCGCCCTGCCGCTCACCATCGCCCGCACAAACTCGGCAGAGATCTCGACCCGCGTGCAGGATGTGGCAGCGCGCCTTTCCATCAGTCAGGTGCTCGACAAGTATCCCTACCAAATGTCCGGCGGCCAGCAGCAGCGCGTCGCCGCGGCTCGCGCGCTCGTCACCGACCCCACCATGATTATGGCCGACGAGCCCACCGGCGCCCTCGATTCCAAGAGCGCTCGCCTGCTGCTCGAGAGCCTAGAGGCCCTTAACCGCCGCCTACGTGCCACCGTGCTCATGGTCACGCACGACAGCTTTGCCGCCAGTTACACGAGCCGTGTGCTGTTTATTCGCGACGGCAAGATCTTCACCGAGCTGCGCCGCGGCGACACCGACCGCCGAGAGTTCTTCGACCGCATTATGGAGGTCGTTGCCATGATGGGCGGTGAGGGCTCCGATGCTCTGTAAACTCGCTTGGGGTAACGTCCGCCGCGCCGGCCGCGACTACCTCGTCTACCTTTTGACGCTCACCCTGGGTGTCACGGTCTTCTATGCCTTTAACACCATCTCGATGCAGGTCGACATCGCCGGAATCGATGAAAAGGGCTTGGCGCAGGTAATGGGCAGCATGCTCGGCGACCTGACGTACTTTTTGGCCGGTGTCATGGCCTTTTTGATGGTGTATGCCAATAACTTCATCATGAAACGCCGCAAGAAGGAGTTTGGCCTGTACCAGGTGCTCGGCATGGGGCGCGGGCGCGTCGCCACGATTATGGCGCTCGAGACGGTGATCGTTTCGGTCGTGGCCTTTGTCGCCGGCATTGTGCTGGGTGTGGGGCTCTCCCAGCTCATGACGTTCTTTACGGCCTCGCTCTTTAAGACACAGATCGCCAATTTCCACTTCTTTTTCTCGGTGCATGCGTTCAACCTGACCCTTGCTTGCATGCTCGTAATGTTTGTGCTCACGCTACTGCTGAACCTTCGCGCCGTGCGTCGTACCAAACTCATCGAGCTTATGGGTGTCGAGCGTCGCAACGAGAGCATCAAGACGCGCAACCCCTGGATTGCGATTGCCATCTTTGCCGTGGGCGTGGTGCTTGTGGGCGTGGCCTATTACCGTCTGCTACGTGATGGGTTCCCGCTAACCGCGACGGACAGCAAGCTGCAAGAGGCCATGAACCAGTTTGGCATTACGACCGCTATGGTTACCGTGGGCACCTTTGCCCTGTTCTGGGGACTCTCGGGCATGCTCATCAAGCTGCTGCAGAGCCTGCGCGGCGTGTATTGGCGCGGCCTCAACATGTTTACCGTGCGCCAGCTTGCGGCCAAGGTCAACACGGTGTGCTTTTCGATGGGCGTCATCGCGATGCTCCTGTTTTTGGCCATCACCTCGGTGACGTGCGGTATGTCGATTGCCAATGTGATGAACGAAAACCTGGAGCGCTATAACCCTGTTGACGTGTCTCAGACGTATGTCTATTACACGCCCGATACGCTCGACTACTACAAAGAATATGTCAATCCGTCTGAAGCCGACCGCATGGTGCTAGCCGATACAACGGTCGATTTGTACTCCGCATGGCACGGCAAGGGCAAGTCGGCGGACAACAACGACGAGACCGGCAAGAAGGTCAATATCGCCGATGTTGCCGGTGAGCATGTTCAGATCGATTCGTATCTGAGTTACCCGTTTGGCGGTTCGAATCCTTCGGTGTCTGCGGGTGAGATGTGCAAGACCATGGGCGAAAAGCTCCCCAAGGCGCTCGGGGGTAGCAATGCCGATACGATGGGTCTGTTTGTGACGCCGGCGAGCCAGTACAACAAACTGCGCCAGATGATGGGCGAGGAGCCGGTGAGCATTGGCCGCGACCAGTACCTGCTTACGTGTGATATGGGCGGTGAGCTGGGCGACCTGTACACCAAGTACATGGCCGGCGGCCATACCCTCACCTTGGGCGGGCATGAGCTCAAGCCCGCAACCGATAAGTCGGACAAGGACACGGCGGCCATCGCCAACTCGGCGATGGGCAGTAATCCGGGTACCGTCGTCGTTGCCGACGAGCTGTTGTCCCAACTTAATCTGCAGCCGTATTCCAGTAGCCTGCTCGTTAATTACAAACAGGGGATGGATACGACCGAGGCAGACGAGAGCATTAAATACACTTTGCTCGACAATCTGCTCGTTGACGGCAAGGAGCCGGGGTCATGGGGAATCTTCATCACACGCTCCGAGATGTACGCGCAAGCAGCGCAAACGAACGGCATGATTAGCTATCTGGCCATCTACATTGGCTTTGTACTGGTCGTTGCGTGCGCGGCGATACTGTCGATCCAGCAGCTCTCCAATGTGGCCGACGGCAGCCGCAGCTATCGTGTGCTGGCACAGATCGGCTGTGACGACCGCCAGATTCGCCATTCGGTGATGGCGCAGCAAGCGGTATTCTTCTTGTTCCCGCTGGCAGTGGGCCTGGCGCACTCCTTTGTGGCGCTCAAGGTGATTATCGAGCTGGTGAGCATATTCGGACATATGAGCATCGGCGGCACCGTGGGCCTCACCTGTGCAATCTTCCTGGCAGCATACGGTGGCTACTTCCTGGTGACCTACCTCATGAGCGCCGGCATGGTACAAGCTGCCATCGCTACCCGCTACAGCGAATAACAAGCGGGCAAAACCGTCGCAAAATCAGAGCGAATAACCGCCGCGAAGGGAGTCCAGCTCCCTTCGCGGCGGTATTTTGCGTATCTAGAGCATCTCAGATGCAAGTGAGTAGGCTTTTTTGGATCTGCCGAGCACATCGCGGCAAGTGCTCAATAAAATCGCAGGTCAGGGCTGTGGCGTTTTGAGGTGTGCTCGGCATCCCGCCAAAAGCCTACTCACTTGGTTTTACTGCTAGAAAACCGCCGCGAGGGAAAGTAGCTCCCTCGCGGCGGTTTTTGGCGTTTGCCCAGATAAAACCTGCCAAAATAAACCTGTCCCTTTTTGGCAGGTTATCGCTTCCAAAAGTGGAGGATGAGCGTCGTGCGGTTTTGCTGTTCGGTTTTGACCAGGATGTTGTGGATGTGGGTCTTGACGGTGCCCACGGCAAGGAATAGCTCGTCAGCGATCTCTTGGTTCGATTTGCCCAGTACGACCAGACGCATAACTTCGGTCTCACGGTTGGAGAGCTTGTAGACGTTGCGATAGAAGGGCATCTGCTCTTCGATGTGTCGATCAAGATCGCTGACGTTCTTTTCCTCGGGCGCCTCCTGCATGCGGATTGAAAGCACGTGGTAGGAGTAGATGATCAGCAGAATCGCAAAGTAGCAGGCAAAGACGTTTTCGCTAAAGTTGCGCTCGGACAGATATAGTTGCAGCCAAGAGGACGCCAGACTCATGGGGACAATCAGAATGTTGTAGAAATCCTCGGCAACGATGCAACCGACCAGAATAGCGCCGATAATCAGGTGCTTTCGTTGGTTGTTAACGCGTGCCTTCAGCTCGACTTGCGTGCTCTTGCGTGCCGTCCAAAAGATATATAGCCCCACGAAAACAAGGAATACCTGACGCATCGTGTAGTAGAGCCATTGATGAATGGGGCCGTAGGGGACAGCGACGATAATCAGCAGCTCGCTCAGCAAGAACGTTGCGACGGGAATGACAAACTGCTTTTTTGAATGCTTGTCGAGCAAATCCATGGCAATGAGCCAAATAAAAGCCAGCGAAGCGGTCGCCACAAAGGTCCGCAACACAGGCATGGTAATTGAGTAATAGTCGCTGGCTGGAAAACTCTGGTTTTGCAGCGTGTATTCAAAAAAGAAAATCTCGGTCATCTCGATGGCATAGCAGATAAATACGCCGCTGCCATAGATAAAGAAGCGTCGACGAGACGAGGCATAGGCGGCAAGCGAGAGTACCGCCGTCACAATACAGATCACGAGTATCGCTAGGGTATAGAAGAACATCAGGGTGTTCATCTGTCACCGTCCCATCTCATTTATTCTATGGCCGAGCTCTGTATACCTTGTGGGATATAGACGTCTCAACCCTTCGTTTCATTGCGGATTAGGCGCCGAGATACAGCATAGCCGTATACCGTTCGCGGTTCTAGGGTTCGCGGTTCTAGATGGTAAACCCCCTGTAAACTTGACCTGCGGGTTTATATTGGTTTAGAGGGGGTGTAACTCCGTGAACGGTCTTTAATCCCGAATAAACTAGGTAAAAATTGCATACGGGTGAATGATGGTCTTGTCAACACGAGGCGTGATGTTCGAGCGCCTCATAGTAATAGCCGGCAAGACCGGCGGAAAGGAAATCGACATGGCACTGCCTAAGGATTTCATCGACACCAACGACTTCACCAAAGAGCAGATCCTGGCTATCGAGGATCTTGGTCTGGCAATGAAGAAGGCCATCAAGGTTGACGGTTATTATCCGCACCTGCTCCGCAACAAGAGCCTTGGCATGATCTTCCAGCAGGTCTCCACCCGCACTCGTCTTTCCTTCGAGACCGCTATGACCGACCTCGGCGGCCATGCTCAGTTCTATGGCCCTGGCACCATCCAGCTCGGCGGTCACGAGTCCCTGGGCGACACCGCTCGCGTTATGGGCTCGCTGCTCGACATCATGATGGCTCGCGTTGACCGTCACAAGGACGTCGTCGGCCTCGCCGAGGGCTCCGCTGTGCCCGTCATCAACGGCATGTCCGAGTTCAACCATCCCACGCAGGAGATGGGCGACCTCATGACCATGCTCGAGAACCTCCCCGAGGGCAAGAAGATCGAGGACTGCACCCTGGCCTTCATCGGCGACGCCACCCAGGTCTGCGTCTCCCTCATGTTCATCGCCTCCAAGGTCGGCATGAAGTTTGTCCAGTTTGGACCTAAGGGCCACCAGATCCCCGACGGCGGCCTGCACGTTGGCACCGTCGAGGAGCGCGCCGAGTTCGGCAAGCAGATGATGGCCATCGCCGAGGAGAACTGCAAGGTCTCCGGCGGCTCTGTCGTCATCTCCGACGACATCGAGTGCATCAAGGGCGCCGACTTCATCTACACCGACGTGTGGTATGGCCTGTACGACGAGGAGGTCTCGGGCGAGAACTACATGGACGTGTTCTATCCCAAGTATCAGGTCACCATGGACATGATGAACTTTGCCGGCCCCAACTCCAAGTTCATGCACTGCCTGCCGGCCACCCGCAACGAGGAGGTCGTCGACGAAGTCATGGACGATCCCGAGCGCTCCCTGTGCTGGGTCGAGGCCGAGAACCGCAAGCACTCCATCCGTGCTCTCCTTGCCGCCCTGGGCAAGCGCACCCCGCTCAACGACGAGGGTGTCGAGTACTCCGCCAAGGCTGAGCTCCACGCCGCTCTCGAGGCTCTCGAGCAGCTCTAAGCCTCAAGGCTTCTAAAAGCACGTTTGCGGGCGGCGGATGCTCGTCTCCTGTCGCCCGCTCACCGAGGCCCAAGCAATTGCCTTAATACCTTAGGGCCTCGGATCTGTCCAAGACTGAGCGAAGGAGCTCATCATGAGCGACGGAAAGAAAAAGCTTTCCTTCTTGACGGTCATTTCGACCATCATCTGCGTCGTCTTCGTTTGCGAGGCCGCCGCTCCTGCTGCTGCCATTGGCAACCAGCAGTTCTTCTGGTGGATCTTCCTGATCCTGACCTTCCTGCTTCCCTACGGCATGGTTGTCGCCGAGCTCGGTACCACCTATGACGGCGAGGGCGGCATTTACGACTGGGTACGCGATGGCCTGGGCGACAAATGGGGCGCCCGCATCTCGTACTACTACTGGGTCAACTACCCGCTGTGGATCGCCTCGCTGGCTACCATGTTCCCCGACATTTTGGGCATGGTCTTTGGCGTCGAGTTCAACTTGATCGCCAAGATGGGTATCGATCTTGCCTTTGTGTGGATCGTCTACCTCATGGGCCGCTCCAAGGCGGCCGACTCCGAGTGGGTCCTTAACGGTGGCGCCATCATCAAGGTCGCCGTTGCCGTTATCGTTGGCGCTTTGGGCATTTGGTATGCCATGGAGAACGGTTTTGCGAACGACATGTCCGCTGCCACCTTCCTGCCCGAGCTCACCAACACCAACGCTCTCGGCTACCTGTCGATCATCATCTTTAACTTCATGGGCTTCGAGGTCATCTGCACCATGACCGACGACATGGCCGATCCCGCTCGCGATATCCCCAAGGCTATCATCGTCGGTGGCCTGTCCATCGCCGTGATCTACCTGTTCGCTGGCTTTGGCATCGGCGCCGCCGTGCCGGCCGACTCCATCGATCCCGACTACGGCATGATCGTTGCAGTCCAGACCATGGTGGGCGACTCCATGATCTTTAAGGTCATCTGCATCGCCTTCCTGATCACCCTGTTCGCCAACATGGCCGCTTGGTCCTTCGGCGTTAACTCCGTTGCTCGCTACGCTGCCGAGCACGGCAACATGCCCAAGGTCTTCGCCTCGATGATCTCGGATGACGACATGCCCAACGGCGCCAACCTGGTCAACGCTGTCGTTGCCTCCCTGGTGCTGTGCCTGCAGCTCGTTCCCATCGACGCCATCTCCAACGGTGTCTTCTGGATGCTCTTTGGCACCTCTGTCGTCTTCCTGCTGTTGACCTACATCCCGATGTTCCCGGCGTTCCTCAACCTTCGTAAGAACGACCCCAACCGTGAGCGCATCTTCACGTTCCCGTTTAAGGGCGCCATGATGAAGGTCATGCTAGCCATCCCCTGCATCGAGCTGGTTCTTGCCATCGTTGCCACGCTGATCCCGTTCTCCGCTGCTGAAATTGGCGACAAGGTCCCGATGATCGTTATCTTCATCGTGCTCGTGCTCATCGGCGAGGTCGTCCGCGTCGTCAGCGCTAAGGGCCGCGAGACCGAGTACAAGGGTCTGACCCCTGAGCTCGCAGCCCAGCGTCTCGCTGAGGAGGCCGCCGAGGCCGAGGAGAACTAGAGCACCCGGTTCTGGGGCTCCAACCCTCCTCGTGTACCAACGCGCGCTTCGTCGGGCTTGTCGCTCCCGACTCCGGGCACTCTAGCCTCTTCGGAGGCGTGTCCAAGCGACAGGTTTGCTAACCATTCCCCCGGGGTGGGTGTGAGCGATAGCTCCGGTAACCACCGCCCACCCCAATCTCTCTTCCGTATCCTTCGTGCGTTTTGTCTCCGCGCACTTGGTTACGTCGTCGCTTGCTGGTGCGATTCCGTGAAAACCGGCACCGGGCGCCCCGACCTTTGCCGGGGAACGGGCGCCTACCATCTCTTGGTTTTAGGCTGCGGGTAACCCGCCCGCAGCAAGCGATCGTTCGATTTGGAGGAAATCTTATGCGTACGATCACCGAGTCCGAGTCCACCCCCAAGGCCGACGGCTTCTTCATGCCCGCCGAGTTCGCCCCGCAGGATCGCGTGTGGATGGGCTGGCCCCACCGCACCGACACCTGGGCCCACGGCGCCAAGCCGGCCCAGAAGCAGTATGCCGCCATCGCCCGCGCCATCTCCGAGTTCACCCCGGTCTATATGTGCGCCAACCAGGTCGACTACGCCAACTGCAAGGCCGTCTTCGAGAACGACGAGAACGTCACCGTCATCGAGATGACCACCGACGACGCCTGGTTCCGCGACACTGCCGCCACCTACGTCATCAACGGCAAGGGCGAGAAGCGCGCCAACCACTGGCACTTCAACGCCTACGGCGGCCTCGTCGACGGCCTGTACTTCCCGTGGGACAAGGACGAGCAGATCGCCCTCAAGATGGCTGAGCTCTCCGGCTGCCGCCGCTATCGTCCCGACGACATGATCCTCGAGGGCGGCTCCATCACCGTCGACGGCGAGGGCACCCTTGTCGTGACCGACCAGTGCCTGCTTTCCCCGGGCCGCACCTGCTCTGCGGTTCTGGAGGAGGAAGAGGATCCCGAGTCCATCTGGCCCAAGTACCGCAAGAAGTTTGAGCCCTGGAGCGAGGAGCTTCGCGCCTACATGGACGAGCACCTCAAGGATTACCTGGGTGTCGAGAAGGTCATCTGGGTCAAGGAGGGCATCGACCCCGAGGAGACCAACGGCCACATCGACGACGTCGCCACGTTCATCGCGCCGGGCGTCATGGCCTGCATTTGGACCGACGATCCCGAGTATCCGTTCTACGAGCAGTGCCACGCTGCCTACGAGACCCTCTCCAACGCCGTCGACGCCAAGGGCCGCAAGATGAAGGTCTACAAGCTCTGCATGCCCGTGAACCCGCTGTTCATGGACCAGGCTTCCTGCGACACCATCGACGCCGACGAGAACGCCGAGCCGCGCGTTGCCGACGAGCCGCTGATCGCCTCCTACATGAACTACCTCGTGACCAACCACGGCGTTATCGTCCCGCAGTACGGCGACGAGAACGACCAGCTGGCCGTCGACACGCTCCAGAAGATCTACGACGAGGTCTGGGGCGAGGGCGTCTACAAGTGCGTCGGCGTTCAGTCCGAGCAGGTCGTCTTCGGTGGCGGCAACATCCACTGCATTACTCAGCAGGAGCCGTCCGCGTAATTGTCTGTCTTCCCGAGGCACGGCACCTTGCCCTTCAATCGTCGGGCATGACCCTTAAGGTCTATGCCCTCCTCTTTCAGGGCAATCTGCCGCACCTCAGAAACCCAGCCGATCAATCGGACAGTCGGTGAATCGCACCGTGACCATCTCGGGGCATTGATGGTCGGTTTATTCGATGTCTTGGTCGGCTGGGTTTTTCTTTGGGCACTCCGTTGCCTCCACTTCGGAGTGCCCGCCTCTTTGATTGAGTACGCGTCTGATCTGGGATTTATTGCGGGTTAGGCCAATTGTTCGCTTGAATATCCCAGGTCAGACGCGTCTTCAATTGCCAAAAGATTCCGGTCGCAATCGCGGCCGTTTTGATCGGAGTATCTATGTACCAGTGTATCGTTATCTACACGCGCCTGTTCCGCGAGCGTTGGTCCAACAATTGCATCCTCTCTTCTCTTTGGGATGGCACCTGCACCGGTGACGCGGCCTGCAACCCTACCTTGGGCTGCGCCTTCGGTACAGATGCCATCCTTTTTGCTGTAGGGGAAGCGTGCCATGGCAGGTAAAAAGTTCTCCCTGTTCGAGGTCATCCTCTCGGTTATCTGCGTTGTCTTTACCATCGAGGCGGCTGCTCCGACATCTGCCATGGGTAACGTGCAGTTCTTCTGGTGGATCTTCCTTATCATTACGTTTTTGCTTCCCTATGGCCTGGTGGTGGCCGAGCTCGGTACGGCGTTCGATTCCGAGGGCGGCCTGTACGACTGGGTTCGCCTGGGCTTGGGAGACCGTTGGGGTGCACGCTGCTCCTGGTGCTATTGGGTCAACTTTCCACTGTGGGTGGCAAGTATCGCCTGCATGTTCCCCAGTGTCATCAATGCGGTATGGGGCATCGAATTTTCGCTTGGGGTCCGAATTGCCATCGAGCTTGCCTTTGTGTGGGGCGTCACGGTCATGGCAATGCAGCCGGTGGCCGAGGCCGATTGGGTCATGGATGGCGGCGCCGTCATCAAGGTGCTCATTACCGCCGTGGTGGGAATCATCGGCATCTGGTTTGCCTGCAACAACGGCTTTGCCAACGATATGTCGTTTAAGACATTTGTCCCCGATCTGGGAGACACTAACTCACTGACGTATCTTTCAATCATCCTATTCAACTTTATGGGCTTTGAGGTGGTCGCGACCTTTGCCAGCACGATGAAGAACCCATCGCGCGATATCCCCAAGGCGGTTATCGCCGGTGGCGTTGCCATCGCGGCGATCTACATTATCTGTGGCATCGGTATTGGAGCCGCGGTTCCCACCGAGCAGCTTTCACTCGATTCGGGCATTGTGGACGCGGTTGCCGCCATGGTGGGGCGCGCTCACCCGCTGACGATGGTCGTGGGCGTGGCCTTTCTGGTAACGCTGTTTGCCAACATGATCTGTTGGAGCTTTGGCGTCAACAACGTGGCGAGCTATGCCGCGCGCCATGGCAACATGCCGCGTCCCTTTGCGCTGGTGTCCAAGAAGACCGGCATGCCCAACGGCTCGGCACTCATTAACGGTTGTTTTGCCAGCTTGGTGCTGCTACTTCAGATTCCGCTGGGTGAAGGTTCCGACGTCTTTTGGGTCTTCTTCTCGATGAACGTCGTCTTTCTGCTCATGAGCTATATCCCGATGTTCCCGGCGTTTTGGCGCCTGCGTAAATACGACGACCGCCCGCGTGTGTTTCGCGCGCCCTTCGAGGGCAAGGTGCTTGCGGTAGCGCTTGCGGTGCCGGTGGTAGAACTCGTGCTTTCGATTGTTGCGACAATCGTGCCGCTTAACAGCTCGCCCGCCGAGATGTCAAAGTTGCCGATCCTCATGGGTGTGGTGATCGGCGTGTTGCTGGGCGAGGTTTCGCGCCTCATATCGCGCCGCGGCCGCAGCATCGACAATCCCGGCGTTGGCGCAAGGGGGACAGGTCGCTTTGCACCAAAACAGTAGCGCCGCGAGTTGTGCGGTGCTAGATGCATCTTGGATTACTGCTCACGCTGCTCGGGATCAGATGCGAGCTTGGGTGCAAAGTAGGGGACGTGGCCCAGGTAGGGGCAGCTGTCCGAACGCGCCTCAACGGCGCAGGGGACATTGTCGTAGGTCATGGAAGAACCGAGTCGGGTGATGGCCTTGGCGGCGGGCGCGACGAGCATCTTGAGCGGAGCGATCGGTGTCATGGCATCTCCTTTCATCGGTGAGACACAGCTTGTTTATCTAAACGATACAGTACGTTTAATCGGTGAGTCTAATCTTGCGGCAAAGAATCTGTCAACATCCTCACAGCATCTAGACAGGGGAGGCGGGCATGAGTTTCGCGTTCTATATCTACACCACGATTATCATGGGTGTGGCTCTGGTGACCAGTACCGTGGCATTGGTGGTTTGGCTCATGACGCGCCGTCGCGACAGCCTCGTGGCCGCGGCGGGTTTTTTGCTCTATATGCTCGATATGTCGGTCATCTTTTTTGACGAGTACAATCGGCTCAAATACGACTACGCCGTTAGCTTTAGCGAGCCGCTGCAGCACCCCTTGCTGCGCTGCGTGCTTGGTATTGCCATCTATGCCTGCGTGGTGCTATGGATGTTTGCGCGCTTGCGCAAAAGACCGACGTCGCGCATGCTCGGACTCGCTATCGTGCCGTTTTCAATCTTGCAATTGCTGCTGGTGCCTCGCAGCGGCGCTGCCGGAGAGGTGCAGCAGTATCTCTTTTGGCTCACGCGTGACCTGGGTAATGTAGGATGTCTTGCCTATGCCGCCTGGCATTACCGGTACAGAGCAACGCGTGTTGAGAAACTCGACCTCGACCGCTCAAAGCTCTTTTGGAAGGTGGCCTTCGTTCTTGTGTTTTGCGTGATCGCCGAGGACACCTACATGATCTTGTTCTGCCGCCCCGACTCCCAAAACCCCGTCATCGGCCTCTTTTTGTGGTATCTGTCCGAGCGCAATATCTCCGAAAACGTACTGCTCGTGGTATGCGCGGCTCAGCTTTTTTGCCAGTTTAGCCATATCCTGCGTGTGTATGCCCGTCATCCGCGTGCCGATGAGGACGTGGCAGCCGAGAGCGCAAGCTCTGAGGACGATCTCGCATCGCGTGTGGTGATTTATGCCGACGCCCATAAGCTGTCACGGCGCGAGCAGGAGGTGCTCACGCTGGTGCTGAAGGGCAACGACGCCCAAAACATCGCCAGCGAGTTGGTCATCAGCCCTGGCACGGTCAAGGCACACTTGCATCGCATCTACGTTAAAAGCGGCGTCTCCAACCGAGATGACCTTATAGATACCTTTTGGCGTTCCTAGCCTCATTCTTCCTCGCATGCGGGTCTTGCTGTGTGGGCGGCCACACCGTTGGGCGTAATGAAGCGGTAATAATCTCAGACAATAAACCTGCAGGTAAAGCGTGTAAACCTGCTTAAACTGACCGTTTGCGGTCCCTGGCCTTGGCACGGATTTGCCCCTGTGTATCAATGGGTGTAGCGCGAAGCCGCGGACGTGGGACAGACGTCCGAGCACGGCTTGTAGGCACGCGCCGATGCGGGAGCGCTACGCTCCCAACCGAGTGCCCACGCGGGCGGTGCGTCCGCGTTACAACCAAAGATGCCTGAGGAGGCTCGCATGGACAAGGCTGATGTAGTTATCAAGAGCGACGCCGTCTTTACCGGCGATGGGCTCGAGCCGTTTAAGGGCGGCGTTGCCGTGCGGGGCGATAAAATCGTTGCCTGCGGTGACGATGCTCACCTGGCACCGTTTATCGGTCCCGATACCGAGGTGCGCGACTTTGGCGACCAGCTCGTCATGCCCGGCCTGATCGACTCGCACACGCATTTTGCCCAGGGCGCGTTTATGACCGACCCCGATTTTGCCGTCAACCTCATCGACTGCACCAGTTTTGAGATGGCGATGGAACGTGTCGTGGCGTTTGCGGCCGACCATCCCGATAACGAGTGGATTCTGGGCTGCCAGATTATCCAGTTCCAGTGGGATGTCCCCGAGATGCCCACGGCCGCGATGATCGATGAGTACATCTCCGACCGCCCGGTATTTCTGCAGCAGGTTGACTTGCATACCTTTAGTGCCAATACCTGCGCCATCAACAAGGTGGGAGTAACTTCGCAGACGCCCGATCCCGCAGGCGGCAAGATCCTTAAGGATGCCGACGGCAATCTGACGGGCGTGTTTTCCAACAACGCCGGCGCCTTCTTTATGGACGAGGTCTACGACCCAGCGCCCGAGGTTGTTGACGCGTCGTTTGCAAAAACCGCCCGGCGCGCCAATGCCCTGGGAATCACTACGGTCGGCATGGTCAATCCTACGTTTGTGAGCATGGAAAACCCGTATGCGGTGTTGGCAGGTCTTAATGCCAAGGGCGACTTGCCGCTGCGCGTGTTCCTGTACACCGACCTGTTCGAAAACGAGTCCTTGACGCTCGAGCAGATCAAGGAGAAATACGCCTTCCCGGGTACGCAGGTGGAGTGGCACGGCTTTAAGCAGTTCCTTGATGGTGTGTGCTCCGACCATACCGCCTGGATGCTTGAACCCTATAGCAACGCACCCGACACCTGTGGTGAGCCCGCGGAGGAGCCGGAGCGCATCCGTGCTGCCATCCTGAGGGCGCAGGAATGGGGCGTTGACACGCGCATCCATGCAATCGGCGATCGCTCGGTGCGTTTTGTGCTCGATTGCTTTGAGGAGGGCGAGCGCTTGCATGGCAAGCGGGATTGTCGCCACTCCATGGAGCACAACGAGACGGTTCAACCCGAGGATATGCCGCGTTATGCCGAGCTCGGCGTCTGCCCCGGCATGCAGCCGTGGCACATGCTGCTCGATATGGCTGACCTTGCCAAGGACGAAGCCGTGGGTCCCGAGCGTGCCGCGCTTTCGTGGCCCCTGCATAGCCTGCTTGCCAGCGGAGCCGTGGTGCACCTGGGCAGTGACTTCCCCGTTGTGGGCTTGGAGCCCATGGAGGAGGTGTACGGCGCGGTCTTCCGCATGCTCGAGGACGGTTCCAACCCTGAGGGCTGGTTCCCCCAGGAGCGCATTACCATGGCCGAGGCTCTGCGCGCCTACACCTATGGCAGCGCCTACGCCATGCATGCCGAGGACCGCATCGGCACGCTCGCGTGCGGCAAACAGGCAGATATCTGCGTGCTCGACCGCAATCTCTTTGATTGCGAGCCGGCCGAGGTGCTCGAGGCTACCGCAGCCCTCACGATGATCGCCGGCAAGGTGGTCTTTGAGGCATAGCGCCATCGTTTGATTGGGCGGCTTGGTGCCAGTTGTCAGCCGCCTGACATCCATTCAGCACTACTCTCTCAAGGAAAGGGGAGAACAATGGCAGAAGAAGTAACCGCTGCCGTGGAGGAGGAGCGCGAGCTCGCCTCCCAACCGATTCCCGGTCTGGTGCGTAAGTACACCATCGTCACCGGCCAGGGCATGCTCGCCCAGATCATCATGGTGGTCCTTGAGGGCCTCGTGATGGGTTGGGGCCTAGGTGCCCACGGCCTGGCATGTGTCTCGATCATTATGTCGGTCGAGTACATCAACCTGGCCTTTGGCAACCTGTTTGGCACCGGCGTGCCCGCCGTGGTGGGCAACCTTTTGGGTGCCGGCGACATCAAGGGCGCAAGCAAGGCTTTTAGCCAGGGCTTTTGGCTCACCACGATCGTGAGTGTGCTGCTTGCTGTGGTGATGGCAGTGTTTACCGAGCCCATCTGCACATTCTTTGGCGCCACGCCCGACATCATGGCCGATACCGTTGCCGGCGTGCGCACCTTCGCCGTGCTGCTGCCGCTCACGGTCATTGGCCAGATGATCACCGCTGTGATGCGTGTGGACGAGAAGGTTCAGATCCAGGCCAACCTCATGACCGTTTCGGCCATCGTCGCCATCTGTTGGCTCGCGCTTTCCACGTTTGTGCTCAAGTTTGGCGTTATGGGCGCCGGCGTGTACTACGGGCTTTCCATCGGTATCTGGGCCATCGGTATCTTCTGGTTCATCGGGGGCAAAAAGTCCCAGCTCCAGATTAGCCTGGCCGACCTTAAGCTCGACCTCGCCATCTGCGGCCAGATCTTCAAGATCGGCTTCCCGTTCTTCCTGGTCCAGGGTGCGACCTTTATCTTTAATACCGTTGCCAACTCGCTTTTGGGTTCGCTCGGCGGCGACATGGGCTCGCTCTACATCGCAGCCTTTGGCGTGATCAACGGCTACATCCTCTACATTACCATGATGGTTGCCCAGTGCTTCTCCTACGGTCTGCAGCCCATCGCTGCCTTCAACGCCGGCGCAAAGGCTTGGGCACGCCTTAAGGAGACGCTCTCCTGCACGCTTAAGTACCAGGTTGTGACGCTGGCGCTGGTCACCGTCGCGCTCTGGCTTGCCGCCACCCCGGTGTGCGCCTTCTTTGCCGGCAGCGATCCTGCGCTCGTTGAGGTTGCCGCCAACGCCACGCGTACTGTCATCCTGGCTGTTGCCCTGGGCTATCTTGCCATGACCATGTCGATGTATTTCCAGGCGGTCGAGAAGGTGGGTGTCGCCACGTTTACGGGCCTGCTTCGCTATGTGATCTGCTCGGTGCCGCTTATGTACCTCCTCGGCAACATGATGGGTGTCGAGGGCGTGTGGATCGCCCTGGTGGTGGCCGATGCCATTACTGGCATCATCTCCATTGCGCTCGCCGCGCACGAGTCCAAGCGCCTTGCCACGCTCTAGGCTCGGACATGGCTGGCGTACGATAGTCGAACAAGTTAACTCGCCTGCAAGCCACCACAATGGGGACAGCCCCCATTGTGGTGGCTTTTGTTATTTAGGGTCTGAGATTTCGGCTCTATAAATAATGCTTTTGAACTGGGTTACTATAAGATTATGGTAAACGCTACTATAAGATTATGGAGAATGAAACTATTCGATTATGGTAACAGCGTAATAAGGGGCGTTGATATGGCTGAGTTCATTAACAGGGATTTGCATGAGTTGCTCATTCGCATGGCAGGCTGGTTTCCTGTTGTGTCGTTGACAGGGCCTAGGCAGAGTGGTAAGTCTACGCTGGTTCGGCATGCCTTTCCCGACTATTCCTACGTCACGCTTGAGGACCCTCAAACGAGGCGCGCGGCCTTGGAGGATCCGGTGAGTTTTATCCGCAACCGAAAGGGCGGACTCATCATCGATGAGGCGCAATACGCCCCGGATTTGTTTTCAATGATCCAGGTTGTTTCGGATGAGCGGGGAGACGCCGGTCAATACATCCTTACAGGCTCGCAAAACTTTTTGATGATGAAAAGCATCGGGCAGTCTCTTGCCGGGCGAGTCGGGATCTTAAAATTGCTGCCATTATCGTTTCGAGAAGCGGAGAGGGGCCAGCAGGGGCAGCTGGAAGTGGATTTGTTCGCGCTCGAAGGGGGATACCCTCGCCTGCGTTCCGCCGGAATGCCGTCCTCGGTTTATTTTCCCAGCTATATCGATACCTATGTTGAGCGCGATGTTGTGGGCTTGCTTGATGTGCGCAATAAGGCGGAGTTTCATAAGTTTCTGTCCATAATTGCTCAGAGCGTCGGTCCCCTCATCAATATATCCTCACTTTCTCGAGATACGGGCGTGAGCGTATCGACCATTAAAAGCTGGTTGTCCATTCTGGAGCAGAGCTACCTGACGTTTTCGCTGCAGCCCTATTATGCAAATGCCAAGAAGCGTCTAACTAAAACGCCCAAGCTCTATTTTTACGACACGGGGCTGCTCTGCTACTTGCTCAAAATTGGATCACTGGAGCAACTATTGGAGAGCCCTTATCTGGGGGCCGTTTTCGAAAACCTCATCGTTTCCGAAACGGCGAAGAGCCATCTCAACGTGGGCGAGAATCCCGAGCTGTATTTCTATAGGGACGACAGCAAGCGTGAAATCGATTTGCTCGACTGTACAAACTCAGGGAGTCCCAAGGCTATCGAAATAAAATCATCCAGAACGTATCACGATAAGTACGCCCGCCATCTACAGACTGTATGCGATGAGATCGACATTGCAAAAGATGCGCGCTATGTTGTGGCCCGCGTGGACTCAACGTATGAGTCGAAAGACTGTAGTGTGGTTTCGGCGCGTGATTGGCTTTTACGATAACAAGCTCGGCGTATTAACGGCTGCCGCGAAGGGAACCGGCCCCCTTTTTGCGGCGGTTTTTGCCTATCTGGTGCGTCTTAGATGCAAGTGAGTAGACTTATTTGGATATGCCGAGCACATCGCAACAAATACTCAATAAAACCGCAGGTCAGAGCTGTGGCGTTTTGGGGCGTGCTTGACCTCCTGCAAAAAGCCTACTCACTTGGTTTTTCTGCTAGAAGACCGCCGCGAGGGAAGGCAGCTCCCTCGCGGCGGCTGACATTTGCCCAGATAAAACCTGCCAAAATAAACCTGTCTACTCTTTGAGCCAGAGCCGACACTAATTCAAATGGCGAAATCAAAGGGCGTTCTCTGCATGGAGGGCGCCCTTTTTTATCGCGGGATGTTTTGCGTGGCAGTCATGAGGCCCAGGCGGTTGCTGACGCCGAGCTTGCGATAGATGGCGTTGACATGCTTCTTGACGGTTGACTCGCTTATGAATAGCTCGTTTGCCATCTGTTTGTTCGTTTTGCCGTCGAGCATGAGCCGCATGACTTCGGCTTCGCGCGGTTGGATATTGTGTTCTGTAATGAAAGCATTTAGCTGGTTTGTGTCTTCTGTCTGGGTGAGTTTAATGCCCCGAGGATAGAGGTTGGCGAGCGCGAGGCTCGCGTGCCGAGCGACTTCGAGCAGGATTGCGAGCTCGGTGTCGGTGAAGTCTCCGGCCGTGCGTTCACGAAACAGGGTGATGCTTCCTAGCGGGCTGTCGTTGTGCGCGAGCGTGGCCGTACAGCCAAAGTAGACGCCCTGCGGTTCCATCCATTTGCGATAGATGGGCGTGGCATCGCGTCGCTCGACGTCGACGAGGTCGAGGTCGCGGTAGACGCCGACCTTATGTAAGTCAAAGCTCCATGTTGTATAGTCCATCGCGGCGTAGCGGTTGTAGTAGTCGCTCAGTGCGCGGTCGTCCATTCCGCTGCTTGCGGGGTGGACGTAGCGTGGGGCATCACTGCCCGCTGCCTCGATCAGGTCGAACATGGCGATCCGATGGGGCACGAGCCCTGTCGTTCCCTCGAGGGTCTCCTTTTGCAGCTTATCGACACCGTGTGATGCGTGGATTGCAAGCGCGAGCTCGTTGAGAGCAGTCCAGGTCGTACTGTCCAACTCAATAGTCTGCTGATTATTGCATGGGGGCATAGGGCATCCTTTCCATTGTGGAACCCAGTATGTCATGTTCTCGGCCTGAATAGAACTTTAGGTCAGCGAATGGTATACCGTCGGTCGCTGAAAGGGGCTCGAGGGACCATTGAGAACATCTCGGTGCGGCCGCATCATGGTCTCGTCAAGCAAAAGCACCGAGATTTAGGAGCTTGAAATGAAGACCATTTACGAGAGCGAGTCTACGCCAAAGAAGGACGGATTCTACATGCCCGGCGAGTACGAAGAGCAGGAGCGCACCTGGATTTTGTGGCCGCATCGCTCGGATGTGTGGCGCTGTGGTGCCAAGCCGGCGCAAAAGGTCTTTACCGAGATTATTAAGACCGTTGCACGTTTTCAGCCCATCACTGTGGGCGTCAACACTGAAGACTTCCCCGCGGTGTGTGAGATCTTCGACGGCGTTGAGAACGTGCGCGTTATCCACATGGAGTACAACGACAGCTGGATTCGCGACCCCGGCCCGGCGTTTCTTGTCAACGACAAGGGGGACGTGGCACTCTCGCACTTCCACTTTAATGCTTACGGCGGTTTCATTGACGGCCTGTATTTCCCGTGGGACAAGGACGCTTCCATTGGACTGCAGGTGGCACAGCTCGAGCAGGTTAACCGCTATCGTCCCGAGGATTATATCCTCGAGGGTGGCTCGTTTAACTGCGACGGCCAGGGCACCGTGGTGACCACCGAGATGTGCCTGCTCAATGAGGACCGCAACCCCCAGTACACCAAGGAGCAGATCGAGGAGAAGCTTGCCGAGTACCTGGGCATCGAGAAGGTCATTTGGATCAAGGATGGCATCGACCCGTTTGAGACCAACGGGCACGTGGACGACGTCGCATGCTTTAGTGCGCCCGGCGAGGTCTGCTGCATGTGGACCGATGATCCCAACCATAAGTTCTACAAGGAGTGCCAAGAGGCGTATAAGACGCTTTCCGAGACGACGGATGCCCGTGGCCGCAAGCTCAAGATCCACAAGGTGATTATGCCTGCGACCTCGGTATATATGACCGAGGAGGAGGCCAGCACGATTGACCCCGTCGAGGGCGTGCTGCCGCGTACCCCCGAGGATGCTTTCGAGCCGAGCTACCTCAACTTCCTGCCCATCAACGGCGCAGTGCTTGTACCGCAGTTCGGCGATCCCAATGACGCCCAGGCGCTCAAGGATATCCAGGCTGCTTATCCGGACCGTGAAGTCATCGGTATCATGACTCGCGAGGTTATCTACGGCGGCGGCAACATCCACTGCATCACCCAGCAGCAGCCCAAGGCGCGCTGTAAATAGCAGTTCCATGGTGAACAGTGCTTGATTGTCCGCACGCGAAAGTCCGCCGACTTCAATGGTCGGCGGACTTTTTGTGTGGTGGTTTCAGCTGAACGGCGGGCCGTGCGGCTTGGGTGTGCGGGCACACAATCTGGGGAAACCAAACAGATTGGGGCCTTATATGATCGACTCGAAGGGAAACGTGCGACCCGAGGGCATGTTTAACAGGGCGTACCTGGCCCCCGAAGCCCAGCGCGCATACGATACGCTGCTCGAGTGCGTGCTCAACGGGCAGAAGGGTTGCGAGGCTTCGGCGCATGCGGGCATGGATACCATCAAGGCGCTCGTATAGCTTTACGCTTTCGGATGTGACACATAGGACTGCGTGCGCCGCTCCCGGCTATATTGCCCCCGAGGTGCTTCAACTCATGGAGATAGCCGGCATCAGCGATTTCGAGAGCTTGGCAGCGTCCACGAATGCCCCCGTGTTTACGCCACAGACGGATGACTTTGGACTCGCGGTCCATATCTTTAAGATGCTTAACCGCGGAATACACCCATACGCTTCTGGTGAGCTGGACTTGGACATATTTGACCTGGACGACGATGACATTCCGCCTGCACCATTGATAAACAGCTGCGTGTGTAATGGGCACAGCCCGTTTGTGGGGACGTTGGTCGGATACGTTGTCCCAAAGTACGCTCTTGAGCTCGATGATTTTAGCGGCATTATGGGCGAGGCACTCCGTCGATCGCTGTATGGCAGGGCGGAGGAGCGTCTTGACGCACGCACATGGGCGCGCCTGCTCGACCGCTATCTATCCGAGACAGTTGTGTGCAAGCGTGGCCATCTCCACCACTCGTTACAGCACGAATGCCCTTGCTGCCGAGGAGAGCGCGCCTTGTTGACTCGTCTTGGTTGATGGTTTGGGCCGTCTTGTAGAAAGCCCGTGAGGCGACATGCAAGTTAATCCTGCGTGTCGCCTCCGTACATATAGACGATAAATCCGTCGCCGTTGTCCTGGCTGTGATCCTCCAAGATGCGCTTCATGTTGAGGTGCTCGTAGAACTGCCAGTCGGAGTTGCAGTCGCTCATCAGGAAGAATTTGGTGCACCCGGCTTTGGCGAGTTCGGCGCGCGCAAGGTCGATGAGCGCACGGCCGAGCCCCTTGCCCTGCCATTCGGGCACGATGATGATCAGGTTGAGCTGGCCCTGGGCATATTCGTTGCCCGTGGCGGCAAAGCGGTCGGCTGTTGCCTTCTCGCGGCTATCGCCAAAGAGCGAGCCTTCGAGCTTGGCATCGGCGGTCTTTGCCATCTCGGTTGCCTGGACGAACATCTCGTTGTAGCAGGGCTCCCACGTGGGATTGGTGCGTGGTTTGCCGTCTTCGAAGATACCGATGCAGCAAGCGGCGATGATGCGGCCTTCAGCTTCGGCAACGAGCGCGATGGGGGAGCGCTGCAGCTGCATGGCGATGTTAAAGCGCGCACAGAAATCGGCGGCTTCGACGTCGCCTCGGTTGCGCAGCGTGTTGCACCACAGCTGGTTGTAGATGGCGGCGATGCCGGCCAGGTCATCGAGCGTGGCGGCACGCAGAGTTACGTTGTCAAGGCTCATGGGGGCTCCTTCCAAGTTGGGTCAGGCCACCCCTGAGTGTGACATGGACGCAGGACGGCCGCATCGACCATTCGGCAGGCGAGCCTCGAATCCTCGGGGACGGAGGGTCCTAAGAAGGAATGAGGGCGGATTTTCGGACACTTGCTCGATGAGAGTGGATAATCTCCCACTTTTAGCGCTGGTATAGGCCAAAAACGGGAGATTATCCACTCTCATTCTGGGTAGTCGTTGGGGACGTTCTTAAACGACCAGTCATTAAAGAACGTCCCCAATGACTACCCCAAGGAACATCCCAAACCGCCGGCAGAAAAGGAACGTCCCTAACTGCCGCATCCGGGGCAAGATAACGCCGCAGGTAGAGGACGGACAGCGAGCGGGTCGCATTTGAGACAAGGTGACGTGAAACGAAAGGGCGCTGACCTTCTGGTCGCGCCCTTGAAGTTGAACGTCAGATTGTCTCAAATGCGACCCGCGCAGCGTCGAGCCGTTACGGCGTCTGGTAAAACGCCGTAACCTACACCCGTTCCGCGATCTCGCGGATGAGGTAGTCGGTCTTTTCCCAGCCCAGGCACGGGTCGGTGATCGACTTGCCAAAGACGCCGCCGTCGACCGGCTGGTTGCCGTCTTCTAGGTAGGACTCGATCATAAAGCCCTTGACCAGCTTGGAGATGGACTCGTTGCGGCGGCAGCTGTCGAGCACCTCCTTGCAAATGCGATACTGCTCCAGCGGACGCTTGCCCGAGTTGTCGTGGTTGCAGTCGATGACCGCTGCCGGATTGGCATAGCCGGCATGCTCGGTATAGCGTTCGGCCAGGCGTTCCAGGTGTTCGTAGTGGTAGTTGGGGTAGGTGCGCCCATCGAGACCGATGTAGCCACGCATAACGGCGTGTGCGAGCGGGTTGCCGTCGCACTCGACCTCCCAGTTGCGGAAGATGAAGCTCTGGTGCGCCTGGGCGGCGTAAATTGAGTTGAGCATAACGGTGGTAGAGCCGGCAGTGGGATTCTTCATGCCGACGGGTACCGAAATGCCGCTCGACACCAGACGGTGCTCCTGGTTCTCTACCGAGCGTGCGCCCACGGCGACATAGCTCAGCAGGTCAACGAGGTATTGGTAGTTGGACGGATAGAGCATCTCGTCGGCGGTGAAGAAACCCGTTTCCTCAATAACGCGCAGGTGCATATGGCGGATGGCCTTGACGCCCTCGAGCAGGTCGTCGGGAGCCTCGGGGTTGGGGTTGTGCAGAAGGCCCTTGTAGCCGGTGCCCTTGGTGCGCGGCTTATTGGTGTAGACGCGCGGAATGATGATGAGCTTGTCCTTGACCTCCTCGGCGGTCTTGGCCAGTCGGTTCATGTATTCAAGTACCGAATCCTCGCGGTCGGCAGAGCACGGGCCGATGATGAGCACCTTGCGTGCGTCCTTGCCGGTAAAGACTTTGGCGACCTCGGCGTCAAATGCCTGCTTTTTGGCGGTAAGCTCGGCAGAAAGCGGCATTTCCTCGCGGATCTCCATGGGGATTGGCAACTTGCGTTTGAATTCCATGGCCATAGGGGCCTCCTCAATCTATAGAAAGAGCAATAAGCGTATTGTCGAGTGTCCGGAATTATCCGCTGTCGCACGCTAAAGTGCAAGCCCTTGTCACCCCGAAACCTGCCAAAAAGGGACAGGTTTATTTTGGCAGGCTTTATCTGGGGAGACGTCGGCGGATGCCGGGAGCGAGTGGCGCCGCGTGGGGCCCTAAGGCTGTTGTCGGTTCCCCGGGAAACACCCTGTGGGCAAAAAATGCCAAATATGAGTACTGTTGCTAACCTAGTAACATATCCGTCTAGCGAGATAATAGACAAAGTGATAAATATGCTCATCAACGCTGGCAGGCAGAAGCCTGCTAACGGGCGTTTTGATTAATTTGAAGGCGAATAGAGGCCGCAAAGAGGTCGTTTGAGGCGGTTTTGGCTGTTACTAAAAAGGTAACAGTACTCATATTTGCTCTTTTTTGCCCACGGGGTCTGGAAAACGCCGTCAATGAGGTCTCAGGGAAGGCGCTTCGAGGGCTGCAAAACAAAAACGGGGGCGCAGGTTGCCCTGCGCCCCCGTTCTCGGGCGTTATTCGTTCCCTGCGGCAGAATTTACGCCGCCTCGTCGAACTGCGAGTTGTACAGGTCGGCGTAGAAGCCACCCTGGGCGAGCAACTCGTCGTGTGTGCCCTTCTCGACGATGTCGCCGTCGCGGATCACCAAGATCACGTCGGCGTTGCGAATCGTGGACAGGCGATGTGCGATAACAAAGCTGGTGCGGCCTTGCATCAGCGTATCCATGGCACGCTGAATAAGCTCCTCGGTACGAGTGTCAACGTTGGAGGTCGCCTCGTCCAGAATCAGCGCCGGGCGGTCGGCCAAAATGGCACGGGCGATGGTCACGAGTTGGCGCTGGCCCTGTGAGAGGTTGGTGCCCTCCTCATTGATCATAAAGTCGTAGCCGCCGGCGAGCGTATGGATAAAGTGGTCGCAGCGTGCGGCGCGCGCGGCGGCCTCGACCTCGGCGTCAGTCGCATCGGGACGTCCGTAGCGGATGTTCTCGCGGATGGTGCCGTTAAACAGCCAGGTATCCTGCAGCACCATGGCAAACTCGCCGCGCAGTGCCGCGCGGTCCCAGTCGCGCACGTCGACGCCCTCGACGCGCAGCGAACCGCCATCCACGTCGTAGAAACGCTGCAGCAGCTTAATGAGCGTGGTCTTGCCGGCGCCGGTGGGGCCGACGATGGCGATGGTCTGACCGGGCTGCGCCTCGCAGCTAAAGTCGTGGATGATGGTCTTGTCGGGCGTGTAGCCAAACTTGACGTGGTCGAACTCAACGTGGCCGGGGCGCTTCTCGGGAATCTGCGCGTCGGCTTTCTGTTCCTCCTCGGGCGCGGCCAGGAACTCAAAGACGCGCTCGGTGGCGGCGGCCATCGACTGCATCGTGTTGCTCACGTTGCCCAGCTGCTGCACCGGCTGCGTAAAGTTGCGCACGTACTGGATAAAGCTCTGGATGTCGCCGGGCGTGGCATTGCCGGTCAGCGCGAGCTGTGCGCCCACCACGACAACGCCCACGTAGCCCATGTTGCCCACCAAGCTCATAAGCGGCATCATCAGGCCCGACAGGAACTGCGAGCGCCAACCGCTCACAAACAGTCGGTCGTTTTGACGGTCGAACTCCTCGATCGAGGCCTCGGCGCGGTCGAACACCTGAATAACGTTCTGGCCGGCAAAGTCCTCCTCGATAATGCCGTTGACGGCGCCCAGGACTTGCTGTTGCTCGCGGAAGTACGGCTGCGAGAAGTGAATCATCACGGTCAGGATAATCGCGGCTGCCGGCAGCGTGAGCACGGTGACGCCGGTGAGCGGCAGGCTGATCGACAGCATCATGACGAGCACGCCGGTAATCTGCGTCACCGATGTGATGAGTTGTGTCACGCTCTGGTTGAGTGACTGACCCAGCGTGTCGACATCGTTGGTGATGCGGCTGAGCACGTCGCCCTTGCTGTGGCCGTTGAAGTAGCTCATCGGCACGACGGCAATCTTGGCGGCGATCTCCTTGCGCATGCGGTAGCAAATCTTTTGCGTGACGCCGGTCATGAGCCAGCCCTGGATGAGGCTGCAGACAGAGCTTGCCAGATACAGGCAGAGCAAAAAGCCGAGCGTCTTGGCGATCCAGGCAAAGTCAACGTCGCCGGTACCGTTGACCTTGGCAACCAGACCCTCGAACAGCTTGGTCGTAACCTGGCCGAGCACCTTGGGCCCCACAATGTTAAAGATGACCGAGCATACGGCAAAGGCGACGGCGGCAAACACGGCAATCTTGTGTTGGCCGATATAGCCGAGCAGCTGCCTCATGGTGCCCTTAAAGTCCTTGGCCTTTTCGCCGCGACGCATGCCGCCCATGCGGCCCATGGGACCACGCTGGCGGGTGGGCTTTGGAATCTGAGTCTTGGTCTCGTCTGCCATTAGCGCTCGCCTCCTTCCATGACGGCTGTAATTTCTTCTTGGGTAAGCCCCAACTCCTCGGCGGAAAGCTGCGACTGTGCGATCTCCAGGTACGCCGGGCAGCTGCGCAGCAGCTCCTCGTGCGTGCCGGTGCCCACTACGTGGCCGTCGTCAAGCACGATGATCTGGTCCGCGTGCATGATGGTCGCGATGCGCTGGGCCACGACCACGAGCGCGGCGTCGGTAACGTTTTTGGCCAGCTCCTCGCGTAGGCGCGCGTCGGTCTTGTAGTCGAGGGCACTAAACGAGTCATCGAACACCACGATCTCGGGCTTTTTGGCCAACGCGCGGGCGATGGCCAGACGCTGGCGCTGACCACCCGAAACATTGGAGCCGCCCTGGCTGATAGGGGAGTCGTACCCGTCCTCGCGCTCGGCGATAAAGTCCTCCGCCTGGGCGACGCGTGCTGCCTGGCGCATATCCTCGTCACTCACCATGTCGCCGGCAAACTTGAGGTTGCTCTCGACGGTGCCCGAGAACAGGCGACCCTGCTGCGGAATATAACCGATACGGCGGCGCAGCTCAGAGAGGGTCATGTCACGCACGTCGACGCCGTCAAGCGAAATGCTGCCGCCCGTGACGTCGTACAGGCGCGGAATCAACTGCACGAGCGTGGACTTGCCCGAGCCCGTGGAGCCAATGATGCCGAGCATCTGACCGGCATGCGTGGTGAAGTTCACGCCGCTGATGACATCGGCGCGGGCATCGGGATACTGGAAGCTCACGTCGCGGAAGGTGAGCTCACCGCGCGGCGCGCTGGCCACGGGCAGTTTGGGCGAGACAGGGTCGTTGATGCTCGTGGGGCAAGTGATGACCTCTTCCACACGCTCGGCCGCGACCTCGGCACGGGGCAGGATGACCGAAACCATGGTGAGGATCATAAACGCCATGACGATCTGCATGGTGTAGGAGATAAACGCCATCATGTTGCCGACCTGCATCACGCCGTCGGACACGCCCTGCGCGCCAAACCAGACGATAAGTACGGTGATGCAGTTCATGACGAGCATCATGAGCGGCATCATAAAGCTCATGGCGCGGTTGGTGTAGAGCTGCGTGGTCATCAGGTCGAGTGATGCCTTGTCAAAACGTTCGAGCTCATGCTCCTCGCGGTTGAACGAGCGGATGGGCATAAGGCCGTCGAGCAGCTCACGGGCGGTAAGGTTCACGCGGTCAACAAAGCTCTGCATCTTTTTGAACTTGGGCATGGTGAGGCCCATGAGCACGCCGACGACAGCCGAAACCGCGATGATGGCCACAGCGATGGTCCACTCCAGGCCGGTATGGTTGGCCAGGACGCGCATGACGGCGACGATGCCCATGACGGGGGCCATCAGACACATGCGGATAAACAGGGTTGCGGCCATCTGGATCTGCTGAATGTCGTTGGTGCAGCGGGTAATGAGCGAGGCCTGGCTAAATTTGCCCACCTCGGCCGGCGAGAAGTGCATAACCTTATTGAAGGTCTCGCGGCGCAGGTCGCGGGCGATGGAGCAGGCGGTACGCGAAGCCACGGCACCGGTCAGGATGGTGGCGACGAGCGACACCAGGCACAGCCCAAACATCGTGGTCGCCATGCGGCCCAGGTAGGCGTTTTGCACGTCGGCGGGGTCGATGCCCTGTGCCTTGTACTCGTCCTGTACATAGCTCACGGCGCGCTGGGTGACGATGGAGCCTGACATGGAGCCCATTTTGTCTGCCATATCGTTGGCGCCCTCGACGAGCTTGCCCTGGTCGATTAGGCCGCCTTCAACGCCCAGACGCAGGCTCTTCATGGTGATCTTACCGCCGTCGGCGTCGATCTGCTTTTGCATGTTCTGCGCCGCTGCGGCCTTCTGCTGCATCTCGGCGAGCTGCTCGGGCGTCATGGCAGCCATCTGCTCGGGGGTGGGCATGGTCTGAGCGGCGCCGCCATCGCTTGCCTCGGTGGATGCGCCGGTCATGTCGCCCATGGAGTCGGCGTCGATGCCCTGGTTGAAGGCGAGCACGACGGTCTCAGGCAGGCTCATAATGTCGGCAATCTTGCTGCCGTCGGCACGCTCTTCCTCGGTGCCCTTGTACGTTCGAATGCCGTTCTTGTCTGCCTTGCCAAACACGGCCTCCACAGCTTTGGCGTCCTTGGCGCGCATAAAGAGTTCGAGGTCGTCGAGCGATTCGGCGCGAATGGTGTCGGGCACGGGCGAGGCAATGCCGCCTTGCTGCACGCCCACGTCGACGATGTCGCTCATATAGGTAGGCAGCGCCAGGTCGGCGTTGCAGCTGATTACGATAAGTACGATAGCTGCGAACAGTGCCAGGACATGCTTTTTAAAGAGCTTGAGAATCCTCACTCGGCATCTCTCCTTTCTTGATTGCGGTCGATAATTTCGTTGGCACGTCTTAGAAGGCGCACCATCTCTTGGGTATCTGTTTCGCCGAGCTGCTCGAGGAAAGCCGCGGTGCGCTCCTCGAATTCCCGGCGTTTGATTTCGAGATCCTGGAATCCCTTGTCGGTCACTATGACGTGTACGCGACGACGGTCGGTCTTTGAATGCTCGCGCTCAATCCAACCCTTGGCCTCGAGGGCGCGCAAGATATTGGCGATGCGGGCGCTCGAGACCCAGGCACGATCAGCGAGTTCGCTCGGCGTGAGCGAACCGCCAGCGAGCATGAGGGCGCGCATGACGGCCATCTCGCCGCTGAGAACTTTGTCCACAAAGCGCGAAACGCGCTGGTGAATGCCGCCAAACTCAGTAAGGAGCTGACGTCCAAGCTCATGGAAATCGGTATCTTCCACCGAAAACCCCTAACACTAGAAACTATTTTCGGTGAAAGATGATACCCTTGCACGCGCACCCTATACGGTAGATTTTGGGTCATGCCTAGAAAACAACCTTTAGGCGACCTCCGTACACCGTCGGTATCAGCAAAGTAAGGGGTAGATCGTAAGGCATGTCCCAAAGCCTACTCAGAGGCACTTTACTCTGCTAAAGCTGGCATAACAGCTAGAGCGAACGTCGTACAAAGGCAAGGAAAAATACCAAACAAATCGGTGAACGGTAGTTGCTCGCGCTCGCATTTCCTGCGGATTTGTTAAAAACGCCCTAATGGTATAAAAAAAGAAACATATAACAGCCCTGATGAAGGGGGTGGCTATGTTATCCTTCTCAAACGGGTGAAATCTTGGGTTTTGGGTTGCAGTTCCAAGGTGGACAAACGTTTTTCCCTGTACCAACGTGTGGTGAAGAACGGAAGAAGCCGGTAGTGCAAGCCGATAATTCAAGAATTCAATAAGCAGCGGTGTGAGAGAGCGCCGCATTACACGTAACTAGGAGCGTGGTTACACAATGCAGGAGGCATGGGAAGGCTTCAAGGAAGGCATCTGGACGGGAGAAGTTGACGTCCGAGACTTCATCCAGAAGAACTACACCCCCTATGAGGGCGACGAGTCGTTCCTCGCCGGTCCGACTGAGCGTACCAAGGAGCTGTGGGGCGAGGTTCTCGACCTGCTGCTCAAGGAGCGCGAGCAGGGCGGTGTCCTCGATATGGACACCAAGACTGTCACGGGTATCGTGAGCCACCCCGCTGGCTACATCGATAACGCCCACCGCGAGAAGGAGACCATCGTCGGCCTCCAGACCGACAAGCCGCTCAAGCGCGCGCTGCACGTCAACGGTGGTATCCGCATCGCTTGCCAGGCTGCCAGCCAGCACGGCTACAAGGTCGACGAGAGCGTTGTCGAGCGCTACACCTTCGAGCGCAAGACCCACAACGCTGGCGTCTTCGATGTCTACACCCCCGAAATGCGTGCTTGCCGCTCGGCTCACATCATCACCGGTCTGCCCGATGGCTATGGCCGCGGCCGCATCATCGGCGACTACCGTCGTGTTGCCCTGTACGGCGTCGACTACCTGATCAAGGACAAGGAGGCCCAGAAGGCTTCCACCCCGACGGTCATGACCGCCGACAACATCCGCGATCGTGAGGAGCTGCAGGAGCAGATTCGTGCCCTCGGCGAGCTCAAGATGATGGCCGAGACCTATGGTTTCGATATTTCCAACCCTGCTACCAACACGCAGGAGGCCATCCAGTGGATGTACTTCGCCTACCTCGCTGCCGTCAAGGAGCAGAACGGCGCCGCTATGTCCATCGGCCGTACCTCCACGTTCATCGACATCTACGCTGAGCGCGACCTTGCCAACGGTACCTTCACCGAGGAGCAGATCCAGGAGTTCGTGGATCACTTCATCATGAAGCTCCGCATGGTCAAGTTTGCCCGTACCCCCGAGTACCAGGCCCTGTTCACCGGTGATCCGCAGTGGGTCACCGAGTCCATCGGCGGCATGGGTGTTGACGGCCGTACGCTCGTTACCAAGATGAGCTACCGCTACCTGCACACGCTCGAGAACATGGGCACCAGCCCCGAGCCCAACATGACCGTTCTGTGGTCGACCCGTCTGCCCGAGAACTTCAAGAAGTTCTGCGCCAAGACTTCTGTCGCCAGCTCCTCGATCCAGTACGAGAACGACGACCTCATGCGCGTTTACCACGGCGACGACTACGGCATCGCCTGCTGCGTGTCCTCCATGCGCATCGGCAAGGAGATGCAGTTCTTCGGCGCCCGTGCCAACCTGGCCAAGTGCCTGCTCTACGCGCTCAACGGCGGTGTTGACGAGGTCTCCAAGAAGCAGGTCGGCCCCAAGTATCGCGCCGTCGAGGGCGATACGCTCGATTACGACGACGTTGTGGCCAAGTACAACGACATGATGAAGTGGCTCGCTGGCGTGTACGTCAACTCGCTGAACATCATTCACTACATGCACGACAAGTACTGCTACGAGCGCATCCAGATGGCTCTGCACGACAAGCACGTGCACCGCTGGTTCGCTACGGGCATCGCTGGCCTTTCCGTCGTGGCTGACTCCCTGTCCGCCATCAAGTACGCCAAGGTCCACCCCGTCCGTGACGAGAACGGCATCATCGTCGACTTCGAGACCGAGGGCGAGTTCCCCAAGTACGGTAACGACGATGACCGCGTCGACCAGATCGCTCACGACGTTGTGCATCAGTTCATGGAGTACATCCGCATGAACGACACCTACCGCAACTCCGTGCCCACGACCTCGGTTCTGACCATCACCTCCAACGTCGTGTACGGTAAGAAGACCGGCTCCACGCCCGACGGCCGCAAGGCTGGCCAGCCGTTCGCCCCGGGTGCTAACCCCATGCACAAGCGCGATAGCCACGGCGCCATCGCTTCGCTGTCTTCGGTTTCTAAGCTCCCGTTCCGTGATGCTCAGGACGGCATCTCCAACACCTTCTCCATTATCCCGAGTGCGCTCGGCAAGGAGGATCAGGTGTTCTTTGGCGATATCGACCTTGATCAGCTGGGCGAGTAACTATTGTTAGTGCTATACTAACAATAACGATTACTGATTAGCGCGCCGGTTTCGGCCGGCGCCTATTAATCGAAGGAGACACATTATGAAGGTTTCTGAAGTTTCCGAGACCCAGGCCGATAACCTGGTCCACATGCTCGACGCTTACGCCGAGAAGGGTGGCCACCACCTGAACATCAACGTCTTCAACCGTGAGACGCTGCTCGACGCTCAGGCTCACCCCGAGAAGTATCCGCAGCTGACCATCCGCGTTTCCGGCTATGCCGTGAACTTCCACACGCTCACCAAGGAACAGCAGGACGAGGTCATTGCGCGTACCTTCCACGACAAGTTCTAAAGGGTTCAACTCCTGTAGGATTACTGGGGCCGGTTTTGGGTTATTTCCCAAAACGTCCTCGGACATGCAAAGAGGCTCCGCTGCGCGCGTTGCGCGGCGGAGCCTCTTTGCGTCCTGCGGGATGTTTTGGGAAATAACCCAAAACCGGCCATGTGGGGTCCTTTGGAGTCACCCTTTAGGCGGAACTCTCCTAATTATTTGGATGAGTCGTTTACTTACTTGTGCTGTTACCGTCTTCCCGCTGTTGTTGGGGTATGCTTTGTTCGTATGTAAACGTTTGACATGTTGATGGGGGAGGGTGCTATGGCTCGCGAGGGCGCTCGTTCTAAGGATTCTGCTAAGCCTGGCATCAAGGAAGTTGCAGCGGTGGCGGGGGTTTCGCCTACTACGGTATCTCGCGTGCTTAATAATCGCGGCTATATTAGCCAAGAGACCCGCGATAAGGTCCATGCCGCGATGGAGCGCATCAACTATACGCCCAACGATATCGCCCGTGCCATGCTCAACGGTCGCCTGAATCTTATCGGTATGATCGTTCCCTTTGTGAGCAGCCCGTTCCATGCTCAGGTTGTGCAGGCGGTCGAGCGCACGTTAGCGGAAAACGGCTTTAAGATGTTGCTGTGCAACAGCGCCAATCGACCCGATCTTGAGCGTTCCTATATTGACATGCTCCGCCGCAATATGGTCGACGGCGTCATCGTCAACTCCCTCAATATCGGTGCCGAGGCATATGCCGAGATGGGCTTGAGCCTGGTTGGCATCGACTGCGATCTTGGCGAGGGCTCTGTCCAGATTGCAAGTGACAGCTATGGCATTGGCGAGCTCGCCACGCGCCGTCTGATTGATGACGGCTGCAGGCGTATCCTGTGCCTGCGCAGCAATAGCCGCATGCGCATGCCTGCCAATAAGCGTACCGATGCCTACCTCGATGTTGTTGAGCAGGCCGGTTTGTCCGCGCTTGTCCGTGAGGTTGAGTTCGTTAAGCCCGACGACGAAAAGGGCGCGGTCGTTGCGAAGATCCTCGATGAGAACCCCGATATTGACGGCATCTTTGCGGGAGACGATACGATGGCGGCCATCTGTCTCAACGTGATGAAGCAACGCGGCTTGAGCGCTCCAGACGATATTAAGGTCGTGGGCGCGGATGGTGCCCGCCGAACTATGACGTTTATGCCTGACTTAACAACCGTACGTCAAGATATCGATCGCATCGGAGAGCTCGCGGCGCAATCCATCATCGCTCTTATTAACGGCGATAATCCCGAATCGAATATCAAGCTCCCCGTTGAACTCATTGAGGGCAAAACCGCATAGTTCATCCCGTGCCAAAAGAATTCCTCAAACGCCTCTGATGACCGTTCACCGGCATATGTCAACCGTTTGCCGACGACTGGAACTGCGAAAAGACGTATTGGTGTGAAAACGTTTGACATATGAAAACGATTGACATATCTTGCCATTGTACCGAGTTAGTATGTCGTGGAAAGGAAGTCTCGGATGCACAAGGTGTATTACCAGCCTGAGGGAATTTGGGTAGGCGACATCATGCCGTACGGCGAGGACGGCACGTTCTATCTCTATCATCAGCGTGACACGCGTAACCCCGAACCTTTCGGAGAGCCGTTTGGCTGGGCACTCGCTACGACCAAGGATTTCGTCAACTACAAGGACTTTGGCGAGAGCCTTGAGCGCGGCGGCGACGAGGAAGTCGACCAGTACATTTATGCCGGCACGGTGTTTAAGGTGGGCGACAAGTACCATGCGCTCTACACTGGTTGCAATCGCGATAAGGTCCGCGCACGTTTGATGAAGCAGGTTCTTCTTCATGCAACGAGCGACGACGCCGTCAAGTGGGAGAAGAACATCGCCGAGACGCTGCTTCCGCCCCAGGAGGGTTACGATGACCGCAACTGGCGCGATCCCTTTGTGCTTTGGGATGAGGAGAACGAAGAGTACATGCTCATCCTCGGCACGCGTGTGGGCGAGGACAAGCGTCTGATGACCGGCCGCCTGGTCAAGTTCACCTCCAAGGATCTGACCAACTGGGAGTTCCAGGGCGACTGGTGGAACCCGGGCCTGTACACCATGTTTGAGATGCCTGATCTCTTTAAGATGGGCGACTGGTGGTACCTCGTCTTTTCCGAGTACAGCGACGGCAACAAGACCCGTTACCGCATGTCCAAGTCCATCAACGGTCCTTGGATTACCCCCGCTGACGACTCCTTCGACGGCCGCGCGTACTACGCCGCTCGCACCGCATTCGATGGCGAGCGTCGCGTTCTCTTTGGTTGGGTTCCTACGCGTGACGAGGGCGGCGACCCCAGCTCTTACCTATGGGGTGGCACCTTTATGCCCCTCGAGATCGTTCAGCGTGCCGACGGAACGCTCGGCACCAAGCTCCCCGACAGCATGCTTGGCGCCTTTGGCGAGGCTAAGGCAGTCGAGACCTTTGAGCTTTCCTGCGAGTCGGGCAAGGTCGAGCAGGTGCTCGCCGCAGATGCCGGCTCCACCTACTTGCTCGATGCCGACATTGAGCTCGGCGGTAACGCTGCCGGCTTCTCGGTCAAGTTCGCCGAGGACGCCGAGACCGGTCTTGCCTATGAGTTCCGCGCCAACCTGCGCGAGGGCAAGCTCGAGTTCACGCCGGCTCCCCAGTACCCGTGGTTCCAGGTCAACAACATGGGCCTCGAGCGTCCGTTGTTCTTTAAGGGCGAGGGCACTCACCATGTGCGTCTGGTCGTCGACGACGACATCGCGACCATCTTTGTCGATGATGTTGCGCTCAACGCTCGCTTCTGCAACAAGCAGGGCCAGGGTGTGGCGCTTACCGTCACCGACGGTGCGCTCAAGTGCGCAAACGCAACGATCGCGTCTCTGTAGCGGCAACGAACCGTTTTATGATTTAGAAAAGGAATGGAGAGGAACATGGACTACAAGGCAGTGTCCCAGCAAGTCGTCGACAACGTCGGCGGACTGGAGAACATCGAGGGCGCCACGCATTGCGTGACCCGTCTGCGTCTGGTGCTCAAGGATACGAGCAAATACAACAAGGCCGAGCTCGAGAACATCGATGGCGTCAAGGGCGTGCTGTACAACAGCGGCCAGCTCATGATCATTTTCGGTACCGGTACCGTCAACAAGGTTTACGATGAGTTTATGGCTCTGACGGGCGTTAAGGAGATCAGTGCTTCCGAGGTCAAGGGCGCCGAGGCGGACAAGAAGGGCAAGTTCTTCTCGGTCCTCAAGGTATTCTCGGATATCTTTATCCCCATCATTCCCGCCTTCGTCGGCGCTGCAATCATCATCGGCCTTAAGTCGCTGATCGTTGCCAACGGCCTCTTTGGCATGGAGGGCAGCCTCGCCGATCACAGCGAGTTCCTCAAGAACCTCGCAAGCTTCTTTGCCATTATCGCCACCACGTTCGACTACCTGCCTGTCCTGGTTATGTACAGCGCGGTCAAGCGTTTTGGCGGTAACCCGATCCTGGGCATCCTCGTCGGTATCGTCATGGTTCACCCGAGCCTTATGAACCGTAACACGTTCGTTATGGACCCGACGGGTGCTGAGTACTGGAACTTCGGTCCGCTATCCATTCCCATGGTTGCTTTCCAGGGCGGTGTGTTCCCCGCAATCCTGACTGCCTGGTTTATGGCCAAGGTCGAGAAGATTGCCCAGAAGTACATCCCCGAGGTCGTTTCGTTCGTCTTTGTCCCGACCGTTACCCTGATTCTTGCTAACGTCGCCCTGTTCACCGTGTTCGGCCCGCTCGGCAACCTGATCGGTGACGTCCTCGCCGGCGTAATCGATATCCTGTACAACAGGATGGGCGTCTTTGGTGCCTTTGTCTTTGCCGCGTTCCTGCAGCCGCTCGTCGTTACCGGTACGCATCAGTTCATCCAGGGTATCGAGGCCAACCTCGTTGCCACGACCGGCTTCAACTACATCCAGGCCATCTGGTCGGTTTCCATCATCGCCCAGGGCGGCGGCGCCATCGGTATGTACCTCATTCACAAGAAGCACTCCAAAGAGCGCAACATCTGCATGTCGTCCTTTATCCCGACGCTGGTCGGAATCTCCGAGCCCGCTATCTTTGCTGCAAACATGCGCTATTCGATCATTCCGTTCATCTGCGCATGCATCGGTGCAGGCTGCGGCGGTGCCTTCGTCAAGCTCTTTGAGGTGCGCGCTATCGGTCAGGGTCTGACCGGCGTGCTTGGCCTGCTCATCGTCACGCCCGAGACCCTCGTGTGGTATGTGGCTGGCAATCTCATCGCCTTTATCGTGCCGATCGTCTTGATCTTTGCCTACAACAAGGCAAAGGGCGTGCCGACCACCGATGAAGAGGGCGCTGGCGCTGGCTTCGACGTTAGCTTCTAGTTGAGCCGTTCAGTGTAATCTGAGGATAAGTCCATTTGAGGAAGGGCGTTCGACTCGTGTGAGTCGAGCGTCCTTCCCCATAGACGAGAAAGTCAACGGCGATGTTAAATCAAAAAAACAAGGTGACACGCGCGGACTATGAGCAGTGGCGTGCCGGACAGGATGAGACGGCTGGTCGCATCGCGTCCGACCCCGATAGGCTCCTGTTCCATGTGGAGCCTGAGCTTGGCTGGCTCAACGACCCCAACGGTTTGGTTCAGATTGGTGATACGTATTACATCTATCATCAATACGATCCGTTCGATGCTGCGCATGGCGGTCCAGTGCTTTGGAACCATCTGACGACAAAGGATTTTGTGACGTACGAGAATCATGGCCCCGCGCTGTTCCCCGATTCCGATTTGGATTCGAACGGAGCGTATTCTGGTTCTGCCTTTGTACGCGATGGCAAGATTCACTATTTCTATACCGGCAACGTCAAGCATTTTGACCGCGATGATTACGACTACGTGTTGACGGGCCGTGAGCAAAACCAGATTCATATGGTTGCCGAGAATCCCGACGAATTGGGCGAGAAGTGCATAGCTGTTGGACCGGTCGATTACCCCGACGATATCGGTACGCACGTGCGCGACCCCAAGATCCTTGAGCACGATGGTATCTACTACATGGTTCTGGGTGCTCGTACGAAAGACGACCGTGGCTGCGTGCTTGTCTATACCTCGCGCAATCTTGAGGACTGGAGCTATGCGACGCGCATTGAGTTGGGCGAGAAGTTTGGCTTTATGTGGGAGTGCCCCGATCTGTTTGAGCTCGATGGCGAGCTTATTCTCGTTTGCTGTCCGCAGGGTGTGCCTGCCGATGGTTGGCGTTACCGCAATCCGCATCAGTGCGTGTGGTTCCCCATCGAGGCCGATTGGGAGGCGCCGAGCTTTAAAATCGTCGGGCAGGGCATGCCCCCGATGGTCGATGCCGGTTTTGATTTCTATGCTCCGCAGTCCTTTGAGGATACTGCAGGCCGGCGTTTGATGATCGGATGGTCGGGTTGCCCCGATGCGACGGCAGAAAACCCGACGGTGGCGCGCGGGTGGCAGTGCGCGTTGACGGTGCCGCGAGAGCTGAGCATGCGCGATGGCAAGCTCTGCCAGCAACCGGCGCACGAGATTGAGAGGATGCGCGGCGACTGCGTTCGCGCGACAGGCGGTGAAACCGTTGAGGAGCCGGGCCGCCTGTTTGATCTTGTGGTTTCCTGTGAGGGCGCCAAGATGGTCGAGCTCGAAATCCGCAAGGGTGTCTTTGTGTGCTATGCAGACGGGATGCTTACCCTCGACATGGGTGACGAAGGCTATGGGCGCGACCAGAGGTCGATCGAGCTCAGCGAGCTTCGCGACCTGCGCGTGCTTTCGGACACTACGATGGTCGAGATTTTTGCAAATGGCGGCGAGGCGGCACTTACGAGCCGTACCTATTCGCCGGCGGTTCCGGCGATGGAGCTGCACGCCGAGGGCGCGGCATCGATGAATTTCTACCGCCTCGTGCATTAACCGTGCATGGGGCACGATTGGACTTGCTGGGCGGAATGTGTTGCAGTTGCCGCAGCGAACTACCGTTTATCGCGTATAGCGACCGTTTGCGGGATAAGTAACACTCATTTATAAACCGTGTAAAATCTCAGTTAAGCACGGAGTTTTCCAGGGAGACGCTGTCCTTTGTTGTGTGCAAGGGGCGGCGTCTCTTTGGCGCTTGGACGCCGTTGTGCAACAGTGCGGCGGCGCGTGCCATGTGTTGAAAAGCCAATGTTGAGATGGGTCGTGATAATAATGGGCAAGTACGTAATCGTGGTTGAGTCTGGGTCGGATGTGACGCCGGAGCTCTGCGAGCGCTACGGCATCGTGCGCGTGCCCATGCATGTCACGATTGGCGACGAGACCGTCGAGGACGGTTCGATCGATCCGCTCGAGATTTATTCACGCTGCAACGAGTTTGGCGTAATGCCCAAGACCAGCGGCTGCGCGCCTGCGGATTTTGCTCACGTGTACGACCGTATCCACGCCGAGCAGCCCGATGCGACCATTCTGCATCTTGCGTATTCCGAGGCCACGACCTGCTCGCATCAATCATCGAAGATCGCCGCCAAGGGCCGCGACTACGTCTACTCCATGGACACGCGTTTTGTCTCGGTGGGCCAGTCGCTCGTTGTCGTCGAGACCGCCAAATACATCGAGGCTCACCCCGATGCCACCGTCGACGAGATCTTTGCTTTTACGAATTCCGTCATGGACCGCGTGCTGCTGGGCTTTGTTCCTACCGACCTAGTCTTCCTTAAGGCGGGCGGTCGTCTGTCCAACGTGGCATTCCTTGGCGCCCACCTGCTCAAGATTAAGCCCTGCATTGAGGTGACGGGCGGTAAGTTTGTGGCGACCAAGAAGTTTCGCGGCTCTATGCTCAAGTGCGCCCGTGCCTTTATTGACCACATGGTTGCGAAAGGCGAGATCGACTACTCGCACATTGGCCTGGCGTATTCGGTGGGCCTTTCCCAGGAGCTGCGCGACGACATGGAGGTCTATGCGCATGACCTGGGCTTTAAGGATATTACCTGGACTCAGGTTGGCGGCGTCATCTCGAGCCATTGCGGCCCGACCGCCTTCGGCGCGGTGCTCACGCTTAAAGCGTAAGGCCTGCGTCTATCGATTTCTATTGCCTCGGCGGCGGGCGGGTTGTGACAACCTTCCCGCCGCTTTTGCATGGGGCCAAATAGGACAATCCAATTGACCGCTAAACCGTTTCGCCATCAAGCATATAGGCTAGAATGACTCTGGCATTTATGTAGCTAAAACCAATGAGAGGCAAGGTAGCGGGAATGGCTGAGATGACGCTCGAGGGTGTGGACGCTCGTCCTGAGGACTCCGCGTTTGCCCTGGGCCGCGTGCATTCGATCGAGACGATGGGAACGGTCGATGGACCTGGCATTCGCTTTGTGGTGTTTGTTCAGGGCTGCCCCATGCGCTGTGCGTATTGCCACAACCCCGATACCTGGTCGGTTAACGGCGGCACGATGGTGACCGTCGAGCACCTGATGGACGAGTTCCAGAGCAACCATGAGTTTTACCGCAGCGGTGGTATTACGGTATCCGGCGGCGAGCCGCTCCTGCAGCCTGAGTTTTTGGCCGACCTGTTCCGCGCAATGCACAACAACCCCGATGGCCGCGTGCATACCTGCTTGGATAGCTGCGGCTATGCGTTCGATCCCGCGCATCCCGAGAAGTTCGATGCCGTACTCAACGAGACCGATATGGTGCTGCTCGACATTAAGCACGCCGATCCCGTCGAGCATAAAAAGCTGACCGGTTGCGATCCCGCACGCATTCTGGCGTTTGGTGATGAGCTTGCGCGCCGCAAGATTAAGGTCGTTATCCGCCACGTGGTGGTGCCGGGCATTACCGATACGGTTGAGGAGTGCGAGAAGCTCGGTCGCCTCATCGCTCCATGGCACAACGTGGTGGGCCTGGAAATGCTGCCGTATCACACGATGGGCGTTGTCAAGTATGAGCAGCTGGGCATTCCCTATAAGCTCGAGGGCGTGCCCCAGATGGATACCGCGCGCATGCCCGAGCTGCGCAACGCCGTCATGACGGGCATGAAAAAGCGCCGCGCGGAACTCAAAAACGCCATCGGCTAGCGAGCCATTTTCAGGCACTCATTGGGGACAGACTTAAATGAGTGCCCCTGAGCACCAAGTTGATTGCCAAAGAGCCCCGTCAAGTTGCGGTGGAATAGTTCTTGTTTTTCGGCTTATGCGCCCAAACAGGAACTATTCCACCGCAACTGCGTTTTGGGCGGAGATGCGCAACAGAATCGGTGTATTTGCATAGAAACGCTTGTGGTTTCTTTAAAGACGCCTTAAACGCCGCTGAATATCTTTGGAAAGAAATGCCTGCTCGGTATTATGCTGCTCGTATATAAAACGGTAGCAATCAGGAGACCACGTGCGAAATAACGCATCGCGGGACGAGTATGTGCCGCAGCATAGCAGCAGATATGAGACGAAGGGCACGTCTTCGCGTGGCCTCGCTGACGCTCGCATCCGCGTGACGAAGATTGCTGCCATTGGGATGCTAACGTTGGCGGTTATTATCCTCGGAATTACCGCCAAAACCTACGCGTCGGAGCGAATGGCACACTCAGATGCGTCAACGGTGCAGACGCAAAACAAAAAGGTCTCTGAATCTAAAGCCACCGCAAGTCAAACCCTGTCGACAGCGAGCCTCAAGACGAGGCTTTCGAAGGCGGACTTTAACGATATTCCCTCAGGCGATACCGTGCAGACCTTCTCACTGGTTGATGACCAGATCCCCGCCCTGGAGGATGAGAGCCTCGCCGCGCTCCAAGATGCCCTTGACCAGGCCAAGGAATTGGGCGATGTGGGCGTGGTGTTCTACGACCTGTCAAGTGGCAAGGGCGTGACGTATAACGCCGATGTCGAGGTGTACGGTGCGAGCAGTTATAAGGCGCTCTATGTGCTCTACGTCTGCGAATCTCTGGTCGAGACGGGCCAGGTCTCACTCGATGATTCCCTTGGCACCTATGGCGGCTACAACATGGGCTGGCAGACGGTGCGCGACCTGATCGAGGCCGCGGTCGTTAATTCGGACAACGATTCGTTTATCGCGTTGCGTGCGGCGTTTGACCGTGTCGGTTACGAGGATTGGATTGTCAGTCTTGGCATCGATTACGATACCGCACTCGATCCAATGAGTGATTTTCCCACCTATTGCCCGCGCACCTCGGCCAAGTTGTGGCGCGAGATGAGCGAGTATTTGAGCCGTGATACCGATACGTCGCAATGGCTATCGGGCCTTCTGACCTCTACGACCCGATCGTTTATTCGCGATGGCATTGCGGACGACCAAGCCTTGGTGCGCAACAAGGCAGGCTGGATAAGCGAGGATGGTTGCTATTCGACATGCGATGCGGGCCTCATCGATGTCGATGGCGACACCTACATTATGAGCATCATGACATCGATGCCGTGGAGCGATCGCTCGAGCGAGGTTACGGCTGCGATTGCAAAGGCTCTGTTTGATACGCGAGCTGTGCTGGCCTAGCGTGTTCGTTTGACGAGGTCAAACAAAATGCTGGTACCATACCGTGGTTGAGAATTTCGTATAGGTTTGGGGAATGGCATGGCTACCATCGCGATTATCGGTGCACTCGAAAAAGAGATCATGCAGATTAAGGAAGAGCTGAGCGACGTTTGCGAGGCACAGGAGGCGGGCTTGACCGTTGTGAGCGGTGAGTTCGACGGTCTGACGCTTGTCGCCACAACGGCGGGCATGGGCACGGTGAATGCCGCTGCCGCAACACAGCACCTCATTAGCAAGTATGCTCCGCAGGCAGTTGTGCTTTCGGGTATCGCGGGCGGTTTGAACCCCAAGCTCCATATCGACGACGTGGTCATCGGCAAACGCCTGCGCTATCTGGATACCGATACCGCGCTTATCGCCGAGTCTGCACCGGGGCTCGAGGAGTTTGGCTCGGCGCCTGCGCTGGTCGATATTGCTGCCGATGTGCTTGCTGAGCATGGGTTTGTTGATGCTTCGACAAATGCAGCCGCTTCGAACAAGGGCGCCAAGCAGTTCCTGGTCGGTACGATTGCCACGGGTAACCGCTTTGTGACGGGTACCGCCATGCGCAACGACGCTATCGAGGCGACGCATGCCGATTGTGTCGGCATGGAGGGCGCGGCAATTGCCCATGTCGCAACTAAAAATGGTGTCGATTGCCTGGTGCTGCGCGCTATCAGCGATAATTGTGACGAGGCGTACGATGCGATTTGCGACCGCGAGTTCGACCTGTTCGAGTATGCCCGTACCGCGAGTGGCATTACGCTCGATATCGTTCGCCGTATCGCTGCTATCTATTAGCGCGCTCTTTTGTAAGAACCTACGACCAAGGAGTGTCCATGGCCGATTCCATTAACTACCAGCTTGCCAAGTTTGTCGCCAGCTATGGCAAGGTCTCGCAGATCCCCGAGTCCACCTGTCCCGAGGTGAGCTTCGTCGGCCGCTCCAACGTGGGCAAGTCGTCGATCATGAACAAGCTTTTTGGCCGCAAGAACCTCGTCAAGGTTTCGAGCACGCCGGGCAAGACGAGCAACATCAACTTCTTTGAGGCTGACGACGTGCACTTCGTCGACCTGCCGGGTTATGGTTTCGCCCGTCGTTCCAAGGCCGAGCGTGACCGCTGGGCAGAACTTATCGGCGACTTCTTCGACTCGGAGCGCAGCTTTAACCTGGTCGTGTCGCTGGTGGATATTCGTCACGACCCGAGCAAGCTCGACCATGACATGATCGACTACCTGCAGGGCAACGAGTTCAACTTTATCGTCTGCCTCACCAAGGCCGACAAGCTCAGCCGCACCCAGCAGGCCCGCCAGGCAGCAGCCATCAAAAAGCAGCTCAACGTCCCGGCCGAGAACGTAATCATCACAAGCTCCCAAACCGGCACCGGCATCGACGAACTCAAAAAGCGCATCGCCGAGGCCTGCCTCTAGTAAGGGCTCTTGGCAGGCAATAGTTTGCATCTATCTATATCACCCCAGTGATAGTTGTTGGTACACTATCACTGGGGTGATATTTGTATTTGGAGGTCACAATGGAGCTTTGGCACGGGTCGGAGGTTGTTGTCGAGCATCCGTCGTTGGATAAATGCAGACAATTCAATGACTATGGTCGTGGGTTTTATTGCACGCCACATGAGGAAATGGCGATGGAATGGGCATGCCGGACCGAGGCCGATGGCATTGCGAATCGATACGAACTCAATGCGGATGGCCTTTCAGTTTTGGATTTGGAGTCCGGCGATTATTCAATTCTCAACTGGCTTGCGATTTTGGCCGACAACAGGGAATTCAATGTCTCGACGCCGTTGGCGCGCGAAGGGCTTCGTTATTTACTCGATAACTATCTGATTGACATTTCTTCATATGACATCATCCGGGGCTATCGTGCTGACGACTCATATTTTTCGTTCGCAAGACAGTTTGTCAGCGGCATGATTTCGCTCAGGCAGCTGCAGCGCATTATGCGTTTAGGAGATTTGGGTATCCAATATGCGCTCATGAGCGAGAGTGCGTTTTCGGCAATTACATTTTGCGATTGGAAGCAGGCAACCGGCTCCGAATACTATCCCAAGCGTTTTAAGCGAGAGCAGAACGCGCGATGCAAGTACTTGGACACAGTAAATGGATTCGACGCTGAGGGCGTCTACATTAGGGATTTAATGGCAGGGAGGGTTGATTTAGATGATCCAAGTGTTAACGGATTGTGGGCCGAGTAGAACATATCCCGTCTATTATCTTGAGGACGCAATGAACAACCTCGGCGACTGCTTCGACTATGCCGTGAACGATTATGGAGCAGAAGGATCAGAAGTCGCTGAACTCTTTTGCCTGAGCGGCGTAGCCCGCGAGTTTGAGCGTGGCAACGCATGGGTAGTATCGGGAAAATCGGGCGTGGAGTTGTTTGCGCTCATTGCTGAAAGGTCTGGCTATCAATCGGGGTCGATGCCTGATCGTGCCTATCGATTTGAGAAGACGCCGGAATACTGGGCAGGCTGGATATTGGCATACCTGCAGTGGCGTCTAGGAGAGTCGTTCGAAGACCTGTTGCATGTTGTTCCCTTTGATGAGCTCTGCGGCATGTATTACCCCTGGCATGAAGCCTCGGAAGAGCGCGTGGCGCGTCTTGTTTGCGACATGGCGAAGAAAACGTCTCGCCAAACCAAACTGGCGCTAGCAAGAAAGAGGCTCAAGAAAACCCAACAAGACCTGGCATACGAATCGGGTGTGTCACTCCGCTCAATCCAAATGTACGAGCAGCGCCAGAGAAACATCAATGAAGCTTCGGTAACAAGCGTAAGAGCCATAGCAAAAGCCCTCCACTGCAACATCGAAGATCTCCTAGAGCCAGTCTTCGAATACAAAGAAACCAGCGCCGCCTAAACCAATATATTGCCAAGGTTTGTATCTAGTAAGCGCTCCTTACCAGCAAGAGTCCCTACCAATAGATAGCGGCTTAAAGGGCCGAAATCGTATGAATGGCATTGCGACTTCCAAATGGGTGACTGCTGCTTGAAAAGCTATAGAAATAGGGGCCGATTTAACGGCCCCAAGCATCGCATAAATGGCATATACGTTTTATCAACTATTTCTTGTTTTTAACCCATTTGCAGATACGCCAAATAAGCACTCCGACGAGAATCCAAACGAGAGCGATCATAATGTCTGAGCGTGCAGGAATTGGGATCATTGAACTTCCTCAATTGATGTGAGTCTAGTTTGCATAGGTGTGGAGCGTGCTGCCTTCCATGGTCGCTTGCAACACGGCGATACCGGACGTCATCCCCATCGATTCATAGTTGAGTCGATATGTCGCCTGTTTCGAGTTCCATATAAAGGACTCGTTAGTTACCGTACAGCCGATAGTCGTATAGTTTTGTCCCCAAGCGCTGGTAATGAGCGAGTTCGCTATCTTGATCTTGAATTCACGATAAATAAAAGGACTGTTGTAATAGATAGTCCAAGTTCCAGATGCGTTGTTGTAGTAACTGTCCCATATCAGGCTGGGTTCATTGGTTTTTTTAATTCCTATTACTGCAACGGTCCCATCCTTAAGCTTGATTTGATGAGACTGCTCGGGACCTTTCGTTAAATCAAAATCTTGGGTTGCGCCAGAAATTGCGACAGCATCGCTTTCTGCAGCATAAGCAGTCGAAGGGCTAAACGAGAAACATATCGGTAATATCAAAAGTATCGAGAGGAAAAACGAAGCTTTGAGTGTGCGTAACACTTTGACCACCTCCATACTGCGATGCCTAGTTAAATAGTAGCATAGATAAACAGTTTATTATGTAACCTAAAAAGCCCCTATCTGCCCGGCGCCCCTTCCTTGATTATCAACTTCATCCGAACATTTCCCACATTCATCCGCACATGTGCGGATGAATGTGGGAACCCGATACCCTGAGGGCCGGACCGGCCGGCCCCGGGA
>NZ_JADMWW010000013.1 GCF_015548375.1 Collinsella aerofaciens
GTCTTCGACGGCACCGCCGAGGTGCATGACGAGGACGAGCCCCTCAGCCCGCTTTCCGTCTACGGCCAGACCAAGGCGGCCGGCGACATCGCCGTGGCCGGGTGCCCGCGCCACTACATCATGCGCTCCAGCTGGGTCATCGGCGAGGGCCGCAACTTCGTCAAGACGATGAAGGGGCTGTCCGAGCGCGTCGCCGACCCCGAGGATAAGCTCACGCAGGTCACGGTCGTTGACGACCAGCTGGGCCGCCTGACCTTCACGCGCGACATGGCCGAGGCCATCTTCCACGTGCTGGGGACGCACGCCCCCTACGGCACCTACGACTGCACCGGCTCCGGCACCGTCAAGTCCTGGGCCGATATCGCCCGCGCCGTCTTCGAGGCCGCCAACGGCAACGGGGACAGGGTCGTGCCGGTATCGACCGCCGACTACTACGCGAGCGCCGAGGGCCCCGTCGCCCCGCGCCCGGTCCACTCCGCGCTCGACCTGTCCAAGCTCGAGGCTGCCGGCTTCCACATGCCCGACTGGGAGGAAGAGCTGGGGGAGTACATCAAGACGCTCTAGCCGCTATTAACTTTTCGAGAGTAAAAGCCGCCGTTCTTTAACGGCGGCTTTTCTTGTTGGTGGCTATCTGCGCAGTGGTGCCAATAGTATTTTGCGGAAGATCTACCTCTCGCTTGGCATGGAAGTAGGGTGGCCGGGCTGGTCGTCGTAGGCGTATTTGCTGTACACGTTGACCTCCCACTGCTTTTTTTCGACCTTTGCTACAGAATCTAGGATGAAGCCGGTCGCAAGGCTCAGGCCGCACAGGAACATAAACGAGGCGGCGAGCACAGCGGTGGGGAAGCGCGGGACGAGGCCGGTCTGGAAATATTCGACAACGATGGGCATGCCCAGGGCGAGGCCGAATACCGCGAACAGAAGCGCAACGAGGCTGAAGAACTTCAGCGGGCGGTAGTCCTTGAACAGCGTGCCGATCATCGCAACGACTTTAATGCCGTCGCTCACGGTGTTGAGTTTGGACTCGGAACCCTCGGGACGGTCGCGGTACTCGATGGGCACATCTTTGATGCGCCAGCGGTGGTCGACGGCGTGGATCGAGAGCTCGGTTTCGATCTGAAAGCCCTCGGAAAGCACTGGGAAGGTTTTAACGAACGGGCGGCTCATGGCGCGGTAGCCTGTCATGACGTCATCGAAGCTGTAGCCATAGATCCACTTGATCATGGCGCGGACCAGATTATTGCCAAAGCCGTGGAAGGCACGCTTGTTCTCCTCGGCGTAGGTGCCGTTGGAAAGGCGATCGCCTACGGTCATGTCGGCCGTGCCGTTAAGGATGGGCTCGCAGAGGGCCTTGGCCGCCTCGGCGGGGTAGGTGTCGTCTCCGTCGACCATCAGGTAGCAATCGGCGTCGATATCGCGAAACATCTGGCGGCACACGTTGCCCTTTCCCTGACGGGGCTCAAAGCGGACTGTGGCGCCGTGCTCGGTGGCAATGCGTGAGGTATCGTCCGACGAGTTGTTGTCATAGACATAGACCGTCGCCTGCGGAAGCTCGCGGTGAAAGTCGTCGATGACTTTGCCGATCGTGAGCGCTTCGTTGTAGCAAGGGATGATGACGGCGATGGATTCAGAATTCACTTATTGCTCCTTATACATTCAATCCTAGAAAGTATAGCCGTTTGGGCCTGGCATCCTAAGATGTGGGTTAGTTCTCCAGTTTTGTTGCGCGAATCGTTTGCATGGCCGTCGGGTCTATACTGTTCGTTTGTCAACGATTACGAGTAAAGGAGTTGCATCCGTGTCGGATCAGACAAAGCAACAAGAAACTCGCAGTCTGCCTGCGACGTTTGCTAAGAACGAATTTGAGAAGGACGCGTTTATCCTTCGTCAGCTGGTTACCAAGGATTTTAAGATCAAGTATCGCCGTAGCGTTCTGGGCGTCGCATGGTCGGTGCTCAACCCGCTGCTGATGATGATCGTCATGGCCATCGTGTTCTCGACGATTTTTGGCCAGGGCCGCAATGGCTCAATGACGCCCGAGATGTACCCGCTGTACTTGATCGTGGGTAACATCACCTTTGCCGTCATGTCTGAGTCTACTAACCAGGCCCTGACGTCGATCGTGGGCGCTGCCCCTCTGCTCAAGAAGGTTAAGGTGCACCGCTGGGTTTTCCCGGTGCAGAAGGTGCTCTTCTCGCTGGTCAACTTTGCCTTCTCGCTGGTCGCCGTCGCCATCGTCATGCTGTGGTTCCGCGTTATGCCTTCTTGGCACCTGATTCTGTTGCCGGTCTGCCTGCTGCTGCTTATGTGCTTCTGCATGGGCCTGGGCATGATGCTCTCTGCCCTTACGGTCTTCTTCCGCGACGTTATGCATCTGTGGAGCGTCGTCATTACGGCGTGGACTTACATTACGCCCATCTTCTGGACGACTGACTATATTGCGCAAATGCCGCATCTCGTGCGTATCTTGATGTATGCGAACCCCATGTTCAACTACCTGCAGTTTATGCGCGATATCTTCCTGTTCCAGACTACGCCCTCGCTTATGACGTTTGGTATGTGCGTCGCTTGGGCGGTTCTTGCGCTTATTATTGGCTATACCGTGTTCCATAAGTCCGAGCGCAAATTTATCCTCTACATCTAAGGAGTGCTGTGATGACTGAATCTGTTGTTGATTACAGCGAGCAGCCTCTGGCTGTCGAGGTCGACGACGTCACCATGATCTTTAACATGGCGTCCGAGTCGCTGACCAACCTCAAGGAGTACTTCATTAAGCTTGCCAAGCACGAGCTGTTCTTTGAGGAGTTTAGGGCGCTTAAGCACATCTCGTTTGATATTCATCGCGGCGAGGTTGTGGGTCTGGTCGGCACCAATGGCTCCGGCAAGTCTACGATGCTCAAGATTATCGCTGGCGTTCTTGAGCCTAGCGAGGGCAGCGTTAAGGTGCACGGTAACATCGCGCCGCTGATTGAGCTTGGCGCCGGCTTTGACCCCGAGCTGACCGCCCGCGAGAACATCTATCTGAACGGCGCCCTGCTCGGCTATACCAAGGAGTTCATCGACGCCAACTTTGACGGCATTATCGAGTTCGCTGAGCTGCAGAACTTTGTCGATATGCCGCTTAAGAACTACTCTTCGGGCATGGTGGCGCGTATCGCCTTTGCAATCGCGACGATTACCGAGCCCGATATTCTGATCGTTGACGAGACGCTGTCCGTCGGTGATGTGTTCTTCCAGCAAAAGTGTGAGGCCCGCATCCAGCACTTTATCCAGAGCGGCGACGTGACGGTTCTGTTCGTTTCGCACTCTATGGAGCAGGTTGAGCGCATCTGCCAGCGTGCCGTTTGGATTGAGAAGGGTGACCTTCGCATGGACGGCCCGGTCGATGAGGTCTGCAAGGCGTACCGCGAGCAGTTCAACTAGGTTATAATTACTTGCGCCTGACAGGCTTGTGCTTGCTTGGGCGTGCGGTTATTTGCTCCATTAGCTCAGTTGGATAGAGCAGGGGACTTCTAATCCCAAGGTCGACGGTTCGAATCCGCCATGGAGCACCATCGTTTATTAAGCCCAGACCGCTTGGTGGTCTGGGCTTTTTTCATCTTGTGTGTTGCTGGAGCCGAGCGCGAGCAAGCCGCTGCTGTTTGTTGGGGTTGGCATTTTACTTTTCGAGATGCTCTTTCAGCAGTTCCAACGCGTGGGCGTAGCCCTTCAGGCCCTCTCCGGTGATGGTGGCGAAGCAGGCCAGACGGGCGTAGCTCACCTGGCGGAAGTCTTCGCGGGTCTCGACTGCGCTAATGTGGACCTCCACAGCCGGGATGGCGACGGCTTTGAGCGCGTCCAGGATGGCCACGCTTGTGTGCGTGTAGGCGGCCGGGTTGATGACGATGCCGTCGACCTTTCCGTAAGCCTCCTGGATCTTGTCGACGATGCTGCCCTCGTGGTTAGACTGGAAGACCTCGACCTCGTCGAAGCCCTGTGCGGCACCCGCTTCCTGGCAGATCTGCACTAAGCGATCGTAGTTGTCGCTGCCGTAGATGCCTGGCTCGCGAATGCCGAGCATGTTGAGGTTGGGGCCGTTAATGACGAGTGCTTTCATGGTTGCTTCCTTTGCAGTTGAAAAACCACCACAAAGGTGCCTGCCCCCTTTGTGGTGGTTTTGGTTAGAGAGCGGGTGGGAGGGTGTCGAGGAGGGCATGGGCGGTGTTGGCGGCGCAGTCGCGTGAGTCGATGATGTAGTCGGCCCAGGCGCGGTAGCGCGGCATACGCTGCTCGGCCAGCTTGTCGATGCCGTCGCGCGCGGTGATGGGGCGGCCCTTGTGGGCGAGCTCGTCGAGCTTGCGGTTGAGCATCACGATTTGGCTGTTTTGGTGCAGCAGAGGGTAGTTCTCGTCGCGCGTAACCACGCCGCCGCCGGTGGAGAGCACCAAGCCGCTGCGCCTGGAGATGTCGGCCAGCGCTGCCGTCTCCTGCTCGCGGAAGGCCGCCTCGCCGCACTTGATGATAAAGTCGGCGCAGGGCATGCCCAGGCGCTCCTCGAGGGCGCGATCGAGATCGATGTGCTCGCGGCCCGTGAGCTGGGCGATCTGCTCGCCCACGCGGGTCTTGCCCGAGCCCGGCATGCCGATCAGCGCGATGTTCTGTTCGCGGCGTGACAGGCGCTCCGTTACGTCCAGGATCCTCTCGCGCGGGGTGGCTTTGCCGGTATAGCGCTCGACAGCTTGTGCCGCCTGGGCAACAAGCATAAGCAGGCCGCCGATGCAGGGGATGCCGCGGCGCTCGGCCTCGAGCATCAGGCCCGTGCGGGCGGGGTTGTAGACAATGTCGATGACGCCCTCGAGCGCATCGAGGCCTTCGAGCGTGCAAGGCGCGTCGGGGCAATGGGGGAACATGCCGGCGGGCGTGCAGTTGACGAGTAGGGAGGCGTCGGACTGCTGCGCGATATTGTCGTAGTTGACCTCGCTCGTGCGACCCACGGGTACGACGATGGCGCCCATGTCTCCCAGCACCATACTTGCCGTGGTGCCGGCGCCGCCGGTGGCACCGAGTACGAGGGCCTTCTTGCCGGCAACCTCAACGCCCAACTCCTCGACCAGGCACTGGAAACCGAAGTAGTCAGTATTATCGCCGTGCAGGCGGCCGTCGGGCAGGCGCGTGATGGTGTTGACGTTGCCCATGCGCTCGGCGAGCGGGCTCAGCTCGTCCAGGTATTCCATGACGGCGCGCTTGTAGGGGATGGTCACGTTGGTGCCCTCCCATTCGTCGCCGGTCATAAAGGCCGCGAGGTCCTCGGGCTCGCGCTCAAAACGCACGTACTCAAGCCCCGCCAGCTCCTTGTAGATGGTCGGGGTGTAGCTGTGGCCCAGCACGCGGCCCAGCACGCCGTAGGGGCGGGTTGCGGCGGTATCGGTCATCTAGAGCACCTCCGTGTAGCTGCCAAAGTAGGTGAAGCTCTCGCATACGTCGTCGATCGAATCGAGCAGGTCGTCGAGGGCCTTGCTGCCAAAGGGACAGTCCAGGTCAAAGTAGAACATAAACTCAAAGTCGCGACCGGGGATGGGGCGGCTCTCGAGCTTGATGAGGTTGATGTTGAGTGCGTAGAAGCGCTCGAGCACGCGATAGAGGGCGCCCGGCTCGTTGGCCGTGGTGATCATGAGCGAGGTACGGTTGGCACCGGGATAGACGCGTGGCTCGCGGCTGATGACGACAAAGCGCGTGTAGTTGTTGTCCGAGTCCTGGATGTTGGACTCCAGCACCTCCAGGCCATAGAGTGCCGCGCAGCTGCGCGATGCGATGGCGGCAACATCGGTGCGGTCGGAATTGGCGACCATCTCGGCCGACATGGCGGTGTTGGGGTACTTGGTGGCGTGCAGGTCGTGGGACTCGATAAAGCCCACACACTGGGCAATGGCTTGGCCGTGGCTGTAAACCTCGCGCACGTCGGCGAGCTTGGTGCCGGGCTTGACGAGCATGTTGTGGTCGATCTTGAGGCGAAGCGAGCGCACGATGTGGAAGTCGAACTGGGCGAGCAGGTCGTAGACGGCGTTGACCGAGCCGGCGGTGGAGTTCTCGATGGGCAGCACGCCAAACTCGCAGAAGCCGTCGCGCACAGCGCGCATAACGCCTTCGAAGGTCTCGAAAAACGCGATGTCGGGCACGTCGAAGAGTTTGCACGCGGCGATCTGGCTATAGGCACCTTCCACGCCCTGGCAGGCAACTGTGGCCGTTTGAGGGAAGGGCGTGTCAAAGGCTGCAGCCGTGGCGTGGGCCTTTTGCGAGACGGTGATGCCCTTGAGCTCGTTGATGTAGCGCTGCTGCTCGGCCTTGCTCATGCTCATAAGGAGGCGGAACAGGGTGATGGTCTGCGCCTCGTAGCGCTCGGGCGCGCGGCTGGCGAGGTTGTTGAGTTTTGAGCGCTCGCGGGCGGGGTCAAAGACGGCCTTGCCCATCTCGATCTTTGATTTGGCGACCTCGGTGGCAATGTCCATACGCTCGACAAAGCTATTGAGGAGCGTGGTGTCGATGCCATCGATGGTCTGGCGAATATCGGCAAGGTCCATGGAGGCCCCTTTCACGTAATGGCAGAGTTGACAGGCAACCCAGGTGAGTCGGGTTAGAGCTGGCCTGCGTCCTCGAGGAGGGCGTCCCAGATGGCCAGCGCTGCGGCTGCTTCGGCTACGGGGACAGCTCGGGGGACGATGCAGGGATCGTGACGACCGTGGACCGAGAGTTCGACATTTTCCATGGCGTCCATGTCCACGGTCTGCTGCTCGAGGCCGATGGAGGGCGTCGGCTTCACGGCCATGCGCCACATGACGGGCGCGCCGGTGGAGATGCCGCCCAAGATACCGCCGGCGTTATTGGACTCGACTTCGATCTTGCCGTTCTCGGCATCGATACGATACGGGTCGTTGTTCTCGCTGCCGCGCATGGCGGCCACGGCAAAGCCCATACCAAACTCCACGCCCTTTACGGCGGGAATGCCAAACGCGATGTGCGCGATGCGGTTCTCGATGCCGTCGAACATGGGGTCGCCGATGCCTGCAGGCAGACCGTAGATGCCGCACTCCACGATGCCACCGATGCTGTCGAGCTCGTCGCGCGCGGCCAGAATCTCCTCGCGCATGCGGCCGGCAGCAGCGGCGTCAATGCAGGGCAGGTCATTTGTAAGGATCGCCTTGCGGTCAGCCTCGCGATAGACCATATCATCCATGGGCAGGTCGGAGATGCCACCGATCTGCGCGACGTGCGCCATGACCTTGATGCCACGGGCCTCGAGTGCCTGCAGCGCAATACCGCCGGCGATGCACAGGGGGGCCGTCAGGCGGCCGGAGAAGTGCCCGCCGCCGGCGACATCGTGCATGTTGCGGTACTTCACACGCGCCGGGTAATCGGCATGTCCCGGACGGGGCTTGCGGCGCAGCTCGGAATAGTCCTTGGAGCGCGTGTTGGTGTTCTCAATGATCGCTGCGATGGGTGCGCCGGTGGTGTGTCCATCGACCACGCCGGCGATGATGTGTGCGGCGTCGGCCTCGCGGCGCTTGGTTGCGGTCTCGTCGCGACCGGGGGCGCGACGATCCAAAAAGGCCTGTAGCTGCTCCTGGTCAACGGCAATGCCAGCGGGTATGCCATCAAGCGAGCAGCCGATGGCGGGGGAGTGCGACTGGCCGAAGATGCTCAGGTGCAATACGTTGCCAAAGGTCGAGGACATGCTATTCCTCCTCGAGCGTGACTTTGCCGCCCAGCAGGCGGTAGTGGTCGAAGAAATCGGGATAGGACTTGTTGACAGCCTCGGCGCCGTGGATCACGACTTCGCCGGTGGCACGGCTCGCGGCGATGGCGGCCATCATGGCGATGCGATGGTCGTTGTGCGAATCGACCTCGCCGCCGGTAAAGGCATCGACGCCCTTGATGATGAGGTCGTCGCCGGCAATGCGCACCTGTGCGCCCAGCGCGGTGAGCTCGCGGGTGGTGGTGACCAGGCGATCGGATTCCTTGATGCGCAGGCGGGCGCAGTCGCGGATGAACGTGCGGCCCTGGGCCAGCGATGCCACGGCAGAGATGACGGGTACCAGGTCGGGAATGTCGTGGGCGCTCATCTCGAAGCCGGCGAGCTTGTCGGACTGCACGGTGGCGGCGTTGGTGGAGCGCACGATGCGGGCGCCAAAGCGCGAAAGCGCGGCGAGCACGTTGCGGTCGCCCTGCGCGGAGCTCAGCGATACGCCTTCCACGGTGATGGGGTCGGAGCCGATGGCGCCGGCGCACAGCCAAAAGGCCGCATTGGACCAATCGCCCTCGACGGCCACGCTGCCGGGCGTGCGGTACGAGCCGCTGCTCACTCGGAAGTTTGTGACCTCGGGCTTGCCATTCTTGGCGGGGATGCGCTCGACGTTGACCTCGACGCCGAAGGCCTTCATGGCCTGGATCGTGAGGTTGATGTAGGGGCGGCTTTCGATGAGCCCGGTCACCTGCACGCAGGAGGGCTGGGACAGCAGCGGGGCCGCCAGCAGCAGGCCCGAGATGTACTGCGAGCTCACATTGCCCGGCAGCACAAAGGTGCCCGGGCGCATGCGGCCGCTCGTCTTGAGCGGAAAGCCGCCCAGACCCTGCAGGTCGCAGCCGGCGGCGATGATCTCGTCCGAGAGCGGGGAGAGCGGGCGGGCGCCCAGACGGCCCTGGCCCACAAATGTGGCCTCTGCTCCCAGCGCGCAGGCGACGGGCAGCATAAAGCGGAGCGTGGAGCCGCTCTCGCCGCAGTCGAGCGTGCCGCCGGCAAGTGCCTTGAGCAGGCCAAACTCAATACTCTTCATGGTTGGATGGACCTGGAATCCGTCCTCGACGGTCTCGATGCGGGCGCCGAGTGCCGTAAGGCAGCGGACCGTGGCCTCGATGTCGGCGCAGGTGGTATTGCAGGCGACGTGTGTCTCACCGTTGGCGAGTGCTGCGCAGATGATCAGGCGGTGCGCCATCGACTTGGACGCGATGGCGGGAACGGTGCCCTTGAGCGGGGACGGGGTGATGCGGGCTAGCATGCGGAAGCGTCTCCCTTCTGGCCGAGGCCCTCGGCAATTAAATCGTGGAAGGTGGAAAGCGGCGTGCGGTCGATGCTGCAGCGGCCGATGCCGTGCGGAATCACCAGGTCGATCGTGTCACCGGTGCGTTTTTTGTCGTGCAGCGCCTCGGCAAAGACGGCGTCGGCATCCAAGTCGCAGCGGGTCTTGAGACCGTGGCGCGCACAGAGCTCTTCGATGCGCCCCGGCAGCTCGGCGTCGCAAATGCCATGCAGCGCTGCGGCGCGCGTGATAATGCCCATGCCGATCGACACGCAGTTGCCGTGGCCGAGCTCAAAGTGCTCGCAGGCTTCGACAGCGTGTCCGGCGCTGTGACCAAAGTTCAGGAGCTTGCGCTGGTTGGTCTCGCGTTCATCGGCGACAACCACGGCGCGTTTAATGTCGATATTGCGGGCGATGATGAGCGCCACACGGGCCACGTCCTGGTTGAGGAGCTCCAGCGTGAGCGGGGCCTTCTCCAGCTCGGTGAAAAGCTCGGGGTCGGCGATCACGGCGTGTTTGACGACCTCTCCGCAGCCGTCGGCGAACTGCTCGGGCGTGAGGGTGGCTAGGCATCCCACGTCGGCAATGACCACGCTCGGCTGCCAAAAGGCGCCGGCCAGGTTTTTGCCGGCAGCGAGGTCGATGGCCGTCTTGCCGCCCACCGACGAATCAACCATAGCGAGCAGACTCGTGGGGATCTGCACAAACTTGCAGCCGCGCATGTAGGTGGCGGCCACAAAGCCGGCCACGTCGCCCACAACGCCGCCGCCGAGTGCCACGATCACGTCGGAGCGGGAAAGCTCATGCTCGGCCACAAACTCCAGGATGGCAATGTAGGTCTCGGCACGCTTGCGTGCCTCGCCAGCCTCGAAGGTGCAGATGCTCACCGCATAGCCTGCGGCCTCCAGGCTCTGCTTAACGGGCATCTGGTAGAGCGGGCCCACGTTGGTGTCCGTCACAATGACGGCGCGCGACCCGCCAGCGGTGGCGCGGACGAGTGGGCCCGCCTGCTCCAGCAAAAACGTGCCGACATGCACCTGGTAGGGGCGTGCGGTGTCGATATCGATGGTAATCGCCATAAGCTTCGGTCCTTTCGACCTGGCGTGGTAGATGATCTAGCGGGAGGCCTCGTCGTCGAGCGCGCGCTTGATGCGGTCGCCCTCGGCAAGGAGATTTTCCAGATAGCGCTGGTCGCGGTCTTTGAGCGCACGGCTGTAGGCTCCGAGTGCCTCGATCAGATGGTCGATCTCGAAGGCGAGCGCGTCGGCGTCGTCGATCATGAGCTCCGACCACATCTGGGGGTTGAGGTGCGCCACGCGGGTAAGGTCGCGGTAGCTACCGGCCGAAAAACCGTGGTGAACCTGGGCGGTCGGGCTTTTGACGTAGGCGTTTGAGACGACGTGCGCGAGCTGGCTCGTAAAGGCGATGACGCGGTCGTGCTCGGCAGCGCTGGTCACGCTGAACTTGCCAAAGCCCAGGGGGCGCACCATTTCGCGCACCTGGCCTAAAAGCTCGAGCTTAAGGGCGTCGTCCACCGCGGGCGGTACGAGCACCAGCGGGGCGTCCTGGAACAGGTCGGCACGGGAGTGGGCGTAGCCCGAGAACTGGGTGCCTGCCATGGGGTGAGCGCCCACAAAGTAAAAACCGTGCTCGCGGGCGAGCTCAAAGGCACGCTCGCACACGATGCCCTTCACGCCCACGGTGTCAATCACCACGGGCCCCATGATGGCCTCGGTATCGGTGGCGTCGGCGAGCGCTTGGGCGTGCGCCTCGAGCCACTCGATGCAGGCCTCGGGGTAACAGGCCAGCACGATGATGTCGCACTCGCCGAGCGTCTCGTCGTTGAGCTCGCCGGCGACGGTGCCCATGCTGGCGGCCGTCATGACGTCATCGTCGGGGTCCCAGGCCAGCACGCGGACGCCCGCCTGCGCATAGCCGCGGGCAAAGCTGCCGCCGATGAGGCCCAGGCCCACGATGCCGGCGCATTTGGGACCGCCCTGGTTAACGCGCGCGTTTCTCACCGTACCCATGGGCTACTCCATGGTCTCTTGGCAGACGACCTCGCGGATGGCGCGGATACGGCGCATGGTGTCGTCGAACTGGTCGGGGGTGAGGGCCTGAGCGCCGTCGGACCATGCGCGGCTGGGCTCGTCGTGGACTTCGATCTCCAGACCGTTGGCGCCGCAGGCGGTCGCCGCGAGCGCCATGGGCTCAACGTAGCGGGTGTAGCCGGTGGCGTGGCTGGGGTCGGCAACGACGGGCAGGTGCGACAGGTGGTGCAGCACCGGCACGGCGTTAAGGTCGAAGGTGTTGCGGGTGCGGGTCTCGAAGGTGCGGATACCGCGCTCGCACAGGATAACGTTGTCGTTGCCCTCGCTCATGATGTACTCGGCAGCCATGAGCAGCTCGTCGATCGTGCCGGACATGCCGCGCTTGAGCAGAATCGGGGTCTGGGTCTTGCCGACCTCCTTGAGCAGGGGGAAGTTCTGGGCGTTGCGGGCGCCGATCTGCATGACGTCAATCTTCTTGTCCAAGAAGACCTGCACGTCGCGTGGGTCCATGATCTCGGTGACGATCGGCATGTCGAGCTCGGCCGAGGCCTCGCACAGCAGGTCCAGACCGGCGGGGCCCATGCCCTGGTAGGCGTACGGGGACGTGCGGGGCTTGTAGGCGCCGCCGCGCAGCATCGTGGCACCGGCGGCCTTCACGCGACGGGCGATGCGGATGAGGTTCTCGCCCTCGACGGAGCAGGGGCCTGCGATGACCTGGAACTGGTCGCCGCCGATTTTGACGCCGTGGCCGCAGTCGATGACGGAGTCCTCGGGGTGGAACTTGCGGTTGGCGCGCTTGAACGGCTCGGAGACGCGCTGCACGCGCTCGACGACGTCCATGGACTCGAGCAGGAACGGGTCGATCTTGGTCGTATCGCCCACCAGGCCGATGATCGTCTCGTTCTCGCCGCGCGAGACATCGGTCTTCAGACCCTTTTTCTCAATCCAGCTGACGATATGGCTTACGGCCTCGTCGCTGGCGCTCTGCTTTAAAATTGCAATCATGGTGTGCCTCTCACCTCGATGGATAACTTTTGCAAAAACGGCCCGCATCGCGAGCCGTGTATATGGTGCATGTGAGTTTATACTATCTGACTCGCTTTTGCCTTCTAAAGTGGGCCGTTGCGCCTCGTCTCCCACGGAATTGCAAAGCTTTTTCTTTTCTTTTGTTAGCCCATGACGCACTTGGGTATAATGCCAGTCGTTCGCCCTATTAGCTCAGGGGATTAGAGCGTCTGCCTCCGGAGCAGAAGGTCGTTGGTTCGAATCCAACATGGGGCACCATTCCAATTTTGCTCGAACCCGCTGGATGTCCAATCTGGCGGGTTCGCCCTTTTTGTCGTAGTTCAGCGTGACCAGTATCTCGTCCTCCGAGACGACAGCCTGCCACACGAACGCCTTCAGCAGCGTCGCGTCGTCGAGCGCCGTCCCGCACTGCAGGAAGTCGGCGAAGCGCTCCGGGTCTATCCGCTCGTCCGTGATGGCCTCGAGGTCGTACCTCGCGCGCGCCTGCTGCTCCTCGAGCTCGGCTATGCGCTCGTTCACGCCCGGCGCTATCACGCCCTGCTCGATGGCGTTGAGGATGTTCCTCAGGCCCCTCTCCGCGGCCCTGAGCGAGTCCTCCGCCTGCCTGCGGCGCGCCCTCACCTCGGCAGTGTCCGCGCGCTCCGCTACCATGTTGGCTATCTGCAGCGCCTCGCCGCGGTCGCGCAGCAGCTCCCTCAGCGCCGAGGCTATGGAGCCCTCGAGCTCCTCGCGCCTGATGTTGCGGACGCACGACCCCGGGCAGCTGTAGTACTCGTACTTCACGTTGTTGCGGCCCCTGCCGCTCACGCCCTGCAGGTTCCTGCCGCATTCCGCGCACAGCGCCGCCCCCGCGAGGGCGAAGTCGCCCCAGTTCTCGCTCGAGCGCTGCTTGCGGCACTTGATTCCCTGGACCTCCATGAACGTCACCTCGTCCACGATCTGCGGCATCCCGCCCTCGCGGACGATGCCTCCCCACTCGTACCTGCCCGTGTACCTTCGGTCGCGCAGCATCTGCTGCACCATCGCCTGGCCGCACGGGTTGCCCTTGCGCGTCCTGAGGCCGCGCCGCGCGAACTCGCGCGCTATCGCGTTCATGGACATGCGCTCGAGCCTCAGCGCGAAGGCCTCGCGCACCCACGCCGCCTGCGCCTCGTCGACCTCGTACTCGTCGTCCCCGTTCCTGCGGTATCCGAAGATGCGCACGCCGTTGGTCTTGCACTTGAGGGCGTTGCCCTCCATTCCGCGCTTGGTCCTGATGGCGGTCTTCCTCGACTCGCAGGCGGCGAGCCCCTCGAGCAGCTTCTCGTAGATGATGCCCTCAGGGCTGTCGGGTATCTGCTCGAGCGCCGAGACCAGCTTGACCCCGTGCGTGGCGAGCTCGCGCTTGTATATCGGCGCGTCGTACTCGCCGCGGCTGAAGCGGTCCATCATGTAGACGAGGACGATCTCGCTCTCGCCGGCGTTGGCTATCATCCGCTGGAACTCGGGGCGGTCGTCGGTGCGCCCCGACACGGCGCGGTCGCAGTACTCCGCCGCGACCTCGTAGCCCTCGCGCGCGCACCACTCGCGGCAGACGCGCAGCTGGTCCTCGATGGATGCCTCGCGCTGCCTGTTGCACGAGAATCTCGCGTATATCACTGCCCTCTTTGGCATAATAGATATGTCACCCTTCCTTCAAGTTGAGTTTGCATGGGTGCACTGGTTAGATGCCCCGTCGGCAGCGCTGGTACCGCTTTAGCCGACGGGGCTCTTTTATCTTCCGAGATAGACAACGGTCACCCTCCATATGGGAAAGCCGTCGTGACCTTCTCGCTTTTGGCAGCAGGCGAAATAGGGGCGTTCGCCGGCATGCTCGGCGAGGGTCTTGTAGTGCACGCACCTCGCGCTGACATCGGCCGCCATCGCCCCATCCACAAAGACGGCGACATGCGGTTTCGCCGTTGACCCGCGAGGAGTCGGGATCAGCTCCGTGGAGACCTCGACCGGAAATACCCCGCTTTTTCTCATGCCGGTCCACTTGTCATCCTCGATGTAGACGCAGTCTCCGTCCACGCCCACCGGCAGTTCTCGCCCGCACGCCTTCGACAGTTCAAGCCTGGTGCGCTCCGATAAGGCGGCCGACTCGCATTCGGGGGAATGCCTTTCCTCGAAGCTGACGTCGCGTCCAAGGCCCTTGCAGGCATCGAGCCACGCGAATATCTCCTCGGGCTCGTCGATCATCATGACGACGGTTGGGATTCCCTTGGCGTACCATCCCGTCATTCTGCACGACACGGTGATCCTGAATCCGAGCTCCGTAATGTCCTTGAACGTGTTTCCGAGAGCCGACGCTGCCCCAAACACCTTTCCTTTGTACGCGAGCGCGAAGCCATTGTCCGTAGTGTCCCATACGCCACCCGTGAGCTCGCTTCTCAGCCGCATTGACTTCGTCACGACTTCGGCATCGAACACATCACCTTTACGAATCTTCCTCAACGGCTCGCCGTAATAGACGTATACGGTGCGCTCGCACTCACCGCGAAACGATATGGACTTGCCAACGCCAACCTGCTGGCCAATCTTAGCGGCAGCAGCGTCCCCTATCATATCTTTCGCCGTGCTGAGAGCGGCGTTAGCGGCGGCTCTCGCAATGTCACCGAACAGACCCATAGGTCATTCCCCCTCGTCCCACGAACCAGTCCCAAGCAACTCATCGACAGAGCACCCATAGAATCTGGCGAGCTTCACAAGCTTCGTTCCATTTATCTCGCGCTGCCCGTTTTCAATCATCGAGTACATGGGTACGCCGATGCCGAGTGCGCTGGCAACCTCTGGCTGCTTCTTCTTGTATTTGAGCCTCGTTTCTTTGAGGCGAAACTTCATGCCCACGGTTACCTCCTGTTTCTAAGCGTGAGCATATTGTACAAAAAGATTTACAAATAGTGAAATCATGCTTGCAAACAGCTGGGCACTAATCTATATTCACGTATTGTGAAGTTCACAAATAGTGAAATGGAGGTGCAAATGAATCCCATTGCTAGCGAACGTGTCCGCATTGGTCTCAGTCAAGAGGACCTGGCAGAGAAGATCGGCCTCAAGAGTCGAGCTACTGTCGCCAGTTATGAGAATGGAGGAGAGATCCCCGGCTCGAAACTGGTGGCGATGACTCGCCTGTTTAAGTGTTCGGCTGACTACCTACTCGGTCTTACCGACAACCGGACGGTGTCCTAAATGGACGCCAAAGAACACGAGGAGAAGCCCAAGACCCCGCGCGAGATAGCGCTCGACACCATGTGCTCGACGCTTCGGGCGGCATACCGGGAATGGGAGAGGAAGGAGGGGAGCAAGAGACAGTGAGGCCATGGTCGACACGTGAGATCCGGTACCTGAGGGAGCACGCCGGCGACGGAGCCAAGGAGATAGCCAAGGCGCTCGGACGGACTACCGAGGCCGTGAAGCTCCAGGCGAGGAAGTGCGGCATATCGCTCCGGCAGCGCTGGATGTGCCCGAAGTGCGGGCGCATGACGTTCAAGCCGCTCAACAAGGCGAACGGCTGGTGCGCGGAGTGCACGAAGGAGGGCCACGTGGCAGACCTCAGGGAGCAGGCCAGCGCGATGCGCGAGGAGGCTGCGAGGTCCAAGCGGAACGACCGCGAGCGGCAGAGGTGCTACAGCGCCAAGAGCCGCGCGAAAAAGTCCCAAAAATAAAGACCCTAAAAAGCACCCTAGCCCTGACCTGCGGAAACATCAGAAGGGAACACAAGATGTACACATACAAAGAAGCGAGCGCCCCCAGCTACCAACTTGTGAGCACTCGCCGAAACAGCCCCAGACATGAGGCTCAGACCATCATAGCACCCAAGCCATATCGACCGACCGTCCGCGAGCAGCTCGACTCCGATGCGTTCAGGGCGGGGGCCATGGTCGGCTTCATCGCCGCCGCGGTCCTGTTCGCGGCGATCCTGACCGTCTTCGTCCTCCCGACGATGGACGGCGCGGTCCAGGCGGCAAAGGCGGCATGCGCGGCGGGAGCGGTCAATGCGTAACGACGAGAGGTACCGCCAGAAGCCGATGAGCAACCAGCTCGAGATATTCGGCCTCGGCGCGGACGGCGAGCAGGACATGGCGGACGCGCGCGCGTGGATAGGCGAGCACCCGCGGGCGTGGGACTTCATGGTCGAGCAGGCCACCCGCCTCAACCGCAAGGGCTACGTCTCGATCAACTACCTCATCCACATGGTGCGCAACGAGCTGCACGTCGGCGTGAAGAACGGCCTCGCGCCGAGCCTCGCCCGCATCATGGAGGCGCGCTACCCGCACCTGAGGCACGCATTCAACAAGCACCGCTCGAAATCGGACGGTTTTGTCGATGAGTAGGAGCAGGAGGACCGCCAAGGACGCGGGCACGAGGTTCGAGCGACTGGTCGCCGACTACCTCGCCGGGAGGCTGGGGAGCGACATCGACAGGCAGGTCAAGACCGGCTCGCACGACACGGGAGACATCCGCGGCGTGTCGATGGCCGGGCGGGGCATCGCGATCGAGTGCAAGGACTACCAGGGAAGGCACGAGCTGCCCAAGTGGCTGCGCGAGGCGGAGACCGAGCGCAGGAACCGCGGGGCCGAATACGGCGTGGTCGTCTGGAAGCGCCGCGGGACCGCCATCCCCGGCGAGCAGTTCGTGACCATGACATTGGAGACGTTCGCGGCGATGCTCGCGGGCGCAGGCAGGGAGGAATAGCAATGGAGAGCACAAACATACCGGTGGAGATCGAGGCCAAGTTCAAGCAGGCCACCGTTAAGGGCGGCGTCGCCGTCCTGCAGTTCGAGGTCGACACGGAGGACAGCGCGGCGTTCGAGGCCATCCGCAAGAGCGGCGAGGAGGTCTGGCTGTCCATCCAGAGCAAGCAGCCCCAGATCCTGTTCGTGAGCCACGACGGGGAGGTGACCGAGTGATGGAGGACTACAAGGGAATGTTCGCCGAGCTGGCCGACCTCGCCACGGAGGAGCAGGCGATGTTCACCATCTCGGTCATAACGAAGTCCGACGAGGCGTTCGACAAGTTCATGGACGCGCGCGAGAGGCTCGCCAAGTGGATCGTCGAGCACGCGGTGGTCATCGACGAGGCGCTAACCGAGAGGAAGTACAACCGGATGCTCAACGAGGAGGTCAGGTAATGTCCGAGGAGAACGGGGCCGAGGAGGTCGTGGCCGAGGTCATCGAGGAGCAGGGGGCGCCCGACCTCGTCGTCACGTACTCGCCGTCCGTCATCAGCGCGAACTTCGACGCGATGGAGGACAGCATCCGCGCGAAGGTCGCGGACTACGAGGGCGCCAAGTACGACCTGACCAAGGACGAGTCCATCAAGGAGGCCAAGAACGACCGCCTCTACCTCAACGGCCTGAAGAAAGAGATAGAGGAGCGCCGGAAGGCCGTGAAGCGCGAGTACAACAAGCCGCTCGCCGCCTTCGAGAAGCGCTGCAAGGAGATCACGTCCATCATCGACGGCGCGTCGGACGGCATCAAGGCGCAGCTCGACCAGGCCGAGGAGGACCGCAAGTCCCGCGCAATGGCCAAGCTCAAGGAGCACTACGAGACGTTCGCGGAGCTGCTCGCGCCGGTCGTGCCGTACGAGCGCCTCCACGAGAAGCAGTGGCTCAACAAGGGCTTCGGCGAGGTCAAGGCGAAGAAGGCGCTCGAGGCCAAGGTCTCAGCCGTCGCGCGCGACTGGGACACGCTCAAGGCCCAGCGCGACTCCATGGCCCACTACGAGGTCGCCGAGCGCGAACTGTTCCGCACGCTCGACCTTGGCTCGGCGCTCAACGCCGCCCGCGCCGCCGACGAGGAGGACGCCCGCATCGCCGCCATGCGCGAGGCGGTAGAGTCCAAGCCCGCGCCGCGCCCCGCGCCGAGGCGCCGGGCGGAACCCGCCGTCGCGGCGCGCCCCGAGCTGTCCTGCGCGTGGACGGTCGAGATTCCGTCCGCCACGCGCTCGCAGATGGAGCTGCTCGCCGCGGCGCTGCGCGAGCGCGGCATCACCGGCACCATCAAGTGCAAGGGGGTGTGCTAGATGGACGACGAGAAGATGACGCTCTCCCAGGCGATAGCCAAGGTTCAGCGCTCCGTGACCGTCCCCAAGGCGCGCTACAACGCGTTCGCGAAGTTCAGCTACCGCTCGTTCGAGGACATCGTCGCCGCGCTCAAGGAGCCCTGTAAGGAGGCGGGCGTGGCGTTCACGCTCCACGACAACATCTGCAAGGTGGGCGACCGCTACTACGTCGAGGCCACGTGCACCCTGTTCTTCGTGGACGGGCACGGCGAGAAGAAGGAGTTCAAGGCCTACGCCCGCGAGGCGGAGCACAAGAGCGGCTCCGACGACGCGCAGGTGACCGGGATGGCGTCGAGCTACGCGCGCAAGTACGCGCTTTGCGGCCTGTTCGCCATCGACGGGCAGAGCGACCCGGACGCGCTGTCGGACAAGCCCGAGAAGAAGCCGCCCGAGAGCGGCGGCTTCACGGCGAAGTGCAAGGCCTGCGGCACGGCCTACGCCTTCGAGTCGAAAGAGCAGTACGAGGAGTTCAAGAAGCATCCCGGCTGCTGCGCCACCCCGACGTGGCGCGTCCTGTAGGCCATGCAGGACATGTACGCGCAGCGCGAGGAGCTGTTCGAGCGCCTCATGGCGGAGCTGGACACGCTCAGGCGGACCGGCCAGCAGTACGCCGAGAACGAGGCGGACTACCGCAAGGCGCTGCGCATCGCCATCCTCGAGGAGCGCTCCAAGGGCACGCCGGTGACTATCATCGGCGACCTGTGCCGGGGGCGCGAGGAGATAGCCGAGAAGAAGCAGCTGCGCGACTGCGCCGAAGCCCTCTACAAGGCATCGAGCGAGGCGATCATGGCGCTGAAGCTGCGAATCAAGACAGTAGACGCCGACATCCAGAGGACATGGACGAGCGGCGGAGAGGAGACATACAGATGAGCATCAACAGAGTGGTCGTGTCGGGCAATTTGACCCGAGACCCCGAGCTGCGCGTCACGCCGGGCGGCACGCAGGTGCTGGGCTTCGGCGTCGCGGTCAACGACCGCCGCCGCAACCAGCAGACGGGGGAGTGGGAGGACTACCCCAATTTCATCGACTGCACCATGTTCGGCAACCGCGCCGAGGCGCTCTCGCGCATCCTGCGCAAGGGCATGAAGGTCGCCATCGAGGGGAAGCTTCGCTACAGCTCCTGGGAGGACAAGAACGGGGGCGGCAGGCGATCGAAGGTCGAGATCATCCCCGACGAGGTCGTCCTCATGAGCCAGAACCCCAACGGGCAGCAGGCGCCTCAGCAGTACGCGCCGCAGGGCTACCAGCAGCAGGCGTACCCGCCCCGACAGGCGCCGCAGCCCGCGCCGCAGGCGTACGCCCCGCATCCGGCGCCCCAGCAGCCCGCGCCGCAGTGGAACGCCCAGCAGGCCTACCAGCAGGCCCCGCAGGCGGTACCGCAACCGGCACCGCAGCAGGCAGCGCCGCAGCCGGCACCCGCCCAGCAGCAGCTGGACGTGTACGACGAGGACATCCCGTTCTGATGGGGCGCTTACCCGACACCATCCGTGACCACTGGGAGGCGGCCCTTTTCGCCGCCTCCTTCTCCTCGGGTTTCCTGTTCTTCTCTTCGCTTCTTTGGGGGTGGTTCTGATGGCAAGCAAGTTCACGTGGTTCCCGAAGCTCACCGCCGCCCTCGAGCGCGTGCCGGAGGGGCCGCGCGGGGAGCTGTGCTGGGCCATCATCCAGTACGGCACCAACGGCATCGAGCCGGAGTTCGCCGACTGGGCGCTCAGTGCCGTGTTCGAGAGCCTCCGCGAGGACATCGACAACAGCCTCGCCGCCCGCAACAAGAACAAGGGCGGCAGGCCGCCGAAGTCCAGTAAGGCCGAAACGGGGGTTTCGGAGGATGCGGAAACCTCGGAAACGGGGGTTTCGGAAAACGGAAACGGGGGTTTCGAGGTTTCGGAAACTACCGAAACGGGGGTTTCGGAACCTGAAAACCCCTCCTTATATACCAATCCATACCAGTCCATACCAAGCCAGGCCATTCCAGTGCAGGGCAGTGCGGACGCGTGCGCCGCGCCCGAGGGCTTCGAGCCGCCGACCGCCGAGGAGGTCGCCGCGTACTTCGGGGTCAACTGCCTCAACGGCGACCCGCAGGCGTTCTTCGACTTCTACGCGTCTCAGGGCTGGCGCAAGTCGAACGGTATGCCTATCTCGGACTGGCAGCCGCAGGCCCGGCAGTGGCACCGCCGCCAGCGCGAGCTCGACGCCGAGGCCCGCAGCCGCGGCAAGCCCACCGCCTCGGAGGTCGAGGCCGCGACGTTCAGGCCGACCAGGACGCCCGAGGAGGCACTGGCCGAGCAGGAGCGAAGGTGGGCGTCCGAGCACCCGGGCATCGACCCGGCCAAGGTCGAGGCCCCGCGGGGCACGACCGCGGGCAGGGCGGAGTTCGGGCTATACCAGGACGCGCGGAGGCTGCTGGCCGCACGCGCCGCGTGCGAGGGGAGACCCCGATGACGGTCGACGCGGGAGTCCTCAGGGGCTGGTCCAAGGAGCGCGCCGAGCTGTACGGCAAGCCGCACCTCGGGGCGAGGTACACGCACGACACGGCATACGAGCCGACGCAGGCCCGGTGCGCGGTGTGCGGCAGGCGCGCCTCCAACTGCCACCACGTCGCCCGCAGGTCGTGGGGAAAGACGTTCAGGCTCGTCACGCTAAACGGGGTGTGGGAGCTGCGCAGCCCGCTGTTCGCCCTGTGCGGCTCCGGCACGACCGGGTGCCACGGGAAGTTCCACGACGGCGGCCTCAGGGCCGAGTGGGTATGGCGCACCGGGGCGGCCGAGGAGGCATGGTGGTCCGGCACGCTGCTCAGGGAGTATCCGCCGCACAGCCCCGACCTCTACGAGTTCGGCTACTGGGCCATCACCGACCGTTACGGAAACGAGATCATCCGAGAGGTGAAATGACGATGGAGATCACCAACTGCGAGCAGTACGTGCTCGCCGAGCTTGACTGCGAGCAGCGCCGCAACGAGCGCCTCGCGGCCGAGAACAACAAGCTGTCCGAGCAGCTCGACGCCATGACAAAGAGGGCGAACGGCTACAGCCGGATCATCAACCGCCCCAAGACGCCCATCGAGGCGCTGGCCGACAAGGTCATGCGCGAGGAGATGCTGACCCGCTTCACCTACGCCGAGGTCACGGACGTCAAGAGCGCGTTCAGCGGAAGGCTGCTCGACTTCGACGAATGGTGCCACGATGCGATGCGATATGTGGCGCTGGCGGACGACGTCGGCGAGGAGGAGTTCACCCGGTTCATGCACCGGGACCTCAAGAAGATCTACGACGAGAAGGTGGCCGGATGTTCCAAGTAGGGGCCGCCGCCCACGGCAGGGGCGAAGGGGCAGGCCGATGAATGACGAGAGGGCCGTCGCCGCGGCCATCCACGCCGGGCTCCGGAGCGACGACGTGACCGACCTCTACACGGGCGACTGCAGGGGCTGCGGCGAGTGCTGCTCGCGCTTCCTGCCCGTGAGCCCGTTCGACCGGGTGCGCCTCGAGGCGTACGTGCGCCGGAACGGAATCGAGCCCGCCGAGCCCAGGGCGGAGTGCGACCTGCTGTGCCCGTACCTGACGGAGGGGCGCGAGTGCGCGGTCTACGCCGCTAGGCCCGAGATCTGCCGGGCGTACCGGTGCGACAGGCACAAGAGGGGCGAGCTCGGCATGTTCTTCGGCGCGGAGTGCGCCGAGGTGACCGACATGCGCGAGCTCGCGGAGGCGATGGCCCGCGACGTCTACAGGAAGGAGCAGGGGAATGGCTAGGAACGTCTACGGCGGCTACTGCCGCGAGTGCGCCAGGTGGACGCCTCCCGGGTTCGGGCACTTCGAGCGCTACCGCGGCGGCTGGCGCGTCCACTGCGTCGAGTGCGCGAGCGGGCGGAAGCTGCCGCCCGAGGGAGACCAGGCGGCGCAGGACATGCGGCGCCACGTAAGGAACATGGTGAACGACGGAAGGTACGGGAAGAGGGGATACAGATGACGGGGAACGAGAGGCCGAACATCTATGCGGACGGACTCCGGGAGGAGCGCTGTGAGAACTGTCTGCACTGCTGCGCGACGGTGCTGCGCACCGTCCACGGCGTGGAGCGCACCGAGTACGAGTGCGGGCGGCGCCCGGAGTTCGTGCACCGCACGCAGGGGCTCGCCAGGTGCAACTACTGGGAGTCGCGATGAGCGTATGGGATGAGCTCGGCCGCGAGCAAGACATGGCCGCGGCGAGGGCCGTCGGCTACCTCGAGGGCATGTACGACGTGGCCGTCGTCAGGAAGAGGGTGGCGTAGATGCGAGTTCTTATCGCCTGCGAGGAGTCGCAGCGCGTGGCGCTTGAGTTCCGGAAGATGGGGCACGAGGCTTACAGCTGCGACCTTGAGGAAGCGGGGGGGGGTCACGACCTCATGCACCTCAACGTCGACGCTCTCCAGATGCTCAAGCTCAGGTGGGACCTGGTGATCGCGCACCCGCCATGCACGTATCTCACCGTCACCGGCAACCGCTGGTTCGACGAGGGGAAGTACGGCGACAGAGCGCGCGAGCGCAAGGCTAACCGTGAGGCCGCCGTCGAGTTCTTCATGGCGTTCGCCAAGTGCGATGCGCCGCACGTCGCAATCGAGAACCCCGTCGGCTGTATGAGCACAAGATGGCGCAAACCGGACCAAATCGTGCAGCCGTACATGTTCGGCGACCCGTTCGAAAAGAAGACGTGCCTGTGGCTGAAGGGGCTCGAGCCGCTCAAGCCGACTGATGAGGTCGAGCCTGAGCCGCGCAAGGTCTTCAAGTCAGGCAACTCCATGCCGGCATGGTACGCGGACGCCTGGCATCTGCCGCCACACGAACGCGCCAAGGTTCGCAGCCGCACGCTCCCGGGCATCGCAAAGGCGATGGCCAACCAGTGGTGCGAGCAGATCGGGATGGAGGGCGTATAACGCCAGATAAGGAGGAATGATGATTCAACTGCCAAAGGATGCCGACGGTCGAGAGATTCCGCTAGATACCAAGGTGCTGTACGGCAGCGGCGGCACGGCCCGAAACATCGTGTACTGGGTGTACACGGTCGATTCCGACCTCGAGAAAGAGTGGGGGAACTGCTGGCGCGCGGTCACGGACGCGGGCAGGAAACTCGACGCCGAGCTCATGTACCTCACCGAACCCGACAGCTGGGAGAAGCTGGAAGAGGACTTGGACAAATGCGTCGCAGAAGGCACCGCTTGCACGTACTTCAGCAAGGATGGAACCTGTCAAAGTTGTTCTCTCAGCAATATAACAACTGGTTGCTCTCCGAAAGTGATTGAGGACATCGTATCCCGCATCCGCAAGCTGAGGGGTGAGGCCTGATGGCGACGCACAGGCTCAAGATTCAAGAGCAATACGCCGACGCCGTCCTGAACGGCACCAAGACGTTCGAGATTCGCAAGAACGACCGGGGTTACAAGGTCGGCGATGAGATCGTATTCGACGTTGTCACGAACGAAGGCTACGCCGTCGGGGAAGCAGCCAGGCATCCGCTCAACGGTGAAGTCTACCGAATCGACTACATCCTCGACGACTTCGAGGGCCTTGCCCAGAAATACGTGGCGCTGGCCATATCCAAGGTGGACGAATGATTACCGATGAAAAGCGCCGCGAGGCGGCGGCGAAGGAGGTATAGCCATGGCATACAGCGACTACGGCGCGTTCGTGTACCTCAACGGCGAGCGCAGAACCGACAAGGAGGACGTAGGCGTATACGACACCGACGAGGGTTCCCTGCCTACTGGACTCCGCGTGTACGCGAACATCATGAAGCACCATGACGGATTCGAGTGGTTCGAGTTCTCGCACCATGGAGTCATGGGCGACGGCAATGTCCGCGTCGGGTGCTACAAGCAGGGTTGGCCGGAGGTCTACGAGTGGGAGGACGGCGAGGACAAGCCGACCATATACACGTTCGATGTCCTTTCCCGCAGGTTCGGGTGGGACGGTTACGAGGAGTACGGCGACACGAGGTACGCCGCAGACGAGTACGACGAGGAGTTCGACTTCCTTGGATGGCACTTCCACTTCTGGGGCGACGATACCGGCGGTACTCCGAGGTACGGGGCGACCATGAGCCGCGACGGAGAGACCTGGGAGTGCGACTACGACTGTATGTTTGGAGCTGGTTTCGATGACATTCACTAGCGAAGAGCGACGCGAGATGGCTGAGAACCTGCGACACCTGACCATCGGCCACTCCATCCAGTACAAGGAGCAGTTCTTCGACGAGCTTGCCGAGGTGGTGGTCGGCTTCGAGGACTACCATGACTTCGATGTTGTCCTCGATAAGCTCGCTGATCTCATTGACCCGGAAGGGGGAGACGATGATTAACGACGAGGAGCGCAAGCGAGCGGTGGCTGAGTTGCGCGAAGCATCGACCGGGGCATACCGCCACGTTGATTCACTCGACGTGATTGCAAACTCAATCGGCGTCGAGGTGGACGGCAAGTTCATTCACGAGGTTGAGAACGAGACGTACGCGGCCCTTGCAGACCTAATCGACCGTCCGACATGTCACAACGTCGCCGACTACACCAAGGAATCATTCAAGTGCTCAGAGTGCGGGTGCAGCGTGCTGGTGCCCGGCGACAGGCCGGACGGTGTGCTCGTCGTGACCTCCGAGGCGTTCCCAGTCGACTGGTACTCATGCCCGGTCTGCGGGGCGGTGGTGGTGGAAGATGAAGCGTATTAAGTTCGCAAGGCCGGTCGATTGCCCGACGTGCGGTGCGACCCCGTCGCACCAGAAGTGGAAGCCGCGCAAGCTGGTCTACACCAACGAGATGGTCGCGATAGGGGACGTCGACCCAGTCGACGCCGTCCACTGCCCTAGGTGCGACCTCGTCTTCGGCGTCGTGCATTACGAGCATGACGACACGTACATCACGAGCTGGACCGAGTTCGAGACTGTCCCACGGTATTGCCCGTGGTGTGGGGAGGATTTGACTGATGATTAGCGACGAGCAGCGCCGCGAGGCGGCGGCGAGCCTGCGCGGGTCGAGGGGCTTCTTCAACAGCCTGCCGAGGACCGTCCTCGAGCCGTTCATATTCGACATCTTCGAGCGCGTGCTCGAGTGCGTCGGCTATACGGAGGGCAACGTATTCGACTATCTCGCCGACCTCGTCGACCGCGGCGAGTGCGAGAACGTCTACGACGGGAGCGTCCAGGACTCGTGCGACAACGGCTTCCTGTGCTCGGTCTGCGGCTGCAAGGTCGAGGACGAGGAGCACTACCGCGTGAGCGGCGTCTGGAACTATTGCCCGCAGTGCGGGAGGAAGGTGCGGCATGGCTGACGAGATGAGGCCGGCGCCGTCGCCGTCCGTCGACCTGTGGAGACCGGATGGCCCCGCCGCGAGGGCCGCGGCCGCCATCATGGCCAACGCGGTGGCGAGCTTCAACGAGGCCCTCGTGCCCGCGCTGCGCGGCGTGAGGCGCGAGGCGAGGGCGCTCTGCAAGAGGCTCGACCCGAAATGGAGGCGCGCCCGGATTCGCGCGCTCAAGAGGTCCCGCCGCAACGTGGAGACGCTCAAGCGCGAGGGGAGGTGCAGGTGATGGCGACCGAGTACGTTCTGGACGCCGACAAGATCGCCCATTGGCGCATCGACAACCACGTCCCGCTGAAGCAGCTGGCGCGCGCCGCCGGGGTGAACCTCAGCAGCCTGAGCCATGCCATCAGCAACGGCAGGGAAGTGAAGATGAACCTGCTGCTCAATCTGGCGGAGGCGATGGGCGAAGACCCGCGCGACATCGTGAGGAAGAAGGTGGAGAGATGAGATTCGAGATAATCGAGCGCCACATCATCGACGTGCCTGACAGCGAGCTCACGGACGGCGAGCGCCCCTTGGGCAAGATGGCGCTCGTTGAGGTTCTCGACGTCATCGCGGAGAACCCGCGCAGGTTCATCGAACGGTACGAGATGTACCGCGAGGAGGTGATCCGCCTTGGGGGCAAGCTGTGATCCGGGCTACAACCTCCCGGACGGATGCACCGGCGCGGCAATCGACAGGCACTTCGGCGAGGGCAAGCCCACTTGCGCCGAGTGCATCAAGATGTACGAGTGCTGCTGCGACTACGGCATCTGCGAGGTGGAGTTCGACGACGCCTTCCGGGAGAAGTTCGACGGGGCGGACGCGGAGCCGGGCGACGTCGCCTATTGGGCGCTCCCGTGGATAGCGGACCACATGAGGGACATGCAGGAGGAAGCGTGCGCCATGTTCTGTGGCTGATGCCGCTGGCGGCGCTCACCGCGCTGCTGGCGTGGGCGGCGAGGTCCGCATGGGCGCTCGCCGTGGTTCTGACCGTTCTCGTGCGCATGGCGTGCGGGTGAGATTGGAGGATTGAATGGACGAGATTGGAAGGCTGATCGGCAGGCTCATCGGGTGCCTCATCATGACGGTGCTCGTGTTGCTGTGCGTCGCCGCAGTGCTGTGGTGCATGCAGCTGGTCGTGGGGCTGGTCGCATGAGTGCGGGCGAGAGGGTGGCGCGGCAGCTCCGCGACGCCGCGGCCCTGCTGGAGTCCATGGCGGAAGACGTGGCGGGGGACATCGACGAGAGGTTCGTGCTGCCGCCCATAACGCTCACCATCAAGATAGGAAGCACCGACGAGACCCCGACCCTGTCGGTGAAGAAGGACTACCTCGCGAGGAAGCGCCTGGCATGACGTGGAGCTCCAACGGCAACGCCGAGCGCAAGCTCAAGGCGAGGCTCCGCGCCGAGGGCAGGCCGTGCCACATATGCGGACAGCCCATAGACTACAGCCTGCCGCCCGGCACGCCGTGGAGCTTCGAGGCCGACCACGTGGTGCCGAGGGCGAGGGGCGGCGCGGTGCTGGACTACGCGAACCTCGACGCGGCGCACCGCATCTGCAACCAGAGGAAGGGCAAGCACATGCCGGGCGACGCGAGGCCCGTCGAGATAAGGCGCACGAGGCTGTTCTGAAGGCTCGAGACAACTGAATAGGCGGGGCTGAAAAGCCAAACTGGAGGCGCGGTCGTTTGCTCGGCTGCGCCACACTGCTTTTTGGGGCGCTGAGCCGCCGATGGCGGGGGCATTGCCCCTCCCCGGGGGTGCACGGACACCCATGCTTGCCAGTGCCGATTTCCCCCCGCCCCATGACCCCAGGGCGGGGGTAGGCCGCGAATCTCACCCGCGTCGCACAATGCGGGCACGAGAAAGGAGGCCGGGATGCCGGAGATGCCGGAATCGGTCGCATCCGACGACTATCAATCGCAGATCTGGGCGAGCGTCACCGCATCGGGGCGCTTCTCCGACGAGGACGCGCCGAACCTCGCGCTGCTGTGCTACTGGCACGCCGTGGCGAAGGCCGCGGAGGATGCCATGAGCAAGGGCAAGTCCGTGAAGGTGCTCGACCCCGTCGGCTACAAGCCCGTCAAGGCGAAGAACGGCAGGCACGCCATCATGGAGCGCCCGCACCCCGCCGTGTCCGTGCTCAAGCAGGCGACCGCCGAGATACGCGCGCTCAACGAGCTGCTTGGGCTGTCGCGCAAGGCGGTGCCCATCCAGGTGCAGCAGGCGCGTCCGCAGAGCGATGGCGCTAGGGTGCTGAGCCTCATGTTCGCCGACCGCGAGCGCAAGGCCAAGGCGGCGGGCGCCTGATGGAGCCCAGGCAGACGCCGACATACGAGGCGAACGTCCCGGAGGACCTCAGCGGCGACGGCGGGATGGCGTGCGAGCTCGCGACCGCCTACTTCGGCGACCCGCTCCCGTGGCAGCCGCACCTGCTCGACGCGATGCTGGCCCGCGATGCGCGCGACAAGTACCTGCTGCGCACGCTGGGCATCTCCATCCCGCGCCAGAACGGAAAGAGCTGGGTCGTGCGAGCAAGGTGCTTCTACGGCGCGCTCAACGGCGAGAAGATCCTGTACACCTGCCAGCACGGCGACACATCCGACCAGATGTTCAAGGAGCTGTCACAGCCGTTCGAGGACGAGGACGAGACCGATCTGCGCAACCTCCTGCTCGCCGTGCGCAAGACGAACGGGCAGCAGGCCATCAGCCTCAAGAACGGCGGACTCATCCGCTTCACCACCCGCACCAACTCGCTGGCGCGAGGCAAGACCTACGACGTGCTCATCTACGACGAGGCGCAGGAGCTCACGGACACGCAGCAGGCGGCGTCCCTGCCTGCCATCTCGGCGAGCGCGATGCACAACCCGCAGACCATCTACCTCGGAACGCCGCCAGGCCCCGACAACGTCGGCACGGTGTTTCGCGACCTCCACGACGACGTGCACGACGGCGAGTCCGAGATGGCGTGGATCGAGTGGGGCGCGGACGAGATAGGCGACGTCCACGACGAGTCCCGCTGGTACGAGTACAACCCGTCCATGGGCACCGTGCTCAACTACGAGGCCGTCAAGGGCGAGTCCGAGCAGATGCAGCCCGACGTGTTCGCGCGCGAGCGCCTCGGGTGGTGGGCGAAGACGGGAGGCTCGCTCCTCTACGCCCTGTCCTCCAAGAAGTGGGACGGGTGCCGACGCGACTCAGCGCCCACTGACGGAAAGCTCGCCTTCGGCGTGAAGTTCTCCGCAGACGGCTCCAACGCCGCGGTGTCCTGGGCGCTCGCCGACAGGGACGGACCGTCCTACGTCGAGCTGTACGACGTGATGGGCGCTTCGGGCGGAACGGTCGCGATCTCGGACATGCTCCTGCGCAACCGAGACGAGATCGCGTGCGCCTGCATCGACGGCAAGTCCGGAGCGGACGCGCTCAAGCGGCGGATGCTCGACGGCGGCTTCAGCAAGTGCGCGCTCGTGATGGGCACGCCCGCAATCGTGCAGGCTGCGGCGTCGATGCTCAAGGACGAGGTCGACTCGGGCACGCTGTCTCACATCGAGTCGCCGGCGCTCGACGACTCGGCGCGCAAGTCGCTCAAGCGCGACATAGGCAGGGACGGATGGGGCTTCGCGGACGGCCCCGACTCCATCGCCGCCCCCATCGAGTCCGCATCGCTCGCCCTCTGGGCGGCGAGAACCACGAAACGAGACCCGCGAAGGGAACAGGAGGCCAGCTTCTGATGGCAGCAGTGAACATGGAACTGGCGGGGCAGGTAGCATCCGCCGCAGGCTTGGAGCCGGGCGACGCGGCGCTCGTCCGCGAGCTCATGACCGTCTGGCGCGAGCATCGAGCCAGCAACCTCGAGCGCGAGGACTACTACCTCGGGCACGTGTCGGTGAAGGACCTCGGCATCGCCATGCCGGCGAGCCTCGCCAAGAAGATCAACCCGCGCGTGGACTGGCCCCGCAAGGCCGTGCACGCACTCGCCGACCGCTCCATCTTCAACGGTTATACGTGCGCGGATGAGCAGACGAGCAAGGCCCTCCGCGCCATCTGCGAGTCGAACCAGCTAGAGCGCCTCTACCGCAAGAACCTCATCGGCGAGCTGAAGCACTGCTGCGGCTTCTGGACCGTGACAGACGGCGGCGGCTACCCGGTCATCTCGGCGTACCCCGCCACCGCGGCGGCGGCGCTCTGGGACGACGCTCGCAAGGCCATCAGGGCGGGACTCGTCGTGGCTGAGTCCAAGAAGATGCCCGGCGACACCGAGCGCGTGCCGACCGTGGTGCACCTGCTCACCGACGACAGCCTCGTGGTGCTCACGCGCGACGGCGGCTCGTGGGTAGCCGAGTACCGCGAGCACTCGATGGGGCGCTGCCTCATGGAGCCGATGGCACACGGCGCGACTCTCGAGCGCCCCTTCGGCACCTCGCGCATCAGCCGCTCCGTGATGAGCATCACCGACGACGCCATCCGACAGCGCGCCCGCATGGAGGTCGCCGCCGAGGCCGCGACCCTGCCGCAGACGTGGCTTCTGGGAACCTACAAGAAGATGCTCAACGATGGCAACAAGTACGACGCGAGCATGGGCGCTGTCAACGAGATCACCAAAGACCCCGACGGCGACAAGCCCACGGTCTGGCAGTCCGCGCAGCTGCAGATGGCCCCGCTCACCGAGTACCTTCGCCAGCTCGCCTGCCAGATGTCCGCCGTGACCAACGTGCCGGTGAGCTTCTTCGGAGTGTCCAACGACAACCCGTCCTCCTCGGACGCCATCGCCGCGTCCCTCGAGCCTCTTGTCATCGACGCCAAGAACCTCAACCGCGACAACGGCACGGCGCTGCGCAACGTGGCCTACATGGCGCTCGCCGTGGCGAACGGCACCGATTTCGCCACCGAGCGCGATGCGGGGCATGAGATCAACCCGCGATTCCTCAGCCCGGCGTACCCGTCCACGGTGAGCCTGTCCGACGCGCTGCTCAAGCAGGTGCAGGCGCTCCCGAAGCTCGCCAACTCCACGGTCGCCTACGAGATGCTCGACTACACGGACGAGCAGATCCAGCGCATCGAGTCGGATGCCAAGAAGGCGCAGGCGGGCGCGGCTATCGCATCGCTGTTCGAGCCGAAGGAGGGCGAGAATGGCGGCGGTGCCGACTAGCCTGCTGGACGAGCTGACCGATGAGGTGAACGCGCTGTCGGCAGACGCCCAGGCGAAGGTGAGGCCGGCGCTCGAGTCCCTGCTGTCGAGCTGGGAGCGCGGTGGTGGCGGCGATGTCGCCGCTCTCCGCGAGAGGGCGTACGAGACGATCGAGGCGGTGCTCGGGTACTACGCCGACACGTGCGCCGCCGCCAGGGCAGCCGAATACTACGACGCGGTCAGGGCGTCGCAGGGCTTCCCCGGGAAGTATCGGGCGGTCGCCGAGTCCATGCGAGACCCGGACGCCACGCTCGGCGCGGTTAGGTATTTCATCGGCAAGGTCGTCGAGGGCGCCCCCGAGGTCTTTGTCTCGCGGTGCGTCACGAGGGTCGACGAGGAGATCAGGCGCGCCGCCAACAGGTGCGTCGCCCACAACGCGCGCAAAGACCCGGCGAAGCCGTGGTACGCCCGCGTTCCCCGTGGCGAGACGTGCGGGTTCTGCCTCATGCTCGCGTCGTTCGGCTTCTACGCCAAGACCGAGGCGGCGGCGGAGCACTCGCACGCGCACTGCGACTGCCGAATCGTTCCCGGCTTCGACGGGGTGACCACAGTCAAGGGATACGACCCTGACGGGATGTACGAGAGGTATAACGACTGCCTGGCCGCGCTCGGAGGCCGCGACGGCATCGCCTCCGACTGGTACGCAATGCCGGAGGACGAACGCGAAGCGCTCGTGAGGCGCCACGGCAACAAGGAGGGGAAGGCGTACACCGCCTACCTCAACAACCGCGTCGCATCCGAGATAGAGCTACGCGACCCGTCCTGGTACGCCGGCGGCGAGCATAAGGGCATAACGTTCACGGACGATGCGGTGAGGCGCGACAAGGTAAAGAGGTGGAGGGTAGACCCCGGAGAGAGGAGAACCGCAGAGAAGCTGGCGGCACTGGGCTACAAGACCGAGTTCTGGGAAGACGAGGTGCACCTGAAGAGCGAGAACGCGCAGGGAAAAACGACCGTAAGCCGCGCCGACCTGTCCACGGGCATCGAAATCAAGACCGTATACACGTCGAAATCGGAGAACACGTTCAAGTCGCACATGAAGTCCGTGGCCAACAAGAGCGGGGTGCGGTTCGCCGTCTTCGACGTCAGCGAGAACAAGTCGGTTACCGACAGCCAAGCCGAAGCGTGGATACGCAAGTACATGAAGAGGTACGGAATCGCCGAAGTGCGGATGCTGGGGCACGACGGGTCGCTCCAAACGATAAAAAAATAGGCGGGAGCTGCATGTCTCAATAGGTGAGTCAAACAGCTTCCGCCTAATCTCATCATACCGCATGGCCGCCCACGGGCGGCGTTTTTCATGCCGAAAAACGCCAAACAGGCCAAATCTCACGCCCGTAGGACACTGCCGCGCGACATGGCCGCACGGCCCGAAACGCACATCTAAGGGGCTCGGCCGCACGGCTGGCCCGACGGGCCGCACGGTCCGGGAAAGGACGCGATATGGCAGCAGAGACCAACACGGAGCCCACGGGCGGTACGGAGCCGACCGGGGGCGAGGAGCCCGACTACAAGGCGCTCTACGAGGCCGAGAAGGCGCACTCCCGCAAGTGGGAGAAGCAGGCCAAGGCCAACAAGGGCGCGGCAAGCGCACTCGACGAGGCCAACCAGGCGAAGAAGACCGCCGACGAGAAGGTCGCGGAGCTCGAGAAGCGACTCGACGCCAAGGAGAAGGCCGAGGCGCGAGCCAAGACCGCCGCCAAGGTCGCGCAGGAGAAGGGAGTCCCCGCGGACCTCATCGTCGGCGAGGACGAGGAGAGCATGGCCGCATGGTGCGACAAGATGCTCGCCGCATTCAAGACAAAGCCCGCGCCGCGAGTGGAGAAGCCCGGCAGCTTCGACAAGGGCGGCAAGGGCGGGGACGAGGCGCTGCGAGACTTCGCCAAGCGCCTCCTGAAGTAAGCCAAACCCGAAGAAAGGCACAGAAATGGCTGCAAACGACACCCAGAAAATCAAGCTGCCGTCCAGCGTGGTATCCACCATCATCGGCAAGGTGAAGGACACCTCCACCATCGCCACGCTGAGCCCCAGCACCCCGCAGAAGTTCGCGGACACGACCTACCTCGTGTTCAACCCGACCGCAGAGGCCGAGGTCGTCGCCGAGGGCGGCAAGAAGTCCGGCTCCGAGATCTCCACCGACCCCGTAGTCGCAAAGCGCGCCAAGATCGTCACGACCACGCGCGTCTCCGACGAGCTGAAGTGGGCCGACGAGGACAACCAGCTGGAGATCATCTCCAACATCATCGCCGACCAGACCGCCGCCGCGGGCCGCGCGCTCGACTACATCGTCTACCACGCCATCAACCCCAAGACCGGCCTCGGCCTCACGGGCTACACCGCCCTGACCGCTGACAAGGACGTCCACAGCGTCGCCAAGACCGACTCCCCGGTCGACGACATCGACTCCCTCTCCGACGCCCTGCTCGACTACGGCATCAACGGCATCGCCATGAGCCGCCAGTTCGCCTCCGAGCTGCGCAAGCTGCGCGTGCCCGCCACCGGGCAGCGCTTGTACCCCGAGGTGCCGCTGTCCCTCAACGTGGGCAACCTCGACGGCATCCCCGCCTCCGTGTCCGGCACCGTGAACGGCCGTCTCGCCAAGACCCCGACCAAGGTCTCCGCGATCATGGGCGACTTCTCCGCCATCAAGTGGGGCATGGTCCGCGACATCACCGCCGAGGTCATCGAGTACGGCGACCCCGACAACACCGGTCAGGACCTGAAGGGCTACAACCAGATCGCCTACCGCACCGAGGCCGTCCTGGCATACGCGGTACTCGACCCGAAGGCCTTCGCCGTCCTCAAGAGCGCCTAGGGGGTACCGAGATGGCTCAGCTAGTCCAGAAATTCATCGTGGAGGACGCGGGCAAGGCGTCCAGCATCCTCCCGCAGCACGTGGCGCTCGTCTCGCCCGACGGCAAGCCGCTCGTCGTGCCCAAGAAGGTCGCCAACCCCGGCGCCAGCCCGACCGTCGCGAAGGTCGTGCAGGCCCTCGTCGACGCCGGGATCATGGAGGCCGAGTAGCCATGGCCGCGCTCGCCAGCGTGGACGACTACAAGGCCCGCTACGGCGAGCCCGCGGACGAGGCCCGCACCGGGGTGCTGCTGCAGGACGCATCGGACCTGATGCTCGCGGCATTCGAGGACCGAATCGGCGAGTACACCGAGGGGGCGTGCCCGGCGTTCGACCGCGCCGCGCCCGCCGTGTGCTGCCTGCTCGTCAACCGCGTGCTCTCGGCACCGTCCGCGATGGCGGGCGCCACGCAGTACAGCCAGGGGGCCGGAATCTACACCGCATCGGTGACCTACGGCTCGGCGCTCGGCGAGATGTACCTCGGGAAGAGCGACCTCAGGCGCCTCGGCCTCACCGGTCAGGCGCTCGGGGCGCTCACGCCTCTGGAGAGGGGAGGGGTGGCCGAATGACGTGCCTCATCTCCGGCGAGACCGTGACCGTGCGCAGTGCGGCCCAGTCGTTCGACGAGCTTGGCGAGCCCACCGGCGAGACGGTGACCGAGGCGGCGGTCGACAACGTCGTGGTGTGCCCCGGCGCGACCGCCGACCTCGACTCGACGCGCCCGAACGGCGTGACGGTCGCCTACACGCTCTGCTTCCCGAAGGGCGCGGACGTTGACCTCAGGGACGCGACGGTCACGGTGCGCGGCACCGACTACAAGGTGGTCGGCGACCCCAAGCGATACACCGCGGCCAATACGCCCGGCCCCTGGGACCTCACCTGCGAGGTGACCCGAACCGATGGCTAAGGCTAAGTGCGAGGTCAAGATCAAGTGGAAGGGCTGGAACCGCGGCGGATACGCCGAGGTCATGAACGGCGGGGGCGTGCAGGCCATGCTCGACCAGAAGGCAAACGCTGTCGTCGCGTCCGCCAACGCATCGTTTAGCCCGAAACCGGGGGAGGGCGCAGGCTATGCCTCGGACGTCATGAGCGGCTCCCTCGCCAAGGGGCGCTCGCTCCACACGGAGAGCGTCCACGCCTTCCGCAGCGAGAAGAAGCACAACCGCTTGCAGGCAATCTTTGGAGGTGACTGATGGACATCGAGAGGGTTGTCGCCAAGCGGCTCATGGACGCGACCGGCATCAAGTGCGTGCCCGACGTGCCGCGCGAGAGACCCGATGAGTTCGTCCAGGTCACCCTCGCCGCCACGAGCGCGACACGGTTCATCCAGTCCCCGCGCGTGCTCGCCACGTCGTGGGCGAAGACCCGCAGGCGCGCACGCGAGATCGCCGAGGCCGTCGAGCGGGCGTGCTCCGCCATCGAGGACGAGCCTAACGTGTTCTCGGCCGTGTCCGACGGCACGTACCGATGGGACGACCCCGACACGGGGACTCCCAGATACCAGACGAACATCAACCTGACCATCTGCGAATAAGGAGCAATCATGGCAGAAAGCAACAAAAACAACGTCGCCAACGTCTCCAGCGCCAAGGGAGTAAAGGGCGGCTACATCTTCACCGCGCCCGCCGGAACGGCGCTGCCGAACGACTACAAGACCGCGCTGCCCGCTGCGTGGAAATGCCTCGGCTACATCAGCGAGGACGGCTACGTCGAGACGCTCGACAGCGACTCCGAGGACATCAAGGACATGAACGGCGACCTCATGGCGTCGCCGCAGACCTCCCGCGTCGAGAGCGCCCAGCTCACGCTCGCCGAGATCAAGGCCGCGACCCTCAAGGTCATGTACGGCTCCGGCAACGTCAAGGACGAGAACGGCATGATCACCGTCAAGCACAACGGCGACTCCACTGAGACGTGGCCCGCCGTGCTCGAGCTCGTGCTCAAGGACGGACGCCGCTGGCGCAAGGTCGTGCCGCTCGCCCAGTCCTCCGAGCTGGACGACCTCACCCTCGCCGTGGGCGAGCTCGCCGCGCGCGCCCTCACGGTCAAGTACCTCACCGACGATGCCGGCAACACCTGCTACGACTACATCCAGTCCACCGAGACCGCGGAGGGCAAGTAATGACCGAGCTCACGTTCACCATCCCCGGCATCGACGGCGAGTTCACTGCCGACCTCGACGAGCTGCTCAGCTACAAGACCAACAAGCAGTTCGCCAAGAGCGAGACCGAGCCGGGCGGGATGTTCGAGGCCTTCGAGCGCGTCTTCGCGGGCCGCGACGAGGAGTACATGGAGCGCCTCGGCGGCTCCGTCGAGTCCACGGGCACGCTCATGCAGGCCGCATTCGAGGCGGCGAAGGCAAAAAACTCCCAGGGTTCGTCCTCGAGCTCGAAGGGCACCGCGCAGAAGTCGTAGCGGACTTCCGCCAGTACTACGGCATCGACCTCCCGCTCGAGGGCGGACCGGACGACCTCCGGCGCGCCGCCCTCCTGTGGGAGCAGCTGCCGAAGGGGTCGAGGTGCGCACGCCGCATGTACCCGGAGCTCAAGTGGAGCGAGGAGACGTACATGCTCTGGCGCATCGAGCACCAGCTCAGGAGCCTCGCGTGGGGGCTGAGCGACAAGAAGCACCGACCGCCGCAGGAGCCGCAGCCGCTCAAGACGCCCGGGCAGCTCGCGGAGCTCAAGAGGCACCAGCGCAACGCCCTCGCGAACAGGGCGGAAATCGACGAGATTCTAGGATTAGGAGGACGGGATGGCGACTAGCGTAGGCTCGGCATGCATCACGCTCATGCCGTCCATGAAGGGCTTCGCCGGCAGCATCTGCTCGGAGTTCGGCGACACGGGCTCCAAGGCCGGAAAGTCATTCGGCGACTCGATGACCTCCGGCGTGGACGGCGGGGTCAAGCGCTCCAGCGGGCTGCTGAGCGGGCTTGGCACCGTCGCCAGGGGCGTGGGCACCGTCGCCGCCGCTGGCATGGGCGCGCTCACCACGGCGGTGACCGCAATCGGCGGCGCTGCGGTATCCGCATACGCCGACTACGAGCAGCTGGTCGGCGGCGTCGATACGCTCTTCGGCTCCGCGTCCGGCAAACTGCAGGGATACGCCGCGGAAGCGTACAAGACGTGCGGCATGAGCGCAAACCAATACATGACCCAGGCGACCAGCTTCGCCGCATCGCTCGTGAGCTCGTGCGGCGGCGACGTGGCGAAGGCCGCCGAGTCCGCCAACACGGCGATGGGCGACATGGCGGACAACGTCAACAAGATGGGCTCGGACATGGCCGACGTCCAGAACGCCTACCAAGGTTTTGCCAAGCAAAACTACACGATGCTGGACAACCTGAAGCTGGGCTACGGCGGCACGAAGTCCGAGATGGAGCGACTTATCGCGGACGCCAACAAGCTGCGCGCGGCGCAGGGCAAGACCGCCGACCTCACCATCGACAGCTACGCCGACGTGGTCGAGGCTATCCACACCGTGCAGTCCGAGATGGGCATCACCGGCACGACCTCCAAGGAGGCCGCGACGACCATCTCCGGCTCCATCGGCATGGCCAAGGCATCGTGGGAGAACTTCCTCACCGGTCTGGGCCGAGACGATGTGGACTTCTCGCAGCTCACCGAGCAGCTGCTCACGTCCGTCGGCGCGGTCGCCAAGAACATCGCGCCGCGCGTCGCGCAGATCGGGCAGGGCATCATCGAGGCGTTCCCCGCGGCGCTTTCCGGCATCGCGTCGGTGCTCGCGCCCATCGTGTCCGAGGCGCTCGCCACGGCGTGGAACATCGCCGTCGGGGCGCTCGCCGGCATCGGGATCAAGCTGCCGAAGGTGGACTCCTCGCAGATCTGCTCGGCGCTTCAGGCCATCCTTGGCGTGGCCACGTCCGTCGGTAACGGCATCAAGGCGGCAATCGGGTTCATCGCGCCGCTCATCGCGCCAATCGGCACGGCGCTGCTCAGCATCGCGCAGGCCGTGCTGCCGGTGCTCTCCACCGGCATACAGGTGGTGCTCGGCATCGTGCAGGCGCTGTCGCCGGTCATCGGCTTCCTGGTCGGTGTCATCGCGGACGTAATGACGACCGTCTCGCAGCTCGTCGCCATCGCCATGCCCGCCGTGCAGTCCGTGCTGTCCGCCGTGCTGGCGGCGATGCCGCTCATCCAGGGCGCGATTCAGGTGGCGATGGGCATCATCTCCGCCGTCTGGAACGCGGTCTGGCCCGCGATCTCCGCTGTCCTGACTGGCGTGATGGGCACAATCTCCACTGCCGTCCAGGTCGCGATGGCCGTGGTGCAGACAGTCATCTCCACGGTCACCGCCGCGATAAGCGGCGACTGGGATACGGTCTGGAACACCATCAAGTCGGTAGCCGAGCTCGTCTGGTCTCAGATTGAGTTCGCCGTGCGGGCGGCCATCGGGGTCGTCGAGTCCGTGATAACGTCCGCGCTCAACGGAATCAGCTCGGTTTGGTCGAGCGTGTGGGACACCGTCCGCGACTTCGCCGAGGTCGTATGGGGACGCATCAAGTTCTCCGTCAACTCGGCGATAAATCAGGTCAACGGCGTGATCAGCTCCGTGCTCAACAGCATCAGCTCCACGTGGTCGAGCATGTGGGGGAGCATCAAGAGCGCCTGCTCGTCCATCTGGGAGGGCATCAAGAGCGCAGCGTCAAACGGAATCAACTCCGTCTACAGGACCGTCACGAGCATAAAGGGCAAGATCACCGGGTTCTTCTCGGGTGCGAGAAACTGGCTCTTCAACTCCGGCAAGTCGATACTCAACGGCCTGAAGGACGGCATCATGTCCGCTATCGGCTCGGTGACCTCGGCGGTCTCCGGCGCAGTCTCCAGAATCCGCTCCTTCTTCCCGTTCTCGCCGGCAAAGGTCGGCCCCTTCTCCGGGCACGGCTACACGACCTTCTCGGGCAAGGCCCTCATGCAGGGCTGGGCGCAGGGCATCGGCTCCGGCACCGGCACCGTGGTCTCCGCCATCAGCGGCGCCATGGACACCGCGCAGGGGATGCTCTCGACGGGCCTGACCGTCGCGCCGTCCGCTGTCTACACTCCGGCGCGTCCCGAGGAGGATTCCGACGACGCCCTCGCCGGCATCCTGTCCGTCCTCGAGCAGATCCGGGACAAGGACGGAAACCTGTACATCGACTCGGAGCGCGTCTCCTCCGCCATCGCGATGCGCGGCAGGCACACGCTCGCCGCAAGGGGGTTCGCATGATATTCGGCGGAATCGACCTCACGCCGTACCTGCTGGTGACCAAGGTCACGAGACCGATTGTCCCCAAGGTGCGGCTCGATGAGACGGAGGTCCCGGGCATGGACGGCTCGCACGTCCGCGCCTCCGGCCTAGAGCCGGTCGAGGTCTCGGTCGACTGCAACATCGTCGGCGGCTCCCTCGACGAGGTCGCCGAGGCAAGGGCCGTGCTCGCCTCGGCGCTGTCCGGCGGCGAGAAGGCCCTCGTGCTCGACGACGCTCCCGAGCGCTACATGCTCGCGCGCTACAGGGGAGGGGCGGAGCAGGGGCGCAACGCACACATGCCGAATCTCACGCTCGGGTTCTACTGTGCAGACCCCGCCGCCTACGGGCAGCGGCGCTCCGAGCAGGTGACGGCATCCCAGCGCGCCGTCGCCGCCGGTGGCAACTACAGGGCCTACCCTACGGTCACGTGCAGGCCTCCGGCAGGCTCGAGCTGGACAATCACCAACGTCTCGACCGGGCGGTTCGTCCGCGTCGAGGCGTCGTTCACGGGCGCACAGACCGTCGTGCTGGACATGCGCGCCGAGCGCTGCACAGTCAACGGCGCGGACTGGCCCGTGACCGTCGCGAGCGACTTCTTCTCGCTCGACGGCGTGCAGCAGATCAAGACGAGCGGCGGCACCGCGACGCTCGAATGGGAGGAGAGGTGGCTCTAGGTGCGAATTGACGTATACACGTGGCAGGACGCTTACGTATCGACAATCGGCCCCGAGGAGCTGCTCTCCCTCACCCATACCGACGAGCTCAACGGCGAGGACAGCGTGGACATCGTCACGACCTTCGCGCTCAAGCAGGGCTACCGCCTCGTGTGGGCCGACCGACTCGGCAAGGTCCACGAGCACGTCTGCCAAGACCCCAAGGGCCTCCACGCTGGAGGCGATACGGTCTACACGGACACGGCGATCAACTCAATCTGCGAGACGTACGGCGACTATATCGAGGACAAGCGCCCCTACGGCTACGGCTTCTTGCAGGCGCTGAACGTCTGCCTTGGGCCGACCCGCTGGACCGCCGGAACGGTCGACCAGACCGGCACCGTCGACAAGGGCCTGACCTTCTACCACACCTCGGCGCGCGAGGCGCTCCAGTCAATCTTGAAATGCGGCGGCGAGCTTGAGACTGAAATCACCGTATCCGGCGGAAAGGTGACCTCTCGCAGGGTAGGCATCCGCTCGCACCGAGGCGCGAAGGGCGGCCACCGCCGGTTCACCTACACCAAGGACCTGGCATCCGTCTCCCGCACCGAGCATTACGGGGCGATAACGGCCTGCTACGGGTATGGAAAGGGCATCGAGACCGACACGGGCGGCTACGGGCACAAGCTGACGTTCGGCGACATCAACAACGGCAAGAACTACGTGGAGGACGCGACCGCGCTCAAGCTGTACGGGCGACCCGACGGCAGGGGCGGGCACGCCCACGTGTTCGGGCAATATGAGAACTCGAACTGCGAGGACGCGGCGACGCTGCTCGCCGAGACCCGCGCGTACTTCGCCTCCCGCAAGGAGCCCGGCATGACCTACGAGGCCGACGCCGTCGACCTCGTGCAGTTCGGCCGCGACTGGGAGGGCGTCGCCGTGGGAGACGACGTGCAGATCGTCGACACGTGCTTCAGCCCGGCGCTGCGCTGCGAGGGCCGCGTGACCAAGCTCGTCACCGACGAGCTGGGCGGCTCCATGCGCGTGACGCTCGGGAACGTGACCGAGACAATCACGGACATGTTGCTGGCGCAGCAGCAGAAAGTGTCCAGCCTGTCGAAGCGCTCGTCCAACTGGGACGTGGCGGCATCGACGCCGCCATCGTACCTCCAGCAGGTCATGGACAGCATGAATACGCAGTTCAACCTTGCGGGCAACAGCTACGTCCACACGAGCTTCGAGCGCGGCCTGATCTTCGGCTCCGTGCCCCTCGACGCGGACGGCCGCTCGACGACCGGCGACGGCATGGCCATGCAGCTGTGCTCCCAGGGCTTCCGCATCGCCTCCGGCTGCAAGGCCGACGGCTCGTGGGACTGGCGCACCTTCGGCACCGGAAAGGGTTTCTTCGCCGAGTTCATCTGCTTTGGCACGATGCTCGGCGACCTGATCAAGGCCGGCACCATCCAGGACAAGACGGGCAAGAACTACTGGAACCTCGACGAGAGCGAGGTCCATCTAGGCCCCGGCGCCAAGCTCGACGGCAAGGACATCGCCGTCGCCGATGCCGTGATAGCGTCGGTGGACGTCGAGTACGCCCAGGGAACGTCGCGCGTCACCGAGCCGCAGGGCGGATGGCAGACAACTGCGCCGCAATGGGTGTCGGGTAAGTACATCTGGACGCGCACCAAGACCACCATGCAGTCCGGTGACATCAAGTACAGCGAGCCCGTGTGCATCAGCGGCATCGATGGCGCCAAGGGCGACAAGGGCTCGACCGGTACCGGCGTGCGCGGCATCGTCGAACAGTACTACCTGTCCACGAGCTCCACGGCGCAGTCCGGCGGCAGCTGGTCGGAGGCTCAGCCCACGTGGGCGAAGGGCAAGTACATCTGGACGAGGAGCAAGGTCACGTGGACGGACGGTTCGGTCACGTACACCGCGCCGTGCCTCGCCAAGGCCATCAACGGATCAAACCAGATGGCCGGCAGTGCCATCGTCTCGCGCGTGAAGCTGTACGCGAGGAACCAGTCGGACAGCGTGCCGCCAATTAATGCGCAGAACCCAGAGCTGGGATGGTCCGAGGACCTCCCGCAATGGTCGAACGGATACTTCGTCTGGTCGATGGAGCGCGTCACCTACGGCGACGGCAGCGTCACCCACACGGCGCCGGTGCTGGAAGCCGCGTACAACAAGGCCTATCAGAGCGCGCACGACCTGACGGGCTCGCTCAACGGCCTCGACACGACGGTGCAGGACCTCGCCAAAGACGGTGTGGTGACCGAGGCGGAGAGGGCGGCGGTCAAGAAGGCCAAGCAGGACGTGGACAAAGAGCGCGAGGAGCTCACGAGCCAGTACAACGCGCTGAAGTCGAACAAGGCCCTCAGCGCCCAGTTCCTCTCGTCCGTCCTCGGCCCCCGCTACACCAAGGCCTTCGGCACGACCGATGAGGGCGGCACGTACGGCTCCTATGCCGACAAGGTCGACAAGGTGCTCATATGCAAGACCGCCGAGGAGCTCAAGGCTGCCATGCACGAGTACGACGCCGCATTCGGAGCCTACTCGAGCGCGGTCAAGGACTACGCCGATGCCGCGACCGGGGCGCGCCACGCCATCGAGCAGAAGAACGCGTCGGACTACGCCGACGGCATCCTGAGCGCCTACGACGAGCAGATGGACCAGAAGGCCATCTTCGACCGCCTGACCAACAACGGTGCCGACCAGGGGCTCTACATGAGCAACAACAGGGTCTACGTCAACGCGACATACATCGCAACCGGGACTCTCGCGGACGCAAAGGGGCGCAACTCGTGGAACCTCAAGGAAGGCGTGCTGACGACCAACTACATGACGGCGAAGAACATCACGGCGACCGGAAGCTTCACCGGTGGAAACCGCAGCAGCGGGTACGCCATGGAACTCGACTCGAGCGGGAAGCTGGCTGGGTTCAAGGACGGCACGCAGTACGGATACATCGAATGCTCCTCAACGTCACATGACATCGACAATCCGTCGATTATCTACCACGGACTGCAGCTGCAGGGACAGGGCGTCGTGCGAGTCTCGACCCCGAGGCTCAGCGTGAGCGGCAGCGCCGACACGAGCGTCACGACGTGGTCAGGCCTGACGACCAAGGTCGGAGCGGCATACCACCCGCTTTACACGGAGAACGGCAAGAAATATTTCAACGACCAGTCCCAGACATCGTCGGTGCTCGAGTTCAGGAACGGCCTGCTGATCGGCGTGTCGACCATGCCGTCCGGGTGGAGCGGATAAGAGATGAAAGGACAAGAAGGAATGGAAGCAAGCAAGAAAATCGTCGTGGGCTACGCGGTCCACGACATCATCGGCAATAACGAGCAGTGCCTGACGGAGTACGACCCGGATGTGCTCCAGCGCGCCGAGGACGCCGGACTCATATTTGTCGCCCAGTACGACGACGGCTCGCGCGAGGTCGTCAAGGCCGCGGACGTCCGCAAGCCAGACCCCACGGTCAACGGCATCCCGCTGGCGACCGCCGGGTACGTCGACAAGCGCACGGCTGCCACCGTGGCGTGCTTCGACGCGCTCTCGGCCATCGTCGACCCGCAGCCGGCCACGGCCGACGAGACGGGGGAGGGGGCCGAGGCCGTCGACCCGGTCGAGGCCTTCAAGGCCGCGCTCGCCGCGCTCAGGGCGCTGGAGGCCAAGGAATGATCAACCACGCCATATCACTCGACATGCATAAGCGCCCGGGCACCATCCCGCAGCGCGTCACCGTGCGCCGGGGCGAGACCCAGACCCAGCGGGTGACCGCGACACTCACCACGGACGGCGCCGCCTACACGCCGACCTACCAGTCAGCGCGCCTGTGCGTGCTCCATGCCGACGGCACGTGGGCTCGCTGCGCCGCCACCGTCGGCACGGTATCGGTGAGCGCCACGCTGGCGCCGGAGTCCGTCAACGGCACCGGCAGGTGCAGGCTGGCATACTTCGAGTTCTACAGCGCCAACGGGGCCTCCGAGACGACCGAGGACTTCGCGCTCGTCATCCTGGGAAATGTGGACGGGACAACAGGGCCTGCCGTCAGCTACGACCAGGAGCTCGACGAGCTCTATAGGAAGTGGAGCACTGAGCTATCTCGGCTCGGTCAATCCGCGTTCGATGCGGCATCCGCCGCTAGCGGTGCGGCGTCGAGGGCCGATGCGGCGGCAAGCGCGGCATTGCAGATCGCGAACGCGGCGGCGCAGGGCGCCGCCGGCGAGTCCGACATCGCCGAGCTGCGCCGCCAGAACGGCCAGCTCGCGACGATGCTCGCCGACGCGACAGACAAGTTCATCTACATGGACGGCACGGTCTACTGCCCTGCCGGCAAGGCGTCGGTATCCGGGGACACGGTGACGTTCGGCGGCACGTGCTCGGTATCGGGCAGCACGGTAACCCTTTCCTAAGGAGGATAAATGGCAAATGCAAAGACGCTGGTCGTAGGCGGCCAGCCGCTCAACGTCATCGACGATACCGCGCGCAGCAACGCGCAGACGGCGCTCAACAACGCCGAGTACAACCGCCAGGGCCAAATCGGCAAGTACGGCGGGCAGAACATCGCCACCATCCTGGCGGGAGAGATCGGCAGCGGCAGCGTGTACGACGCGCTGCACAAGCGAGCCGCCAACGGCAACTTCGCGGGCCTGCGCGTGGGCGACTACCTGGACGTGCCGCTCGTGAGCGCGTCCGCCGTCACCACACAGCAATCTGTGCGGTTCCTGCTTGCCCACATCGGCCCGTACCTTTACTGCGGCGACAACAGCAAGGGACACCATATCGCGTTCGTGGCGTCCGCTCCTGTGTCCGTGGCCAAGACCGTGACCGGCGTTGCCAACGACAGCTTCCTGATGTGGAACACGACCAACACGAACCAGGGCACCGCCGACCGGAAATGCCCCTACCCCAACAGCAACCTCAAGGCGTGGGAGACGGCCTTCGAGGCGTGCCTGCCCGAGGGGCTGACCAAGTACCTGCTGACCCAGCGCGTCCTGCTTGAGGAGCGGTACAGCGCCAGTGGCGCGCTCAATGACTCCAACTCGTGGAGCTGGCAGGATATCGGCAAGGTGTTCTCGCTGTCGGAGATGGAGGTGTACGGCTGCCCCGTGTGGGGGACGAAGGGCTACAGCGTCGGCTTCGACTGCCAGTGGGACCTGTTCCGCGACACCGCTCACCGAGTCAACGGAAATCGGTGCGGCTGGTGGCTGCGTTCCGTCATGGGTGGCTCGTCGTCCGGCGTGTGCTGCGTCGACAGCAGCGGCAATGCCTACTACGACTCCGCGACGTACGTCTGGGTTCGCCCCCGCCCCGGCTTCCTCGTCGGCTAGCCAGCCGAGTGCTCTATACTCTGCTTCTAGGCGACCGCCTTGCGCGGTCGCCTCCTGCCCGCGAAGCGGGCCGGGTTTTTCGCCAGTTTCCCCAGGAGGTGCACGTGAGCGGCGTCTACCAGCGCAACCGCGAGGTGTCCGAATACAAGTTCTTCACGCAGGCCATCGCCATCCGCGTGGAGGTCAACAAGCTGATGGCGTCCTCCTCGGTAGTGCCCAAGGCCTACAGGCTGCTGAACGCGGTGCCGACCGTGGAGACGGCGCGCGGCTTCACGTGGCTGAAGAAGCGCATCTTCTACACGGAGACGGGCCGCATAGTCGTGAAGCCGTGCCGCGACTCCATCACGCGCGAGCGCCGCAAGCTGAAGAAGATGGCCCGCATGGTCGCCGATGGCGTCATGACCCCCGAGCAGGTTGAGCGGAGCTACCAGAGCTGGCGCGGCGGCATGAAGCGGCTGGACGCGCACCGCAGCGTTTTGGCCATGGACGCGCTGTACCACAGCCTGTTCGAAAATCTCGCGCGGGAAGGGGGGGGGGGGGTGCTCAATGCAGGCCAACCCGAGGGACGATTCAAGCGGAGGCAAGCCCTCGCAATAGCGGAGAACCGGCAACTCAAAGCAGCGGCCTAAGCGAAGCGGCCGCGAAATAACAGAAGCATCGAAGGCGTGCCGCGGCGCGCCTTCTTTCTTTGCACCCATCGAAGCGGCCCGGCAATCTCACGGCGCCAATACGATGGCGACACATTCCCCGACAAGAGAGGAGTCCGCATGGACACTGAGGAAGACATGCCGCGCCCCGACGAGCTTCGAGACGGCACCCTGGCCGAGGTCAACGCCCTGCGCGACTTGCTGTCGCAGATCGGCGACCCCGACGCGGCGCACGACGCGGGCGTTATCGACGATGACGAGTACGTGGAGCGGAAGGCGCGAAAGCTCGCCTACACCTCCGCGCTCGCCGCCTACGCCAACGGCGAGGTGCCCGACCTCCCAGCGCTGCTCGAACAGATGCGCGAGCAGGCGTCCCAGCCGACGCAGACCGAGACCAACACGGCGAACATCGACTACCTGCTCATGACCGTGGGAGGTGACCAGTAATGGCTACGAAGAAAACCGTTGAGCATTCCAAGCACTTCGCGAAGGTCAAGAAGTACTACGACAAAGACCTTTGGAGCAAGGCGCGCGTCTACAAGGCTGTCGAGTGCAAATGGATCACCGCCGACGAGTACAAGGAAATCACCGGCGAGGAGTACACGGCCGAATAGGCGGAAGGAGGGCGCCCAGGATGGAAGTGCTCAAGCTTTTTGCGCCTTACGGACCGGCTTGGCTTGGCGGCGTGCTCCTGACGCTCGTTGCGTTCTACTTCGGGAAACAATTTCTTGAGGAGTACAAACGCCAAAACCAGCGGAAGGGCGAGCTCGACCTCAAGCGCGAGGAGCGCAAGCAGGCCGAAGTCGACGAGCGCGCGCAGCGGGACCGCGAGCGCTCGCAGATGGAGGGCCGCATCGCCGCGCAGATGGAGCGCAGCAACAGCCTCATGGAGGCGATGAAGACGCTCATGGAGTCCGTCGTGGCGTCCAACGAGGTCTTGCACGCGGACTTGGCGCACAGCCAGGCGAGGAGCCAGGGGATGGCCGAGAAGGTCGACCACATCTGCGACCGCGTCGACCTTATCTACAGCAAGGAATCCGACAGATAGGAGCAATCGAATGAATGAGATCCAGGCGGGCCTCACGGTGTGCACGGTCCTGGTCGTGCCGTACATCGTGCAGGCCATCAAGACGAAGGCGATGACGGGCAACGTCGCCCGCTGGACGGCCATCGCCGTCTCGGCGGGATGCGGCGCCCTCACGGCCATGTCGGGCGGCGTCCCGACCGAACCCTCGGCGTGGGTCACGTCCATCTTCGCCGCTGTCGGCGGCGTGCAGGTGGCCTACGCGGCCTTCAAATCGGTCGGCATCACGGAAAAATGGCTGGACGCCCTGCTGGCGCTCGGCGACATCAAGGAGGACTAACATGGCAGACTTCGCGAACGTCCAGCCGGACGAGTACAAGCTTCTGGGGCGCAACTTCTCCGCAGGCCGCCCGTTCGGCATCAAGGGCGTGACCATCCACCACATGGCCGGCGACCTCAACGCCGGCCAGTGCAACGGCATCTGGGGTGCCAACGGCTGTTCTGCCCACTACTCGGTCGACCGCAACGGCCACATCGTGCAGCACGTCAACGACACCGACCGCGCCTACGCCTGCGGCGACGGGATCGGCACCGGACGCGGTAACGACACGACCATCTCGATTGAGCACGCCAACAGCGGCAGCAACCCGTGGACCGTCCACGAGAAGGCAATCGAGAGCGGCGCTCACCTTGTCGCGGCCCTGTGCCTGTACTACGGCCTCGGTCGCCCCGAGTGGTGCAAGAACGTGTTCCCGCACCGCTACTGGAGCGCCACGGCCTGCCCCGGCGAGCTTGCGGGCTCCCAGCGCGACCATTACATGCAGCGCGCTCAGGCGTGGTATGACGCGATGAAGGGCGGCAAGGCACCCGCCCCCTCCACCGCCGCTAAGCCTGCCGCGGCAAAGCCCTCTCAGGCGGCATCCGGCGGCTTCACGAAGGCATCTGGCAAGCGCATCCCCGTCCACTACTCCCTCCACCTCAAGGGCGGCGGCTGGCTGGACGAGGTGACCGACTTCGGCGCCGGGGACAACGGCTTCGCGGGCTACCCGTGCCGACAGCACGACCTCCTTTGCGCCCGAGTCGATCGCGGCACGCTCAAGTATCAGGTCCACACCATCGAGGACGGCTGGCTTGACTATGTTTCCAAGGGCGACCGCAACGATACCGTGAACGGTTGCGCCGGCATCGCCGGCCACACCATCGACGGTGTACGCATGTACTACGTGACCCCGGGCGGCGAGGAGTACAAGCAGGCGTGGTATCGCTCGCAGACCACCGCGCGCGCCGGATGGCTCGACACCGTGTGCGACGACGGCTCCACCTACGGCGGCGACGACTACGCCGGTTTCTACGGCGAGCCGCTCGACCGACTCCAAGTCTGCGTCACCGACGGCAACCCGTACTAGCATGATCGCGCTGGCTTTCGTCCTCGGCGCGCTCTTCGGCGGCACCGTGGCGACAATCGGCCTGTGCCTCGTGAGCATCAACGGGCGCTAGCCGCGGCCCGCTCGGGTTATCCCGGGCGGGTTTTTTCTCGAGAAAAGGTGTTGCTACGCCGCCCGTGGTATCCTGAGCAGCACGACGGTCCCAACGGCGCAGATCTCGGTTCTAGAATCTAGGCAGACGGGGCACCATCGAACGTAAGACCGTCCGAACCTCGCATGGTCCGGGCGGTTTTTCTTATACCGACGCGACGTGATGGGACGTGGTATGGCAGTAACGGATATCGAGCGCGGACTCTCGACCGCCGAGGTCGAGGAGCGCATCGCCGCCGGTAAGATCAACCGCAACATGGAACTTAAGACCAAGTCGGTCAAAGAGCTCATCATCGAGAACCTCTGCACGCTGTTCAATTTGATCAACGTGATCTTGGCGTTCCTGGTCATTTTGACCGGTTCGTTTAAGAATCTGACGTTCCTGTTCGTGGTGTTCCTCAATACCGCTATTGGCGTCATTCAGTCCATGCGTTCCAAGAAGATGGTCGATAAGCTCACGCTGCTGACCTCCAAGAAGGACATCGCGGTGCGCGACGGCGTCGAGGTGGAGCTCGACCTGGACCAGATCGTGCTCGACGATATCATTCGCCTGGGGCGCGGCGACCAGATTCCCGCTGACGCCGTGGTGGTCTCGGGCGAGGCACTCGTGAACGAGAGCCTGCTGACGGGCGAGAGCGACCTTATTAAGAAACAGCCTGGTTCCGAGCTCATGAGCGGCAGCTTTATCGACTCGGGCCTGCTGCGCGCCCGCGTGATTCATGTCGGCGCCGACAACTACGTGGCTAAAATTAATAACGAGGCCAAGTACGTCAAAAAGGTCAATTCCGAGATCATGAACGCGCTTAACGCCATCGTGCGCTTTGCGAGCATCATCATGATCCCGCTCGGTTTGGCGTTGTTTGCCTCAAGTGTGAGCGAGCTGTGGGATGCCGCGGGAACCCCGGGCGATAGCGCGCTTTCGTGGTGCTTCTCCGAGTTGTTGGCTGGTCATGTGCCTTCGTCGGCGCTGCTGTCCACGGTGGGCGCCCTGCTGGGCATGATCCCGCAAGGCCTGGTGCTGCTGACCTCGTCGGTGCTCGCCATCGCCACGGTGCGCCTGGCTCGCCGCAAGGTGCTGGCACAGCAGCTCTACTGCATCGAGACGATCGCTCGCGTCGACGTGCTGTGCCTGGACAAGACGGGCACCATCACGTCGGGCCGCATGGAGGTCGAGGGCACGTATCCGCTGCCGGTTGAGGGCGTGAGCCTAGGCGCCGGCTCGGACGAGGCGGTCGTTCCCGTCGATACCACGGTACTCGATTTTGCGCTGGCTAACGTCGCGCGTGCGACTTCGGCCGATGCCAACGAGACCTGCCAGGCGCTTCTCAACTATTACGCCGATCGCCCGGTCGAGGTGTCTGAGCCGCTGTCGGTCATTCCGTTCTCGTCCTCCAAAAAATGGAGCGGCGCGTCGTTTTCGCAGGGCTCCTATGTGATGGGTGCGGCGCAGTTTGTGCTCTCTGATCATGTGTTTTCGCAGGTCGAGAACCGTGTCGCCGAGCTTGCCGATACCTGCCGCGTGCTCGTTGTGGCGCGCGTGGACGGCTTTACGCCCGATGGCGATATGGTGGGCGAGGCCGAGCCCGTGGGCTTTGTGACCATCCGCGACGAGATTCGTACCTCGGCGGCCGAGACCATCGGCTACTTCAACGAGCAGGGCGTGACCCTCAACGTGATCAGTGGCGACGACCCGCGTACGGTGTCGTCGATCGCGCGCGTGGTGGGCGTGCCGGGGGCGGACGCTTATGTGGACGCCACGACGCTCGATACGCCGGCCAAGCTCGATGCCGCAGTGGACCGCTACCATGTCTTTGGTCGTGTGACCCCGCAGCAGAAGCGCGAGCTCGTGCAGGCGCTCAAGCGCCGCGAGCACACCGTGGCCATGACGGGCGACGGCGTCAACGATGTGCTGGCGCTCAAGGAAGCCGACTGCTCCGTCGCCATGGCGGCCGGCTCCGATGCCGCGCGTAATGTGGCCGAGATCGTACTCGTCGACAACGACTTTGCCTCGATGCCCGCCGTGGTGGCCGAGGGCCGTCGCTCCATCAACAACCTGCAGCGTTCGGCCTCGCTGTTCCTGACCAAGACGCTGTTCTCGATGGGCCTGGCGGCGCTGTGCATTGCGCTGCCGCCGTACCCCTTCGAGCCCATCCAGATGACACTCATCAACTTCTTTTGCATCGGCGCGCCGGGCTTTGTGTTGGGCCTGGAGCCCAACAATGCTCGCGTGAAGGGTGCGTTTTTGACGAATGTACTCAAGCGTGCACTGCCGGCGTCGATTGCGGTCATTCTGGCTGCGGCGCTCGATATCTTTGTGGCGCGCGTGTTTGGCTTTAGCCAGCTCACGCTGTCTACGATGTGTCTGCTTACGTCGTGCGCGGCGAGCGTCAGCCTGATCTGGCGCATCTCGCAGCCTCTCACGCCCTTACGTGTGGTGCTCTTTGTGTTTGTAGTCGCCGGCATCCTGGTGGGCGTTATCGGATTCCCGGGGCTGCTGTCTATTGCCAACCTGTCGATGGGCCAGATGGTTATCTTGGCTGTCATCGTGGTCTTTACCTGCTCGGTGTTCTTTAAGCTCGCCACGATGATGGATTCGCTCAAGCCGCGTCGTCGTCATGTCGCAACTGGTTTTGGCCGCGGTGTGCACGTCCGCCTGGGTCGCGGTGGCGGCAAGGTGAGCTCGACGGGTTCGACGGCCGAGCGTTTTGCCAAGCGCGTCGCCGCCGACATGGCGCAGCGCCGCGAAGATCGCACCGCTCGCGAGGCCGAGGCCCGCGCACTCGAGGGCGTGGGCCAGGCCCAGCCCAAGAAAAAGAAGAGTACCGGAGCTAAGCGCTCTCGTGTGACCAAGTCCGCCCAAGGCATCAAAGTCTCGATGCCAAGCAAAAAGAAGAAGTAGCTACGCGCCCTGGCGATGTTGAATTGGTGCCTTGTTCCTGTGGGGCCGTGGCGATGTTATGCTCTAACCTCGATTGTTTGAATTGCTTCGAAAAGAGGATGCCGTGATCTGCCCGCATTGCCTTAAGACTATCGAGGACGGCGCCTCGTTCTGCCCCTACTGCAACGCCTATGTGGGTCCGGGCGATGGTCCCGAGCACACCGAGTTCGTGTTCTGTGAGGGCTGCGGTGCCCGTCTTTCTCCGCATGATCGTACGTGCCCCAAATGCGGACGCCCCGCTCCGGGTATCCTCTCCGAGGACGCGGCCGCATCCGACCTGGCAGCGGGCCGCACGGCGGGCTTTCCGCGCCTAACGCAAGAGCAGATCGATACCGAGGTGCCGCATGCGCCGGCCTCTGCCGCTGCGGTGCTTTCGGATGCCGCTGATCCTAACGAGACCTGCGTGCTGCCGGCTTTCGATAAGGATTTCGGTATCCCCAAGGTCGATATTTCCACGCCCGTTTCCCTGCATGACGATGCTCAAAAACCCAAGCGCAAGGTGCACCCCGACGAGGACGCCTATCACAAGCACAAGCGTCATATCCCCAAGCCGCTCATCGTCATCGCGGTTCTTGCCGTCGTGTGCGGTGGCGCCTATTGGTTTGTGACGGCCGACCCCATGGGTGTTATGCCCGGTTTCTATGACCAGTTTGGACAGGCTGCGCAGACCACCTTCCCCACGCGTCAAAAGGGCGAGGCGACCGAGGACGACGCCAAACAGGACGATCCTGCCGAAGTGGTCCAGGAAGAAACCGTGCTCACCGATGACCAGCTCTATACCAGGCTCGATGGCCTGTATCAGACCATCGTGTCCTACGGTGACGAGGACCAGATCGGCGAGGTCATCGATTCGTTCAACAACGGCTATCTCCGCTCTCCGCTCTCCACGCGCCAGGAACTCTCGCAGAGTGCCTATGCGCTGCGCGACCAGATTAAAAAGACGCAAGACGAGCTCAACAACCTTAAGTACCAGGACGATACGGTCTATGCGGATGACATCGCCCACTTAAAGCAGCTTGCCGAGTGGATGTACGAGCGCGTCGACGTGATCTGCCAGAGTTGGGATATCTCGCTTGCCATTCCCGATGGCGAGTCGATGAGTTCGCATCAAAGCGAGATCTTGGCACCCATAGCGCAGGGCGGAAGCAGCGCCCTTAACCAGTACGATGCCAACGTGGGCGCTTGGAAGCCGCAACAGCGTTCATAGAAATTAGTTCGCCCTGGACGGTATTACCTACGTGCGCAATTGATGGAAGCCTGTGCTTATTGCTACAATTCGTACAAATATGCTTTAAACGCACGAGGAAGGAACCACATGTTTGGTTTTAAGAAAGAGCTCTACACGCCCGAGTATCAGCTTGCCGGCGACGAGTACGCCGTAATCGAGACGTCGAAGGGTACCATCAAGGTCAAGTTTGACGGCGAGGGCGCTCCCATTCATGTCGCGAACTTCTGCGAGCTTTCTACGATGGGCTTCTACGACGGCCTTAAGTTCCATCGCTATGTGCCCGGCTTTGTTATCCAGGGCGGCGACCCCAATACCCGTGATATGTCCGGCGCCGATGTTGCTGCCGGCCTTGAAGGCCCCGACGGCATGCCCGGTACCGGTGGCCCCGGCTACTGCATCAAGGGCGAGTTTGCTACCAATCCGCGCAACAGCCATGTTGACGGCGCGCTCGCCATGGCGCGCTCCATGGATCCCGACTCCGCGGGTTCGCAGTTCTACTTCTGCCTGGGCGCCCAGCATAACCTCGATTCCGGTTACACCGTCTTTGGTACCACGGTCGAGGGTCTCGATGTGATTTCGCAGCTGCGTGCCGGCGACGAGATCGTCCACGTCGAGATCGTTCACGAGTAAAGGGGACTTCCTTGAATAGCCAGCTGATCCAACAGGGCCGCGCCGCTTATCGCGCGGGTGATTTTTCCGCTGCAGCCCAGATGCTTGGGGCGGCAAAGACTCCCGATGAGATTATGGGCGAGGCCGACCATCTTCGCGGTAACGCCCTGATGCACCTGGGCATGTATGCCGAGGCCGCCGAGGCCTACGCTGCCGCCCTCAACGACGGCACCTATGGCAAGCGCGGCGCGCTGCTCACCAACCGCGGTAAGGCGCTCGCGGCGGTGGGCGACTACACCACGGCCGCCCAGGCGTTTTCCGCTGCAACACAGGACGCCTCCTATGCCACACCGTTCAAGGCCTATCTGGGCTTGGGCAACGCATTGTTCCAGGCGGGCGATTATGCCAACGCCGGCACTGCCTTCCGTCAGGCCGCTATCGACGGTGCCAATCCGGCTCCCGCCGCCGCTCTGGGCGAGCTCGGCCGTTGCTTTATCAAGCTCGGTCGCCCGGCAGATGCCGTGGAGACCTATCGCACGGCTATCGACTTTGCTGGTCCGCGTGACGATACGCGTGCGCTCAATGCCGGCATGGGCCAGGCGCTTTCTGCCGCCGGTCGTCCCTCCGATGCGCTCGATGCCTTTAACGCTGCTACCGCCGACGGCATCTACCAGCTCACGCCCGAGCAGGCCGACGAACTTGCCCGCGTGCATGATTCGCTGGCCGCGCTTTCTGCCCAGACGGCCATGGCTACGGCTCCGGCGCCCGCGATGGACGCTCCCGCCGTCGATCCGCTTGATCCTACGGGTGCAACCGGTCAGTTTATGCCCGACCCCTCGGACACCGGCTTCTTCACGCTGTCCGAGTCCGAGATGGTTCAGCAGGACCGTCAGGATCGTAAGCAGGCCAAGGTCCGTCGTCGTCATCGCCACACGGGTCTCAAAGTCTTCATCGTGCTGCTTCTGCTCATTTTGATTGCTGCGGGCGGTCTGGGCTTTGCCTACACGCGCGGCTTTGGCTTCCCCTCGCAGGAGTCGGTTATCACCGATCTGTTCCAGGCTGCTGGCGACGGTGACAGCGCAAAGGCCGAGTCTTGCCTGGCCTCGAGCCTGTCCGAGGACGCCAAGTCGATGATCATCTCCTCGATTCCGCAGGGCGCCACCGTGTCCGTCGAGGGCATGGATCAGTCCATGACCGAGACGACCGCCAAGGTCAAGGCTTCGCTGTCCAAGGGCGGCGAGCAGGAGTACACCGTCAAATTCGTGCGCTCCGACAATCATATCGGCTGGGCCGTTTCCTCGCTCGATATGGATTTCTCGGCTGCTGACAACCAGTAGTGACCTTATGGGATTTAGCTTTGCCCGGCGCTTCACCGCAAGTGAGGTGCCGGGCTTGCGCTAGTATCATGAGCTAGTAGTTTTCCAGCAATCATCCAACACATCAGGAGTTGCGTTGTTTTCTTTGATGGATATGTTCTTCGGTAGCTATGCGGGCGATCTTGCCATCGACCTCGGCACCGCAAATACGCTTGTCTCCGTGCGCGGCAAGGGCATCGTCATTCGCGAGCCCTCTGTCGTCGCCATCGATAAGAACGACGAGCGCATCCTGGCGGTCGGTATCGAGGCAAAGCGCATGCTCGGCCGTACGCCCGGCAACATCGTGGCCGTTCGTCCCCTGAAGGACGGCGTCATCGCCGACTTCGATGTTACCGAGGCTATGCTTCGCTATTTTATCGACAAGGCGTCCGAGAAGCGCTATCCGTGGACCCCGCGTCCGCGCGTTGTCGTCTGCGTTCCCTCCGGCGTCACGTCGGTCGAGAAGCGTGCTGTCTTTGAGGCCACGATCCAGGCTGGCGCTCGCCAGGCCTACCTGATCGAGGAGCCCATGGCTGCCGCTATCGGCGCCGATCTGCCCGTCGAGGAACCCACCGGCTCCATGGTCATCGACATCGGTGGCGGTACCACCGAGGTTGCCGTTATCGCTATGGGTGGCATCGTCGTCTCGCAGTCCATCCGTATTGCCGGCGACGAGTTCGATCAGGCCATCCTCACGCACGTTCGTGATGCCTACAACTTGGCCATCGGCGAGCGTACGGCAGAGGACATCAAGATCAAGGTCGGCTCCGCCGTGCCGCTCAAGGACGAGCTCGACGTCGAGGTCAACGGCCGCGACGTGATCACCGGTCTGCCCAAGACCGTGCGCATCGAGAGCGAGGAGATTCGTCGCGCGCTCAACAAGCCGCTCGACGAGATGGCCAAGGCCGTCAAGGACGCACTCGACGCTACGCCTCCCGATCTTGCCTCGGACCTTATGTACTACGGTATTTTGCTGACTGGTGGCGGCGCACTGCTGCGCGGTCTCGACGTGCGCCTGCGCGATGAGACCGGTGTTTCGGTCAACGTCAGCCCCACGGCGCTCGATAACGTCGTTAACGGCTGTGCCCGCGTGCTCGAGGCCAATGCGTTTGATGGCGGCTTCGTCCAGACCAATGCTTAATTTCCAAAAGGTGGATTCCATTTGGCACGATCTTCGGGTTTCTCCACAAATCTGAATACCAAGCGACAATCAACGGGTATGCGCCCGTTGATTGTTTTCAGCCTGATTTCGGTGTTGCTGCTCACGTTTTACATCCGCGAGGGCGAGGCAGGACCGATTCATGCCGTGCGTTCGGGCGTGACGACGATTACCTCGCCGGTGCGCTTTGTGGGCTCGGCTGTGGCGGCCCCCTTCAATGCGATCGGCAACGTGTTCTCTAACCTTACGGCGTCGCAGGACACGCTTGACGAGCTTAAGAAGCAAAACGAGGAGCTGACCTCTAAGGTTGCTGAGCTCTCCGAGGCTCAAAAGACCGCCGAGCGTCTGGAGGGGCTGGTCGGCCTGCAGTCGACCTACAACCTCAAATCGACCGCTGCTCGTATCGTTGGTGCCTCGGGCGATGCCTGGACCTCGACCGTAACCATCGACAAGGGCTCTGCCGACGGCCTTACCATCAACATGCCCGTGACGAGTTCTGCCGGTGTTATCGGTCAGATTATCGAGGTATCGGCCAAGACCTCTACCGTGCGCCTTATTGGCGACGAGAACTCGGGTGTGTCCGCCATGGTACAGGACACGCGCGCCCAGGGCATGCTGCAGGGTCAGGCTGACGGCACGCTGCGTCTTGAGTACGTGAGCGTCGACTCCGATGTTAAGGTTGGCGACATCATCGTGACCTCGGGCATTGGCGGTGTGTTCCCCAAGGGTCTACCGCTCGGCACCGTCTCGTCGGTCGAGAAATCGGCAAACGACGTGTACTACACCATTGTGGTGCGCGCCCAGACCACGGCCGAGAACAACGAGGAAGTGCTGGTCATCACCTCGCTGACCGACGAACAGTCGGCCTCGGATGAGGACGTGAGCACGGCCAACAGCACGCCGCAGGGAACGTCGCGCGATGCTGCGACCAAGACGAAGGACGAGAGCTCGGATGACAGTTCCGACACGTCCGAGACGACCGATTCCGGCTCGAGCGAATAGGGGGCATGTCCATGGATCTACACGAGCAGGGGATGAGCTCCCGCACGTTTGTAATCGCCGCCATCGTGTGCGTGCTGCTGCAGGCAGGCCTGGCACCGCAGATCTCCATTGCGGGCGGTCGCGTCAACTTCATGATTATCCTGGTGTGCCTAAGCGTGTTCTCGGGCGACCCGACCCGTGCCGTCGTGTGCGGTTTTTGCAGCGGCTTGTTCTATGACCTGTCCGCTGCCGTGCCGGTGGGCGTTATGTCGCTCCTGCTGACCGTGGGTTCTTTTGCCCTGGTGCACAGCGCCGTCGGTCAGACGGGCGGTACCCCGAGTGCGCGCGGCGTCACTGTGGGCGCCTTTGCGCTCGTCATTAATGTGATTTACAGCATCATCTTGCTGTTTATGGGTTTGGAGACGAGCTTTGTCGTGGCGATCTTCGGCCATGCGCTGCCGTCCTCGATCCTGACGGGTCTGGTTGCCATTCCGTTTTTGATGTCCGGCGTCGTGCCGCAGTCCGGCTATGGATTCTCCGCACGTGGCGGACGCCAGACGGGTATGCGCTTTAAGCCCAAGACCCGCAAGCTCAAATAGGGGAGGCCCGTAGATGTCTTCCCAGTTGACGGTTATTATCGCTGGTATCGTGCTGGTTGTGGCCATCGTGGTCGCGCTGGTCATCATGCGTCGTGGCGATTCCCGTTTTACCTACGATACGCAGCATGGAACGGCCCCACGCGCCACCGAGGGCGAGGGCAATACCGCGGCGACCGCCTTTAAGGGCCGCTTTTCCATCCTCACCACGGGTGTGGGCGCGATGTTTGCGGCGCTCGCCGTCAAGCTGTGGGGCATGCAGATGGTCTCGTCGGACTATTACGAGAAGCAGGCTAATAGCAATCAGACTCGCACCGTTACCACTCCCGCTGTACGCGGCCGCATCCTCGACCGCAATGGCGTGGCGCTTGTCCAGAACCGTCCCTCACTTGCTGTCGTGGCCTACCGCGACCTTGCCGAGGATGAGGTTCTGGTTCGCCATCTTGCCAACGTGCTTGGAATGCCTTATGTGGCGGTCCTTCGCAATATTCAGGACAATACAGAGGGCGCTCAGAGCCTGCATACCATCGCGACGGACGTCCGTCGCTCCACGGTTGCCTATATCAAGGAACACGCCGGCGAGTTCCCGGGCGTCAAGATTGCCGAGCGTACCGAGCGCCAGTATCCATACGGTGAGACGGCATGCCATATCTTGGGCTATACCGGCACCATTACCTCCGAGCAGCTCGAGGCCCAGAATAAGAAAACCTCTGGCGATGATAATGCTTCTGCTGGCAAGATTACGTACCAGTCGGGCGATATCGTGGGCCAGGCGGGTGTTGAGAGCTACTACGAAAACCTGCTGCAGGGTATTCGTGGTGAGCAGACCGTCAAGGTCGATGCCTCGGGCAATGTGACCGGTCAGGCCGGCGCCGTGCCCGCGAAGGCCGGCTCCGACATTAAGCTCACGCTCGACCTTAAGATCCAACAGGCCTGTGAGACGGCGCTGGCGAGCGCTATCGAGCTTGCCAAGACCACTGGCTACAGCAATGCCGGCAACGGCGCTGTGGTGTGTCTCGATCCCAACAATGGCGAGATCCTGGGCATGGCGAGCCAGCCCAAGTTCGATCCGTCCGTCTTTATCGGCGGCGTCTCAAATGACGTGTGGACCGAGCTCAATGATGACAAGGGTTCGCACCCGCTGCTCAACCGCGCCATTAGCGGACAGTACATGTCGGCCTCGACCATCAAGCCGCTCTCGGCACTGGCCGGTCTTGAGTTTGGAACCTACACTTCAACGCAGACAACCAACTGCACGGGTTATTGGACGGGTCTGGGCAAGGCTTGGGGCAAGCGCTGCTGGCTGACGTCTGGCCACGGCACCATGACGCTGCAGTCGGGTATCGCCAACTCGTGCGACCCCGTCTTCTACGACATGGGTAAGGCGTTCTTTTATGACGAGCAACATCCCGAGGGCCTGCAGGAGGTCTTTCGTCGCTGGGGCCTAGGCAAGACCTGCGGTATCGATCTGCCGAGTGAGGGCGCGGGTCGTATTCCCGATGCCGAGTGGAAAGAGTCATACTTCACCGACGCCTCTGCCGAGGACCGCAAGTGGAATGCCGGCGATATGACCAACATTGCTATCGGCCAGGGCGACATCCTGGTGACGCCCCTGCAGATGGCGTGTGCCTATATGGGTCTTGCCAACGGCGGCAAACAATACGTGCCTCACGTGTTTTTGTCTGCCGTGTCGCGCGATGGCGACGGCGATGCCTATAAGTACAACGGCAAGGGCAAGAAGAAGCGCCTGGAGGCCAAGATCAACAGCGATTCGGATTTGGCTCTTGTTCGCAACGGCATGCACGACGTGATTTACACGGCATCGACGTCCCTGGCGGCGCACTTTGGCACCCTGACGCCGCAGGTATACGGCAAGTCGGGCACGGGCGAGAAAAGTGGCGAGGACGAATACGCGTGGTTCTGCGCCTATGCACCGGCCGATGATCCCAAGTATGTCATCGCTACCGTCCTGGAGCAGGGCGGCGGTGGCTCAGATACCGCGATGCATGTCGTGCGCGACGTGCTCGGCGTGATTTATGACGAGCCCGATACCTCTTCGGCCTCGGGCGATTCTTCGGTTCGATAGGAGGTTGCGATGGATTTTTCTCCGGCGGATCTGTTCCGTTCAACCAAGACCGGCTCTCGCAGCAGCCTGGACCGCGTCAACAAGCAACTTTCGGCCTCGCGCGGCACGTTTCGCCAAAAGGTGCATATCGGTGTGCTCGTGGCTACTGTGGCGCTCGTCGCCTACGGTGCCATCATTATCTGGTCGGCTTCGCAGTTTAAGGCCGATGCATCGTTTTCACGCCATCTTCTGGGAATTGGCATCGGGGCGGTGCTGGCGGTGCTGGTCTGGCGTACCGACCTGCGCGGTATTTCCAATTTCTCGACGGCGTTGCTCGTCATCGACCTGATCGTGATCTTCTCGCCCAAGATTCCGGGTCTGTCCTATACGGGCGGTCTGGGCATGACGGGCTGGATCAAGATTCCCGGTATCGGCTTGACGTTCCAGCCGGTTGAGCTTGCCAAGCTCATCACCATCTTCTTTATTGCTACGCTTGGTTCGCAGTATAACGGTCGCATCGATACCGTTCGCGACTATGTCAAGCTCTGCGGCATGCTTTCCATTCCGTTTTTGGCCGTCGTTGCCATGGGCGACCTGGGATCGGGCCTGGTCGTGCTGGTTTCTGGCGCTATCGTCATCTGTATGAGCGGTGCACGTCGCGAATGGGTGCTGTCGACCCTGGCCCTGCTTGTGGGCCTGGTGGCCCTCGTCCTGGCGCTCGATTCGGTCTTTGATTCGTTGCTCGGCCACGATGTGCTCATCAAGCAGTATCAGATGAACCGTCTGACGGTCTTTATCGACCCCGATAATGCCGATTCGGACGATGCGTACAATCTGCAGCAGTCGTTGATCGCGGTCGGCTCGGGCGGTTTCTTTGGTAAGGGCCTGGGGCATGCGACGCAGTCGGCCGGCGGCTTTCTGCCTGAGTTCCACACCGACTTCGTCTTCGCCTTCCTGTCTGAGACCTTTGGTTTTTGCGGTTCCTTTTTGCTCCTGTGCCTCTACGTGCTGCTGATCTTTTCGACGATTCGCGTCGCCTTTAAGTGTGAGTCGCTGTTTTTGCGTCTTTCGTGTGTGGGCATCGTTGGCATGTGGGCGTTCCAGACCTTCGAAAACATCGGCATGTGCATCGGCATGATGCCGATTACCGGTATTCCACTACCGTTTATTAGCTTCGGTTCGTCTTCGATGATGATTCAGCTGCTGACGGTGGGTATCGTACAATCCATATGGCGGCATCGTTCGGGCGCCGCGTAACCGCTGGAGGGGTTTGCTATGAAAATTCCCGTAGATAAGCTGACCCGCGCTTTTAAGATGGGCGCGTCCGTTAAGAAGGATTCCGATACGCCGGTGCGCGTCTCGGTTTATCTGGATTCGTCCGCCTCGCGCTTTCTGGCCGAGACGGTGCGAGACGCCTTTGTGCCGCAGACGACCTCGGGCATTGTGCGCGTCGAGCGTCTGGGGGAGGAGCGAATTGCTCCAAAGACCGATACCGATGTGGTGCTGGTGCTCTCGTGTGGTTCCGACCGCTTGGAGAGTGCCGTGCAGGAGCTCGTGATCGCCGGCGCGCCCGTGTGCGTGCTTGCCGAGTCTGCTGTGGAGGTGCCGTTTATCGAGGAGTCCACGCCCATGCTCGGCGTGGTGGCGGCAACCGATAAGACGTATCTGCTCGAGACGCTTGCCCGCTGGATTCTCGATCGCACCGACAAGGAAACGGCTTTTGCGGCGAACTTTGCCTTTATGCGCATCGCGGCAGCCAATCGTATCATCACCTCGTGCGCGCTCACCAATATGGCGACCGGTGCGCTGGTGTTTTTGCCGGGTGCCGATTATCCCGTTATGGCCCTGGCGCAGGTGGGCATGCTCTTTGAGCTCGCGGCTGTCTTTGGGCGCGGCATAAAGCCCGAGCGCGGCTATGAGGTCGCGGGCGTGCTCGTCGGCGGTCTGGTGATTCGCGCCGTCACCCGCGCATTGGTGAAGCAGACGCCGCATATTGGGTTTGCCGTCAAGGCGCTCACTGCTGCCGCGGGCACCTACGGCATGGGCCGTGCGCTCGTTTCGCTTTACGAGCGCGATGTCGACTACAGCCGTGCCAACGAGGTGGTCACTGCCACGTTCTCCCGCGTTCGCGATCTGGTGACCACGGTCGCGGGCGCTACCCGTCCTATGGCGTCCTATCAGGACGCATCAGATCTCGCTGCTTAGGGGTTTTCCGTTGCGCGTTCCGTACCAAGATTGTTTTCATTTAATTGAGCCGTTGCTCGCCAAGGTCGAGAAGCCGAGCCGCTATATCGATCACGAGTGGGGCACGCTTTCCAAGGCCGATGCCGACTACCGTTGCTGCCTGATCTACCCGGATGTGTACGAGGTTGGTCTGCCCAACCAGGGCATCGCCATCCTCTACAACATCCTTAACCAGGCCGAGGGCATCTCCTGCGAGCGTGGCTATGTGCCGTGGCCCGATATGGGTGACGCCATGCGCGAGGCGGGCATTCCGCTGCTCTCGCTCGAGGGTGCAGCGCCGGTCGCTTCGTTTGATATCGTCGGTCTGCATGTGCCGCACGAGATGGCGGTGACGAACTTCCTCGAGGCACTCGACCTCGCTGGCATTCCACTGTTGGCGGCCGACCGAGGCGAAGACGACCCCATCATCATCGCCGGCGGCCCCTCGGTGTACAACCCCGAGCCGTACGCGGCCTTCTTCGATGCCATCCTCATCGGTGAGGGCGAGGAATCGCTGCTCGAGACCTGCCAGCTGCATCGCCGCCTGCGTGACGAAGGGGTCCCGCGCGCGCAGATTGTCGAGCAGCTTGCATCCATTGCCGGCAACTACGTGCCGTCGCTCTATGAGGTTCGTCACGACGAGCCCTGCTCGCCGCATGGCTACACCGTGCCGCGTGAGGGCAAGGATGCGCCGACCGTGGTCTACAAGCGCGTCGTCGAGGATTTCGGCGCCACGAATCCGCTGTCGCAGTCGTGCGTGCCCTATGCGCAGCTGGTCCACGACCGCCTGTCTATCGAGATCCTGCGCGGCTGCGCCCGCGGCTGTCGTTTTTGCCAGGCCGGCATGACGTATCGCCCGGTGCGCGAGCGCTCGGCCGACCAGATCGTCTCGTCGGTGATTCAGGGTCTGGAAAAGACCGGCTATGACGAGGTGTCGCTGACCTCGCTCTCCACGACCGACCACTCCTGCATTCGCGACGTGCTCGGCAGGCTCAACCATCGCCTGGAGGATACGGGTATTCGCGTGTCTATTCCGTCGCAGCGTCTGGATTCGTTTGGCGTGGATATGGCCGAATCGGTCGCCGGCGAAAAGAAGGGCGGCCTGACGTTCGCGCCCGAGGCCGGCAGCCAGCGCATGCGCGACATCATTAACAAGAACGTTACCGAGGAGGACCTGGACCGTGCGGCCAAGGCGGCCTTCGAGGCCGGTTGGAACCGCATGAAGCTCTACTTTATGATGGGTCTTCCCGGCGAGCGCGACGAGGATATCGTGGCCATCGCCAATCTGGCCGATCACGTGCTGGAACTCGGTCGTTCCGTGGTGCCCAAGGCTCGTCGCGGCTCGATCTCGGTGTCGATCTCGGTTTCGGTCTTTATCCCCAAGGCTGCCACGCCGTTCCAGTGGTGCCCGCAGCTCGACTACGACGACGTCAAGCGTCGCCAGAAGCTGCTTATCACGAGCGTTCGCAACCGTGCCGTCCGCGTGCATTACCACGATGCCGAGACCTCGCTCATCGAGGCCGCGCTGTCCCGCGCCGGTCGTGACATGACGCCCGTCATCATCGACGCTTGGCGCTCGGGCTCTCGCTTTGACGCCTGGGTAGAGCATTTCTCGCTCGATAACTGGAAGGAGGCTGCTGCCAAAAACGGCATCGACCTCAATGAGCTCGTGCACCTGCCCTACGAGTTGGACTGGCGCCTGCCGTGGGAGCACGTGAGCCCCGGCTGCACGCGCGGCTTCCTCAAGCGCGAGTACCGTCGCTCGCTCGAGGGCGTCACGACTCCCGACTGCACCCGCACGTCGTGCACCGGCTGCGGGATCTGCCCCACGCTCCACGCCAAGAATGTATTGATGGGTGATCGCGCATGAGTGAGCGCCTGACCGACAACCCCTCGCTCTTTAGACTTCGTGTTCGCTATGGCAAGCGCGATCGCCTTAAGTACCTGGGCCATCTCGAAGTAATCCATACCATTGAGCGCATCGTGCGCCGTGCGGGACTTCCCTATGCCGTCACGCAGGGCTTCTCCCCGCACATGCGCGTGGGCTTCTCTTCGGCGCTGCCGGTGGGTACGTCGTCGACCTGCGAGTGGTATGACCTGTTTATGACCGAGTTCGTGGCGCTCGACGAGGCGTTTGGGCGCCTGGCTGCGGCGTCTCCGGCCGATCTGGCGCCCATCGAGGCGGCGTACATCGACGTGCGCACGCCGGCGTTGACGGCACAGCTCACGCGCCTGTCGTATCGCATCGACCTGCACTTGGATCCCGAGGCGCCCGTAAGCGCCGACGAGGTGCGTCGTGCGCTCGACACGCTGCGCGCGGACCATGGCATCGACTACGCGCGCGGAAAAAAGAGCAAGCGCTTGGATTTGGATCACACGCTCGTGGGCTATGAGCTCACGGCGGGGGAGCGCCCGGACCATTTGGTGCTCATGCTCGACACCCATGCCGACAACGAGGGCTCCATGCGTCCGGAAATTTTGCTTTCCGCTGCTGATGTTTTGTTGCAGGGCTTGACCCCGGGCGTGGATGCACCTATTGTTTCCACCGGTATGCAAGACCTCGTGACCATCTGCTCCTACGATGTCGAGCGTCAGAATCAAGCATGCGAGGACGACGAGGGCCGACTCGTCAGCCCCATACCTGTGCGAACTTGTGGATTTGCTCCACATACTCGTTGACGGGGGTATTTTCGCCTGCTACTATATTCGGCTGTTGCACTAACTGATGCATGAAGGGCAAGTAAACATGTACGCAATCGTTAACACGGGCGGCAAGCAGTACAAGGTCGCCACCGACGATGTCATCACCGTCGAGAAGATCGAGGGCAATGAGGGCGACAAGGTCACCCTGCCGGTTATCTTCCTCAACGATGGTAAGAAGATCGTCACCGATCCCGACAAGCTGGCCAAGGCCAAGGTTACCGCTCAGATCGTTGAGCAGTTCAAGGGCGAGAAGCAGCTGGTCTTCAAGTTCCACAAGCGCAAGCGCTATCGTCGTCTGAAGGGTCACCGTCAGCAGCTCACCAAGCTGAAGATCGTGAAGGTCCAGGCTACGTCCCGCGCCAAGAAGGCTGTCAAGGCAGAGGCCGAGGCTGTTGCCGAGGCTCCCGTCGCCGAGTAGATTACACTCGTAACGAAAGAGTAGGTATACACAATGGCACACAAAAAAGGACTCGGTTCCTCCCGTAATGGCCGTGACTCCCGCGGTCAGCGCCTTGGCACGAAGCGCTATGCCGGCCAGACGGTAACCACGGGCACGATTCTCGTCCGTCAGCACGGCACGCACATCCACCCGGGTGAGAACGTTGGCCGTGGTAAGGACGACACGCTGTTCGCGCTGGTCGACGGTACCGTTGAGTTCCACAAGGGTATCAAGCACAGGGTCAGCGTACGCCCGCTCGCGAACGCGTAATTCACCCTTCATAGAGCACATATGTGGGAGGCACTTGAGTTTTAGGATTCAAGGGTCTCCCTCTTTTTTGTAGGAGGCGATTCTGTTGTCACAGTTCACCGATATCAGCCGCATTAACGTGTGCGGCGGCGACGGCGGAGCCGGATGCATGTCGTTTAGGCGCGAGGCATTTGTCCCCAAGGGCGGCCCCGATGGCGGCGACGGCGGTCGTGGCGGCAATGTCGTCATCCAGGCCGATGCTCAGCTGTCTTCGCTGATCGATTACCGCTTTAAGCATCACTTCCGCGCCGAGCGCGGCACGCACGGGCAGGGTGCCCGTCGTAACGGTAAGAGCGGCGAGGACCTGATTCTCAAGGTCCCTATGGGTACCGTGGTGCGCGAGCTCGACCCCGAGACGCAGACCCCGATGTTCGAGATTGCCGACCTCGTTCACGATGGCGAGCGCGTTGTCGTGGCGCCCGGCGGTGCCGGCGGCCTGGGCAACACGCACTTTGTGACGTCGGTGCGCCGCGCGCCCGCGTTCGCTCAGCTGGGCGAGCCGGCCGAGGAGCACTGGATCGAGCTCGAGATGAAGCTTATGGCTGATGCCGCGCTCGTGGGCTTTCCCTCGGTGGGTAAGTCATCGCTCATTGCGCGCATGAGTGCCGCCCGCCCCAAGATCGCTGACTACCCGTTTACCACGCTCGTGCCGAACCTCGGCATGGTGCGTGCCGGCGAATATTCTTACGTCGTTGCCGACGTCCCCGGTCTCATCGAGGGCGCGAGCGAGGGCCGTGGCCTGGGTCACCAGTTCCTGCGCCACATTGAGCGTACGGCCCTAATCATGCATGTCGTCGACATGACGGGTGGTTTTGAGGATCGCGATCCGGTCGAGGACTATCGCATCATCAACCGCGAGCTCGAGCAGTATGGCGCCGAGCTTTCGGAGCGTCCGCAGATCGTCGTCGCTAACAAGTGCGATGCGCCGGGCACGGCTGACAAGATTGCCGACCTTAAGCGTGCGGCGCTCGACGATGGCCATATGTTCTTTGCCGTGTCTGCTGTTACGGGCGCCGGCCTCAACACGCTGATGCTTGCCGTGGGCGAGCAGGTGGCTAAGCTGCGCGCCGAGTTGGCTGTCTCCGATGAGCCGGTCGTTCTGCGCGACGATGAGTGGGAGCGCCGTCGCCTGCAGCGTGAGAAGCGTTTCCGCATTGTCCAGGAAGAGCCCGGTGCCTTCCGCGTGGTCGGTCGCGCCATCGAGCGCATGGTCATTCAGACCGACTGGGAAAATGAGGAAGCCGTCATTTACCTGCAGCATAAGTTTGCGCGTATGGGTGTTGACGACGCGCTCGAGAAGGCCGGTTGCCGTGCGGGTGACGAGGTCCGCATTTGCCAGCGCGCCTTTGACTTTGAGGGCGCCGAGGACTTCTCGGAGTACGAGGACGAGCTCGAGGATGCAGACGTTGAGGTTATTGACGTAGCGGCCGAGGGTGCGGACGTGGCTGATGCCACCGAGGGCTCCGAAGGCACTACCGAAGTCGACGTTGTTGAGACCCCGGAGGGCGAGTAGGCCATGTCGCTGCGAGGTGGAATCGGATTGCCCGAGCTGCCCATCAAGGATGGGCATGAGTTTCGGCTTGGCATTATGGGTGGCACCTTTGATCCCATCCATTACGGGCACCTGGTGACCGCTGAGCAGGCGCGTGAGTCCCTCGACTTGGACGCTGTGCTCTTTATGCCGGCGGGCTCTCCTGCCTTTAAGCTTGACAAGCCGGTGACGCCTGCCGAGGACCGTTATGCCATGACGGTCCTCGCCACCGCCGCGAACCCGGCCTTTTTGGCGAGCCGGTTCGAGATCGACCGCCCGGGCGTAACCTATACGGCCGATACGCTTCATGCCCTTCGCGACTTTTACCCGCCGCAGGTAAAGCTCTACTTTATTACGGGCGCCGACGCGATTATCGATATTGTGACCTGGCATGATGCCGAACGAATCGCTGAGCTTGCTACCTTTATTGCGGCGACGCGACCGGGTTTTGATATCGATACGGCGCGTGCCCGAATCAAAGAGTCGGGGCTGCCGTTCGACGTGCGCTATATTCAGATTCCGGCGCTGGCGATCAGCTCGACTAACATTCGTAAGCGAGTTGCCCGCGGCATGAGCGTGCGCTATCTTACGAGCGAGTCCGTGCTCGGCTACATTCGCAAACGCAGGCTATATGCCGATTTGGGCCAAGAAGATTTTGAGTGATGGGGGTCTACGTTGTCGGTAGAGGATCAGTTTGAGGGCGATGAGCGCGCGCTGCTCAAGCGCATTCAAGAGCTGCTCGATGTTCGCATGAAGGATAAGCGCAAGCGCTATGTGCATTCGCTGGGTGTTGCCGAGACCGCACTTCATCTGGCGGAGGTCTACGGCGTTGACCGCTTTGATGCCGCTGCTGCCGGTCTGATCCACGACTGGGACAAAGTGCTCTCCGACGACGAGCTGGTTACGCGCGCTCTGCATTACGGCATTAAGATTGCCGGCTCTCCTTCCGCCGCGACGCCGCTTTTGCATGGTCCTGTTGCCGCCTATGAGCTTCCGCAGCTTTTCCCCGAGTTGTCGCCGGCCGTTTTCCAGGCTGTCGACCGTCACACCGTGGGTGCCTGCGACATGACGCCGCTCGATACGGTGGTCTTTGTGGCCGATGCCATCGAGCCCAACCGCCACGGCGACTATGCGCATGCGCTGCGCAAGATGGTGGGGGAGTCGACGCTCGATGAGTTGTTCTTCTCCTGTTTTGCGCAGGGTTTGGTCTATGTGATCCAGTCTGGGCGCTATCTTTATCCCACAGCTATTACGATTTACAACCATTACGCCCAGCTGCGCTAGCTCGGGCTGTCTAGAAAGAGGTATTCCATGGACGACGAGACCATGACCGACGAGCAGATTCTTGAAGGTGTGGAGCACAAGAGCTTCGTCGCCACGTCCGACCGCACTGCCGCCTCGCTGTCCGCGAGCGGTGTCGCCGCCGAGGATGTCGCCCGCGCCGCCGCGCAGGCCGCCTACGACAAGAAGGGCGAGGACGTTCAGGTGCTCGACCTGACCGAGCTTTCCGACGTATGCGACTACTTTGTGCTTGCCACCGGTACCAACAACCGCCAGGTTGATTCAATTGTCGACGAGATCGAGGAGAAGGTCGCCGAGGCTTGCGGCGAGCATCCGTTCTCCATCGAGGGCCGCGAGCAGAAGACCTGGATGCTCATGGACTATGGTTCGGTTGTCGTCCACGTCTTCACTCCCGAAGCGCGCGACTTCTACCGCCTCGAGAAACTCTGGGGAGACGCCCCCCAGCTCCCCCTCAACCTCCTCTAAATGATTTTTCTGGGACGGGGATAAAATAAGGCTCTGTTAGACCAGGATTGACATACATGTGTCCCCACGGTGCCATATCTTTGACCCCGTAGACCGCGATGATGGG
>NZ_JADMWW010000014.1 GCF_015548375.1 Collinsella aerofaciens
ACGGTGGCCATTATTCGGTGACCGGGATTGGTCAAAATAGTTTGACTATTAGCGGCTAAAATCGCCCGGCGCTAACAGCGCGCGGTAAAGCGGGCGATAATCCCCGGCTATGGTAAGAAGGGCATGGGGTGGATCAAAAATCCGAAGAAGGCTGCTTACAATGCCGTATACAGCAGAACGACCGTCGGAGTTGGGGATGTCGCTCGCGCCGTTGCTAAATCAGGCGCTCGGAGCTCGGCGTCAAGGACGTCCTCAATTACTGTTTCATCGCATGAAATTACACCTTTGGCGAAGCCTGAACAGAAATCTCTCACTCGAGAGATTACGTCGGTTGACAGGGCAAACAAGGCGCTTTTGCTATGCTTCCTTCTTGGGTGGTCGGGCGCTCATAGGGCGTATGCACGGATGTGGGGTAGCTTCTTTCTATATCTCTTTACCTTTGGCCTTTTTGGATTTGGTTGGCTGTTTGATATTGTGACACTACTGATGAGACGCTCCGAGCTAAGGCGTCTCGGCGACAGTGATCCGACTCAACAGCAAGCGCCATGTTCCGCTGATTCTACATTCGATCGAAATGTCGCCGACTCCGGAAATTGGGAACAGCGTGGAGATGGGGAGGCTGCGGCTCGGCTAGAGCTTCAACGTAAAAACCGTGCCTATATGGAAGAAAACGGCATCGATGTGGAGATGTTTACCGAGGAAAAGGTCGCGGCGGACGCCTTGCGAACCATTGAGTCGGTATGCCCGTGCATGCTTAGGTTTGGCCGAGGCATGAGCGAAGAGGAGCCAAGCATCAGCTTTTGCTCTCCAACAAAGACGGGGAAAATGCCCAAGAATGTCGTCGAGGCCCGCATTTACCATCAGGACGTGAAGCTATTGATGGATTCCCACGGCTTCGAATTGCCGGAGTATGGTGACAGCATCAATGTCATGATCAGCTATCTAGCTGATGGGCGCATAAATAAAGTCGATATCCATGGGTTCCATAATGGCAGCTCCGTTAGTGTCTCCATTCGCAGGCGGAGCGACGATCTTGTTATGACGAGTGCGGGCACCATCGGAGAAACGGGTGCCTGGCAATCGCTGTGTCCTGGGGCAGACCCCTCAGCCGGGGATCTGTTCAGGGCCTTGACCAAGGAGGTCGAAAGGATTTACTAGCATGCCCGGCGACCCGTTTTCAAGGTCCGAAAAGACATAGCGAAGGTAAACGGCTAGCAATGTCGCTTTGGTGATTCTGACGCATTCCGTTTAAGAGGTATTAAAAAAGAGGCGCCCCGTTGGACGCCTCTCCAATCGCAAATGTAATGTTCCCTCAGCCCTACACCTCGGGCGCCTTGGCTACGGTCTCGCTCTCTGCCGTGAGCGGGCGGTTGTCGATGCGGCGGCCCAGGCGGTCGAGCTTCACAAGGAGCCATTCAATGGGATTCGGCCCCGAGCCTTCCTCGTCGGCAACCAAATCCACGACGGCAATCTTGGTGCCGTCCTGCTTGAGTGTAACGCTGCCCACCTTGTCGCCCACATGCACCGTGCCCGAAAGATCGTCGTAGCTAACCTTTTCGGTCACCTCGCCGGCAAGAGAAAACACGGTCGCTTGCGCCGTGGGATCGGCGAGCGTGGCGTCGATTGTCTTATCCGTCCAGTCGGTTTGACTAATGCGCGCCATAAGCGGGTTGCCGTTGACGGTCTTTTCTTGCGTGTTGGCGATTGCGACCGTCACCTTGTGGTCGTAGTACCAGTTGGCAAGGGTGGCGGTATCGGTAAAGCGCTGATCGGTGGTGGTGGAGTTCAAAATAACGGTGTAGATCTCGTCGCCGTCGCGGTTGTAGGCGCTCGTAAAGCAATAGCCCGCGTCGTCGGTGGTGCCGGTCTTGCCGCCGATGTTGCCATCTTGGCCCAGCAAATAGTTATGCGTGTCCATGGAATGCGAATGGTCGGTGCCGTCGGCGCCCGTGACTTCGATCCAGGAATCCTCGCTCGCTACGACCTCGCGGATCGTGTCGTTTTTCATGGCCTCCTGCATCATCAGCGCTACGTCGTGTGCGGTTGAGTGCATATTGCCAGCCCACTCATCAAAGTCCAGACCATGCGGGTTTTCAAAAAGCGTACCGGTGCAGCCGAGCTTCTTAGCGCGCTCGTTCATGGCCTTCACAAATGTGGCCTCGGCGTCTTTGGTCTTAGGGTCGATTTTCTTGCCCACATATTCGGCGAGCACGATGGCGGCGTCGTTGCCCGAGGGAATCATCAGGCCGCGCAGTGCCTGCTCCACGGTAAGCTCGTCGCCTTCGAGCAAGCCGGCGGTCGAATTACCCACAGTGGCTGCGGCGTTGCTCACCGTGACCTTCTCGTCCATCTTGCAATTCTCGACGGTTAGGATTGCGGTCATGACCTTGGTGATCGAGGCAATCTTGACCTGCTCATCGGCGCCGCGCCCATAGTAGACGGTGCCGTCTTTGCCCATGACGAGGGCATTGGTCGCATCGATATCGGGCAGGTTTTCGGCCGTGATGCCGCGCGCATCGGCGGTTTTGCCGCAAACATTGTCGGTCGTGAGCACTTGGGCGCCGGCGACGGTGGGCGCGCCAGCGGCAAGGGCGATAGCGCAGACAAAGCCGGCGGCAAGCTGGGCTGAGCGCTTTGCAAAAGAGGTGAGGGACTTCACAGATTTCGCTTTCGACGGGATGGTCTCTTCTGAAACTAGAGTATATCGTTTGCCGGCGTCGGCGATCATCGCGTGCGCGCTTGGCCCACATCCGCACCCGAACGGGCACAAGGGTGCTTAAGGCCGACTTAATCACCCACGCTTGTTGTGTGTGGCGTGCGTCGCCTCAGGCATAATGGAGCGCGAGAGGAGCACGCATGAACGAGCGCATTTTGGTAGTTGATGACGAGAAGGCCATCGCCGACTTGGTTGGCATCTACCTTACAAAAGAGGGCTTTGATGTCCAGATTGCCTATAGCGGGGCCGATGCTGCCAAGGCGATTTTGGAGCAGGAGTTCGATCTGGCGCTGCTTGATGTCATGCTGCCCGATATCGATGGGTTTGAGCTGCTGCGTACGATCCGTTCCAGCCATACCTATCCCGTGATCATGCTGACGGCGCGCGATGCCCAGCAAGACAAGATCGGGGGCCTTTCGCTTGGCGCGGACGATTACGTGGTTAAGCCGTTCCGTCCGCTGGAGCTCATCGCGCGCGTGCACGCTCAGCTTCGCCGCTACACCAGCTACGGTAGCCGTGCACAGGCGGCTGAGTCGCCGACCATTCAGCTCGACGGCTTGGAGATCAACCGCGATGCTCGTTCCGTAACGGTGGACGGTTCACCGGTACGCCTCACACCCACCGAGTATTCAATCTTGCTGTATCTGGTCGAGCATCGCGGCAGCGTGGTGGCCGTGGAGGACCTGTTCCGCGCGGTATGGAACGAGGACTTTATGCCCGGCTCCAACAATACGGTGATGGTGCACATTCGCCACTTGCGCGAAAAGATCGGCGACGACGCACAAAAGCCGCGCTTTATCAAAAACGTCTGGGGCGTCGGCTACATCATCGAATAACGCTTTTCGCTTGTGAGGATCTTGATATGACAAAAGACGATAGGCAAGCGTTCGAGGTGCCCGATCGACTCTTTGAATACGTGAGGTCAGTCGTCGACAACCGCGCACTTGCAACGGTGCTGCTCTTTTTGCTGAGCCTGCTGCTGATTGGCATCGACAACATCGCCGGAATCTTGACGGTGCTGCTTGCCGGCTTTTTGCTGATCGATCGATTTGAGATCGTGCGCCGCTGCATGGTGATTGGCGGCGCCGCGTGGGCCATGACGTTGGCGATTGGCGCCATGGCGCTCGGCGGCATCGAAGGGCCGGTGTTGTTCGATGCCGGCTTTGTATTCAACATGCTTGGCTTTGTGCTGGCGCTTGCCGCGTGCGTGCTGTTCTTGTGCGGCCGCGCCCTGTACTACCAGGGCTACGAGCAGGGCGAGCAGCATGCCGATTGTGTGCTGGCTGCTCGTATTCAAGATCGCCTGATCGATCACCCCGACACCTGGGACAACATCGACGGCGACTTCTTGGAGGTCGAGGGCGCCCTTAACCGCGTGCGTGACCGTGAGCGCAAGGTGCAACAGGCCTTGCGTGACGAATCTCATCGCAAGGACGATCTGGTCACGTACTTGGCACATGACCTACGCACCCCGCTTGCCAGTGTGGTGGGCTATCTTTCGCTGCTGCAAGAGGCTCCCGAGCTGCCGGTTGAGCAACGTGCGCACTTTACGGGCGTGGCTCTCGACAAAGCGCACCGGCTCGATGCGCTCATCGAAGAGTTCTTCGATATCACGCGCTTTGACTTCCACGATATCGTGCTCACGCGCGGCTATGTTGATCTGGGGTTGCTGCTGGCTCAGGTGGCTGACGAGTTCTATCCCATCCTCAACGAGCAGCATAAGGAAGCCCAAGTTGATATTCGCGAGGACCTGACGGTGCTCGTGGATGGCGACAAGATGGCTCGCGTGTTCAACAACATCATGAAAAACGCCGTTGCCTATAGCTATGAGGGCTCGACCATCACGATCGAGGCCAGACGCCGGGACGGCGGTGGCGTGCGCGTGCGCTTTATCAATCAGGGCGATCCCATCCCTGAGGCAAAGCTCAAGGAGATCTTTGAGAAGTTCTATCGCCTGGATGCGGCGCGTGCGACCAATCGCGGCGGCGCTGGACTGGGGCTTGCCATCGCCAAGGAGATCGTATGCGCGCACGGCGGTACCGTTGCATGTGAATCGACGCCCGAACACACGATATTCACCATCGAGCTGCCCGCCGCATAGCCAGTGTGCCCTTACAAACACTTGACAATGCGCTCACGTGCATATGAGCCGCGATTCCTACTATCGATACTGCTGAATTGATATCGATGTGGAGGTATGCGGTATGACGGCTGCTGCGGCTGTGGAGCCCACGGAGCTTGAAGAACTCATGAAAGCGCAGGCCGAGGCCGCGCGCGAGCGCGAGGTTGGGGATGCGACTCGCCCCACGGCAGAGGATCTTGCCGCCTCGCCGACGCGCATCGATGTCGAGGGCCTCGACCTGTTCTATGGCGACCATCATGCGCTCAAGGACGTGAATATCAAGATCCGCGACAAGCAGATCACCTCGTTTATCGGCCCTTCGGGCTGCGGCAAGTCAACGCTGCTGCGTTGCTTTAACCGCATGAACGATGGCATCAAGGATTGCCGCATCGAGGGCAGGATTGCACTCGACGGTCAGGATATCCTGGGCGATTGCGACATCTGCCGCCTGCGCCAGCGCGTGGGTATGGTGTTCCAGCGCCCCAACCCGTTTCCCATGAGCATTTACGACAACGTCGCCTATGGCCCTCGCGGCATGGGGGTGCGAGACCGCACCGTGCTCGACGAGCTGGTTGAGGACTCCCTGCGCCGTGCCGCCCTGTGGGATGAGGTCAAGGACAAGCTCAAAGAGTCGGGTCTGGGTCTTTCGGGCGGCCAGCAGCAGCGTCTGTGCATCGCCCGCGCACTTGCCGTGCAGCCCGACATTCTGCTGATGGACGAGCCGACCTCGGCACTCGACCCTGTGTCGACGCTGGTGGTGGAGCAGCTGGCCTGCGAGCTCAAAGAGACCTGCACGCTCGTGGTCGTTACGCACAATATGCAGCAGGCGGCGCGTATCTCCGATTCGGTCGCATTCTTTTTGCTGGGTGAGCTGGTGGAGCACGCGCCCACCGCGCAACTCTTCAAGAATCCGACCGATCCGCGCACGGCGGATTATTTGACGGGGCGTTTTGGCTGATACCATCTAGTAAAGGTACCTTTAGGGTTAAGATGCGGTCATGCCGGCCGCAAAGGGGTTCAACATGATCTATTACGTCGAGGACGATGACAACATCAGGGATTTGACGGTCTATGCGCTGCGCAAGCAGGGGATTGAGGCCGAAGGCTTTTCGTGCGACGGTGAGTTTAAGGCTGCCGTGGCGCGACGGGTACCCGATGCCGTCCTGCTCGACATCATGCTGCCCGATACCGATGGCTTGGCGATTATGCGTCGACTGCGTGCCGATCGCCTGACGGCGACGGTGCCCATCATGATGCTTACCGCCAAGGATACCGAGCTCGACAAGGTGATGGCGCTCGATGGCGGTGCCGACGATTACCTGACTAAGCCGTTTTCGCTCATGGAGCTCGCCAGCCGCTGCCGCGCACTGCTGCGTCGCGGCGGCATGGTCAAACAGGCAAGCGATGTGCTCAGCGTGGGCGACATTGTGCTCTCGCCCAGCCATCGTGAGGTGACTGTTGCCGACGAGTCGCTTAAGCTCACCCTGCGCGAGTTCGACCTGCTCGAGTACCTCATGCGCAAGCCCGGCGTGGTCTTTACCCGCGAGTCGTTGCTGCAGAGCGTGTGGGGCTGGGACTTCGACGGCGGTTCGCGCACCGTTGACGTGCACGTGCAGACGCTTCGCCAAAAACTGGGCGAGCATGCCAGCGCCATCGAGACCGTGCGCGGCGTGGGCTACCGCTTGGCCGAGCCTTCTGCCGGTGATGGTGCCGAAGGTGACGACACCGCGGCCACCGCATCGGAGGAGTAACCCGTGGTCTTCGCCCCCCAGGGAAAACATACGCTGTCGCACCGCGTTTTTGTGACGATCTTTGTCTGCGCCATGGCGGTTATCGTGGCGTTTACGGTGCTGGGTGCGTTCTTTGTGCAAAACACCTTGGCGGATGCCACGAGTGCCAATCTGGCGCAGGAAACCGAGCTCATTGCTGCCGCTCTCGACGAACAGCAGGAGCCCATCCCGTTCTTGCGTAGTCTCGATCGCGAGGACTTGCGCATCACGCTGATTAACAAGGATGGATCGGTTGCCTACGACAACGAGGCGTCGCCTTCCACACTGCCCAACCATGGCGATCGCCCCGAGGTCATCGAGGCCTTTGAGAGTGGTTTGGGTTCCGCGGAGCGCGCAAGCTCTACGCTCGACGAGATTATGCTGTATCGCGCCGTCGCCCTTGATAACGGCCAGGTTGTCCGCTTGGCGCAGGCCCAGCCTGGCGTTGCGGCGATTTTGCTGTCGATGGTGGCGCCGATGCTGCTTATCGCAGCAGCGGGTGCGGTACTCTCGTTTTTTATGGCGCGCCGCGAGTCCCGTGCCATCATCGCGCCGTTGCAAGAGGTGGATTTGGACCACCCACGCCGTAGCTATGAGCACGCCTATGCCGAGATGGTCCCCATGCTTGAGCGTATCGAGTCGCAGCGCCAGGAACTCAAGCGCCAAATGGCGGTGCTAGCGGACAACGACCGTATGCGCCGCGAGTTCACGGCGAATATCACCCATGAGCTCAAGACGCCGCTTACGGCGATTTCGGGCTATGCCGAGCTCATCGCAAACGGCATGGTCGAGGGCGAGGGCGACCTGCGCAACTTTGGCGGTCGCATCTATCGTGAGGCGGGCCGCTTGGCAGCGCTTGTCAACGATATCCTTACGCTGTCTAACTTGGACGAGGCCGAGCGTGCAGCTGAGGGCGAGGCGGTGCCCATTGGGTCCACGGAGCCTATTGAGCTCTCGCGTGCCATCTACGCGGTCGAGCAGCGTCTTGAACAGGTCGCCCGTCAGGCGAATGTGACGATAAGTCATGAGACCAAGTCTGTGGTCATCGAGGGCGTGTCGCGCTTGATTGACGAGCTCATCTATAATTTGGCAAGCAACGCCATCCGCTACAATCGACCCGGCGGTACGGTTACGCTGCAGTGCGGCACCAACGACGAAGGCCATCCGTTCCTTGCGGTCGCCGACACGGGAATCGGTATCGCGCCTGAAGAACAGGGCAAGGTATTTGAGCGGTTCTATCGCGTGGACAAGAGCAGGTCCAAGGCACGCGGCGGAACCGGTCTGGGGCTTGCCATTGTCAAGCATGCGGCCCTGTATCATCACGCCACGCTCGATCTGTCGAGCGAGTTGGGCGTGGGAACCACCATTACGGTGACGTTTCCCATACAGCAGGACGAGCCATTCGCATAGCGATACAACATAGATATTGATGTAGACGCCGCATTTGACTTTCGGGTGCGGCGTTGTTGTGCAATTTTACGATTGCTTCCGACATTTTTACAGGAGAGCCTGTTTCTTATGTATAGAGTTTGGTCTCGGTAAAAAGATGCGATAACATACGGACAGTTTTGTCAATCCGAACTGGGGAAATGAAAGGCAAGCTGCATGACCCTTCTCGAACTGTTCCAGCTGCTGAAGAAGCACCTTCAGCTGGTCATCACCCTTCCGGTGGTCTGCGCGATCGCCATGGGCATCGTGTCCTTCGTTGCGATGGACAACACCTATACCGCGACGACGAGCATGTACATTCTCGCCAAGACCGACGATAGCGGTCAGATGAGCTACAACGATCTCTCGGCGAGTCAGATGCTTTCCAACGATATCGCCACGCTGCTGGATAGCGATAGCGTTAAGAGCGGCGCAGCCAATGAACTGGGCCTCACCGATCTGGATGACTACAAGGTGTCTGTTTCCTCCGAGACCACCACGCGTGTCATTACGCTTTCGGTTACCGGCACCGATGCCAAGGAGACGGCTAAGGTCGCAAAGGCCATAGCTAGCTCGGTGAGTACGGTCGCTCAGAACGTCGGCGCTGCCCAGAGCATCAACGTTATCGACGAGGCTAAGACCCCCGAAGCCCCCAGCGGCCCCAAGCGTATGCTGTACGTTGCTGTCGCGTTCCTCGCGGGCATCTTTATCGCAGTTGCCTATGTCGTTTTGGCAGACATGCTCAACACCCGCATCCGCGGTGCCGAAGAGGCAGAAGAGCTCCTGGGCATTCCCGTTGTTGGCCGAATTCCGGCTATGAAAGGTGGTAAATAGGCATGGCTAAGGCAAAGAACACCGATAAGCTCGTTGTACAGAATGCCGCCAAGACCCTTCTGGCCAACATCCGCTTTGCGAGCGTGGACGACCCCATTCGCACCATCACCGTTACCTCCTCGATTCCCAACGAGGGCAAGTCTACGGTTTCCATTAACCTTGCTCAGGCAATTGCCACGAGTGGCAAGTCCGTGCTCCTGGTTGAGGCCGATATGCGCCGCAGGTCCCTTTCCGATATGCTCGGCGTTCGTTCGCGCGGCGGACTCTATGCGGTTCTTTCCGAGCAGATCTCCATTGACCAGGCAATTGTCGAGACGGGTCAGAAGAACTTCTACTTCCTTGATGCCGAGCCGCATATTCCCAATCCTGCCGACATCATCGTCTCTCACCGCTTTGCCAAGCTGGTAAAGGCACTGTCTGCTAAGTTCCAGTACGTCATCTTCGACGCTCCCCCGGTCGGCACCTTCATCGATGCTGCCGAGATTGCCAGCCTGACCGACGGCACGCTGTTCGTGGTGCGCGAGGACTTCACCAAGCGCGAGGAGGCGCTCAACGCCATCGGTCAGCTTAAGAAGTCCGAGAAGGTCAAGCTCATCGGTACCGTTATGAACTACTGCGAGACCGAGACCAGCGAGTACTACTACTCCTACTACACCAAGGACGGTAAGAAGGTTAAGAAGGGCTCCGACGATCAGGGGACTTCCAAAAAGGGCATCTTCACCAACCGAGCAAACGTTTAGTTGATTAAGGCTGACCTATGCGTGACATTCATTGCCATATCTTGCCGGGTGTAGACGACGGCGCCGCCGATCTCGATGAGAGCTTGGCGATGCTCGAGGCTGCCAAGCGGGCCGGTGTAACCAGAATCGTTTGCACTCCTCACTGCCGTGATCCCTATTTTGATTACGACAAGATGTGGGATGCCTTTGAGCTGCTGCGTGATAACGCTGACGGTTTTCCGCTCCAGATGGGCTTCGAGGTCAACCATCGAAAGCTCGTTGAGCTTGGTATCGATGCCGCGGAGCACTTGCATTTCGATGGGACCAACGAGTTTCTGCTCGAACTTTCGACGCATGCCGATGCGTATGCGTTTAGAGAGTACGAGAACACGATTTACGATTTGCAGTGCCGTGGCTACCAGGTGATCATCGCTCATCCTGAGCGCTATCGTGCGGTTCAAAAGGATGTAAGCGTGGCGGAGCGTCTGGTCGATATGGGCTGCAAGCTGCAGGCTTCGGCGGACTTTATTGCCGGCGGTCGCTTTGGTCGCGAGAAAAAGCCGGCACAGCGCCTGTTCGATCAGAACCTGTACAGCTTCATCGCGAGCGATGCCCATAACGTGGGTCATTACGACTGCCTGGCGAAGGCTCGCGCGAAGTTTAGCGTACGCGGAGCTCATTTTCGCTAAAATCTGTCCCTAACGTTCGCATTGAATGAAAGGGCAGCCATGGATATCCAACTTAAGACGGGATGCTTTGATGACGCGGCGTTGGTGCGCCGCGTCGTTTTTATGGACGAGCAGGGCTACGAGAATGAGTTCGACGCTATCGACGAGGATCCAAACTGCATTCATGTGACGCTCTATGTAGACGGCGAGCTTGCCGGTTGCTCGCGCGTGTTTCCCGAAGAGCTTGAGCGCGTGGCTGACGCAGAGGCCCCGGTGTTGCCGGCATGCGACATGGACGAAGGCGTTGCGGCGGGGGAGACCTACATTATGGGGCGCGTCGCCGTGCTGCCGGCTATGCGTCGTCGCGGACTGGCGAGTGCGATCGTGGAGACCAGTGCTTCGTGTGCACGCGATGCCGGCGCCAAGCTTATTAAGCTGCATGCGCAGGAATACGTGCTGCCGCTCTATGTAAAGGCGGGCTACACGCAAATTGCCCCGGTAGATTACGAAGACGAGGGCCAGCCCCATGTCTGGATGGCCAAGCGCGTAGATGGCAGATAGGGACGTTCCTTTTCTGCCGGCAGCTGGGGACACTCCTTGGCAATTGACGCATTGGAGCGCTCGGACATACAGTTTTTCGATTCCGTATGTATATATGCGCGCTATTGGGTTATAAAATCTAAGTCTGAACATAGCAGGTCTGCGATGCGGCTCGGGCAACCGGGCCGTTTTTGCGGACGGGGGTAGCGCGAAAGGACTGCACATGCGTCAATTTAAGACCGAGAGCAAAAAACTGCTCGACCTCATGATCAACTCCATCTACACCAATAAGGAAATCTTCCTGCGCGAGCTTATCTCTAACGCGAGCGACGCCGTCGACAAGCTCAACTTTAAGAGCCTGCAGGATCCGAGCGTCAAGATCAACCAGGGCGACCTGGCCATTCGCGTCTCCTTTGATAAAGACGCCCGCACCATTACCATCTCGGATAACGGCATTGGCATGACCGCCGAGGAGCTCGAGCGCAATCTGGGCACCATCGCCCATTCCGGCTCCGAGGAGTTTAAGACCGAGAACGCCGAGCAGCAGGGCTCCGATGTCGACATCATCGGCCAGTTTGGCGTGGGCTTCTACTCTGCCTTTATGGTTGCCAGCCATGTGAAGGTCGTCAGCCGCGCCTATGGCGAGGATGTCGCCCATGTGTGGGAATCCGACGGTCTTGAGGGCTACACCATCGAGGACGGTGAGCGCGCCGAGCACGGTACCGATGTCATCCTGACGCTGCGCGAGAACGAGAAGCTCGATGCCGACGGCGAGGCCGAGACCTACGATCGCTTCCTGACCGAGTGGGGTCTCAAGAGCCTGATTCAGCAGTACAGCAACTATGTGCGCTACCCGATTCAGATGATGGTGTCCAAGAGCCGCCAGAAACCCAAGCCCGAGGACGCCGGCGACGATTACAAGCCCGAGTACGAGGACTACCAGGAGCTCGAGACCGTCAATTCCATGACACCGATCTGGAAGAAGCGCAGCTCCGATGTCGAGCAGAAGGACTACGACGAGTTCTACAAGTCCACGTTCCACGACTTTGACGATCCTGCGCGCACCATCAGCTTCCATGCCGAGGGCACGCTCGAGTACGATGCCCTGCTGTTTGTGCCGGGCCGCGCGCCGTTCGATCTGTACAGCAAGGATTACGAGAAGGGTCTGGCACTCTACAGCTCCAACGTCCTGATCATGGAGAAGTGCGACGACCTGCTGCCCGACTACTACAACTTTGTCCGCGGCGTCGTGGATTCCGCCGATGTGTCGCTCAACATCTCGCGTGAGACGCTGCAGCAGAACCGTCAGCTCAAGGCCATCGCCAAGCGTGTGGAAAAGAAGATCACCGCCGACCTTGAGGATATGCGTGACAACGACCGCGAGGCCTACGAGAAGTTCTTTGAGAACTTTGGCCGCGGTCTTAAGTACGGCATCTACTCGAGCTATGGCATGAAGGCCGATGAGCTCGCCGATCTGTTGCTGTTCTGGTCTGCCAAGGAACAGAAGATGATTACCCTGGCCGAGTATGCCAAGGGCATGCCCGAGGATCAGAAGGCCATCTACTACGCCGCCGGCGACTCGCGTGAGCGCTTGGCCAAGATGCCCGTGGTAAAGGGCGTGCTCGACCGCGGCTATGACGTGCTGCTGCTGACGCAGGACGTGGATGAGTTCACCTTCCAGGCTATGCGTGAGTACGTTGCCGCCGATATGCCCAAGATCTACGAGGACGATGCCGCCCGCGAGGCTGCCGAGAAGGCCGTGGCCGATGGTGCCGAGCCCGCGGTTGAGGATCGTCACCTGGAGCTCAAGAACGTCGCAACCGGTGATCTTGACCTGGCGACCGAGGACGAGAAAAAGGAGGCCGAGGACGCCACCAAGGAGAACGAGGACCTCTTTAACGCCATGAAGGAGGCACTCGGCGACAAGGTCGAGAAGGTTGCCGTCTCTGCGCGCCTGACCGATGCTCCCGCGTGCATCACCACCGAGGGCCCGCTTTCGCTCGAGATGGAGAAGGTGCTCCAGAAGGGTCCCGAGGGCGCGCCCGACGGTATGCCCAAGAGCCAGCGCGTGCTCGAGCTCAACGCCAAGCACCCGGTCTTTTCCAAGCTCGTCGCCGCTCAGAAGGCGGGCGACGCCGACAAGATCAAGCAGTACTCCGGTTTGCTCTATGACCAGGCCCTGCTGGTCGAGGGCATCCTCCCCGAGGATCCCGTAGCCTTCGCGGCGGCTGTTTGCAACTTGATGTAGTTCGGGGATACGGCACCGTAACTAGATTAGAACGAGAGTGGATAATCTCCCACTTTTGGCTCGAATGCGGGCTTGAAGTGAGAGATTTTCCACTCTCGTTTCCTTTTGAATGATCCCTCCGTCCCCAAGGGATCATTTATTTGTGCGGGTTGTGGTTTTGTGACCTGCTGAAATTAAAGATACTGTACAACTGTACGTTAACTTATCTTCGTAGTATATTGCTATCCGCAAAACTCAGCACCATTGTGCCGCGAGGCACTAAAGCGCCTACGTACAATGGTTGTCGATAGTACGATTCGATTCAACGACAGGATGGATGGTCCAAGCGTGAGTCTCGGCAGCAAACTATCCAACGCAAAGGTCTCCTTTGCGATCTTTAAGCGCGACATTAAGCGATTGCTTATGAACCCCGTTGCCTTGGTGGTTACCCTGGGCGTGTGTGTCATTCCCTCGCTATATGCCTGGTACAACATCGTGGCAAACTGGGATCCGTACGGAAACACCCAGGGCATCAAGATTGCCATCGCCAACAATGACCAAGGAACTCAAAACGACCTGGTGGGCGAGCTCAATGCGGGCGACAAGGTTGTCGACCAGCTCAAAGAGAACGATCAGCTGGGCTGGACCTTCGTTGACTCGGCGGCCGATGCCAAGGAGGGCGTCGAGAGCGGTGAGTACTATGCGGCCATCGTAATCCCCAAGAACTTCTCGGATAACCTGGTTTCGATGCTCGATGGCAACTACCATCAGCCCAAGCTTACGTACTACGTCAATGAGAAGAAGAGCGCTATTGCGCCCAAGGTTACCGACACCGGCGCAAGCACCATCGAGGAGCAGATCAACTCGGAATTTGTCTCCACGGTGGGCGAGACCGTTGCCAGTATTGCCAAGGATGCCGGAGTCGATTTAAAGGACAAGGCAACCCAGACTCAGGATTCGTTGGCCGGTTCGGTATCAGAGGCTTCCGATACGTTGGGCGAAGTGCGTGATTCGATTGGCGACATGAATGCCGCCATCGATAAGACGAGTGGTTCCATTGCCTCGGCAGATGCGGCACTTGCCGGTCTGCAGGGTCAGGCGCCGTCGCTGACGCAGGCGATCTCCCAGGGCAATGACCTGCTGGGCGAGGCTCGCGCCACGGCGGGCAACTCTGTCGCCTCGCTCTCCAAGGCGCTCTCGGAAGGCAGCCTTGCGCTCACCAAGACGTCAGTCTCCGCAAACGCTGCGATTGGCAAGCTGACGGGCACGGTCGCATCTACGACTACCCGTATCGACAACTCGCTTGAGTCTCTCCAAGCGACGATCGACCACAATAAGGCCGTTATCGGGCACTTGGAAATTCTCGTCAATGACACGTCGACAGGTTCCAAGGAAATTGACGCGCGCATTGTATCGATCATCGATTTGCTCCGCGAGCAGAATGAAAAGCTTCAGAGCATCAAGGACGGTCTGTCTGCGCAGTCGAGCGCCATGGCGAATGACGCTGCGGCTGTCTCGGGTGCCAGCGACGCTATCAATAATGCAATTCAGACCGGTGCGACCAACCTTGGCCAGGCTCAGACGGACTTGGGTCAAAACGCGCTGCCGAAGGTCTCGAGCGCACTTGATTCGTTTGCCGCCGTCTCGGGTGATCTGACGGGAATCGTGTCTGGCCTCACGCCTACTATTGCAAGTGCGCGCGGTACACTTTCGCAACTCAACGCCACGCTCGGTCAGGCCAAGACCACGCTGTCCCAGACCGATGCCTCGCTTGCCAAGGTCCAGGACAAGCTCGCAACCGCCGCCAACGACATCGCGGCGCTACAGACCTCCGAGTCCATGGGCGAGCTGGCCGGCCTGATGGGCGTCGACGTCGATGATGTTGCAGACTTCATGGCATCTCCGGTCGAGCTGACCTCAAAGTCAATTTACCCGGTCAAGAGCTTTGGTTCGGGCATTGCCCCGTTCTATACCAATCTGGCGCTGTGGGTGGGCGGCTACGTGCTTATCGCTATCTACAAGCTCGAGGTCGACCGCGAAGGCATCGGCAGCTTTACCGCGCGTCAGGGCTACTTTGGCCGCTGGTTGCTCCTGGTGATCCTGGGCGCGTTGCAGGCCATCATCGTTACGGTAGGCGATCTGGTGATCGGCGTGCAGTGCGTCAGCCCGCTGCTGTTCGTGCTGGGCGGCATCGCCATCTCGTTCACCTACGTCAATATCATCTATGCGCTGTCCACCACGTTTAAGCATATCGGCAAGGCTATCGGCGTCATTCTGGTTATCGTGCAGATCCCGGGTTCGTCGGGCATGTACCCCATCGAGATGATGCCAGGCTTCTTCCAGTGGCTGCACCCGCTGCTGCCCTTTACCTACGGCATCAATCTGCTGCGCGAGACGGTCGGCGGTATGTATTCGTTCAACTACCTGTTTAACCTGTGCATTCTGGGCGTGTTCTTGATCGTGGCGCTCTTTATCGGCCTGCAGCTGCGTCCGCTGCTGCTCAACCTTAACCTGCTCTTTGATAAACAGCTTTCCACGACCGGTATGATGATTTGCGAGTCCAACGACCTGCCGCGCCAGCGCTACTCGCTGCGCACGGCTATGCGTGTCATGCTCGATTCCGATTCGTACCGTCGCGAACTGCTCGATCATGCGGTCGCCTTTGAACATCGCTACCCGTACTACATCAAGGGCGGTTTTGCCGCCGTGGTGGGCGTTCAGGTCCTGCTCTTTGTCCTGTCGACGGTTCTCGATATCGACAATAACGGCAAGATCATCCTGCTTGTCATTTGGATCATCTCGGTTATTGCCATCTGCGGCTGGCTTATCAATATCGAATATATCCGCGCGAGCCTCAATACCCAGATGCGCATCTCGGCGCTTTCGGATGAGGACCTGCGTCGCGAGATGCGCGAACACACGGCCGCCATTCCTGCCGCCCGCCACATGTTTGGCCTCAACGCCAGCGAGCGTGGTGCCAAGGGCGGCGATCAGTCCACGGGCCGCTTGCCGCATATAGGCTCGCACCATAAATCTCAGGGCAGCGACAGCACAGCCACAAATGATGGAGATACCACCGCGCTTGGCAGGCACTCCAAAGGAGGTGAGGCATAAATGAAGAACATCCTGCATCTGTTTAAGCGCGATGTCCAAAACGTGTCTCGCTCCGTGATCGGCTTGATTGTCGTGATGGGCCTCATTATCGTGCCGTGTCTGTACGCGTGGTTTAACATCGCCGGCAGCTGGGATCCGTACGGCAACACCGGCAATCTTAAGATCGCCGTAGTCAACACCGATGAGGGTTACGAGAGCGATTTGATCCCCGTCGAGGTTAACGTGGGCGAAAACGTAACCGCCACCCTGCGCGGCAACGAGAACTTCGACTGGGTCGTGCTCAACAATCGCGAAAAGGCTATCGAGGGCGTTAAGTCGGGCGCGTACTATGCTGCCGTCGTTATCCCCAAAACGTTTAGCGCTGACATGATGACGCTTTTCTCGACCGACGTGAAGCACGCCGATATCGAGTTTTACGAGAACCAGAAGGCCAACGCCATTGCCCAGATCGTGACCGAGAAGGGCTCGAGCGCCGTTCAGGGCCAGGTTAACGAGACCTTTACCAAGACCATCACGACCATCGGTCTTAAGACGGTGTCCAGCCTGCTCGATTACATGAGCACCGACCAGGTCAGCAACTTTATCGCCAACCTGTCCTCGACGCTTGGCGATTCGATTGAGGACCTGCGAGACGTTCAGGCAAATGCTTCGTCGCTGGCGGGCATTTTGAGCTCCACGTCCGATTCGCTGACGTCGGCGAGCGGCATGCTCAAGCAGACCGGTGCCGTCGATGAGTCGACAAAGCAGCTCATGGAACATGCCAAAAGCGGCATCGATGATTCCAAAGAAGCGCTTAAGGCGGCAAACGATGCCACCGATGCCGCAATCGATGGAAGTGCGGGTTCGTTCGACAATGTGTCTGCCGAGCTCGCGAAGGCGTTCGACACCGCAAACCAGCATGTCGACCTTACGGTGTCCCAACTCAACGATGCCGCTGCGGCCCTCAATGCGCGCGCCAAGGATATCGATGCGATGGCCGATCAGCTCCGCAGCCTTGCCGATCAGGTGACTGACGAAAAACTCCAGGACAGCCTCAAGTCTGTGGCAACATCGCTGAGCAGGATTGCTGTGGAGTATCGCAACAACGCCAAGGACTTGACGGCCACCGCGAAGTCTCTCTCTGACAGCATGGCAGAGGTCAACAGCACTCGTGCCGAGGTCGACCAGGCCATCGCCGATGCCAAGGCGGGTATCTCGGGTGCCAAGTCCGACTATGATTCCACGTTCTCGGTTAAGGCCAAGGAGCTCAAGAAGACGGTTTCGGGCATTCTGGACTCGCTGAACAGCATCTCGGGCGATCTGGATAGCGCCGTAGATGGCCTGACCGACGCATCCGGTTCGCTGGCAAAGGGCCTCTCCAAGGCTGCAAAGCTGGTCAACAAGGCTTCCGATCAGCTGGGTGAGGCGTCGGACAAGATCAGTGCGTTTAAGGATGAGCTCGACGGCGCCTTGATGTCGGATGACCTCGCTGCGATCAAGACGATGATCGGCAATGACCCCGAGGGTCTGGCCGTGTCGCTTTCCGGCCCCGTCGCGCTCGACCGCAAGCCGGTCTATCCGATCCGCAACTACGGTTCGGCCATGGCGCCGTTCTACACGATTCTGTCGCTGTGGGTGGGCTCGATCGTGCTGGCGGCCATGATGAAGGTGTCGGTTGACGACGAACTCATCAACGAGCTGATCCCCGTGCGCCTGCACGAGATCTACCTGGGCCGTTACCTGTTCTTTGGCGGTCTGGCACTGCTGCAGGCGACACTCGTATGCGCGGGCGACATCCTGTTCTTTGGCATCCAGTGCGACAACCCACTGCAGTTTGTGCTGGCGGGCTGGGTCGCGAGTCTCGTGTTCTCCAATATCGTCTACACGCTTACGGTGTCGTTTGGCGATATCGGCAAGGCTTTGGCCGTCGTGCTGCTGGTCATGCAGGTCGGCGGTTCGGGCGGCACGTTCCCCATCGAGATGACCGGCCCCGTGTTCCAGGCGATCTATCCGTTCCTGCCGTTCACCCACGGCATCAACGCCATGCATGCCGCCATGGCCGGTGCGTACCACATGGAGTACTGGATTGAGCTAGGCATTCTGGCGAGCTATCTGATTCCGTCGCTGGCACTGGGCGTCGTCTTCCGCCGCCCGGTCATCAAAGCCAACGACTGGATCATCGAAAAACTGGAGTCAACCAAATTGATTTAGTTCAGCAACGTAAACGCCGTCGGAACATCGAGATCTTCCAACCCGATGCTTTAGCGTAGTGAATTGCACGGGCTGCTTGGTTGTTGCTACAGTAGCGGGGCGTGCCGGGGGTCCGGTGCGCCCTGTTTTTATTTGACCATGAGGCGGCACGCAGCCATACGCGTGCGGACACCACGCCCAGATTGAGTGCGAGGATGTTCCATGGCCCAATATGCTGCCAACGAAATCGAAAACTTGCCCGATAGCCCTGTAGCCCGTGAAGACCTGGGCGCGGGCGGCACCTTCCGCGGCGCCGGCGCACGCTCTCCGCTGTTCTGGAAGGTTCTGCTCCTTTCGGTGGCGGTCATCTGGGGCTACTCCTTTACCACTATGAAGGACGCGCTCGACACCATTCCGGTGTTCGAGCTGCTCTATGTACGCTTTCTGCCCGCGGCGTTGGTCATGTTTGCCGTCTTCCACAAACGCATCATCGCGCACCTCAACGCTCGCAACCTGATCGTTGGCCTGAGTATGGGCGTGCTCATGTGGGCGGCCTATGCGTTGCAGACGGTCGGTCTGGCACATACTACGGCGGGCAAGAATGCTTTTTTGACGGGCACGTATTGCATCGTTGTGCCGTTCGCGAGCTATTTTCTGAGCGGCGAAAAACTCACCCGCTATAACCTGGGCGCGGCGCTGCTGTGCTTGGCGGGCATTGGCTTGGTGGCGCTCGATAGCGTTGAATTCAACATCGGTGATGTCATTACGCTGGCGGGTGCGGTCTTTTTCGCCATCCAGATGGCGGTGACTGCCAAGTACGGTCGCAAAATGGGCATCAACGTCATCACGTTTTGGATGTTTGTGGGCAACGGCGTGCTGAGCCTGGCAACGTCGCTGCTATTCGAGACCCAAGCGCCTCTGTCCGTGTGGACGCCGAGCTTTATCAGCGCGATGGCGTTTCTCTCGGTTGGTTGCACATGCGCGGCTCTGCTCATCCAAAACGTCGGCTTGGCGCATGTCTCGGCCTCGACGGGCTCACTGCTCCTTTCGATGGAGTCGCCTTCGGGCGTGCTGTTCTCGGTGCTGCTGATGGGGGAGGCGCTCACCTCGCGCCTGCTCGCCGGCTTTGCGCTCATCTTTCTTTCGATTATCTTGAGCGAGACGCATTTCGATTTCTTGCGCCGAAAATCACACCCGCAATTGTAAACAACTTGTTGCGCCGCCCTCCCAGGGCGGCATTTTTATGTCATGCCCTTACAGTTGTACCTTGCACTTTACGCTATCAAAGTGCGTGCTGCAAAAACGTTACTGGAGGGCTTCTATGGCATCAGCTCTGTCCGATTTTCAACCGCAACCAGCGCCCCAGGCCACCGCGGCGGCGCAGGCCGCTATCGGTGACGGTCTTGTCGCAGAAGCTCAGGCTTTTGCAGACGAGCTCGCTGCATGGCGACACGATCTACACCAGATGCCCGAGCTGGGTAACAATCTTCCGCAGACGTCTGCCTATATCCAGGCACGTCTGGACGAGATGGACATCCCCCATACCACGCTAGTCGACGGTTCCTGCGTCGTTGGCCTGATCGGTGCCGGTGCGGCCGCTCAGGGCAATGGCACGTGCAAGGACGAGCAGGCCGGAACGGTCGTCATGCTCCGAGGCGATATGGATGCCCTTCCCGTTGTCGAGGAATCCGGCGAGCCCTTTGCATCCACCAATGGCTGCATGCATGCTTGCGGTCACGATATGCACGCGACGGCCCTGCTTGGTGCGGCGCGCCTGCTCAAGGCCCGCGAGGCCGAGCTTGTGGAGGCCAACGCTACCGTCAAGTTGCTGTTCCAGCCGGGCGAGGAGACCTTTGAGGGAGCACGCGCTGCCATCGCCGACGGCTTGCTCGAGAACCCGCGCCCTCAGGCGGCCTTTGCCATGCATGTCAACAGCCAGTCGCCGCTTGGCCTGGTGCTCTACGGCAGCCCGGCGCTCTCGGGTGTGTACGGTTTCCGCATCACGCTCCAGGGCAAGGGCGGCCACGGTTCCAGCCCCGAGATCTGCATCGACCCCATCACGGCCGGCGTCCACGTGCACCTGGCGCTCCAGGAGCTTATCTCCCGCGAGGTGCCGGCGGCCAAGGAAGTCGCACTTACCGTTGGTAAGTTCGCTGGCGGCTTGGCGGCCAACGTCATCCCCGACACCTGCGTGCTCGAGGGAACGTTGCGCGGCTTCGATGTCGAGCTCATGGCTCACCTTAAGACCCGCATCGCGGAGGTCGTCAACGGCGTTGCCGCAACATATCGTACGCCGGCAACCATCGAGACGCTTTCGGACGTTCCGCCGCTCGTGCTCGACAGCGATATGACTCAGGCGTCGCTTGGCTACGTGGGCGCAGTGCTGCCCAAGGCGGCTTTCTTGCCGCTTTTCCATGCCATGGCGAGTGAGGACTTCGCGCTTATCTCGAGCAAGATTCCGAGTGCGTACTTTACCGTGGGCGCGGCCGTAACCGATACGGACGAACGCTTTGCCCAGCACCATCCCAAGGCACGTTTTAACGATGCCGAGCTTCCTCTCGGCGCCGCGGCCTATGCCGCCGTCGCTTTGGGCTATATCGCCGACCACCGGTAGCACCCAACCTTGCCTTTCAAGCCTGCGGGCATGGCCATAAGGCCTATGCCCTTGTCTTTCAAGGCAATCTTGGGCACTACCGGCGCCCGGCGCAGGCTATTCGTTTTTTAAAAGGAGCGGTATGTCCCAGCAACGCAAATTCTTCCCCGGCTGGCTCGTGGTGACCTCCGGCTTTGTGATCATGGCCACGTGCTACACGATTTTCGTCAACTGCATGAGCCTGTTCCAGCCGCTGATCGTCAGCGACCTGGGTATTTCCCTTGCGCAGTACAACGTCTCCAATGCCATCTCCACCGTGGTGAGTGTCGTGGGTTCGCTCGTTATCGGCCATGTTGCCGATAAGGTGAGTGGCCGCGTATTGGGCTCGCTTACCGTTATCGCTACCTCGGCGGTGCTTGCCGGCATGAGCTTTGTCGGTGAGCTGTGGCAGGTCTACGTGCTCTTTGCCGTTTCGGGCTGCTTCGCTGTGGCCTCGACCCGTCTGCTCATTAGCCTTGTGACCGCCAACTGGTTTACCGCTAAACGCGGCCTTGCCATTTCCATCGCACTTTCGGGCTCGGGCTTTGGCGGAGCCATTCTCTCGCCGATCGTGAGCTCTCTTATCGTGAGTGTGGGCTGGCGCTCTGCGTTCCTGGTACTCGCTGCCGTCTGCATGGTGGCGGCACTGCCCATCACGGCTTACTCCTTCCGCACCAAGCCTTCCGAGATCGGCCTTAAGCCGCTCGGCGAGAACCCGGGCGATCCGTCCGTCTCGACGGCTGGCGATAAGGACGAGCACACGGCGCCCGAGGTTAGCGTCGGCTGGTCTCGTATCAAGAAGAGCCCGGCGTTTTGGCTGCTCGTCGTCGCCTTCCTCTTTATGGGTCTCGTTAACGGCGCCATCTTGCCCAACCAGGTCACCAACATGACGAGTGTTACCGTCAACGGCGCCAAGATCGTCACGGGCGGCCACGATCCCATGTGGGCAGGTACCGTGCTTTCGGCCTACATGGTCACCGTCGTTATCGCCAAGATTTCGCTCGGTGCGATCTATGACCGCTTTGGTCTGCGCTTTGGCAATATCCTTGGCTCCATTGCGTGCATTATCGCCTGCGTCGCCCTGTGCTTCCCCGCGACCGATCTTGGTTCCATCGTGGCTGCCGTGAGCTTTGGTATCGGAACGTGCATGGGCACCATCACGCCTACCATCGCCGCGTCCGAGCAGTTTGGCATGGCCGACCTCGGTAAGGTCACGGGCACCATTACCTCGCTCGAGATGGTCGGCGGCACCGTGGGCGCCATTGTCTCGGGCGTGCTGTTCGATGCCACGGGCTCCTTTGCGAGCACCTGGATCGTGTGCCTGGCGTGCTCCGTGGTCATGCTCGTGTTCCTGCTGGCATCCGAGCCCATCGCCGCCAAGCTGCGCGCGAGCGTGGCGGGGGAGTAGGTAGGCCAAAGCGCATCGCCGCTTGTCCGCTTCGTCCGCGGCGGCGCGTCTGGCCGAACGAGTCCCCATACCCTCGTTCGGTCAGGCGCGCCGCCGCGTTGCTGCTTTGTGCCGTATAATGTCCACTACCTATGACGCGATACAAAAGAAAGGTGTTTGCCCATGCAGGCACAGAAGGCGGAGGGAACCCGCGACCTTATCGGCGCCGAGATGCGCGCCTGGCAAAAGATGCAGCAGATTGCGGCCGGCGTGTTCGAGCCGTTTGGTTTTAAACCCATCGAGACGCCCGCGATCGAGCAGGTTGACGTGTTTGTCCACGGTATCGGCCAGTCGACCGACGTCGTGCGCAAGGAAATGTTCCGCGTGTTCAGCGGTGCCAACCTGGAGCGCGTCTTTACCGAGGGCACCGACACCAAACTCAAGCCCAAGCAGCGCCTGGCACTTCGCCCCGAGGGCACGGCCGGCGTGGTGCGCGCCGTCGTCGAGAACAATCTGGTGCCCCAGGGCTCCACGCCGTTTAAGGCTTACTACGCCGAGGCCATGTTCCGCGGCGAGCGTCCCCAGAAGGGCCGCCTGCGCCAGTTCCACCAGGTGGGCATCGAGTGGCTCGGCGCTCCCGATCCGGCGGCAGACGCCGAGTGCATCATCATGCTCATGGAGTTCTACAAGCGCCTGGGCTTCGATCTTTCCAAGCTTCGTCTGCTCATCAACTCGATGGGTGACGCCCAGTGCCGTCCGGCTTATCGCGAGCAGGTTAAGCAGTTCATCCTCGATCACGCCGACGAGATGTGCGATGAGTGCCGCGAGCGCGCCGAGCTCAACCCGCTGCGTGCCTTCGACTGCAAGAACGACCACTGCCGCGAGATCATGGCCGAGGCTCCGCTGATGGGTGACAACCTGTGCGATGAGTGCCGCGAGCACTACGAGCAGGTCAAGCGCTATCTGGATGCCGCCGGTATCGAGTATGTCGAGGATCCCACCTTGGTGCGCGGCCTGGACTACTACACCCGTACTGTCTTTGAGGTCGAGGCCCCTGGCGCCGGCGTCGGCTCCATCGGCGGCGGCGGCCGCTACGATGGCCTGGTCGAGCTCGAGGGTGGCAAGCCCACGGCGGGCGTCGGCTTTGCTGTCGGTTTTGAGCGCGCCCTGCTGGCCCTGCAGGCCTTTGGCAGCGATTTGGGTGCCGATGAGGCCCCGTGCGTCTATGTCGCCAACGCCGGCAAGGAGCTGCGTCAGAACGTCTTTGCCATTACGCAGGAGCTTCGCGCCGCAGGTATCGTGACCGAGGCCGACTATCAGGGTCGTTCGCTCAAGGCCCAGTTTAAGCAAGCCGATAAGGTAGGCGCCAAGCTCATCTTGGTCCTGGGTGGCGACGAGCTTGCCGCCGGCAAGGTCAAAGTGCGCGACATGCAGAGCCATGACGAGGTGCTCGCCGATCTGGACAACGTCGTCGAGGCGGTTCGCGAGCGCCTGTAGCGCATCTTTTTGAGCTTCGGGCCTGCTAACGTGCCCTGCTCATGGAGAGCGATTGTTACGGGGGTGTTTCGCTTTTATGCGGAATGCCCCCGTTTACGTATGCCGCCCACCGAGAAATACGACCATTTAGGGCAAAAACCTTTGCAATGCAGAAAATACTTTTGTGTGGTAAAGCGCAATCAGTGTCGAAAGTATTTCTCAAGCGCCTATAATGAATACCGCATGTTACGTGCATAGAAGGAGGAATGGGAGGAAACGTGGCTGAGAACCTAAGCAACCAGTCTGTACCCGAAGCCGCGGCGCGCGTCGCTGCCGTGGTCAACCGCCTCGTTAACCGAATCGGCTCGAATGCCGAGTCCAGGGAGCGTCTCGCCGAGATCGAGATCCCCGAGGAGCTGCGCGACAATCTGGCGCTGTTCTTGCGCCTGGAGCGCCGTGTGCTTAGCGAGTATGATCCCGAGATCGCGGACCTGTTCGACAAGATTTTGACAGCCGAGATTGTGGTCAATGCCGGCAACCCCGGTACCTGCGCTGCCGACGAAGCCGTCGACGAGCAGGGCGTGCCCACCGCCGACGAGCCCACTGCCGTGGCATTTCGTGAGGTCGTCGATTTGATCGACAGCCTGCCGCTCGATAAGCAGCAGGTCATCGTTCGCGCCTTTACGAGCTTTTTCCATCTGGCAAACCTGTCGGAGGAGAACTACCGTGTGGCGCAGCTGCGCGAGCGCGAGGCCGGTGCGTCGACCGATACCGAGGTCGATCCTGCCAACGAGCTTACCGTTGCCTATCACCAGCTGGTGAATGAGCTGGGTGTCGAGGGTGCCAACGAGCTGCTCGACAAGCTCGAGTTCCACCCTGTCTTTACCGCACATCCCACCGAGGCCCGTCGTAAGGCCGTCGAGGGCAAGATCCGCCGTATCTCCAACCTGCTGGAGGAGCGTCCGCGTCTGGGCGGCTCCGACCTGGTGGAGAACGAGCGCCATATGCTGCAGGAGATCGACGCCCTGGTGCGTACGAGTCCCATCGCGCTCAAGAAGCCCACGCCGGTCGAGGAAGCCGATACCATCATCGACATCTTCGATAACACGCTGTTCGACGTTATCCCCGTTATCTATCGTCGTTTTGACGATTGGGTGCTGGGCGACAAGGCCGGTACTGTGCCGCCGCTGTGCCCGGCGTTCTTCCATCCCGGCAGCTGGATCGGTTCCGACCGCGACGGTAACCCCAACGTCACCGCCAAGGTGAGCCGTGAGGTCGCCGCCAAGTACTTTACGCACATGGTGCTCAAGCTCGAGGACAAGTGCCGCCACATCGGCCGCAACCTCACGCTCGAGGCTACCTACAGCAAGCCGTCGGCCGAGCTCATTAACCTGTGGAACCATCAGGTCGAGATGAGCCCTCGTTACACGGCCCGCGCCGAGCTGATCTCCGAGCACGAGCCGCATCGCGCCGTCATGCTCGTCATGGCCGACCGCCTGAACGCCACCGTCCGTCGTATCACCGACACCATGTACCACAGCGCCGACGAGTTCCTGGATGACCTGCGCGTCGTCCAGCGTTCGCTGGCCGCCTGCGGTGCCGTCCGTGCTGCCTACGGCCCGGTCCAAACCATCATCTGGCAGGTCGAGTCCTTCGGCTTCCATATGGTCGAGATGGAGTTCCGTCAGCACTCCGTGGTGCATGCCCGCGCCCTTAAGGATATCCACGAGAACGGTATCCATGGCGACCTGCAGCCCATGACGCGCGAGGTCATCGATACCTTCCGCGCTATCGGCTCCATCCAAAAGCGCTACGGCAAGAAGATGGCGCACCGCTACATCATCTCGTTTACCAAGAGCGCTCAGCATGTGGCCGACGTCTTTGAGCTGGCGCACCTGTCCTTTGCACACGAGGAGGATGTCCCCGAGCTCGACGTGATCCCGTTGTTCGAGCAGCTCGAGGACCTCGAGGGCTGCGTCGACGTGCTCGATCAGATGCTTACGCTGCCCGTGGTGCAAAAGCGCCTTGCCCAGACCAACCGCCGCATGGAGGTCATGCTGGGCTATTCCGACTCTTCCAAGGATGCCGGTCCTACCACGGCCATGCTCGCGCTGCACTCCGCGCAGGAGCGCATCGCCAAGTGGGCAGAGAAGAACGATATCGACCTGGTGCTCATGCACGGTCGCGGCGGTGCCGTGGGCCGTGGCGGCGGCCCGGCCAACAAGGCCGTGCTGGCGCAGCCCAAGGGTTCGGTCAACTGCTTCTTTAAGCTTACCGAGCAGGGCGAAGTCATCTTTGCCCGTTACGGCAACCGCACGCTGGCTCAGCGCCATGTTGAGTCCGTTGCCGCCGCAACGCTTTTGCAGTCGGCCCCGAGTGTCGAGAAGACCAACACCGAGACCACGCAGAAGTTCTGGGATATGGCCGAGAAGCTCAACACTGCAAGCCACGAACGCTATCTGGACCTGCTGAACACCGAGGACTTTACACCGTGGTTCTCGACCGTGACGCCGCTGACCGAGGTCGGTCTGCTGCCGATCGGCTCGCGTCCCGCCAAGCGCGGTCTGGGCGCCAAGTCGCTCGATGACCTGCGTACCATCCCGTGGATCTTCAGCTGGAGCCAGGCGCGCATTAACCTGGCCGCTTGGTACGGTCTGGGCACCGCCTGCGAGCAGCTTGGCGATCTTGACCAGCTCAAGGCTGCCTACCAGGAGTGGCCGTTCTTCCGCACCTTTATCGACAACATCGAGATGTCGATTGCTAAGACCGATCAGCGCATCGCCAAGATGTATCTGCATCTGGGCGACCGCCAGGATCTATCCGAGAAGGTCTTCACCGAGATGCAGCTCACTCGTAAGTGGGTCCTTGCCATCGTCGGTGACGAGTGGCCGCTGCAGCGCCGCCGTGTGCTTGGCTGTGCCGTTCGCGTGCGCAACCCCTACGTCGACGCCCTGTCCATCGCCCAGGTCCGCGCCCTTCGCGAGGTGCGTATGAACCAGGACGAGATGGCCGAGGAGAAGAAGGCCGAGTACATGAGCCTGATTCTTTCGACTGTGACCGGCGTCTCGGCAGGATTGCAGAACACGGGGTAATCGATAGCCCTGTGGCTCTCACCGGGACCCGATGGGTTTTTCTCTGAATGCGTCCTCGCACTTGAAGCCCCCTTATCCTGCTCCTTCGGAGCTGTGGATAGGGGGGCTTCGTGCTGCGGAATGCATTCAGAGGGAAACCCATCGGGCCCCTTCGTCCTCGGTCTTCTGGGATTAAAGCTGAAGGGAATAAGGCGCGCTTCGCGCATAGCGTGGAGTGCGGCGAGGGCTTCTTGCGTCCTGCGGAGTGTGCCTAAAAGTAAACTAATGGCGGGCCCTGCGATGTCCGGTCTTCGGCGGATCAGCCGCTGGGTGAGGGTGGTGCTTGGGGCGACGTGCAAAAAACGGAGTTTTCAGCAGCCAAAGATTGATGCATAAGGCCATAGCCGGCTTTCGCTGCCTTTGTTGATGCTTTTGCACGACGATTGGGCTTTGGCGACGATCATATATGGCTGGTTTCTCGCCGCATGCTATCCAGATGGGTCGAGTCATGAGGACTATCTACCTTTTGAAAGATTTTTGGCACCAAAATCTTATCCCGCGATGCTGAATACTCGCAAAAATGCACGCTCCGGAGGGTACTACCCAGTTATGGCCAGAAATCCATGCGCCATCTTATGCAATTAATTAACGAATTTATGCAAAATGGCTTACGTGCGTACGTCTCGGACTAGATGTTTGCCTCGGCGCTGCGTAAATCATCCTGTCTATAGTGTCTTTGACAGGCGGCCGCGGTCCCGTTTGGGATCACGGCCGTTTTGTTGTGGGTCAAATATGAACGTTGTGTTAATGAGTCGGTGGACGGTGGAGTTTTTCGGTGAGCGGCGTATCCTTCCAACGGTTAATCTAGTGTGTCAGTTGAAAGGAAGAGGGCGCTCGACATTGTTTGAATGTGAACTGCCGTTTGACCACAAGACGTTGCATTTGGAGCTCGAGGATAAGAACTTCGCGGGTGTGATGGAAGGTCACCAAAACGAGTTTAAGACCACAAAATCGCAGGAAGAGCTGGTAGAGGAGTCGCTTGCCAACCCTTATGGCTCGCCTTCGCTCGAGGAGCTTTGCGCTGGCAAGAAGGATATTGTCATTATTAGCTCCGACCATACGCGCCCCGTTCCCTCGCGTGTGACGATGCCTATTCTGCTGCATCACATCCATTCCGCTGCGCCCGAGGCTCGCGTGCGTATTTTGGTTGCTACGGGTATGCATCGTCCGTCGACGCACGAGGAGCTCGTCAACAAGTACGGCGAGGAAATTGTTGCCAACGAGGAAATCGTTATGCACGTCGCGACTGACGACAGCATGATGAAAAAGATCGGCACCCTGCCTTCTGGTGGCGAGTGCATCATCAATAAGATTGCCGTCGATTGCGATCTGCTGCTTGCCGAGGGCTTTATTGAGCCGCACTTCTTTGCTGGTTTCTCCGGCAGCCGCAAGTCCGTCCTGCCTGGCATCGCCAGCTACAAGACCATCATGTACAACCACAACGGCCAGTTTGTGAACGATTCCCATTCGCGTGCCGGCAACCTGTGCCATAACCACGTGAGCGAGGACATGTTTGCCGCTGCCGAGATGGCTCACCTTGCCTTTGTGCTGAACGTGGTGCTCAACGGCAAGCACGAGGTCATTGGCTCCTTCGCCGGCGACATCCACAAGGCACACGAGGCTGGCTGCGAGTTCGTAAAGAGCCTTGCCGGCGTTGAGCCCGTCGAGTGCGAGATTGCCATCACCACCAACGGCGGCTACCCGCTCGACCAGAACATCTACCAGGCCGTGAAGGGCATGTGCTCTGCCGAGGCCACGCTTCCCGAGGGCGGTGTGATTATCGACGTTGCCGGTTGTGCCGACGGTCACGGTGGCGAGGGCTTCTATCACAACATCGCCGACAACGATCCGGCAGAGTTTGAGCGTGCCTGCATCGATCGTCCCAAGGACGAGACCCTGCCCGATCAGTGGACGAGCCAGATTTTCGCCCGCATCCTGGCACATCACCCTGTGATCATGGTTACCGACCTGTGCGATCACCAGATGATTAAGGATATGCACATGACGCCGGTCAACACCCTCGAGGAGGCGCTCAAGCTCGCCTTTGAGATGAAAGGTGCCGATGCCAAGGTGGCCGTCATTCCCGATGGCCTGGGCGTTGTCGTCGCTCAGCACTAGCGCGCGGCCTAAACGAATCGTTTATAACCGACAAGAAAGATAAGGTTTTATGCTTACCAAACTCCTCTGCGAATTCGGCGCAACGGCCCTCATGATCATCTTTGGCGTGGGCGTACACTGCGATACCGTGCTTAAGGGCACCAAGTATCAGGGCTCCGGCCACATGTTTGCCATCACCACCTGGTCTTTTGGCATCTCGGTCGCTCTGTTTATCTTTGGCGGCGCCGTGTGCATGAACCCCGCCATGGTGCTTGCCCAGTGCATCGTAGGCCTGGTGCCGTGGAGCAGCTGCATTCCCTTCATGATTGCCGATATGCTCGGCGGCTTTGCGGGCGCCGTGATCGCGTGGTTGATGTATGCCGATGAGTTCAAGGCTTCCGATGGCGTCGTCGACCCCATTGCCCAGCGCAACATCTTCTCGACCAACCCCACCACCGAGGGTACGAACTACGCCCGTAACTTCTTCTGCGAGGCTATCTGCACCTTTGTGTTCATCAGCGCCATCCTCGCTGCCGCTAACCGCGCCGGCGAGAACGTTCTGATGCTCGCCATCTGCGTCGGCCTGATCGTTTGGGCCGTTGGCATGGGCATGGGCGGCATCACCGGCTTCGCCATGAACCAGGCTCGTGACCTTGGTCCTCGCATGGCCTATCAGGTGCTGCCGATCAAGAACAAGGCTGACAACAACTGGAAGTACGGCCTGCTCGTTCCTGGCATCGCTCCGTTTGTCGGCGCTGCTCTGGCTGCGCTGTTTGTGCATGGTTTCTTGGGCATGTTCTAGTCTGAGGCTACATAGGTTGTCCGCCGTCCGCATGGGGTAACTTCCCAGCGCGTCCTCGGACATGAAAGAACCCCCGCTGCGCACTTCGTGCGGCGGGGGTTCTTTCGTCCTGCGGAGTGCGCTGGGAAGTTACCCCATGCGGACGGCTGCGGGGTCTTTGCTGCGCTCGAGCAAGCAACCCAACATATATATCAGAATTTGGATGGGAGGGGCTTGTTGCTGGTGGGGGCGTTGAGGCGCGAGTGACACTTTGGGGTGCGCGGAGCCCTGGGTTGGGTCGATGATTTGGGATGAGCTTCTTACTTAGGTGAAGAGGGGCTTTATGGCTGAGAGGTAGTCTTTGGCTACGTCGGCTTTATCTGCTTGGAAATTGTGCCAGGCCCACCATTGGACCATTCCTACAAAGCTTGAGGCTATGTGGTGTAGTAGGAAGCTTCGGTCCATGGTGCCGGCGGGGCCTGAGGGGTCGACGGGCACGGTTTCGGCTGCTCGTGACATGATGGTCTTGCGTAAGCAGTCGGCGAAGACGCGTGAGCCGGCGCCGGCTACCAGTGCCCGTACACCCTGCCGACGATTCCAGAGGTTGTTGAGGATATGCTCGACCTGTACGAGTGGGTCATCGAGGGGCGTACCGTCATCGTCGAGGGCATGGGTGCAGATATCGCGCACGAGCTCAGCGAGCAGGTCATCTTTGCTCTTGAAGAGCCCGTAGAACGTGGCCCGACCTACGTGGGCACGAGCGATGATGTCGCCGACGGTGATCTTGCCGTAGTCTTTCTCGCACAGGAGCTCGGAGAACGCCGTAACGATGGCAGCGCGGCTTTTTGCCTTGCGGGCATCCATGGCTATGCGTCCGCGTGAACGAGCAGGCAGCGGAGCGTACCGGAGCAACCTTCGTAGGGGCGTTTGCCGGCGCCGTAGCCGACGGCTTCGATGCGGTAGCGTGAGGGCAGTTGGTCGGACGTGCGCAGCGCGGTGACGATGGCGGCGCCCGTCGGCGTCACGAGCTCGCCGGCGACCGGTGCAGGCGTGAGGGCGATATTGCCCGCCTGGCACAGGTTGACGACAGCGGGGACGGGAATGGGCATGAGGCCGTGGGCACAGTGGATGGTGCCGTGACCCTCGGAGAGCGACTCGACCACGATGTCCTCAATACCAAGGTCGTCGAGGCAGATGGCGACAGAGCAGACGTCGACGATGGAGTCGACGGCGCCCACCTCGTGAAACAGGACGGTGTCGGGCGTTTTGCCGTGAGCCTTTGCCTCGGCATCAGCGAGTACGGAAAAAATGGCGAGGGCACGACGCTTGGCACCATCGCTTAGCCGTGAGCCATCGATGATGGCGGTGACATCCGCCAAAGAACGGTGGTGATGGTGGTGGGCGTGATGGTGACCCTCATGGTCATGCTCGTGGCAGTGCTCGTGTTCGTGCTCATCATGGTCATGATGGTGGTGCTCATGCTCGTGCGTGTGCTCGGCAGCTGCTTCGTTGCCGTAGAGCCAGGCCATATCGTGATCGTGGTTCTCGAGCTCCTCTGCAAGCTGGACGTCGAAATCGCAGGCGTCGATGCCATGCTTGTTTGCACGCGTGACGGCGATCGAAAAGCCGTCGACCGGCAGCGTGGCGAGCTGTTCGCGCAGGTGTTCCTCGCTGGCGCCCAGGTCGAGCAGGGCCGCGACGGTCATATCGCCGCTGATGCCCGAGGTGCCGTCGATGATAAGCGTATGCTGATGGTTGGACATGGAATGCTCCTTAACGGGCGCGGGGTGTGCCGGCGCTCAGATGGTTGATAAGACTTGCCTGGTAGGCGGCACCAAAGCCGTTGTCGATATTGACGACCGAAACGCCGCTGGCGCAGGAGTTGAGCATGGCGAGTAGCGCGGCTACACCACCAAAGCTCGCGCCGTAACCCACGCTGGTGGGAACGGCGATGACCGGACAGCTCACCAGGCCGCCGACAACGCTCGCCAGTGCGCCCTCCATGCCGGCAATGGCGATGACCACCTGTGCCTGGGCAAGCTCCTCGGCATGCGCGAGCAGACGGTGCAGGCCGGCGACACCCACGTCGTAGAGGCGGTCGACCTCGTTGCCATAGAACTCGGCCGTCAATGCGGCTTCCTCGGCGACGGGCAGGTCGCTCGTGCCGGCGCAGGCGACGACGATGCGTCCGTTGCCGGTAGGGGAGGGCTTGCCTCCCACGAGGGCGAGCTGTGCGTCCGGGACATATCCCAGGTCGATGCCGTTGTCGAGGAGCTCCGAGGTGCGGTCTGCCTTTTCGGCGTCCAGGCGCGTGACCAGGATGCGCTCCTGGCCGGCATCGTGTAGCGCTTCGATAATGGCGGCAATCTGCTCGGCGGTTTTACCGGCGCCGTAGACGACCTCGCCGGCTCCCTGGCGCACTCCGCGCGAAAGATCGAGCTGCGCAAAGCCCAGATCGGCGGTTGGCGCCGTCTGGATGCGCGTAAGCGCGTCGGCAGGGGCGACTGATCCGCCGGCAACATCGCTCAGCAGCTGCTCAAGATCTCGCTTATCCATATATGTTCCCTTCGACGGCGCAAAGTCTAGCACTCAAAAGGTATTTTTCCGAACACTAAGACAAAATTGTTCGGAAACTATAGGACAGACTGATTCAATTGTTGGGCGAACTTGCTAGTCGCGCAGGATGATGTCCATGGCGAGCATCAGGTTGCGCTCGTCGATGGCAAACGGGGCGGCTTCGCGCGTCTTGGGCTTGGCGCAAAACGCGATGCCCGTACCCGCGGCCTGAATCATGGGGATGTCGTTGGCGCCGTCGCCGATCGCGACGGTGTGGGCCATGTCGACACCGCACTCAACTGCCCAATCCAGCAGCTGGATGAGCTTGGATTCCTTGGTCACAATGTTTGCCGCCAGCTTGCCGGTGAGCTTGCCGTCCACGACCTCCAGGCGGTTAGCGAGGCAAAAGTCGATGCCCGCGGCGGCCACGATCTTGTCGGCGACCTCGTGAAAGCCGCCGCTTACCACGCCAACCTTCCAGCCCTTGCTGTGTGCCGAGCGCACAAGCTCCAGCGCGCCGGGGGTAAATGTCACGCGCTCAAAGGTGCGCTCGAATACGCTCTCGTCCAGGTCGGCGAGCAGCCCCACGCGCTCCTCGAGCGCCTGCTTAAAGTCGAGCTCGCCGCGCATGGCGCGTTCGGTGATCTGTGCAACTTGCTCGCCCACGCCGGCCTCCTCGCCCAACAGGTCGATGACTTCTTGGTTGATGAGCGTGGAATCGATATCCATAACGAGGAGGCGTGCGGTCATGACGGGCCTTTCCGAGTGCGGTTGTATTGGGGCACATTGTCGCACGCGGCGCGCCTTGGCGACGGCCAGGCCGCGTCAATTGTTTCGTCTCCGTCAAGTCTTTGGGCAAGAGCTACTTTTTCGCGGCACATCGACGCGGGTGCGATAAGATAGAACGCCATGTCTGGCTGCGCGGTTTACGCAGGCTGGGCAAATCTGTACGACGCCGCCCGGAACGACACGGGGCGGCACAGATCCATAAAGGAGGATCACTGGTATGAGCCAGACCCGTCCCATCGATGAGCATTCCATGCACACCCGTACCTGCGGCGAGCTTCGCTTCGAGAACGTGGGCGAAGAGGTCACCCTCACCGGTTGGGTGAGCCGTCGCCGCGACCACGGCGGCCTTATCTTCTGCGACCTTCGCGACCGCGAGGGCATCACGCAGCTCACCTTCGACCCCGAGCACTCCGACGGCGACGCCTTTAAGATTGCCGAGACCATGCGTCCCGAGTGGCCCATCAAGATCCACGGCGTCGTGCGCGCTCGTGGCGAGGAGACCACCAACACCAAGCTCGCGACCGGCGAGATCGAGGTCCTGACCGACCACGCCGAGGTGCTTAACACGTCCGTCACTCCGCCGTTCCAGATCGAGGACGGCATCGAGACGAGCGAGGACACCCGTCTGCGCTATCGCTATCTGGACCTCCGTCGTCCCGAGATGATGGCCAACCTCAAGCTGCGCTCCGACTTCACCTTTGCCATTCGCGAGGCGCTGCACAACCGTGAGTTCATGGAGGTCGAGACGCCCTCCCTGTTTAAGTCCACGCCCGAGGGCGCTCGCGACTTCATCGTTCCCAGCCGTATTCAGCCGGGTAACTTCTACGCCCTGCCGCAGTCCCCGCAGCTCCTGAAGCAGCTGCTCATGGTCGGTGGCGTCGAGCGCTACTACCAGGTTGCCAAGTGCTTCCGCGACGAGGACCTGCGTGCCGACCGTCAGCCCGAGTTCACCCAGGTCGATATCGAGATGTCCTTCGTGGACCAGAACGATGTCATGAGCGCGCTCGAAGAAGTTCTGTCCGATGCCTTCGGCCGCATGGGTGTCGAGATGCCCACGCCGCTGCGTCGCATGAACTACTGGGAGGCCATGGACACCTATGGCTCCGACAAGCCCGATACCCGCTATGGCATGCACCTGGTCGACCTGACCGACATCTTTGCCAACTCCAAGTTCAAGGTCTTTGCGACCGCCGCAAACGAGGAGGGTTCTGTCGTCAAGGCCATCAACGCCAAGGGCGCTGGTGCCTGGGCACGTGCCAAGATCGATAAGCTTGCCGGCGTGGCCTCCACGTTTGGCGCCAAGGGCTTGGCCTGGATTGCCTTCCGCGAGGACGGCTCCATCAACAGCCCCATCGTCAAGTTCTTCTCGGACGAGGAGATGGCTGCCCTGCGCGAGCGCATGGACGTCGAGCCCGGCGACCTTGTGATGTTCGCCGCCGGTCCGCGCCTGCTCTCTGACGAGATCCTGGGCGGCATGCGTTCCCACATGGCCAACGCACTCGAGATCAAGCGTGAGGGCCACGACTTCCTGTGGGTCGTCAACTTCCCGCTGTTCCACTGGGATGAGGACCGCAAGGCCTACGCTGCCGAGCATCAGCCCTTCACGCTGCCGACCGAGACCGACATCGCCAAGATCGAGGCCGACCCGCTGGCGGCCGGTTCTTGCACCTACGACTTTGTCATGGACGGCTTTGAGGCCGGCGGTGGCGGTATGCGTATCCACAACGCCGAGATGCAGATGTCCATGCTCAAGCTCCTGGGCTTTACCGAGGAGCGCGCCGAGTCGCAGTTCGGCTTCCTCATGGAGGCCCTCAAGTTTGGTGCGCCCCCGATGGGCGGTTTCGCTCTGGGCCTGGACCGCGTGTGCATGCTGCTCACCGGTTCCGACTCCATCCGCGACGTCATGGCGTTCCCCAAGACGGCCAGCGGCTCCGACCTCATGTCGGGCGCCCCGAGTGCCGTTAGTGGCGCCCAGCTCAAGGACGTCAGCCTGCGCCTGATGTAGGCGAGTGGCTACATATTGCCCGCAACGAGGGAAGGACGCGTGCCTTCCCTCGTTTTTTTTATGTCGTGACGTCATGGTTTGGAGGCTTGCCGTCGTGCGCCGGGAAACTACAACCCGGAATCTGCGTCCAGAAGGGGTCGCGCTTTCCCAAAGGGGGTCCTCTGGGAAAGCGCGACCCAGTATTCGGCAAAATAATGGGGCACAGTTTCCGGTTGAGCTGTCTAACGGAAACTGTGCCCCAGAATGAGCGCTCAAACGGGACAGGCTTTCCGCAACAACTGTTTGGCGGAAAGCCTGCCCCAGTTTCTTATAGCGAGTCTCTCTGAACGAGCTGCATGTGCATGACGGTGGTGGTGGGCTCGGCACCCTTGATCATGTCGAGCGCAATGTTGGCGGCCATGTGTCCTTCTTCGCGCAGGGGCTGGCGGACGGTCGTGAGCGCGGGGACGCAGCGCGCCGCAATCTCGTGATCGTCGAAGCCGACGACAGAAACGTCCGCAGGAACGGATAGGCCTGCCTCGTTGAGTGCGGTGATGACGCCAGCCGCGATACGGTCCGATCCGCAGAGCACGCCATCGAAAGCAATCTCGCGCGCGAGGATCTGGTGCATGGCCTGATAGCCGTCTCCGCTGTTCCAGCCGGTATAGATAACGTTTGCGTCTGGGAGGTCTTCGCCCAAGACGGCGCGGTAGCCGCGCAGGCGGTCGACAACAGCGGGGTTGTCTTGCGGTCCCAACACGGCGACGATATCTTTGCGCCCGCGATCCTTCATGGCGAGTGCCGCAAAATGTCCGCCCTCTTCGTCGTCAGAGTAGACCGTCGAGAACACATCGCGATAGGGGTGGCCCTCGAGCTGGCCGCACAACACGGTGGGTACGCCCAGCTCGCGCAGCACCTCGAGCAGCTCGCTGCCTTTGTAGGGAGAGACGTCGATCACGGCGTCGAACGAGCGGCGCTCAAAGTGCTCGCGTGCGCGGTTGCGCTCATGCGTAGAAGACGCCTGCAAGATAACGGGCAGATAGGACGACTCCGACAGTTCCTCGGTAATGCCGCTCAAAAACTCGCTATAGGTGGGGTCGCTGAAGAGTTCACTCAGAGGCTCGGTCACGAGCACGGCGATGATTTCCGTGCGCCCGACAGCGAGCGCTCGGCCACGAGCGTTGGGGACAAAATTGACTTCCTTGGCCGCCGCGCGGACGCGCTTTTTGGTTTCCTCGCTAATGCGGGGCGAATCGTTGAGGGCGCGCGATGCCGTGGAGCGCGACACGCCGGCAGCTGCGGCAACCTCGGCAAGCGTAGGTGCGGTGCGAACTGGTTGTGTCATGGCGTCTCCTGGAAAATGCGGTCGATGTTGTCACTGATACGGGCTAGTGCGGATACAGCTTACTATAGTGCGCCTGAACAGCGTTCATGATATCCGGTGACCGGTGTCGTTTTGCAACCAAGCCGAAATCGAATACGTCTCGTGTGGGTGAGATATCAGCGGGCGTGGAGGTTGCCTACGAGCTTAAGAACGATGTCTTGTGCTGAGTTTCGATACTCAGGGTGACATAAGTGTTGCGATTGTACAACCGGTTGCACAGTTAACCCGGCCAAATCGACCGTTCAGCGGACAACCGGTTGCACAGTTTTTTGCATCGCCCGTAAGATAAGGACAACCGGTTGCACAAGAATCACTACGATGATGAAGGAGCATCACCATGGACGCCATTAACGATTGGGAAAACCAAGCGCTCACCCACAGGAACCGCCTGGCACCCCATGCGTACTTTATGGGTTACGAGACCGCCGATCTCGCTGCAACGTACAGCCGCGAGCTGTCGCGCGGGTTTGTCCAGCTGTCCGGCTCGTGGCAGTTCCGCCTCTTTGAGGGCCCCGCTGCCGTCTCCAACGAGGAACTCTCCACGTACAAGCCCGAGTGGGATCACGTGGAGGTTCCGCACCTGTGGCAGGTGGACGGCTATGGCAACCTTGCCTACACCGACGAGGGTTTCCCGTTCCCGGTTGATCAGCCGTTCGTTCCCTCCGACGACCCCACGGGCGTCTACCAGCGCATCGTCAACCTTCCCGCCGTTCCTGCTGGCGCTCGCGAGATCATTCGCTTCGACGGCATCGAGAGCTATGGCGAGCTGTACGTCAACGGTCAGTATATCGGCATGACCAAGGGTTCGCGCCTGTCTGCCGAGTTCGACGTGACCGACGCGCTTGTCGAGGGCGACAACCTGTTTGCGGTCAAGGTCCTGCAGTACAGCGATGGCAGCTATATCGAGGACCAGGATATGTGGTGGGCCTCGGGCATCTTCCGCGATGTGTACCTTATGCAGCGTCCCGCCGCGCACCTGGTCGACTTTAGGTTCCGCACGCACCGCGAGGGCGATACCGCTCTGATTACGCTCGATACGGTTGCCGAGGGCTCTTCCCGCGTTGTGTTTACGCTCAGCGATGGCGAGAACGTGGTGGCTGCGGGCGAGTGCGTCGACGGCCATGCCGAGTGCGGCGTGACCGATGCCCACTTCTGGAATCCCGAGGACCCCTTCCTCTACGACCTTACGTTTGAGGTCTACGACGGTGACGAGGTCAGCGAGTACGTTCCGCATCGCCAGGGTCTTGCCGAGGTGACGGTTGAGGGCAATCATATCTACCTCAACGGCACCTACTTTAAGATGCATGGCGTCAACCGCCACGATCACGACGATCACAAGGGCCGCGCCGTGGGCCTCGATCGCATGCGCCACGACCTGGAGCTCATGAAGCAGCACAACATCAACGCGGTGCGCACCTCTCACTATGCCAATGACCCGCGCTTCTACGAGCTGTGCGATGAGTATGGCATCATGCTGGTCGCCGAGACCGACATGGAGAGCCACGGTTTCGAGAATATCGGCAATATCGCCCTGGTCACCGACGACCCGGCATGGGAGCCGGCCTACGTCGACCGCATTGAGCGCCTGGTGATGCAGGAGCGTAACCACGCCTGCATCATTATGTGGTCGATGGGCAACGAGAGCGGCTATGGCTGCAACATCCGCGCGATGTACGCCAAGGCTCACGAGCTCGACGGTCGTCCGGTCCATTACGAGGAGGACCGCAACGCCGATACCGTCGACGTCATTTCCACGATGTATTCCCGTGTGTCGCAGATGAACGACTTTGGCGAGCATCCGTTCCCCAAGCCGCGCATTAACTGCGAGTACGGTCACTCCATGGGCAATGGCCCCGGAGGCCTGTCCGAGTACCAGGAGGTCTTCGATCGCTGGGATTGCATCCAAGGCCAGTTTATCTGGGAATGGTGCGACCACGGTTTGGCTGCTGTGACCGAGGACGGCGTTGCCTACGATATGTACGGTGGCGACAACGGCGATTACCCCAACAACAGCAACTTCTGCATCGATGGCATGGTGTTCCCTTGGCAGCAGCCGAGCCCGGGCCTCACTGAGTATGGTCAGGTCATCTGCCCGGTTCGCATGGCTTATGACGCCGAGGCGGGCGAGCTGACTGTCACCAACAAGCGTTGGTTTACCACCCTCGAGGATGTTTGCCTGTCGGCCGAGACCCTGGTGGACGGCGACGTGGTCTGCCGCAAGACGCTCATGCCCGGTACGGTTGCCCCCGGCGAGTCCGTCCAGCTGCCACTGGTGATTCACGAGGCCGCGGTAGGCGAGACCCTGCTGACCGTGCGCGCCTACACCATGGCCGCTCACGTCTGGTGCGAGCCGATGTTCCAACTGGGCGCAAGCCAGTTTGCCATCGCCAACCATCCGGCGCCGGCCATCTCCGCCCCCGCTCGTCCTGAGCTTACGGTCGAGGAGACCGAGCAGGAGATCCGCATTCACTCCCTCAATGGCGAGCTGGCCTTCAGCAAAGTCAACGGTACCGTGAGCGAGTGGAAGGCATCCGGCCGCGACGTCATGGCCTCTGGTCCCCAGGTTGGTTTTTGGCATCCGCTCGTCGACAACCACGCTCAGGAGTATGACTCCCTGTGGAAGGACAACTTCATCGATGTGATGCAGACGTCTACCCGCAAGGTTTCTTGGAAGCAGGATGGCAATGCGGTCGTCGTTACCGTGAGCCAGCGCATCGCTCCTCCCGTTCGCGCGTTCGGCATGCGCGTCGAGCTTGTCTACACCGTGCTTCCGAGCGGTCGCGTCGACCTCAAGGTTTCCGGCGAGCCCTACGGCGATTACTCGGATATCATCCCGCGCATCGGCATCTCCTTCGAGGTCCCCGGTTGCGATCGTGCCGTCGAGTGGTATGGCCACGGCCCGGGCGAGAACTATCCGGACTCGCTGCGCGCCAACCCGGTCGGTCATTACCGCACTACGGTCGACGACATGTTCACGCCCTACGTTATGCCTCAGGACTGTGCCAACCGCGAGGGTACCCGCTGGGTTGCCCTGCGCTCTAGCCACGGTGACGGCGTGCTGGTGACGCGTCCGTCCGACGCCGCTTCCAACCCGTTCTCGTTCTCGGCATGGCCCTATAGCTGCGAGGCTATTGATAATGCCAAGCACGTCTACGACCTTGTCAAGGGCGACACGGTCACGGTCAACATCAACGACCAGCTGCTCGGCCTTGGCTCGAACTCTTGGGGTTCCGAGGTGCTCGATTCCTATCGCACCCGTTTTGAGAGCTTCAGTTTCGAGGTGTCCCTGCGACCGCTGACGTCTGCCGATCTGGCTCAGGCGCTGGCACCCATTAAGGAGGCATAAGTCATGCATGTCTTTAACTCACGTGCCGACTTCGATGCTCAGATGAAGTCCGTCAAGAAGTGGATGCGTACCGGACAGGCGCTCGATGGTGTTGCCGACCTGCAGCACGACGTGGCTTACTCCATCGGCGACTCGTTGGTGTATTGGTGGGTGAACGCCCACGAGGCCGCTACCGCCGATCTGGTCGGTCACCGTCGCTATCATGCCGTGCTCGCCCCGCTCGACGGCGACCTGACTGTCGAGGTGGCTTCTAAGGCCGATCTTACCTGTACGCGCGCCTACAGCGATATCGACGATCGTGAGCGCTTTGAGGGAGCGGGGGAGACCGTGACGATTCCTGCCGGCGGCGTTGCCGTCGTCGAGATCGACGAGGCCTACCGTGTCGTGGCTGATGCCGCGGATCCCCGCGTCGTGGTACTGCACGTGACGGTTGAAGGATATTCCTTCCCCAACAAGTAGTATTCGTCCGCCTGGACGTTTGCTTCGCGCCGTTAAGGGGGATGGCTTTGTTGACTCCCTTTTCCCCATTCCCCTTAGCAGGTGCACCGTCCGTGTTTGCACTTGCAGCTCGGACGGGTTTAGATGACATTTAATAGATGATTGGGAGGGCTTATGAGCTCTGAAAAACGAGGAACGATTGGTTCGTTCGCTCTGCTGGGCATGACGGTCGCCGCCGTGTTCGGTATCAAGAACATCATCAACAACAACGCGGCCATCGGCTTGGCAGCTGCGCCGTCGTTCTTCTTTGCCACGCTTTTGTACTTTGTCCCCTATACCCTGGTTACCGCCGAGTTCGTCGGCCTCAACAAGGACTCCGAGTCTGGCGTGTACGCATGGGTTAAGACCTCGATGGGCGGCCGCTGGGCGTTCCTGACGGCATTTAGCTACTGGTTCGTTAACCTGTTCTTCTTTGCGTCCGTCCTGCCCAACGTCATCATCTACGCGAGCTACGTGTTCTTTGGTGCCAACGCCGAGCTTTCGCAGCTGTGGATCACCATTATCGAGATCGTCGTCTTTGCTATCGCCACGTGGGTTTCGACCAAGGGCGCTAAGTGGATCGGCTCCATTTCCTCCTTCGGTTCGACCGCGGCTCTCGGCCTGACCGCCGTGTTCATCCTGCTGTCCCTGGCTGCTGCCTTTGGCGGCGTTGAGTTCGCTACGGCTCCTACTCCCGCTAACATGGCTCCCGACATGAGCAACTTCGCAACTGCGTGGGGCTTCTTCGGTACGCTTGCCTGGATCATCCAGGGCGTTGGCGGCGCTGAGTCTGTCGGCGTGTTCCTTAACGACCTTAAGGGTGGCGTCAAGGCCTTCGTGCGCACCGTCGTTATCGCCGGCCTGACCATCGGCCTTCTGTATGCAGGCGCTTCGCTGCTGGTTAACCTGTTCATCCCCGAGGGCAGCGTTGCCATCTCCACCGGCATCTTCGACGTATTCGGCGCTGTCTTTGCCCACTTTGGCATTCCCATGGAAGTGTCCACGCGCGTCATTGGCCTGATCCTTCTCGCTGCCACGCTGGGCTCCCTCATGATGTGGACCTCGGCTCCCATCAAGGTTTTCTTCACCGAGATCCCCAAGGGCGTCTTTGGTAGCAAGATCGTCGAGCTCAACGAGCACGGCATTCCTGCCCGCGCTGCCTGGCTGCAGTTCGCCATCGTCGTCCCCATCCTGATCATCCCGGCCCTGGGCTCCGGTAACCTCGACGACCTGCTCATGATCGTCACCAACATGACGGCTGCCACCGCTCTGCTCCCGCCGCTGCTGATCCTGCTTGCCTACTTTATGTTGCGCAAGAACTTCGACGCTGCTCCCCGTGGCTTCCGCATGGGTTCGCGCACCTTTGGCCTGGTCATTGCTGCATTCCTGCTTGTGGTCTTCTGCTTCGTGCTTATCTGCGGCACCATTCCGCTCGATCAGCCTCTGTGGCTGACGCTGGTCTACAACGTCGGCGGCGTGGTTGTCTTCCTGGGCCTTGCCGTGATGTGGTACAACCGCTACATCAACCGCCTGCGCGAAACCGATCCCGAGGCTGCTGAGAACGAGCTTCGCCCCTCCGTCCTCGACATGATGGAGTAGCGGCTAGGATTAATCTACGGCTGTGGAATAAATCGATTCCCTTTCCTAAGGAGGGGCCTTACGAGGCCCCTCCTTTTGTGTTTTGGAGCATGGTTTTGGACCCTGTGGTCAAAAAATACCAAATATGAGTACTGTTGCAAAAGAGGTGTCATATTTTTCGGCCTGCTCTGAGCGAAAATGGGCTCATAATCAATTTATCTAACCCCCTATAGACGCGATTCGATGGCTTCCAAAACATTAAAATCGGCCAAATCGGCCAATTTGCTCTCAATTCTGCTGCTACTAAATTTGTGACAGTACTCATATTTGCCACTTTTTGTCCACGGGGTGTCCGAAAGGGTCCTCGACAAGCATCTAACGCTACAATAACTACCACATGGCTGGGTTTGCCAGCCGAATGTACGATGTCGTGGGAGGGGACATGGTCGAGTTTACAAAGACGATTAATGATCCGTTGGGATTACATGCCCGCCCGGTTGCGCTGCTCTATGACATCATTGCCAAGCATCGTTGCGACGTGTCAGTCAGTATCGGCGATCGCCACACGAATGGCCGCGATGTCATGGGACTCATGGCTCTCTACGGCGAGTGCGGCGAGGACATCATCTTCCGCGTTTCGGGCGTAGACGAGGCTTCCTGCGTTACGTCGATCAGAAATCTCTCACTCTAAGCATGATAGGGCGTGGTAAAGGATGGTCCTTTGCCGTGCCCTTTTGTTTCGTATAGGAAACTTTTTCGAAATCTGAATGGGGACCCTTTCCAAAAAGTTAACCACGTGTTAGTTTACTAAAGCGAACATAGGCGTGGTTAACTTTTACCGCGTCGATGTTGAGGACGAACTGACGTTAGGAGCCACTCATGTCTTGCGGACCGCAGATGCCGGCAATGCCGCTTTCGATGGTAAAAGCGGGCGAAACCGTGCGCGTGTCTCGTGTAAAGGGCAATGAGGATATGAAGCACCACCTCAAGGACCTCGGCTTTGTCGAGGGCAGCGAAATCCACGTGGTGAGCTCGAGTGGCGCCAATATCATCGTCACTGTGCTGGGCGCACGCTTTGGTATCGATTCCAAGGTTGCCATGCACATCATGACCGTCGGTTAGTCTGCAGCATTTCATAAAAACCGAAAGGGGGACAAGAGGATGAAGACGTTGGGTGACGTTAAGGTGGGCGAGAGCTCCACCATCGTCAAGCTTCACGGTGAGGGTGCGCTTCGCCGCCACCTTATGGACCTGGGGCTCATCAAGGGCACTTCGTTCAAGGTCGTGAAGGTTGCACCGCTCGGTGATCCGGTCGAGATCAACGTGCGCGGCTACGAGCTTTCCATCCGCAAGGAGGAGGCGGCCGTCGTCGAGGTCCAATAAGGGCTCGCGGCGTATGTTTCTGCAGATAAAGTTAGGTATTTCTAACTTAATGCAGCATTTTTGAAGCACATTATCCAGCCCGTGCGGAGAAAGCAGCGCGGGCACACAAGGAAGAAGGATTGAATGGCGGATTCTCAGATCCATGTCGCGCTGGCGGGTAACCCCAACTGCGGCAAGACCACGCTTTTCAACCTGATCACCGGCGCCAACGGCTACGTTGGCAACTGGCCCGGCGTCACGGTTGAGAAAAAGGAGGCCAAGCTCCTAAGCGACAAGAACGTTACCATCACGGACCTCCCTGGCATCTACTCGCTTTCCCCCTACAGCCCCGAGGAGCAATGCTCGCGCGATTACCTCATGAGTGGCGAGTCCGATGTTGTCGTCCAGGTTGTCGACGCCACCAACCTCGAGCGCAACCTGTATCTGGCGCTTCAGGTTATCGAGACCGGCCTGCCCGTGGTCGTTGCCCTCAACATGGCCGACCTGGTCGAGAAGAACGGCGACAAGATCGACACGGACAAGCTCTCCAAGAAGCTCGGCTGCCCGGTCATGATGATCTCGGCCCTTAAGAACAAGGGTATTAAGGAGTTGTTCGAGCAGGTCAAGAAGTCCGCTGCTTCCAAGGGCCAGGTGCCGGAGCACAAGTTCGACTCCTCCATCGAGGACGTTCTGGACCACATCGAGAACAACCTTCCGGCGAGCGTTCCCGCCAACAAGCGCCGCTATTACGCCGTCAAGCTGTTCGAGCGCGACGCGGACGCCTGCAAGCTCATCAACCTCACCAAGGAGAAGGCCGCTCGCGTGGAGCAGCTGGTCGCCCAGTGCGAGCAGGACTGCGACGACGACGCCGAGTCCATCATCACCGGCGAGCGTTACGGCGTGATTGCCCACATCATTGACGAGTGCCTCACCAAGGCTCCGGCAAAGATGAGCACCTCCGAGAAGATCGACCGCGTGGTTACCAACCGTATCCTGGGCCTGCCGATCTTTGTGGTCATCATGTTCTGCGTGTACTACATCGCCGTTTCTACCTTGGGCGGCACGGTGACCGACTTCACCAACGACCAGCTCTTCGGTACCGACGGTTGGTATGTGCTCGGCCAGGGTCGCGACGCCTACGACGCGGCCGTCGAGGCTGCGGGTGACAATGCCGACTCGGTCGACCCGGCACAGTACGGCCCCTATGTCCCGGGTATCACCACCGTGGTGCACGACGCCCTTGTGGCGGGTGGCACCGAGGACGGCGGCCTGGTCGATTCGCTCGTCTGTGACGGTATCGTCGGCGGCCTGGGCGCCATCTTCGGCTTCGTCCCGCAGATGTTCCTGCTGTTCGTCATGCTGTCCTTCCTGGAGGACTGCGGCTATATGGCCCGCGTCGCCTTCATCATGGACCGCGTGTTCCGCCGCTTTGGCCTGTCCGGTAAGTCCTTTATCCCCATGCTCGTGTCCTCGGGCTGCGGCGTCCCCGGCGTCATGGCCACCAAGACCATCGAGAACGAGAAGGACCGCCGCATGACGGTCATGACCACCACGTTCATTCCCTGTGGCGCCAAGCTGCCGATCATCGCCCTGCTCATGGGCTCCATCATCGGCGATTCTTCCACCACCGCCGCGTGGATCAGCCCGCTCTTCTACTTCTTGGGCGTCTTTGCCGTCATCGCCTCGGGCCTCATGCTCAAGAAGACCAAGCTCTTCGCCGGTCGCCCGACGCCGTTTGTTATGGAGCTTCCTGCCTACCACTTCCCGGCGATCCGCTCTTGGGCGCTGCACGTGTGGGAGCGCTGCTGGGCCTTTATCAAGAAGGCCGGCACGGTCATCTTCGCGTCCACCGTCGTGGTTTGGTTCCTCTCCAACTTTGGTAGCTACAACGGTTCCTTTGGTTTCCTGCCTGCGATGGACGGCATCCCCGAGGAGTTCATGGACTACTCCGTGCTCGCCATGCTGGGCAACCTGGTCGCTTGGATCTTCGCCCCGCTCGGCTTTAGCACCTGGCAGGCCACCGCGCTGACTGTCTCTGGCCTCGTCGCCAAGGAGAACGTCGTCGCCACCGCCGGCTCGCTGCTGTCCGTCGCCGACGCGGGCGAGACCGACCCGAGCCTGTGGACCGCGTTTGCCGGCATGTTCCCCACCATGGGCGCCTGCGTTGCCTTCGGCGCGTTCAACCTGCTGTGCGCTCCGTGCTTTGCCGCTATGGGTACCATCCGCAACCAGATGGATTCCGGCAAGTGGACCGCGATTGCCCTCGGCTACGAGTGCGCCTTCGCTTGGGTGATCGGCCTGTTCATCAACCAGTTCTATAACCTGCTTGTCCTTGGGCAGTTTGGCTTCTGGACGGTTGTGGCTATCGTGCTGCTGGTCGCGATGCTCTTCCAGATTTTCCGTCCTATGCCCAAGCACGCTTGGACCGACGAGGACGAGACCAACACTGCTTCCGCTGCAGTTTCCGCCTAAGTCCGAATAAGGATCAACCCCTTTCCACGAGCCCGGGTGTCTCAGTGACACTCGGGCTTTTTGACGCAATGGGGGACAGATTGCTTTGCTCCAGAAGTAAGATGTGGCGTTTCCGCAGATAAAACCGACCAAAATAAACCTGTCCCTATTTGGTAGGTGGAGAATGGGGTAAAGTAAGTGCTGGTTAACTAGAGGAGGCTTGCTATGGCACCTATCGATATTGTTGTACTGGCTGTTATCGGCGTTGCGTTTGTCGCCGTGTGCGTGCGCATCTACCGCAAGGGCACCTGCGCCGACTGCGCTCAGGGTGGCGTTTGCACGGGGCATTGCTCCAACAAAAAGACGTGCGCTGCACTTAAGGGCGTAGACAAAATCGCCGAAGACTTGGGTCGCGGTATCAAATAAGGTCCGGACATCCAAGCGCTCCGCGGGCATCCGTTCGCGGGGCGCTTTGTGCATTTGAGGGAGAGTACGGCGAGTCGAAGAGTATTTTTGGGGTATCGTTAAATCAGTTGCGGTGGAATACGGACTGTTTTGGCTGTCAAAGGCCTTATCTACTCCGTATTCCACCGCAACTTTTTTTGGGATGGGCTAGAGACGCTGCATGCGGTACCCGACACCCATGTGCGTCTGAATCATCTTGGGGTGAGAGGGGTCTGCCTCGATCTTCTTGCGCAGGGTGCGCATGAACACGCGCAGGCTCGCCAGATCGCTGTCCCAGCTCGTGCCCCATATCTCGCGGGTGATGAAGGTGTGGGTGAGCACCTTGTCGACGTTTTTCGCTAGAAGGACGAGCAATTTGTACTCGGTTGGGGTAAGCGAGAGCTCGCGTCCGTCTTTCGTCGCGTATCCCGCGGCGTAGTCGATATGCAGCGGACCGTTGTCGAACGTGCTCGCTTCTGTCGACTCGCTTGACGCCATCGAGGAGCGCCTCAAATTCGCACGGACGCGCGCGAGCAACTCATCCACAGAAAAGGGCTTGGTGAGGTAGTCGTCTGCCCCTGCGTCAAGTGCTGCAATCTTGTCGGAATCTTCGGTGCGCGCCGAAATGACGATAATGGGGACTGCCGACCAGCTTCGGATTTTCGTGATGACCTCGATACCGTCAATGTCGGGAAGGCCGAGATCGAGCATGATGAGGCTGGGGCCGTGCGACACCGCATCCATGATGGCGGCCTGGCCGTCGCAAACCTTGCTCACGACATAGCCGTGGAGGTCAAGCGCGGTCGAAACGAGGTTTTGAACGGTCAGGTCATCTTCGACCAGGAGAATGCGTGGCTTAGCGGCATTATTCATGAATCTCGATCTCCTCGGCAGGCAGGGTAAAACGGAAGACGGCCCCATGGGGGTGGTTGTCGCGAACTTCGATGACGCCGCCATGCGCCTCCACGATGGAGCGGCAGAGCGACAGCCCAAGGCCGATGCTTCGACGCGAATCCACGGGCCGCGTATTGCTTGAGGTGAAGAAGCGCTCAAAGATATGAGGCTTGTCGCAGTCTGCTACACCCGGCCCATCGTCTGCGACGTCCACCACGATGAACTCACCCTCGCGACGTGCGCTAATGGTGACAGTCGAGTCCTCGGGCGTGTATTTGAAGGCGTTCATGATGAGATTCGTAAGCACCTGCATGATGAGATGGACGTCGATGCGTACCAGCAGGATGTTGTCAGTATGCTCGATGGTGACGGCACGTCCATGCGATGCTTGGGCGACATGGCTGAGAGCGGCCTCGATGACCTCGTCGATGAGCTCGGATGTTAAGTTGAGGCGAATGGTGCCGTCCTCGACGCGTGTGATGGCGAGGAGGTTCTCCACGGTATCGATAAGCCAGAGGGAGTCGTCGTAGATGGCATCGGCAAGATCGCAGCGTTGTTCGAGGCTGAGCTTCTCGTCGCTCTTCCGAAGGATTGCCGCAGATCCGGATATAGCCGTGAGGGGTGTCCTCAAATCGTGGCCGATGGAGCGCAAAAGGTTGGCGCGCAGCTGCTCGTTTTTCGCCAAAACCGCAGCCTCTTCGCGCTCTTGCGCCGCCCGGTCGCTTTCGAGCGCCAAGGCGCATTCGCCTACGATAGATAGGACGATCGAATGCTCGAAGGCTTCGATCTCGCGCCCCTCCAGGGCGATGCCGATGACACCGAATACCTTGTCGCCGGTGCGAACCGCGAGGTAGAGACAGCGCGCCTCAGGCAGGGTCCGCGTGCTTGCGCCCGCGCGCTTGTTGTTGGTGTAGGTCCAGGTTGCAACGGCGCGCTCGTAGTCGGTGAGCAGCGACGCGGATCGGTTTTCGGTGCCAGCGGACTCATAGAGCGCCTTGTCGAGCGTGCCGTGTTCGGCGGGGTAGAAGACCACGTCGAGTTTTAGCAGTTTGACGAGTTGGTTCATGGCGACGCGGGCGCACTCCTCCGCGCTATGGGCTTGCTGCAAGAGCTGGTTCGTTTCGAGGAGTACGCGCGTTTTGAATGCGTTCTCGGCGGATGTACGGGCGTTGTCGGCGATGCGCGCAGTTAACTCGCCAGCGACCATAGCGGTAGCGAACATGATGCCGAACGTGACCAGATAGCTTCGGTCGTAGCTGGCGAGCGAAAACAGAGGCGTGACGAAGCAGAAGTTGTAAAGCACTACAGAGAGCACGCTCGATACGATCGTGCAGATACGCCCCGTCGTGGTGACGGCGGTCAGCAGGGCCGTGAGGATATAGAGGGATATGATGCTGGAATCGGCAAATCCCAGATGGCGGAAAGCCGTGCCGATCGCCGTGGCGGCAAGAGAGAGGGCCAGCGTGCGAAGCACGTTTCGGCTGCTGGGCGGCTGCAGGGCGAGCGCATGGCGGCGTCCTTTGGGTCGGGAGGGCGGAGTCGACTGTTCTGGAATGATGTAAATGTCGAGGTTCGGGGCGAATGTTATGAGCTGTTCTACGAGAGATTTGCGGCCGAAGAGGGCCTGACGGACGCTGCTGCGCTCGCCCGTGCGCCCCATGACGATCTTCGAAATACCCGACAGGCGCGCGAACTCGGAGATCTGAAACGCGATGTCGTCGCCATAGACGGTTTCCATATGTGCTCCGAGCTGCTCGGCTAGGGCGATATTGGCTGTAAGCTTGGCGCGCTCATCATCGCTCATGGCTTGCGTGCGCGGGCTCTCTACGAACAGGGCGACGAGCTCGCTGCGAAACGCTTTCGCCATGCGTGCGGCGGCACGGACGATGCGGGGATTGGTCGGCGCCGGGGAGACACAGACTAAGATACGCTCCCTGGTGTAGTAGTCACGGTTTCCCAGCACGCGTGCGGCGTCCGTGAGGTGGCCGGTGCGATCGGCGCAGCGGCGCAGCGCGATTTCTCGGAGTGCGGTGAGGTTTTCGACGGTAAAAAAATGCTGTTGCGCTCGGTCGGCTTGTGCGGGACGGTAGACGAGGCCGGCGCGAAGGCGCTCAAGTAGGTCTTCGGGCTCTATGTCGACGAGCTCGACCTGGTCGGCATCATCGAAGATACGGTCGGGGATTCGTTCGCTCACGACAACGCCGGTGATGGATGCAACCATGTCGTTTAGGCTCTCGATATGCTGAACGTTCACGGTCGTATAGACGTCGATGCCCGCATGTAGAAGTTCCTCGACGTCTTGATAGCGTTTGTCGTGGCGAGACCCCGGCGCATTCGTATGGGCGAGCTCGTCGACAAGGATGAGCTGAGGGGCGCGTTCGATAGCCGCATCTAGATCGAACTCGCCGAGCGTAATGCCGTTGTGCTCGATGAGTTTACAGGGCACGTTCTCAAGCCCTTGTGCAAGATGGGCAGTTGCCGGACGTTCGTGCGGCTCGATGTATCCCGCGACGACGTCGACACCCCGCCGCTTGGCGGCGTGGGCGGCTTGAAGCATCGCATAGGTTTTGCCTGCGCCAGCAGCGTAGCCAAAGAAAATCTTGAGGTGTCCCCGGCTGGTTCGAGCGTCATCGGCGACCTCGCCTTTCTCAATTGCCTTGAGGATGAGGTCTGGATTGACGCGAGTGTCCGATGCGACGCGCTGCATAGCGTAGCCTTTCTGAAGCGTTGTCCATGCGTGCATACGCGGCGAGGACGCCACTGTATGCTCGCGAGGTCGAGTATAGGCGCACTGCAGCCGCAATAGTGCTTTCTACCTGCATCTTTACGGCATCTTAAGGTCGTGAGCCCCGGCCCTCACGCCTCTTTAATCCCTAGAAGCGTTTACTGTCCCCAGACGCTTGCGAGGGTAGGCGTCCGAGACATCGGACCGCGCGTGAAAGGGGCGGTAAATGGACATCCTCATTCCCATCATCGGAGTCGTCTGCATTGGACTTCTTATCTATTACATCTACATTCTGATGAGGAGTGATTCGTAAACTATGGACGCTGCGATTCAGTACATCTTGTACTTTGCCGTGCTCATCGTCCTGGCCGTTCCGCTCGGTCGGTTCATGGCCCATATCATGGATGGTGAGCATACGTTCCTGTCGCCTGTGATTGCTCCTGTGGAGCGTGGCGTCTATCGTCTGCTTCGCATCGACGCGGCAGAGCAGATGGGGTGTAGGCGCTATCTGGCGAGCGTGCTGGTCTTTTCGGGGATCGGCCTCGTGGTTCTTGTGGCACTCCAGACGCTTCAGTCCTTCTTGCCGGGCAATCCCCAGCACCTGCCGGGTGTGTCATGGGACCTGTCGTTCAATACGGCTGCTTCCTTCATAACCAACACCAACTGGCAGTCCTACTCCGGTGAGACCACCCTGTCCTACCTTGTGCAGTTCATGGGCCTCACCGTGCAGAACTTCGTTTCCGCTGGCACCGGTATCGCGGTCATGTTCGCGCTGATCCGCGGCTTCCGTCAGGTCAAGGAGCAGGGTTTGGGTTCCTTCTGGGCCGACCTCACCCGCACCGTCCTGTATGTGCTCATTCCACTGAACCTCGTGTTCGGCATCTGCCTGGCTGCCGGTGGCGTCATCTCCAACTTCCAGCCGGCTCAGAAGGCTGAGCTCGTAGAGCCCGTCGCTGTCCAGCCTAATGCAGACGGCGGCTGGAGCGTCATCGACGGCGCCCAGATCGAGGGCGACACGGTCAAGGTCGACGGCAAGGTTGTCGAGGGTGCGCGCGTGGTTACCGAGCAGTTCCTGCCCCAGGGTCCCGCGGCTCCTCAGGTCGCCATCAAGCAGTCCGGCACCAACGGCGGCGGCTTCTTCGGCGTGAACTCCGCCCATCCGTATGAGAACCCCAGTGCCTTCACCAACATCATCGAGATGACCAGCCTGCTGCTGGTCCCGGCCGCCTGCTGCTTCACCTTCGGTATCGGCGTCAAGAACACCAAGCAGGGCAAGGCCATCTTCGCGGCGATGCTTATCCTGCTGGTGGTCTTCACCGGCATCATTGCCGTCAACGAGCATGCGGGCACCCCGCAGCTGGCCGATGGCGGAGCGGTCAATATCGAGATGACCGACGGCCAGGCCGGCGGCAACATGGAGGGCAAGGAGAGCCGCTTTGGCATCGCCTCCTCTTCCACCTGGTCCGCTTTCACGACGGCTGCTTCCAACGGCTCGGTCAACTCCATGCACGACTCCTACACCCCGCTCGGCGGGTTTGTCCAGATGCTCCAGATAGCGCTGGGCGAGGTCGTCTTCGGCGGCGTGGGCTGCGGCCTGTACGGCATGATCGGCTTCGCCATCCTCACAGTGTTCATCGCCGGCCTCATGGTCGGACGCACGCCTGAGTTCCTGGGCAAGAAGATCGAGCCGGGCGAGATGCGCTGGGCAGTTGTCCTGTGCTTGGCAACTCCGTTTGCCATTCTGGTGTGCTCGGCCATCGCCTGCATGGTGCCCGGTCTTGCCGACCAGCTCAACAATGGTGGCGCGCACGGCTTCTCCGAGGCGCTGTATGCCTTCACCTCATGCGGCGGCAACAACGGCTCGGCGTTTGCAGGCATGAACTGCAACATTCCCTGGATCAACGTCATGCTCGGCCTCGAGATGCTGTTCGCCCGCTTCATGCCTATCATCGGTACGCTGGCTATCGCCGGCTCGCTGGCCAAGAAGGGCAAGGTCGCCGAGAGCGCCGGTACCCTGTCTACCACTAACGGCATGTTCGTATTCCTGCTCGTGTTCATCGTTCTGCTGATCGGTGCCCTGAGCTTCTTCCCGGCCCTGGCGCTTGGCCCCGTTGCCGAGTTCTTCCAGATGATTGCGTAAAGGAGGGCGCAGATTTATGACTATGCAAAAAGACATGATGGGCCGCGCGGTCCGCGACTCGTTTGCCAAGCTGGATCCTCGCGTCCAGATTCAAAACCCGGTCATGTTCCTGGTGTGGCTTTCCGCCGTCATGACCTCCGTCCTGGCCGTCGCTTCCATTTTCGGCGTGCAGGACGCGGGTGTGCCCACCTACTATGTGGTCGCCATCGCGGTCATCCTGTGGCTTACCGACCTGTTCTCGAACTTCGCCGAGGCGCTTGCCGAGGGCCGCGGTAAAGCCCAGGCCGATTCCCTGCGTGCGGCCAAGAAGGATGTCGAGGCCCATCGCATCGAGTCCGTTGAGGACAAGGAGCACTTCACCGTCGTTCCCGGCACCGAGCTCACGCGCGGCGACCTGGTGATCGTACGCGCCGGCGAGCAGATTCCCGGCGACGGCGACGTCATCGAGGGCGCTGCTTCCGTTGACGAGTCCGCCATCACCGGCGAGTCCGCCCCCGTGGTCCGCGAGGCCGGCGGCGACCGCTCTGCCGTTACCGGCGGTACCACGGTGCTGTCCGACTGGATCATCGTCAAGATCTCCAGTGAGCCCGGCCAGAGCTTCCTGGACAAGATGATCGCGATGGTCGAGGGTGCCGCGCGCAAGAAGACCCCTAACGAGATCGCTCTGGAGATCTTCCTGGTGGCCCTCTCCATCGTCTTTATCCTGGTCACGCTGGCCCTGTATTGTTACTCCTGCTTCTCGGTCGGTCTTAACGACATGGACAACCCCACGGCCGTGACCACGCTCGTGGCGCTGCTCGTGTGCCTGGCTCCTACTACCATCGGCGCCCTTCTTTCCGCCATCGGCATCGCCGGCATGAGCCGTCTGAACGAGGCCAACGTGCTGGCCATGTCCGGCCGCGCCATCGAGGCCGCCGGCGACGTCGACATCCTCATGCTCGACAAGACCGGCACCATCACCCTGGGTAACCGCCAAGCCGCCGAGTTCATCCCGGTCGACGGCATCGATCCCGCGGAGCTGGCCGATGCCGCCCAGCTTTCCTCGCTGGCCGACGAGACCCCCGAAGGCCGTTCCATCGTCGTGCTCGCCAAGGAGCAGTTCGGTCTGCGCGGCCGCACACTCGAGGATAAGGGTATGGAGTTCATCCCCTTCACCGCGGCGACCCGCATGTCCGGTGTGAACTACGAGGGCAATGAGATTCGCAAGGGCGCTGCCGATTCCGTGCGCACCTATGTGGAGGCAGCCGGCGGCGTGTTCTCCCAGGAGTGCGACGAGGCCGTCGAGCGCATCGCCAAGGCCGGCGGCACCCCGCTGGTCGTGACCAAGAACTGCCGCGTGCTGGGCGTTGTGTACCTCAAGGACATCATCAAGTCCGGCGTTAAGGAGAAGTTCGCCGACCTGCGCAAGATGGGCATCAAGACCATCATGGTGACGGGCGACAACCCACTCACCGCCGCGGCAATCGCCGCCGAGGCCGGCGTTGACGACTTCCTGGCCGAGGCCACCCCTGAGGGCAAGCTCGAGAAGATCCGCGAGTTCCAGCGTGAGGGCCACCTGGTCGCCATGACCGGCGACGGCACCAACGACGCGCCGGCGCTGGCGCAGGCGGATGTCGCCGTGGCCATGAACACGGGCACCCAGGCTGCCAAGGAGGCCGGCAACATGGTCGACCTCGACTCCAGCCCCACCAAGCTCATCGAGGTCGTGCGTATCGGCAAGCAGCTGCTCATGACCCGCGGTTCGCTTACGACCTTCTCGGTCGCCAACGACATGGCGAAGTACTTCGCTATCATCCCGGCCCTGTTCTCGCCGATCTACCCGGGCCTTGGCGCACTCAACATCCTCGGTCTGGCAAGCCCGCTGTCCGCGGTTCTTTCGGCCATCATCTATAACGCGCTCGTTATCGTCGCGCTGATCCCGGCCGCGCTGAAGGGCGTTAAGTACCGCGAGGTCCCGTCCGGACAGCTGCTGACCCACAACCTGCTCGTGTGGGGTCTGGGCGGCATCGTTGCCCCGTTCGTATTCATCAAGCTCATCGACATGCTGCTCGCGTTCTGCGGCATTATGTAAGTGGAGGTTTGTATGTTCAAAGGTGTTGCATCGCGCGCACTGGGCGTGTTCGCGCTGTTTACCGTTGTCTGCGGCCTGGGCTATACGCTTGTCGTGACCGGCATTGCCCAGGTTGCGTTCCCGTATCAGGCGAACGGTTCGCTCATTACGGTCGACGGCAAGGTTGTGGGTTCCGAGCTCATCGGCCAGAACTTCGAGGATGAGGATCACATGTGGGGCCGCATCCAGAACGTGTCAATTTTCGAAGGCGAAGATGGCGAGCTCATGGCGTATGGTGCCCCATCCAACCTGTCCCCGGCGAGTGAGGAGTATCGGCAGCTTGTGGATGCGCGCGTGAAGAAGATCCGCGCCGCCAACCCCGATGCCGATATGGACGCTGTGCCCGTCGACCTGGTGACGTGTTCCGGCTCAGGGCTCGACCCCGAGATCTCTCCCGATGCCGCCGAGTACCAGGTCCCGCGCCTCGCCAAGGCCACGGGCAAAAGTGAGGACGAGGTGCGCGACATCATTGCCGCGTGCACCAAGGGCCGTTTCCTCGGCGTGTTCGGCGAGCCCACGGTCAACGTGCTCAAGGTGAACCTTATGCTGGACGGCGCGCTGTAGGTGAGGGAGTGGCGGATGAGGGCATGACTGACTATCTGAGCCCTCAAGTCCACCCCGCCCATCAGTTGCGGTGAAATACGGACTGTTTTGGCTGTCAAAGGCCTTATCTACTCCGTATTCCACCGCAACTTTTTTGTGAGGGTCGGGATTGAAGGTGGGGAGTGCGAGCGAGTGCGAATGCGGCGGATACTGATACGATAAGTACGTTAGCAACTGCCGCCGAGCGGCTCAAACGAAAGGAAGCCTGTATGGAGTCCTCCGCCTATCCGATGCTCTTTAGCCCGATCAAGGTCGGTACGACCGAGGTCAAGAACCGCGTCTTTATGCCGCCGGTGTCCACCAACCTGGCCGATCATGGCTATGTGACCGATGACTTGGTCGTTCATTACCGTGCCCGTGCCAAGGGCGGTGTTGGCCTCATCATTACCGAGGTCGTGACGGTCGAGCCCACCTATACCTATCTGCCGGGTGACATGTGCTGCTACGACGACACGTTTATCCCCGGCTGGGAAAAGCTCGCCGCCGCCGTGCATGAGTATGGCTGCAAGATCATGCCGCAGCTCTTTCACCCCGCCTACATGGCCTTTAACATTCCGGGCACGCCGCGCCTGATCGCTCCGTCCTTCGTGGGACCGTCCTATGCCCGTGAGGCACCGCGTCCTATCACGGTCGATGAGATTCACGAGCTCACGCATCAGTTTGGCGACGCTGCCGTGCGTATGCAGAAGGCCGGTGTCGATGGCGTCGAGGTCCATGCGGCGCACGCCCACGGCATGCTCGGCGGTTTTTTGACTCCGCTCTACAACAAGCGCACCGATGAGTACGGCGGCTCGCTCGACGCCCGCATGCGCTTTTTGCTCGAGGTCATCGCCGAGATTCGCGAGCGCTGCGGCAAGGACTTTATCATCGACGTCCGTATCTCGGGCGACGAGTACACCGATGGCGGCCTGACCCTCAACGACATGATCTATGTCTCGCGTCGCTTGGAGAAGGCCGGCGTCGACATGATTCACGTCTCGGGCGGTACCACCATCAAGCGCGGTTCCGCAATTCCCGCCGCCGGTACTCAGCAGGCCTCGCATGCCGCCTGCTCGCGCGAGATCAAAAAGCACGTCAACATTCCCGTCGCCACCGTCGGACGTATCAACGAGGCCTGGATCGCCGAGGAGCTGATCGAGGACGGCGCTGCCGACATCTGCATGATGGGCCGCGCCAATCTGTGCGATGCCGAGTTCTGCAATAAGGCCGCTGCCGGCAACGCCGACGATATTCGCCCCTGCATTGGCTGCCTGCGCTGCCTGAACGGCATTATGTTCGGCAAGCGCATCTCTTGCACCGTTAATCCGGACGTGGAGCGCGACGAAGCTGGCTACGAGCCTGCCGCCGAGGCCAAGAACGTGCTCGTTGTGGGTGCTGGTCCTGCGGGCATGGAGGCAGCCTACATTGCCGCCAAGCGCGGCCACAACGTGGTGCTCGTGGATAAGCAGGATGAGCCGGGCGGCGAGATGCGCATCGCAGCCGTTCCGCCGGCAAAGCAGGAGCTCACCCGCGTGATCAAGTATCAGTACCGTCGCCTGGCCGAGGCCGGCGTGAAGTGCGTATTTGGCACCGAGCTTACTGCCGAGGACATTCAGCGTGACTACGCGGGTTACGAGGTTGTCCTGGCTTATGGCGCCGAGCCTATCGCTCCGGCCTTTATGCAGGGCTTTAAGCAGGTTATGACGGCTGATGACCTGCTTGGTGGCAAGGCTTTCCCGGGCAAGAAGATCGTCATCGTCGGCGGCGGCACCGTCGGTTGCGAGACGGCCGACTACCTGGCCCCGCTGGTCAACGACCTGTCGCCGGCCAACCGCGACGTCACCGTCATCGAGATGACCAAGACGCTCGCCGCCAACGAGGGCGGCGCCGGTCGCGCGGTGCTCATCACGCGCATGCTCTCCAAGGGCGTTCACGTGCTGACCGAGGCCAAGGTGACCGAGATTACCGAGGATGCCATCAGCTACGAAAAGGACGGCGAGATCCACACCATCGCCGATGCCGATACGCTGGTACTTGCCATGGGCTATCGTCCCAATACCAAGTTGGCCGACGACCTTGCTGCAGCCGGCGTTACCACCCACGTGTTGGGCGATGCCAACAAGTGCGGCAACATCCGCGACGCCATCGGCGATGGCTACAAGGTTGCTTGCGAGCTCTAGTCAACCCCTTTGCACCAATCGATTGCAAAAAGCGGCGGCTGCCCTGTGTGTTGGGCAGCCGCCGCCTGCGTTTTGCCAAAGAAAGATAATTGTCGGGCCCTAAATGCCTTTTGCTTCTGCTCCCTCCGCAATCATGTTGCGGTTATACACCAGGTGCAGATACATCGCGTCGTGCACGGCGGTGGGATTGCGTGAGGCGATGGCGTCGGCCACATCGCGGTGCGTGCGGATAGTTTCCTCGACGAGCTTTTTGCCGGTCACGTCGATAAAGAGGGGGACGGATGCCTTGAACACGCCCATCAGGCGGGGAACGACGAGGTTTCCGGAGCTCTCGGCAATGGCATTGTGGAACGCGGTGTCGGCGGCGGAGTAATCCTCACCGGCCTCGGCCAGGCGCTCGGATTCGTCGCAGAGCTCTTTGATACAGACGACCTGGTCGTTGGCTGCGTGCTCGGCCGCCATGCGTGCTATCTGCGGCGGTGCCACGGCCCTCTCGCACGTCAACGATGCCGGTTTTTGGATGTGCTTCTCGTTCCTGGAGATTGACGAGAAGACCACCCTCAAGTCCTGGACCGTTATGGAGACTCTCATCGGCCTTTCGGGTCTTGCCTGCGCCCTGGTGATTTCGTTCTTCGCCTAGTTCGCGTGGCTAAGCATCTTTTGCCGAGCGCATCGCTCGGTACCCATTTACACCTGATTCATTAACCAACGATTGGTACAACCGTTCAAATCAAAAGAGGAGAGCATCATGGACGAGAAGACCAAGGCACAGATTCAGCAGGAGGCAGCCGACCTGGTTGCCAAGCTGCAGCCGCGTTCCGGCAAGTTCCGCACCATCAGCCCCGAGATGGACCCGCTGCGTCTGGGCTCTGGCTGGTCCATCGAGGATCTGGACAAGCCGCAGGTCATTATCGAGTCGACGTTCGGCGACTCGCATCCGGGTTCTGCCGGCCTGTTTGAGTTGGTCGAGGAGGTCCGTGCCGGCGTTGCCGAGGCTGGCGGTCATGGTGCCCGTTACTTCTGCACCGATATCTGCGACGGCGAGGCCCAGGGCCACGACGGCATCAACTACTCGCTGCCCAGTCGCGACATGATCGCCAACATGATCGAGATTCATGCCAAGGCCACCCCGTTCGACGCCGGCGTCTTTGTTGCCAGCTGCGATAAGGGCCTGCCTGCGAACCTTATGGCCATGGGCCGCATCAACATCCCCTCCATCGTCGTTACCGGCGGTGTCATGGATGCCGGTCCCGATCTGTTGACCCTGGAGCAGCTCGGCGCCATCTCGGCCCGCTATGAGCGCGGCGAGATTTCCCGCGAGGAGCTCGAGTTTGCCAAGCACAACGCATGCCCCAGCTGCGGCGCCTGCTCCTTTATGGGCACCGCCTCGACCATGCAGGTTACCGCCGAGGCCCTGGGCCTTATGCTCCCCGGTACCGCCCTGCTGCCCGCAACTAGCTCCGACCTGCGCGAGTTTGCCCGCGAGGCCGGCCGTCAGTCCGTGTGGCTCTCCGAGCACAACCTGTGCCCGCGCGACATCGTGACCAAGGAGTCCTTCGAGAACCTCATCATGGTCCACGGCGCCATCTCCGGTTCCACCAACTCGCTGCTGCACATCCCCGCGATTGCCCGCGAGTTTGGCATCGAGATGTCCGCCGACGATTTCGATCGCCTGCACCGTGGCGCCCACTACCTGCTCAACGTTCGCCCCGCAGGCGAGTGGCCGGCGCAGTTCTTCTACTATGCAGGCGGCGTGCCGCGCATTATGGAGGAGATCAAGTCGATGCTCCACCTCGACGTTATGACCGTCACCGGCAAGACTCTCGGCGAGAACCTCGAGGACCTCAAGAACAACGGTTACTACGAGAAGTGCGGTCGTTACCTTGAGAAGTGGAATCTCAAGCGCGAGGACATCATCCGTCCGTTTGACCAGGCCTTCGGCACCGACGGTTCCATCGCCATCCTCCACGGCAATCTTGCTCCCGAGGGCGCGGTCGTCAAGCACACCGTCGTTCCGCGCGAGATGTTCCAGGCTACGCTCAAGGCCCGTCCGTTCGACTGCGAGGAGGACGCCATTCACGCCGTCCTGACGCACGAGGTCAAGCCCGGCGATGCCGTTATCATTCGCTATGAGGGCCCCAAGGGTTCCGGAATGCCCGAGATGTTCTACACCACCGAAGCTATCGTCAGCGATCCCGAGCTGGGTGCGAGCATTGCCCTTATCACCGATGGCCGCTTCTCCGGCGCCTCCAAGGGCCCGGCTATCGGTCACGTTTCGCCCGAGGCTGCCGTGGGCGGCCCGATTGCCCTGATCGAGGAGGGCGACCTTATCCAGATCAACATCCCCGAGCGCTCGCTGTCCATCGTGGGCATCGCCGGCAAGGAGATGGAGCCGGCCGAGATCGATGCCGTCCTGGCCGAGCGCCGAGCCGCTTGGAAGCCCAAGGCTAATCGCTATACCTCCGGCACGCTCAAGTTCTTTACCGAGCATGCAGTTTCCGCCATTCAGGGTGGCTACATGGAGTAGCGCCCATGCGCATCAAATATCTCCTCTCATAGATGTGCGGCACAAAGAGCCCCGAGCCACGTCACCGGGGCGCGTTGTTCAGCGCCGCCGGGGCGCTCCACTCAAACGACAAGAGACGTCTTACGCAAGCGCCCGCGTCCGTGGATAAAACCACGGGCGTGGGCGCTTCACTTTATTCCCAGCCGCTTTATTCCCAGCCCTTCCACACGTCAGGCTCGTAGCCAACGGTTGCCTGGCGGCCGTTGCGAACGATGGGCTCACGAAGAATCTGCTGGTTATCGAGCACCTTTTCGAACTTCTGGTCGGCAGCAAGATACTGTACGAGCGCAACCGTGTCGGCATCTTTCGCCTTTGGATCGATCACAGCGTCGATCCCGCCGACGGCGCGCGCCACGCTTTCGAGCTCGCCTTTGCTCATCCCCTTTTCCTTCAAGTCGATGAACTGGAACTTCACACGACGTTCCTTGAAATAGCGCTGCGCCTTCTTAGTATCGAAGCTTTTCTTCGTGCCGAATATCTGGATGTTCATACGTACCGCCTTCGCTCAATTCTCGTCCGTCCATGATGCGACAAGGGAGCCGAGCAAAAACAGAGCAGGCGGAGATGGAGGAGGACGGCGACCGACCGTCGGCAAGAGTCGGCCGGATCGGACTGGCGCCCAGCGCGCGCCGGCGACACGCTCGCAGCTGCACACATAGCCGATGTACAAGCTCGCCGCGGCGTTCCCTCGCCCCGCGGTGTGGCGATAGAGAAGCACGCCACCCGTCAACGATGGCGCCTCGGTGAAGAAAATCAACGTCTGGGTTACATCCCTTGAAAGGGGCGAAGACGGCTGCTAGAATACCTCCCCGCTATGAAGGATTTGACCAAAGCATACATCGCAATTCGGCGGCCCCTGGTATACGGGGCCTCTCCTGTTGTTCCCCAAGTGCGCTCTGAGCAGCCGCTTTCTTCCTGTCGTATCTGATGCACGCATAGCACGTGCATGTTATTTCGCCCGTGGGCCGGCGCGCCTTCGGCGAAGAATCGAATAGATACGAAGGAAGCTTATGTCTGATAATTGTACGGTCGCGCCCGCCAATGGGCGCATTACCGGTACCCAGATCCGCATCGTCGCGGTCGTCGTCCTGGGTGCCTTCTTGGCGCTACTGAACCAAACGGTGATGTCGCCTGCGCTGCCGGTCATCATGTCCGATTTCGCCATCGATGCCTCGACTGCCCAGTGGATCATGTCCATATACCCGCTGGTGAGCGGCATCATGGTCCCCGTTTCGGCGTTCCTTATCGACAAGTTCAGCACCCGCGCGCTATTCTTCGGGGCGACGCTGGTGTTCGCGCTGGGCACGCTGCTGTGCGCCGCAGCCCCTGATTTCCTGTTCCTCATCATCGGTCGCGTGTTGCAAGCGGCGGGCTCAGGCGTGCTCATGCCGCTTGTCTCGGTGGTTCCCATGCTGGTATTCCCCGTCGAGAAACGAGGAACGGCTATGGGCATGGCGGGCATCGTCATGTCGGCGGGTCCCGCGGTCGGCCCCGTCGTAGGCGGCGCGGTGATCGACACGTACGGCTGGCGCACCATGATCGGCGCCATCGTCCCCCTCGCAATTCTCGTGCTGGTGCTGGGCGTGTTCATGCTGAAAAACGTGGGCGAGCTGAAGAACCCCAAGCTCGACCTGCCCTCGGTCGTCCTCTCCACCATCGCCTTCGGCGGACTTCTCTACGGGTTCTCGAGCGCCTCGTCGATGGGTTGGGGCAACCCCGTGGTGCTCGGCTCGATCGTCGCGGGTGTCGTGTGCTTGGTGCTGTTCGTCGTACGCCAGGGCAAAATCGAGGACCCGCTGCTTCAACTGGGCACGCTCAAGACGCGCGAGTTCCGCGTGGCCGCCATCATCGTCACGCTCATCAACGCCGCTTGCCTGGTCACCAACACGCTGTTGCCGTTGCTGCTGCAAACCTCGCTTGGCGCTTCGGCCTTCGAAACCGGCATGGCCATGCTTCCCGCCGCGGCGGTGGGCATCATCATCAGCCCTATCTCCGGCGTGGTGTTCGACAAGTTCGGTCCGCGTGCCATCTCGATCGTCGGCCTGGCCCTCATGACCGGCGCCCTGTTCCTGCTCTCGCTTTCGACGGTAAACACGCCCATCTTGGTGGTTGCGCTGTTCTGCATGCTGCAGTCCGCCGGCCAGTCGCTCGCGAACATGCCGGTGAACACATGGGGTGTCAATGCCTTGAAAAATGACATGATCGCCCACGGCAACGCCATCGCGAACACCGGCCGCCAGGTCGCCGGCGGTTTGTGCACGGCGCTCATCATCACGGTCATGACAAGCGTCACCGCGTCGGCCGGCGTCGATGCGAGCATCCAAGTAGCCACCGCCGTGGGCGCGGGCGTCGCTTACAAGGTGTGCGCGGCAATCGGCCTCGTTTCCCTTATCTGCGCCATATTCAGCGTGCGCACCAAGAAAACCGCACCGAAAACGAAGGAGGCATAAGCGATGTCCGAGATTCTGTCCGAGCGCATCCCGCTCGAGCTCGAGGGGACGCCCGTTTCGAGCATCATGATTGAAGAGCCGTTCACCTGCACGCAGGATTGCACGATTTCCGACGTGGTGCGCATGCTCGCCGAAAACGAGGTGAGCAGCATGCCCGTAATCGATGAGCGCAACCAGGTGGTCGGGTTCATCTCCGACGGCGATGTCATGGGAGCCATCGCGCAGCATCGCGCTCACACCATCTTCACGGGCGGCGACGCGTCCATGCTGTACTTCGACGATCAGAGCCTTGAGCAGCGCATCGAAGACCTGAAGGATCGCTGCGTCATGGATTTCGCGACGCGCCAGGTAGTGTGTGCCCGTCCCGAGCAGAGCATCGCCCGCGTCGCCGCGCTGCTGGCGAAGAAGAAGTTCAAGAAGCTTCCTGTGGTTGATGACGAGGGCAAACTCGTGGGGGTCATCCGCCGCTCCGCCATCACCAAATACATCTTCGGCATCCTTTTCCAATAGGGGCAGGTCGCACTTGAGGCGAACATCTCGAGGCATCGAGCCAGCAACTGGACCAGACAACCTTGACACGCACGCGCTTTCCCTCGATGCTTCGGTAAGGGGAGCTGCGAAAATCGCAGCACGGGTGATCGGCGCCGCGCCCCCGAAGGCAAAAGCGAACACGGGAGCGATACGATGGGAAAAGTCCTGGACGAAGATTTGGTTTATGAGATTCTCTCCGTCGTGGCAGAGATTCCGGCGGGATGCGTCGCCTCGTACGGTCAGATAGCGCGCCTCATCGGCAGGGAGAAAAACTCTCGCCTGGTCGGAGCGGTGCTGAGCGAGGCGGACCGCTACGGCGATTATCCCTGCCACCGCGTCGTCAACCACGCGGGACGCCTCGCGCCAAACTTCCCCGACCAGCGAGCACTACTGACGGAGGAAGGAGTCGCCTTCCGAGACAACGGCTGCGTCGACATGAAAAAGCACCAGTGGAACGAGTAGCCAGGCAGCGTAGCGTCGAAAGGAGCGACGCCACGGGGAACGACCTGCGCCCCGCCGCCGGACAACCTATGGCAAAGTGACACGTCCCACAAAGAGCGGCGCACCAGTACGAGACACGACCGCGACGTAAAAAGACCCTATGATACTCGTAAGCATCTATCTGATTGCCCGCCTCGAGGTACCCAAAGAACGAGAGATGCCGAAACCCCTAGACAAAGAAAAAGGTCGGGAGCTTGTATGCTTCCGACCTGAAGTTTCATGGTCGCGGGGGGCGGATTTGAACCACCGACCTTCGGGTTATGAGGTCGCTACGACGTTGTTTCATTCAGACATTTCGACCCAAATTGAAGTCAATATAACTCCAGGTCATTTGATGTTTTCATAGATTTACGAAAGAAAAGTACGCGGAATAATTCGACCCAAATTCGACCCACAACGAGCTTGAAAGCGGTCAGGCGGAGCATTACCCTTGGGGTGTGACCCCACGCAGGGCCCACCACCAAGGGTAATGCCCACCCGCCCCAGCCCTTTGTGCCATTCCGCGCAACCGAGCGCGATTCTCAGGCACTTCAGGCAAGGAACACGATGAACGACCGACCTCTCGTCATAGGCAAAGGAACGAAGCAACGCCGCGACAAATACACGTGGCGCTACCGTCACAGCCTCGGCAAGGATCCGGTCACGGGCAAATACCGCTATTCGCCGTGGCAGACCATACATACCACCAAAAGCCGAGAGGTCGACGCCGCACTCGAAGCCTACAAGGCAGAACTCAACAGCGGCACCTACGTCCAAAAATCGAGGGACACCGTCGGCTCGTACGCAAAAAAGTTCCACGACAACCGCGAAGGAACCATCACGCCGCTCGCCTACTCGACATCCTACTCAATCGAGAACCGGACGCGCACATCACATGCGTGATGCTCATGCTCGACACCGACATGAGAAGGGCAGAAGCCCTCGGGATGACGTGGTCCGATGTCTCCGTCGAGAACAGAAGCATCCTCATTGAGCAGCAGTTCGCGGCCGATCGAAGCGTTCGCTCGCCCAAAAGCAAGAAAAGCGTGCGGAGGATCTCGATAAGCGAGACGCTGACGTCGTATCTCGAATTCTGGAAAAAGGAGCAGGCCCGCGAAATGGAAGCCTTCGGCCTGGAACAAGTCAAAGGCACTCCGCTCGTCCACTCATTCGAACGAACGAAAGACAGGCATCCCCAAGTCAACTTCATGGACCTGAATGGGTTTTCGCGCTGGTTCAGAAACTTCAGCGTCGAGAACGGGTTCGGCAAGTTCGAAGGCGTTCGAACATACCATTATGTGAAGGAAACTGTCGACGGGGAAACGATTTCGAAGCGTTATGAGCATAAAGAGTGGCTCGAATTGAGGGATTACCTCAGGAAGCATCCCAAGGTTCGCGAGGCGAGGCATATCAGCACATATGAGAGCGAGCACCTTCCTTACGGATATTCGTGCCTATCGAGCCACACCGCTACTGCCGCTACTGCCCGCTACTGCCCGCCAGCTTCCGAACCAGCGGGCGGTAGCAGCACCCCGAACATCTCGCCGAGAGCGCAGAGAGTCGTCGACCTGGCGGCCAAGGCCGACATCGAGGACGTGATGCTGTGCGACCTGCCCGGCGTCCTGTCCTTCCTAGGGCTGCCACCTGAGGCGGAGATGCCGCCGGGCAACAAGGGGAAGACGAAGCTCAAGAAGCTCTACAGGAAGGTGGCGCCGAACAAGGCATACCACTCCGGCGAGCGCGCCAAGGATTTGATCTCGCACCTCGACATGGCAGAGATCAGGGCATCGGCGCCCGTCCAAGAATTGGGATGCAGTTCAATACGAGCTCGGGGCTCTTTTCGTCTAGATTGGGGACGCATGGCCGGACGAAAACAATTTGCGTCTGGTAATAAGCGTACGAAAGCGCAATTTACGTCTTAATTCCGTACGCAAATCAAGACGAAAATCGTTTATGTCTGCTTTAATCCGTACGAAAACGGTTTTCGTCTTGCAGGGCAGTTGTCGTTTCTACAGTTCAGCTTCCAGTTCGGCTTTGTGCTCGTAGAGGTAGTCGCGCATGTAGGGGATGGCAAATGAGACCTTGCCGTACGAAGGAGCCTCGATAATCGATTCTCTTAACAGGCGGCTGCGGACGGAACTCACCTGTTGAGGCGTTTTGTTTAGGGCGTCGGCAACCATGCTGGTCGAGCTTGTCTGCCCCAAAGACGCCATGCTCAGCAGATAAGCGATGCACGTGGGCGGAATGCGCTGCAGCGCGGGCTCAATCACCATGGCGCAGAAGCGTTCGCGTGCCGTTGCAATGCCGCGCTCGGCTTCTTCTTCTCCAATAATCGCTGTATGTGCGCGTCTTGCCAACTGCCATGCGTAGTATCCAACGAGTTGGATCATGAAAGGATAGCCTTGCGTTGCCTCGGCAAGTTGGCCGGCAATACCTGGCTGCAACTCCATACCAGACGCTTCAATGGTTTCCTCGAGGGAGTACGACACTTCGGTTACTGCCACAGCCTTCAGATCAAAGGGGAGGGCACGGCGCAAAAACGTAAGTGTCTTTCCGTTGATGATGCTTTCAATCATCGAAGGCAGCCCAGCAAAAACAAAGGCGATATCAAGGTCTTCGCCGATAACCTGCTGAATCGCAATGGAGAGCGTTCGGACCTCTTCGAGCTCTGCGTCTTGGACCTCATCGAGGGTGATGAGCAGACCATTGCCGTTCTTTGATATTGCCTGCCTCATGGCGTCACGCAGCGATGGGCCGATTCGCTCAATGTCTATGCTGCCGATGGATATGCCAGCTACGCTTGGCTCAAATCTGGCGTGTTTGGCCTGGAATTTGGGCTGCAGCTGCTCGAGAATGCGCTGACAAAGTCCTTCGGTTGCGACTTCTTTTATGACCGTCCAGCCATGGCTTTGCGCCAAACGTGAGCACTCGTCAAGGAGGACCGTCTTGCCCGTTCCGCGGACGCCGGCTATGCGCATAAGGCGTCCCGGGGCGCCAGGCCCGTTGACGAGGCCTTCATTGAATTCCTCGAGGACATCTTCGCGGCCGATAATCGTGGGAGGTGTTTTGCCTGCTGTGGGCTTAAAAGGGTTTGTTTGCATGCGAGCCACCTTTGCTCAAGATATAGCAAGATATAGCAAAGTATAGCAAAGTATAGCAAGATATAGCAAAGTATAGTGAGATATAGCAACGTATAGCGCTGTTCGCGGGTTCTTGCGGCGGTGCTATTTTCCGAATGCCGCGCGGATAAAGCGCTGGGCGAATAGCTTGTTGGCAACTCACGAGGGCTCGGGGTGCCAATTTGGGATGGAGTAGTGCTGTGCCACGAATAGGGCCTATCTACTACGTTTAAGCCGCAGAGGTCAACCATAGCCGGCTATTTTGAAAATCGATAAGCTCTTTACCAGCACTGATAATTGTCCTTGGGGGAAGCGGGCACTGCGGGGCGCGGCAACGGCGCGCGATTTCCGCGTCGCAGCGCTACCCTGATGCTGAATGCCG
>NZ_JADMWW010000015.1 GCF_015548375.1 Collinsella aerofaciens
CGCCGCGGCTGAATTAGACACTCACCATTGTCGGCCTAATCCGCGGTCTTTCATGCAGCAGGGGCTCTCAATGTTTTATGTCCTGCTCATATCGTCTCTGTCGGCACCTGGGGACACTCCTTAGTCATTGGGGACGCTCTTAAACGACTAGTCTGGGCGGCGGCCGTGTGCTGCTGTCCGCGTGGCGGCGTATAATCGGCGGCAGATGACTTGGACGTTAGGAAACCATGACCGATAGCATGCAGCAGATGGCGCTCGACACGCTCGGCGCCTATTTTGGCTACACCTCGTTTCGCCCGGGACAGGACCGCATGGTCGATGCGATCCTTGCCGGTCGCGATGCGCTGGGTGTTATGCCCACGGGCGCCGGCAAGTCCATTTGCTACCAGGTGCCCGCGCTCATGCTACCCGGCATCACCTTTGTGGTGAGTCCGCTGCTGTCGCTTATGGAGGACCAGACCCGTGCGTTGCTCGCGGCGGGTGCGCGCCCCAGCTATCTCAACTCCAGCCTTACCCCGGCCCAGCAAAACACCGTGCTCAAGCGGGCGCGCGAGGGCCGCTACCAGCTTATGTACGTGGCGCCCGAGCGCCTGCTCGAGCCGCGCTTTTTAGCTTTTGCGCAGGAGGCCGCGGCGGACGGCGGCATCGGCGTGCCGCTCGTGGCCATTGACGAGGCCCACTGCGTGAGCCAATGGGGCCAGGATTTCCGCCCCGCCTATCTGCAGATTCGCGAGTTCATCGATTCCCTGCCGCAGCGCCCTATCGTGGCGGCCTTTACCGCTACGGCGACCGAGCGCGTGCGTGCGGACATTCAGCAGATGCTCGGTCTGCAAAATCCTGCGACGGTGGTGACGGGCTTCGATCGCAAGAACCTCTACTTTGGTTGCGAGGAGATGGGAGACAAGGCCAAGACCGCGTGGGTGCGCGACTATGTGATCGCGCATTCGAGCGAGAGCGGCATCGTGTATTGCTCGACCCGCAAGACGGTCGATGCGCTGGCCGCGGAGCTTGCCGAGGCACTGGGCCCCAGCGGCATTCGTGTGGGGCGCTACCATGCCGGCATGGGCAACGACGCCCGCCGCCAGAGCCAGCGTGCCTTTATCGACGACGACATCCAGGTGATGGTTGCCACCAACGCCTTTGGCATGGGCATCGACAAGCCCAACGTGCGCTACGTGATCCACAACAACGTGCCCGAGAGCATCGAAGCCTACTACCAGGAGGCGGGCCGCGCCGGCCGCGATGGCGACCCGGCCAGCTGCTACTTGCTGTGGAACGGCAACGATTTTCGCATGCGCCGCTTTCTGATCGACCGCGGCGATGCTGCCGATGAGGCGCTCGACGACGAGCAGCGCGCGTGGGCGCTCCAGAATCGATATCGTCTGCTCAGCCAGATGGAGGGCTACTGCAATACCACCGGCTGCCTGCGCGAATACATGCTGCGCTACTTTGGCGACGAGGCCGCGGCCGAGCATGCCGCGGCCAGTACGGGCGGCACCGCCGCGGACGACGTCGAGAGCTGCGGCAACTGCAGCAACTGCCTCACGCAGTTCGAGGTCGAGGACGTCACCGATATGGCCCGCGCCGCCGTGCGCTACGTGGCCACGCGTCCCATGCGCTTTGGCAAGTCGCTCATCGCCGATGTGCTCCACGGCGGCAACACCGAGCGCATTCGCCAGATGCATTTGGACGAGGACTGCGGCTACGGTGAGCTGTCGAGCGAATCGGTCGGGCGCATCAAGGATATCATCGGCCAGCTGTGCGGCCGCGGTTATCTGGCCACCTCGCAGGGGCAGTACCCAGTCGTGGGACTGGGTCCGCGTGCCGGCGAGGTCGAGGACGAGGCGTTCGCCTTTACCGTTAAGCGTCGCGCGTCCAAGCGCAAGGCCTCGGCCCGCGCCCGCCGCGCCGTCGATCTGCTGCGCGAGGAGGCCGAGCTGGATCAGCGCCCGCGCGTTGGCGACGATGCCGAGCTGTTCGAGCGCCTGCGTGCCCTCCGCAAGGAGATCTCGACGGAGCTGGAGATGGCGCCGTATATGGTCTTTTCCGACAAGGCCCTGCGCGGCCTGTGCCGCCTGCGTCCGCAGACGCGCGAGGAGCTGATCCAGGTCAACGGCATTGGCGAGAAAAAAGCCGACGCCTTTGGCGAGCAGTTTATGGCGGCGATTGAAGAGTTTGAGTCCGAGCATGCGCGGGATGGAGCGTAACGATGGCATTCGACGATAAAACCGACCGCACTGACGTGCCCGCCGTGCCGCTGTACCAGCAGGTTATGGACGACCTAAAGGGCGAGATCGCGCGCGGCGTGTACGCAGCCGGCTCGCGCATCCCTGCCGAGATAGAGCTCGCGAAGTCCTACGGCGTGGGGCGCATCACCGTGCGCCGCGCCATCGAGGAGCTGTCGCGCGCGGGGTATCTCAACCGCCAGCAGGGGAGGGGCACGTTTGTGTGCGCTCCCAAGCTCAAGCGCAAGATTCGCCAGAAGGGTGACGTCCAGAGCTTTACTGAGGGTTGTGCTGCCAACGACATGGTGCCGGGTGCGCGTCTGGTGTCGCGCACGGTGGTCGCGGCGACGCACGAGGATGCGGCGTTCTTTGGCGTGGAGCCCGGCTGCGAGCTTATCGTGGTCGAGCGCGTGCGCACGGCCGACGGCATCCCCGTCATGCTCGAGAACAACGCCTTTGTGCTCGCCGACCATCCCTACCTGCAGACGCTGGCCGACGAGGACCTCACCGATAACTCAATCTTTGCGCTCGTTGCCGAGCATTCGGGTCGCGCGCCGCTCAAGTCCGACCCCTGCACCGTGGAGATTGCGCTTGCCGATGCTCAGACGGCCCCGCTGCTGGAGGTGCCGGTCGGTGAGCCGCTCTTCTATATGGAGGCGTACTTTACCGACGCTGGCGGGCGCCCTCTACTGCTCGGCCGCCAAAAGATCGTGGGCTCGCGCTACGTCTTCGACATCTAACGTCCACAGATAGAACAACATAGAACAACTTTGGTGAAATGACTTCACGGGCGTTGCCGTGCGTGTTATAAATAGGACAACATAGAACGACAGCAGGTACGAGCCGTCGTCGCTCAAAGCCGCCCCACAAGGAGGAACATCACCATGAACGCACATGATCTGGTTCAGGAAATCATCGAGCGCAAGGGCAAGATTGAGAACGTCTTTTGGATCGCCTGCGGCGGTTCGATGATTGACCTGATGCCGGCCAACGAGCTGCTCAAGCGCGAGGCCACTACGTTTACCTCGACGGTCTACACGGCACGCGAGTTTTGCCTGACGGCCCCCAAGAGTCTTGGCGAGAAGTCGCTCGTCATCGCCTGCAGCCACAGCGGCAACACGCAGGAGGTCGTCGACGGCTGCGAGATGGCACTGGCTGCCGGTGCCGAGGTCGTCGCCATGACCGACTGCGAGGGCTCCAAGATCGACAACGGCAAGTGGACCACCTGGGTCTACCCCTGGGGCGAGGGCGTGCCGCAGGCCGAGGTGCCGCAGGGCATCGGCGCTCTGATCGCTGCCGAGCTGCTCGACCAGCAGGAAGGCTACGAGGCACTCGCCGACATGTACGAGGGCCTCAAGCAGATGGATGCGCTGCTGCCCGCCGCCCGCGAGAAGGTCAACGCCGAGCTGGGCGATCGCTTTGCCGAGCTCTGCCAGCAGCACAAGTTCTTCTATATCCTGGGCTCCGGCCCTAACTTTAGCCAGACCTACGCCATGGCAATTTGCTCGCTCATGGAGATGCAGTGGCAGCACTGCTGCTACATCCACTCCGGCGAGTACTTCCACGGCCCGTTCGAAGCCACCGAGCCCGGCGTGTTCTACTTTGTGCAGCTTGGCGCGGGCGAGTGCCGTCCCATGGAGGAGCGCGCTCTTGCGTTCCTCAACGCGCACACCGATACAGTCATGGTGCTCGATGCGCTTGAGTACGGCGTGGGCGAAGTGCCTGCCAGCGTGCGTTCGTTCCTGGAGCCGATCTTCTTCTACAACATGAGCTGCGAGCTGCGCGCCGCCCGCGGCAAGGTGTTCGATCACAGCCCCGAGGTTCGTCGCTACATGGGCATCGAGCAGTACTAGGTAACGGGAAAAGTATTCACCTTCGATTCGCAAGCGTGTCGTGTGAGTCAAAAAGCGGGCCGTGCCGGGGATTTCCGGCACGGCCCGCTTTGCATGGCGTCCGTATGAGCGAGGTGTCGCGGCAACCGACGCTTACTTGGCGTCGTAGGCCTCGGCATCCCACCAGTCGAGCTGGGCGATGTTGTCGCGAATGTGCTGGCAGCTCTTGTGGAAGCCCTCGAGCTCGTGCTCGGACAGGTCGAGCGTGTAGACCTCCTCGACGCCCTCGGCACCGATCACGCACGGCAGGGAGGTAAAGATGCCCTCCTCGCCATACTGGCCGGTCATGAGCGTGGATGCCGAAAGCACGGCGTGCTCGTTGTGCAGCAGGGCGGCGCAGACGCGAGCGGCGGAGTTGGCGACGGCGTACTCGGTGCACTGCTTGCCGGCGTAGGTCACATAGCCGCCCTTGCGTGCGAGCTCCTCGACCTCCATGTGGTCGAAGGCGTACTTGTCGGGGTTTTCGGCCTGAAGCTCGTTGAGGCTCTTGCCGGCGATGGTTGCTGCCTTAAAGGCGGCCAGCTGGCTAAAGCCGTGCTCGCCGATCATGTAGGCGTCGATGGACTTGGGGCTCACGCCGACCTTCTTGGAGATCTCGGTGCGCAGGCGGGCGGAGTCCAGGCCGCAGCCCGAGCCGATGATCTTCTTGGGATCGTAGCCGGTCAGGTGCCACAGCTCGGTACACACGACGTCGCAGGGGTTGGAGATGCTTACAAAGATGCCGTCGAAGCCGGCGTCGACGATGCGCTTGGCAAAGGTGCGGGCGGCGTCGGTGGTAAAGAATAGTTCACCGTCGCGGTTGCCGGCGGCCAGCGCAACCTTGCCGGCGGCGTTGACGATGACGTCGCAGCAGGCAAGCTCCTCGTAGTGGTCGTAGCAGTTGACGATCTTGGTGTTGTACGGGACAAACGAAAGGGAGTCGCGCAGGTCCTGGACCTCGGACGTCACCTTGGCCTCGTTGATATCGCACAGGTACAGCTCATCGGCAATGCCCTGCATGAGCAGACTGTTGGCAACATGTGCTCCTACGTGGCCCTGGCCGACCACACCGATCTTACGCGTTTGGTACATATATGTATCCTTTCGGCCGAGTTTTTCGCGTCGAACCATTGTAGCGTCCTGCTGCCACTTTGCTAGGCTAAAGCGCCATAGATTTTTGGGCATGCCTTAATCTCTACTTTTGGAGTGATTTGGGCCGCTGACGGCATCGCCGGGCGATGTGCTCGCGCGGATGGGGCCGGTCGTTGTACCATAACTGCAACTGACTCGTAAGGAGCATTCATGCCCATTCGCATCCCCGACGCCCTCCCTGCCGCCGCGCAGCTCGAGAGCGAGAACATCTTTGTCATGACCGAGTACCGCGCGCTGCACCAGGACATCCGTCCGCTGCGCGTGCTCATCCTCAACCTCATGCCCACCAAAATCGCTACCGAGACGCAGATCATGCGCAAGCTCTCCAACACGCCGCTGCAGGTGGAGGTGGACCTGCTGCGCACCAAGACGCACGAGGCCACGCACGTGAGCGCCGGCCACCTGGAGACGTTCTACCGCACGTTCGACGACATCCGCGACATCCACTACGACGGCCTGATCATCACGGGCGCGCCGGTGGAGCAGATGCCGTTCGAGGAGGTCGACTACTGGCCCGAGCTCTGCCAGATCATGGACTGGTCCACCACGCACGTGCACTCCACGCTGCACATTTGCTGGGGCGCGCAGGCGGGCCTGTATCACCACTACGGTATTCAGAAGCACGACCTGCCGGCTAAGGCGAGCGGCGTGTTCGAGCATCATCTGGTAAAGCCGCAAAGCCCGCTGGTCCGCGGTTTCGATGACCGCTTCTACGCCGTGCACTCGCGCAACACCGACGTGCGCCGCGAGGACGTGGAGGCCGAGCCGCAGCTCGAGGTCGTGGCCGTGTCCGACGAGGTGGGCCTGTACATCGTCAAGTCGACCGACAGCCGCCGCTTCTTTGTCTTTGGTCACCCCGAGTACGATACCGACACGCTGCGCCTGGAGTACGAGCGCGACGTGAAGCGCGGGCTCAACCCGGAGGTTCCGGCGAACTATTTCCCGGGCGATGACCCCACGGCAGAGCCGCGCAACGTCTGGCGCAGCCAGGCTCAGCTGTTCTACACCAACTGGCTCAACTACTACGTCTACCAGACCACGCCCTACGACCTAGCCCGAGCCGGCGAGGAGCACTAGGCTGCCGAGAGACGCGCCGGCATTTAGGCGCTGATGATGTTGGGTAGCGGCAGGTCGTGGGCGTCGGCGGGGACGCGGTCGACGCGTTGCTCCTCAAAGGCGATGCCGATGATGTGGCACGATGCCGAGAGCGTGGGCAGGTAGCGGTCGTAGCAACCGCCGCCGTAGCCCAGGCGCGCGCCGGTTTGATCGAAGGCCACGAGCGGCGCAACAATCATGTCGAATGCTTCGGCAGGCACGATAGGGAAGCGGCTGCTGTCGATGTCCGTGGCTGCGAAGGCCCGCGTGGGGTGGACGATAAACGGTGCCACGGACGCATCGTCGGCGGCAACTGCCCGCATGCACATGCGCTGGCCACAAGCTGCGGCATCAATTGCCGAGAGCATGCACGGATAGGCCACGCGCCAGCCGCGTTTGGCGGCCGCAGCGGCAAACGCGGCAGGGTCTGCCTCGGAACCCATTGCGGCATAGACGGCAACGGTGCGCGACGCCGCGGCATCCAAGCGATCCGACAGCTCAACCAGCCGTGCACAGATATCAGCAGACTTCGCTGCCCGCACATTCAAATCGAGAGCATCGCGCCGAGCAATCACCGCCCTCCGCAACTCAGCCTTATCCATCCCAGCCTCCTCTAGCAAACCTGCCAAAAAGGGACAGGTTTATTTTGGCAGGTTTTATCTGGGCAAACGTCGAGGCCGCCACAAAGGTGCCCTTTGTGGCGGCCTCGACTCGACGTTGGCTTCACAGCGCCGCAGCGATTGCTTCAGTCACAAACTTATTGAGTGACTCACCCTTCTTTGCCGCTGCCAGTGCCGCCTGTTTGTGAAGCTCGGAACCCGTTCTTACGTTGAACGAGCCCTTAAAAGCCCGCTCGGGTTCCTTGCCCTTCTCGGCGCAAAACTCAAGGTAATCGTCGACGGCGTCGTGGAAGCATTGCTCCACTTCTTCAGCCGTGGAGCCTTCAAATACGATTGCGTCCCTAATGCCGGCGACCATACCTGTTAGCACATGCTGTTCGGCATCGAACTCGACCGGGGCGAAATAACCCTTGTATGCCAAAACGTTACTCATGACTACCTCCGACATCTTGCAGAAAGCGAACGATGTTTCGAATGGTCCCCGCTGTCAATTCGTCAGATGGATGAGGCGCGTGCATTACGAACATCCTGCCATCTGATGGCCTGTAGAAGCGAACGCGCGATCCGGACGTCTTGCCTTTGCTGTCCATTTCAAAGCCATATGAAGCCATAACTTTAAGAAAGTCAGCAAATCTATACGTTGAAGGACAGCTAAGCAGCTGGGCGATGAGTTTATCGGATCGAGTCATCCCGCCTCACATTCTGCAACTATATTCTAGTTGCAATTTCAGTTCGATGCAAGCACCTCTACTATAGAACATGTGTGCGTATAGAACAAGTGTTCGAACTACCACGAAGGGCGCCTGTGAACTGCGCCCTTCGTGGTAGTTTTGCTTGCCGTGCCTTAGCCCAGCAGGTCGACTACGTTGAAGTTGGCGTTGCTCTTTGCGATGACGTCGCGGCCGCCAAAGACGCACGTTGGCGACTTGGCTGCGATTCGCGTCACGTCGGCGCCGAGCGAGCGAAGCTCACCGGGCGTGGCGGCGAGCATCTGGGCGCGGCGCTCCTCGCGCGCATGCGGATCGAGCCCGGCCAGGTAGGTCGTGTTGCGGCGCTTGGTGAGCGCGTACGGCTTCACCGGCGCGTCCATGCCGCTCACGCAGCTCACGATAAAGCCCTCAAAGGCGGCCTCGTCGGGATCAAAGCTGCCGAGCCATTCGCCCGCGCGCGCCACGCGCTCAATCGAGGGGTCGATTGCCGGGTCGCGGTAGGTGTAGAACGCCGCCTGACGCTCGCCGGCCGCGCGGAATCCGCAGCCGTACGCGCCGCCCTTAACGCGGATCTCGTTCCACAGATAGTCGTAGGAGAGCGCGTTGGCGGCAACCGCCCAGGCGCCCGTCACGTCGATGCCCAAGCGACGCGGGTCGCACGCGCTTGCCGCAAAACAGATGTCGCTGGGGATGACAAAGGCCTCGTGGCGGTCGCACGGCGTCGGCACCACGAGCGCGTTGCGGCCGGCATCGGCGCCGTCGCCAGCGCCCAGCTCCAGGTCGCCCGCGGCGGCCCAGTATGCGTTAAAGTCCTCGTCGCTGCCGGTAAAGCTCGCCAGGCAGCCATCGGCCACAAAGATGCGGCCTGCCAGCTCGGCAAGCTTGGTACGCAACCCGTTCACGCGCTCGTCAAAGTGGTCGAGCAGGTCGCGCAGGAACAGATAGAAGTCCACGCCCGAAAGCTGCTCGCGCACCACGGCCGAAGGCGAGCTGTAGCTCATCGCGCGACCGAGCGCCGCCGAGTGGCCGTTGTTGATAAAGCCCTGCTCAAGCCCAATGCGAATCTGTGTGAGCACGTCGCGCACGCGGTCGGCGTCGGCATCTGCCAAAAGCGTGCTCGACCATACCTCGCGCGGCAGACTCGCCAGCGCATCGATCTTCTCGGACAGGGCGCCGGCGCTCACCAGCAGGTAGGGGCGCACGCCGTCCACTTCGGGCTGCGTCATGACCTCGGTCGTAAAGCTCAAAAAGCCGAGCTTGCCAGCGAGCAAGTTGTCGAGTTCCTCGGCCGAGTGCTCGCGCGTGGGCAGCTGCTTAAGCAGGCGGCAGAGCAGTGTCACATAGGGCAGGTCCTCAAACGCGACGCAGTTCAGGTCGAAATACTGCATGGCGTAGGCCAGACGGTTGGTGGGGATGCCGTGGCGCAGGCAGGGGATGGGCACGGTCGTGTCCACGATCAGTGGCGGCTCGGGGCGCGCCTCGCCAATGTCGGACACGCGCAGGCGCGGCAGCGTGGCCTTGGCCTCGGGTGTGTCTTCCGCCTCCTGCGCGGCACGCAGCGCGGCCGTGCGCTCGACCACGTCGGTCAGCTCGGCATCGGTCATGGCATCGCGCTTGGCTGCCAGCTCGGCGGCCTCGGCACCCTCCGAACCCTCGGCGGCGTCCACCGGCACCAGCTCGACCAGTGCCATGTGGTCGTTTTCCAGCACCAGCTCGCGCAGCAGGTCCTCAAAATAGCTGCCGTCCAGCTCGCTACGCAGCTCCTCGTACACCGGGCCGTACTTGAGCGCCAGCGTCGCGGCGTCGTCATCGTAGAGCCAGGTGCTCAGCGCGTCGCACGCAATGGCCACGCCGTCGGCGATGCCATAGTCACGCTGGCGCAGGTCGTACTCGTTGCTGCTGATGATGGCTTCCAGACGCTCGCGCGGAACTCCGTGCTCGCACAGGTCGCGGCAGGCGTCCTGGAACACGCGACGCAGCTCGCGCGCCACACCGGGCTGTGCGTTTTGCAGCATGATGAGCTCGTAGGGCTGCAGGCTCTCGGCCGCGGTGTAGCTCACCACGTTGCCGCCCAGGCCGGCGGCCAGAATGGCCTTCTTAACCGGCGCTTCGTTGGAGCCCAGCAGCGCCTCGAACAGGATATCCGCCGCGATCGTGCGCTTGCGGTCGAGCGCGCTGCCCAGCACAAGGCCCAGGCCCACCAGGGCGTTCTCGGGTGTGGTGGCCATCTCGATGCGCTTGTACTCGCAGGTCACGGGCGCCTGCGCGTCCAACGGATTGGGCGCCAGCGTGGACGGGTCCTCGCCGGCGGCAACGGCAGCGTCCATGCGGCGGCTCGCGGCACTCGGCTGCGACAGATAGCGCTCGTCCAAAAAGGCCAGTGCGCGGTCCACGTCCAGGTCGCCGTAGAGCGTGATGTAGGAGTTAGAGGGATTGTAGTGGCGCGCGTGCGTGTCCAGGAACTGCTCGTAGGTGAGCGCGGGAATCGCGCGCGGGTCGCCGCCGCTCTCGTGCGCATAGGCGGTGTCGGGATAGAGCGCGGCGTTGACGGCATCGTCCAGCACGCTCATGGGATCGGACAGCGCGCCCTTCATCTCGTTGAACACCACGCCGTTATAACGCAGCGTGCCCTCGCGCAGGTTCGCGGAGCTGCCGTCGCCCTCACCCTCGGCGCCCTCCGGCAGGTCCAGCTCGTAGTGCCAGCCCTCCTGCTCAAAAATGGTGGGCTTGGTATAGATGGCCGGGTTGAACACCGCGTCCAAGTACACGTCCATCAGGTTGTACAGATCCTGCTCGTTGGTGGTGGCAACGGGGTAGATGGTCTTGTCGGGGTAGGTCATGGCGTTGAGGAACGTCTGCATGGAGCTCTTGATCAGGTCCACGAACGGCTCCTTGACGGGAAATTTGGCCGATCCGCACAGGACCGAGTGCTCAAGAATATGGAACACGCCGGTGGAATCGGCTGGCGGCGTCTTAAAGCCAATGGCAAAGGCCTTGTTTTCGTCGTCGCACGCCAGGTACAGCAGGCGAGCGCCCGAGGCAGTGTGGCGCAGCACGTAGGCGTCCGAGTCGAGCTCGGGCACGGTCTCGCAGCGCTCGACGGCAAAGCCGTGGCAGGTAGTGCCGGGCACCAGCAGTGCAGCGGCTGCGGCGCGCGGGTCGGTTGAGGTAGTGGGCATATGCAGTCTCCTTTGACGCCCCAGCGGGGGCGAATCGAGTCGAATCCACGAGAGTATACCCATATGGGGCCGCGACCCTGCGGCGAACTGGAGACGATGCCAGCGGATTGGGTAAAGGCCCCGCGTGCCCGCCGCGCGAGCGTGGAAACTTGGACGCCTATCGAATGAGAGTGGATTTTCGGACGGAATCAGCCTCAAAACGCCCAAATACCGTCCAAATATCCACCCTCATTTCCCGACCGTCCAAAATCCACACTCATCCGCCGCCCGCACATCTCTCATTCGTCACGAATACGAGAGATAACAGAAAGACGAGAGATAAATATGAGAGATAACTGAGCAGCAAAGAGACAAGCAATCATGGTATTATCTCAATACCGATTGTTCTACCAGCAAAATATGTATAAATGAAGCAAATGGTAGACATTCCATCTCTATCTATCTCTTATCTCTAAGCCGAGAGATAGAGAGATAAATGAGAGATAATTACGAGAGATAACTGAGAGACGAGGGAAATCTATCCGCGGCATTCTCCGCAGGACCGAGCGAAAGGACGTGCAGATGAACGAAAACGAGCTGACCGGTCTGCTTGAGTCTTTAAGGCGTATGGGCTCGGATGATCTTAACGTCGAAGTGAAGGAGAGCGCCACGACGCTTTCCCGCGACGTATGGGAAACGGTGAGCGCATTCGCGAACACTGCCGGCGGAATCATCGTGCTCGGAGTGAGTGAGCGCGCAGGTTTTGTCCCGGTTGAGAACTTCGAGACCGAGAAAGTGCTCAACCAATTTGTGTCAGGCATGGGTGATGCGGGCGGTCGAGGAAAGCTGGCCAATCCGCCTAAATACACGATCGAGCGAGTGGAGCTTCAGGGCGTCATCGTTCTCGTCATTACGATTGAGGAGCTCGATCCGTCGAGCAAGCCCTGCTATGTCATAGAGCGGGGCGCCCAGGGCGGCAGCTACAAGCGCATCGATGACAAAGATGTGCCGCTTTCATCGACTGAGGTGCTCGCATTGGCGTCATACGGTCGAGCGACTCCGAGCGATCGCGACGCGGTGGCGGGTGCGGGCGCGGACAATCTCGACGAGACGCTGGTCGACCGTACGATAGATCGGGCTTTCTCGTTGACGCCCCGGGCAATGCGCGGCGCGCCGGACAAACAAACGAAGCTGGAGCGCCTAAATATCCTTGATTCCCAGGGCAATGTCACCAAGGCTGGACTCCTAGTTGTGGGCACCTACCCTCAGCAGTTCTATCCCAAGCTCTTCATTGACGTGGCTGTCCATGCGGGAACTCAGAAGGGCATGGCGGGGTCGCTGAGGTTCATGGACCGCACAATCTGTGAGGGAACGTTGGGCGAGATGATCTCGGATGCCGTCGCAGCCGTCGCCAAGAATTTGCGGCGAACCTCGACCGTCCAAGGCGTCTCGCGTGTCGACTCGCTTGAGATTCCCGAGGAGGTTCTGCGCGAGGCAATCGCCAACGCCGTAATCCATCGAGAATACGGGGATCGGTTCTGTGGACAATCGATTGCCGTCGACGTCTTTGACGATCGTGTCGAGGTGACGAATCCTGGCGGCCTTTACGGGGGAAAGACTCGCGAGAACTTGTTTGACGGCAGCTCCCGATGCCGTAACGCGACGCTTGTGAAGCTCATGTCGATTGTCCCGCTGCCGGATGGCGCAGGTTCGCCGGCTGAGGGCAATGGCTCGGGCATCCCGATGATGATCGATGCCATGCGCGCGCATGGTCTGGCCGAGCCCCTGTTCTGCCCGGGATTCGATCGGTTCAAGGTCGTACTTTACCGTTCAAAGATCGAGCCGGTCGATCATGGCGGGGGCTTAATTGTGACGGCACTCAAACACTACGGCGAGCTGGGGACGCGCGAGCTGGCAGAGCGCACAGGGCTCACAATTTCCCAGGTTAGGTCGCGCGTCAACGCGCTCATTGCTCAAGGCGAGCTTGAGCCCACGGCGCCGGCGACGAGCCGCAACCGCAAGTATCGACTGTCGGAGCGCGTGGGATAGATGCGTTAGTGGACGAGGCGACCCAATAATCGACCCTCGATTGGCGTCCATTAAGGTAAAGCGGTTGTTGCCCAATCGACGGTGATGCTAAAGACTCGGCTTACGCCGGCATGGCCCCGAACCCGTCTATCAAGAACAGCCTAAGAACCAGCTTGATGACATTTCCCGGTTTGACTTCTGCCGCGTCAAAGACGTGTCGCTCGGCGAGCTCGCTGCAGTATGCATAGATGTCGCGGATAAGGTCCGCGCCCGAAAGCGTAAACATGTAGCCTGCGTCCGAAAGCGCATTGGGCGCGGCGGGCAACTTGGCCATGTGGCAGAACGTTTGCAGGTCGGGCTCCATAACATTCTGGTAGTCGAGGTGGCCGCTGGCATCCTGTGCGGCAAGCTCCAATTGGCGCACAAAATCTAGCGCCGCCGCTAACACAAAGCTCGGCGTAGGCGCATTGACATCCTGAGTGGTCGCCACAAGCCTGCCCGCCGCCTGCGTGACAAGCCAAGCGACCTCGCGCTGGCAACGCACGGCCTTGCGCGTAACCGGCTTGATGGACGAAGAAGAAACGCTTCCCTTAGGCGGATTCGAAGCAGCCACAAGACCCTCCCATGAACAATCCGGCCCAACAAGCTCGGATGAAACACGTGCTACATCAGTATACGGGGGAGTGGGGTAGCGGAGTACAAGCGCGCCAACGGCAAACCGAGAGCATCAACGACGTGCCGATCGCGGAATGAGATCTCGTAATAATTGACTCTCGGCCATATTATTGAGGGGCATGACTCGCGTTCGTATGGTTGTAGGTGCTGGCGATGAACGACATTGACCTTGCTGTTCCGTTGATGGATGGACCAAGCTATGACCGTGCCTGCAGTCTCGTGCCTTCCGAATACGTTGAGGCATGGGAGTGGTTTCTGGGTGAGGAACAGCGCGGCGGCGTTTGGACCAGCCTTCCGCACCACACCAAGGAAGATAGCCCTCAGTATCAGTATCGTTTGAGAATTGGCTCGGACTTCTTTCCCGTAACGCGGGATTCAGGGATCTTCTGGCCGGGCCAGGATCGGGTGAAGCAAGATCCCAATAAGATCTTTGCGCTTTCGGTCCATAACTCTAAAAAGAGCTTCTACACCGATGTGCCTCCGCTCTATTTGGACGATGGTACGTGGGTCATTAAGTACTCGGTTCAAGCGCCGGGTACCGTTGGTTTTCGAGACCAGAATTACAACCGTAAAATGCTCAACTGCATGGAATGTGGCGTTCCAGTCGGAGTCATATTTGCAACCGAGGTGGGCTACAAGGTGCTCGGCCTTGCGTTTGTTGAGCGGTTCGAGCCCGAAAACGGATGGTTTGTTCTGCACGGTCCTGTTCATAAAGGCGGACCGGACCCTCGTTTTGCACCCGACATGAGTTATCTGAAGCACATGCCCGTCGATATTGAGTTTACCGGACAGGGTACGACCGACGACGAAAAGGTCCGCTATGCGTTAAGGCGCGAGCGATTGGGGCAGCAATGGTTCCGCAAACAGCTCGTTGCCGCCTATGATGGCCGTTGCGCGGTGTCGGACTGCGGCGTCAGCGAAGCTCTGGAGGCTGCACATATCGAGAATTACTCGGGACCCAAATCGCAGGTTGCCAGCAACGGCATTCTGCTTCGGCGCGATCTTCATTCCCTATTTGATGCTCACCTGATTTCGTTTGAGCCTGTTTGCGGCGAATATCGGCTGTGCGGATCGTACCTGCTGGATAAGACCGACTACGCTTCCTTTGCGGGTGCGACGCTAAGGCAGCCGAATGAGCGTCAGTGGCGACCCGATACGGTGTTTCTTGAGGCCCATCGCATTGAGTTCGATCGCTCGGAAAAGAAGCGTGAAAAGGCGGGGCTTCTGCCGTATTAGCGTATTTGGCTTTGGCATTCTTTGACGATCGTGTTGTTTGATCGGATCGCGTGGCGATGCAATCTCGCGCCCGCCCGCCGGTGCATGCTCTTCCTGATTTGTATAGCGAGAAGGGGCATGTATGAGCTGGCGAGGCGATATTGCGATGGGGAAGTACGGAAAACTGCCGTGTGCCCTTATCGACAACAATATGTTTCCGGGCGTAGAAGTTGATTGCGGGTCGTTTGTCGTCGCCTGCCCTTGCTGCGGCTCGCAAATACCGTGTCTCGACATTCGGTTCATCGATGCACGTGACAGGTTCAGCGACGAAGTGAGGAAACGTACGGGCGTTCATATGCCGGTGTATCCGGAGAAATGCCCTGTTTGTGGCCTCGATATCGTGTACGACGCCGGCGACGAGGAATAGGTGATGCGGAGGAGTTGGCTGTGAGTGTCTTTTGCCTCTACAAATAAATCCCCTCACCGAGTTGCTTGTGGAACTCGGCGTGATGGTCGCGTGCCCAGGTAAAGAGCGCCTGGTCAAAATTGGTACGCGTGGCCGGGACGCCAAAGACGCCGGCAACTTCGACGCGTATAAACTCCAGTGCCGGCAGCTTGTTGATGGCAGTGAGGGCAAACGGGGACGAGGGCTCCTCGAACAGATAGCGACTGCCTTGCAGCGCGTCGCAACTGGTGCACGTGTTGCCGAGCGACGGGGCTTTGGAGGCTCGCGCGCCTACGGGCTTGTAGCCGCAGCGCTTATGAAGGTAGTCGCGGATCTCGCCCGGCACGCAGCCAAGAGCGGGCACGATGGCGAGTGCGTTGGCGTTGGCCGTGTCGATGGCAATGTGCCCGGATTCGTTGGGCGCGTGCGCGATGGCGATGCTCTCGTCGTTATCGGTTCGATAGGGAATGCCGAAGGCCGCGACCGAGGTCTCTTTGTGACACTTCCAGCACTCGCGCTTGCCCAGTACTAGATATATATACGGCGCTGAGGGGTCGGATCGGTCAACACCGGGCAGCCACTCGGCAAAGGGCTCGGGGTTGACGCCGCTGGGTACATACCAGATCTTCTTGGTCCGGTCCCATTTGGCGCCCAGCGCCTTGGCTTCTTCTTTGTGCGAAAAGGGGACATCGAGCTCGGTGCGCATGGCGGCTCCTTGGTGCTGCAGGTGCAAGTGGCTCAAGGATACCGCAGGGCGCAGACATCGCGGCGTTTTGCTGAGAAGTTGCGGTGCGGACTGATTGGTTATGCCGATGGATGGATCGGCAAGTAGATGGTCGGCTTTTGGCTAGTTGGGCGGTTGGAACTGCCGGCGGATTTAGCGACATAAAACAAAACAGCCCAGAGGACATGGCCTCTGAGCTGCGAACATTTGGTGGGCGTTAGAAGATTTGAACTTCTGACCTCTTCCGTGTCAGGGAAGCGCTCTCCCCCTGAGCTAAACGCCCGATCAAGGGTGCGCAAGCGCGCAAGGGATAATATAACGGAGCCTGAACTCGGTGGCAAGAACATTTTTAAAAATCGCTTACATTGTGGAATTCGGGGGCTTTGTCATATCCATCTCAAAAGTGCCTGCTGCCGCGATTTGGCTGTCGCATAATGCAAGGCCATTGCGGTATCGAGCTATGGAAAGACGCCTGCGGAATTGTCCTACCGATAAGCGGACAAGCCTCCAGCTGGTGCCTTCGCCGTGGTAAGGTAAGCCGAATTGTTTCCAGGCTGTTTCGGGGGAGTGGAATGAGCAAAGAGTGTGTCGAGCAGGTCGAAGGCGCAGGGGCTTCGGTGCCGATGACCGATATATCGAACATTGATGTGCCCGAGGGCACCGACGAGCTCAGCCGCAACACCCGTCGCGCATGGCGCGACCGCCTGAACAGCGCTTCGACGCGCAAGATGATCACGGGCGTCTTGGCTACGCTGGTGGGCGGTTCGTTTTGGGGCTTCTCGGGCACCAGCGCGAGTTTTTTGTTCGATACCTACCATGTCGATACGCTGTGGCTTATGAGCGTGCGTCAGATTCTCGCCGGCCTGCTCTTTATGGCTGTGGTTGTCACGCGCGACCGCGCACGCCTGGTCAAGCTTTGGACGACGCCCGCTGATCGCAAGCAGCTGCTGCTCTTTACCGCTTTTGGCCTGCTGTTCAACCAGTTTTGCTATCTTTCGGCCGTGCGCCTGACGAACGCCGGAACCGCGACGGTGCTCCAGTGCCTGCAGCTCGTTATCATCATGGGCTACGCCTGCGTGACCGATCGCCGTATGCCGCGTACTCGCGAAGTCATCGGCATTGGCCTGGCTCTGGGTGGAACCTTTTTAATCGCCACCGGCGGCGACCCCACCAGCCTGAATATCTCGCCGCTTGGCCTGGCAGCAGGTCTTATGTGTGCGGTCAGCGCCGCGTGTATGGCGGTGATTCCCGCCAAGATCCTGCCCGAATACGGCAGCCCCATCGTCACGGGCTCGGCAATGCTCACGGCGGGCGTGGTCTCGTGCGTCTTCGTGCAGCCCTGGGCGCATATGCCGGCGCTCGACGCTGCCGGCATCGAGGCGCTCGCGGTGTTCGTGGTTATCGGCTCGTTTTTTGCTTACATGCTTTATATGCAGGGCGTTAAGGACATCGGCTCGGTGCGCGCGAGCCTCATCGGAACTGTGGAGCCGGTTTCGGCGACCATCACCAGCGCCGTTATGCTGGGGACGGTGTTTTTGCCGACCGACCTTATCGGCTTTGCCATGATCATCGTGATGATGTTCCTCACGGTGTAGCTGGCGCCTCCGCCAAGACAGAAAAGGTGTTGTGCCGCATTTTCGCCAATTGATGTCCGTGTCTGGAGTTTAGCTGTCGATGCTCAAAATGCCATAAACTAGTAACGTTATGGACTTTTTCATTGCGACTCAATTGCGAGGATTTCTTTATGGCTGGTAATCACTTTAAGGGCAGCGATAGCGGCCGCCCTGCAGTTCCGCCGCGTCCGAACGGGGCTGGTAAGGCCGGCACGCCGGGCGGCGCTGGACAGGGCGGTTCCGGTAAGCGCGTGTCCCCGGGCGAGACGGCGATGTTTACCGCTCTGTACGAGCAGTCTCAAAAGGCAAAAAAGACCGGCCGTGCAAGAGGGAATGTCTTTGCGGGCGGTGCAACCTCCGCGTCGCAGCCGAGCGGAGCTCCTTCGGCACCTGCGAACAGCGCAGGTGCTGCCAACGCCGCGAATGCCGCCGGCAACGTTAATACCGGCAAGGCCGACAACAATACTCCCTCTGCCGGTGGCGCGGGGCTTACGGGTAACCTTGGCACGATCTACACCGGCGCCTCCGAGACTGGCACGTTCGCCCGCCTGGATGATAGCGGTGCCGAGTTTGCGGGCTCGGGTTCCAAGGAAGATTATTACGATTTTGGCTTGAACTACGGTAGTGACGCTTCGTCGAGTTCGACCTCTGACGGTCTGGTCCGTCATCGCCATCGCAAGGGCGAGCGCAAAAAGCGTCATACTGGCGCCATTATTGCCGCTGTAGTCGCGGTGCTTCTCGTTGCGCTTGGCGCAAGCGGCTTGATGCTGCTTAACTCGGCAAAGACCGTAAAGAGCGAAGCGAAGGAGGCTGTCGAGATCGTCGGTGGCCTTAAGGACAAGGTCACGTCGGGCGATTTTTCGACGCTGCCTGACGACGCGAAGAAGATCGATGAGCTCTGTAACAGCATGAAGGCGGAGACCTCGAGCCCGCTGTGGACGGCGGCTTCGTTTATCCCGGTGTATGGCAGCGATATCAATGCGGCCCGCACCATGATTGACGCCCTGTCCGATGTCTCGAGCAATGCGCTGGTTCCCATGGCCGACAACCTTTCGCAGGCTACGCCCGGCAAGCTGTTCCAGGACGGCATGATTAACGTGTCCGCGCTGCAGGCGGTCGCCGATTCGCTTTCCAGCAGCTCGAAGGTGTTCAAGAGCGCCAACGAGAAGGTCCAGGGCATTGGCGATACTCATATTTCCCAGGTGACCGAGCTGGTCGATAAGGCCAAGGACGGCTTTGCCACCCTCAACGGCGCGGTTGACGCGGCGGAGAAGGTCGCCCCCGTCCTTCCCCAGATGCTCGGCGCCAACGGCCAGACGCGCAACTACCTTATGTACGCCATGAACAACGTCGAGATTCGTGCCTGCGGCGGCTTTGGCGGTTCGCAGGGCCTGATTTCGGTCACCGACGGTCAGATGTCGATTGGCGAGTTTGTTCCCCGCATTGGACTCAGCGAGGATGAGGCGGTCGAGAGCGTCGACGAAGAGGATGAGGCGCTGTTCGGCAACCACAGCAACCTGTACAACTCGGGCAATACCTATTCGCCTGATTGGCCCCGCAACTCGCAGCGTGTCGCCGCGCTGTGGAAGTCCCAGTATGGACAGGACGTTGATGGCGTCATCGGTATCGACCCGGTGTTCCTGCAGTATCTGCTGGGCCTGGTCGGTAACGTGTCACTGCCCGACGGAACGGTTGTCGACGGCACCAACGCCGCAAAGGTCCTCATGCACGATGTGTACTGGAACTATCCGGTCGAGGAGTCGGACGGCATCTTTGCATCCGTCGCCAGCGCTGCCTTCGACAAGGTCCTTGGCGGTATCGGCGATGTCGATGTTACGAAGCTTGTCAGCGCCGTTGAGCGCGGTGCCGAAGAGGGCCGCCTGATCGCGTGGATGAGAAACGATGATGAGCAGAATGCCATCAAAGAGACGGGCATTGACGCTTCGCTGCCCGATCCGGATGATCCGAGTGCCGATCCCGTTGCCGGCGTTTACTTTAACAACCTGAGCTTCTCCAAGCTCGACTGGTATCTGAACGCCGACACTCAGATTGGTCAGGGCGTGAAGAACGGCGACGGCACGTGTTCCTATCGCATCACCGTTACCCTGACGAACATCATGACGCAGGAGGAGGCTGGCAAGCTGCCCGACTACGTTGCGGCGAGCGCGCCCGATGCCGCGCGTGACGACGAGCGTCTGAATGTCTCGTTGTTTGCCCCGACGGGTGGCAACATCAGTGACCTTACGGTTGAGGGTACCCAGTTTGGTCTTGGTGCCGCTACGTGGCATGGAATCCCCTTCTATTCGGGCACCGTTGACCTGCATGCTGGCGAGACGACGACGATCACGTATACGCTGACCACGTCGGCCGAGGCGGGGGACAAGTCTCTTACGCTGCGTCAGACCCCTACATGCCAGGCGGCTCGCGACAGCGCGTCGGCGTAGGGTTTTTCTGGTAGCGCAGATAATCGAGTACCATTTTGGGGCGGACAGGCAATCTGTCCGCCCCTATTTTGTAAGGAGAGCGCATGAAGTACTTTGGCACCGACGGCTTTCGCGGTGAGGCCAACGTTGGGCTGACGGTAGAGCACGCTTATAAGATTGGCCGTTTTGTGGGCTGGTATTACGGCGCCAACCGCGAGCGCAAGGCACGCGTCATCGTGGGCAAGGACACGCGTCGCTCGAGTTATATGTTCGAGGCGGCGCTGGTGAGCGGTCTGGTCGCGAGCGGTGCGGACGCCTATATGCTGCACGTGATCCCCACGCCGGGCGTGGCGCATCAGACCGTGGAGGGCTGCTTCGATTGCGGCATCATGATCAGCGCGAGCCACAACCCGTTTTGCGATAACGGCATTAAGCTCGTCAACAGCGACGGCTTTAAGATGGACGAGGACGTACTGGAGCTCATCGAGGACTACATCGATGGCAAGAGCGAGGTGCCGCTGGCCACGGGCAACCACATCGGCGCCACGGTGGACTACATGCAGGGTCGCAACCGCTACATTGCTTCGCTCATTGCAAGTGCGAACTTTTCGCTGCAGGGCGTCAAGATCGGTATCGACTGCGCCAACGGCTCGGCTTCCTCGGTGGCCAAGCCGGTGTTTGACGCGCTCGGTGCCGACGTGCGCGTGATCAATGCCGCGCCCGATGGCTTTAACATCAACGTCGACTGCGGCTCCACGCATATGGAGCGCCTGCAGCGCCATGTGGTGGAGCAGGGCCTGGACGTGGGTTTTGCCTACGATGGCGATGCCGACCGCTGCCTGGCCGTGGATGAGCGCGGTCGCGTGGTAGACGGCGACCAGATCCTGTACGTGTGCGGCGTGTATCTGAACAAGCACGGGCGCCTCTCGGGCGGTACCGTGGTGCCGACGATCGCCAGCAACTTTGGCCTTGTCAAGTCGCTGGAGCTTGCCGGTCTGAGCGCCGTGACCAGCGGCGTGGGCGACCGTCACGTGTATGCCAAGATGCGCGAGGGCGGCTACAGCCTGGGCAGTGAGCAGACGGGCCATACGATCTTTGGCGATATCGAGCGCACGGGCGACGGCATTATGACCTCGCTGCGCGTTATGGAAGTGATTCGCGCCGAGCGCGAGACGCTCTCGCAGCTCACGGCTCCGTGCAAGCTGCTGCCGCAGGCGCAGGTTGCCGTGCGCGTGGCCGACAAGGACGCCGCGCTCGAGAACATGGGCGTGCAGAATGCGATCGCCGAGGCCGAGGCCGCGCTGGCGGGCGAGGGCCGCGTGCTCGTGCGCAAGAGCGGAACCGAGTCGGTTATCCGCGTGCTGGCCGAGGCGCCCGACCAAGCATCCGCCGATGCCGCCATGAAGCGCATCGCCAACGCGCTCGAGGCTTTATAGCTACGCGGTTTTACCAAACCGCGTAACTGCTCGACGCTGTAGTCATTGAGGACGTTCTTAAACGACTAGGTGAAAAAAAGGGGGCGCTGCGGATTGGTTCCGCGGCGCCCCCTTTGCGTTGGCGTGTCGGTTATGCCTTACAGCTGGTACAGCGTGGTGAACTTGTCCTGCAGGTAGCTGCAGTAGTAGCGGGCGTCAAAGTCCATGCCGCAGGCGCCCTTGATGAGCTCCGGCGCGTCCTTGGCGCGGCCCCACTGCCAAATGTGCTCGCCCAGCCAGGCCCGGACGGGCGCCAGATCGCCGCTCGCGCAGGCACCGGTAAGGTCGATGCCGTCGCGGCACATGGCCGGCACGAACATGGCGTCGTAGGCGCTGCCCAGCGCATAGGTGGGGAAGTAACCAAACGAGCCACCGCTCCAGTGTGTATCCTGCAGGCACCCGTGCGTGTCGTCAGGAACGGGAATGCCCAGGTACTCGTTCATAAAGCGATTCCAAAGTGCGGGGATGTCCTTGGCCGTGGCCTCGCCGGCAAACAGCATGCGCTCAATCTCGTAGCGCACCATAATATGCAGCGGGTAGGTGAGCTCGTCGGCCTCGGTACGGATCAGCGACGGCTGGGCGATGTTCACGGCGTGGTAGAGCGTATCTTCGTCCACGTTGCCGTAGACCTCGGGCGCGTGACGGCGCAGCACCTCGAGCAGCGGGCCCATAAAATCACGGCTGCGGCCAACGGTGTTCTCAAAGAAGCGGCTCTGGCTCTCGTGGATGCCCATGGAAGTGCCGCCCTCCAGGCACGTGCGCGCATAAGCGGGATTGACGCCCAGCTCGTACATGGCATGTCCCGCCTCGTGGATGATGCTGTAGACGTTGGAGATGCAGTCGTCCTCATAGATGTGCGTGGCAATACGCGCGTCGCCCACCGAGAAGCCCTCGCTAAACGGATGCTCGGTAAAGGCGAGCGTGGTATCGTCCAGGTTAAGGCCGACGAGCTTCATCAGGTCGAAGCTCATGGCACGCTGGGCGGCGTCGGGCACATGCGCGTGCAAAAAGTCGGCAGTAGGCTGCTGGCCGCGCTCGCCGATGGCGTGAACGAGCGGCACGACGGTGGCCTTGACCTCGTCGCAAAACGCGTCGAAGCTCTCGGTGGAAAGGCCGCGTTCGTACTGGTCGAGCCAAACATCGTATGGGTCGCGCTTGGGGTCCATGAGCTCGGCCTGACGCTTAAGCTGGCAGACGATCTTGTCCACATAGGGCTCAAAGCTCGCCCAGTCATTGGCCGTCTTGGCCTTGTGCCACACGGCATCGGCCTCGCAGGTGAGCCTGGTCCAGGCCTCGGCTTCTTCGGTGGGAATGGCGCTTGCCTCGCGCTGGTCGCGGCCGAGCACGCGAATCTCGTCGAGCAGCTGCGGGTCGTCGATCTTTTCGCCCGCGACTGTCTCACGCGCGAGAGAGCGCACGAGCTCAACGGACTTTTTGCTGGTCAGGAGCTTGTGATGTTCGCCGGCAAGGGTGCCCATAGCATCGGCGCGGGCCGCGGCGCCGTTGGCGGGAGCAATCGTCGCGCCATCGAACTCGGCAATCTTGAGCAGGTACTCGCGGGTCCACAGTTTGCCTTCGAGCTTGCGGAATTTTTTGACGGCCTTATCGACCTTCATGCCTTTGGGCGTCTTGCCCACTGCGGGCTTGGCCTTCTTATCGTGCTTCTTACCCATACCATATCCTTGATCTCGCAGACCGGACGCCACGGGTGGGCGTTCGGCCAGTTTGCACAGCCACCTGCCTTGTACCCAGTGCGGACAAAACGGAACGCGGCGATATGCTCGCAGAATGTGTTATCCTGTAGCCCAATGCGTTGACGGAGAGGGTTTTGCCCGCCGCGTCGCCGGCAAGAGAGGGAAGGCCATGGGCTGCAAGCCTTCCTGCGGTGGCAAGGGCCAAGCGTTCACTCCCGAGCAGCGACCTCAACGGGCGCGCGGCCAGCGGCGGCGAAGCCCCAGTAGGGAAGCCGTGAGCCTCGCGATAAGGGGCGCAGAGTGGGCACGGCGGGCCAGACATCCGCCGGGTCAAACAAGGTGGTACCGCGGAATTCAACCGTCCTTGGGCAATGCACATGCCCGAGGACGGTTTTTTATTACCGAACCGGGCCGCGTTTTCGCAACGTCAGACGGCGGCAGCCGCCTCGGCAAACGGAGAGCGCGAGAGACGAAAGGGAAGACATGAGTCTGATTGATGATCTGGTCAAACTCGAGGAAGAGGCCAAGGAGCTCGTCGCAGGCGCCGACGACGCAGCCAAGCTCGAGGCTGCGCGCGTTGAGCTGCTCGGCCGCAAGGGCCGCATCACCGGCCTGATGCGCATGATGGGCAAGCTCGCCCCCGAGGATCGTCCCGTGATGGGCAAGCGCGCCAACGAGATGCGCCAGCTGATCGAGGGCATGCTCGACGAGCGCAACACCGAGATGAAGGCCGCCGCCCTCAAGCGCGCACTCGAGCACGACGCCGTCGACATCACGCTGCCGGGCATCCGTCCGCAGATCGGCCACCAGCACCTGATCAAGCAGATCATCGAGGAGGCCGAGGACATCTTCTGCGGCATCGGCTACACCGTCGAGTCCGGTCCCATGGTCGACACCTCCTACTACAACTTCACCGCGCTCAACGCCCCCATGGATCACCCGAGCCGCTCGGCCCGCGATACCTTCTACGTGGTCGACAATAACCCCGGCAGCGTCGCGCACCCCGAGGCCCACGCCCACGGCGAGTCCGACGTGCTGCTGCGCACCCAGACCTCGGGCGTGCAAATCCACACCATGGAGTCGCAAAAGCCGCCCATCTACATGATCTGCCCGGGCACCGTCTACCGTCCCGACACGGCCGATGCCTGCCACCTTCCGCAGTTCAACCAGATCGAGGGTCTGGTCGTCGACGAGGGCATTACCTTTGGCGACCTTAAGGGCACGCTCGACTACTTTGTTAAGTGCATGTTTGGCGAGGACCGCAAGACGCGCTATCGCCCGCACTTCTTCCCCTTCACCGAGCCCAGCTGCGAGGTGGACGTGAGCTGCCACGTGTGCGGCGGCAAGGGCTGCAACTTCTGCAAGCACAGCGGCTGGATCGAGATCCTGGGCTGCGGCATGGTCGACCCCAACGTCCTGATCAACTGCGGCATCGACCCCGAGAAGTACACCGGCTTCGCCTTTGGTATTGGCGCCGAGCGCGTCGCGGCACTGCGCTACGACCTGCCCGACCTGCGAACGCTCATGACTGGCGATATGCGCTTCCTTAACCAATTTTAGGCTTGCCCAGGCACCCCATCTTGGCGTTCAAACCGTCGCTCGCGTACTTGTAGTACGCGTCGCTCCTCTTTCACGCCAACCTGGGGCACCTGGACAACCCTAAGGCGAACGTCTTCATTTGATATTCCTCCCTTTGCGGAGATTAAGAACTAGGAGAGCTACATGCGCGTTTCTTACGACTGGCTCAAGACCATGATCGATATTCCGGAGGATCCCAAGACCCTTTCGGACGAATATAACCGTACCGGCACCGAGGTCGAAGCGATTGACACCGTGGGCGAGTCCTTCGACCACGTGGTGACCGCCAAGGTGCTCACCAAGACCCCGCACCCCGATAGCGACCACATGTATGTGTGCTCGGTCGACGTGGGTGACAAGAACCTCGACGCCGACGGCAATCCCGCTCCGCTGCAGATCGTCTGCGGCGCGCAGAACTTTGAGGCCGGCGACCACATCGTCACGGCCATGATCGGCGCAGTTCTGCCCGGCGACGTCAAGATCAAGAAGAGCAAGCTTCGCGGCGTTGTGTCCATGGGCATGAACTGCTCCGCGCGCGAGCTCGGCCTGGGCGGCGACCACTCCGGCATTATGATCCTGCCCGAGGATACGCCCTGCGGCATGCCGTTTGCCGAGTACGTGGGCTCGAGCGACACCGTGCTCGACTGCGAGATCACGCCCAACCGCCCCGACTGCCTGTCCATGATCGGCATGGCCCGCGAGACCGGCGCCATCTTCGATCGCGATTTCCACGTTGAGCTGCCCGCTATCAAGGCGGAGACCGGCCGCGCGACCGACGACGAGCTTTCCGTCGAGATTGCCGACGAGGGCCTGTGCGACCGCTACGTTGCCCGCATCGTGCGCAACGTGAAGGTCGGCCCGTCGCCCGACTGGATGGTCAAGCGCCTTAACGCCCTGGGCGTGCGCCCGCACAACAACATCGTCGACATCACCAACTATGTGATGATGCTCACCGGTCAGCCGCTGCACGCCTTTGATCTGGACACCTTTGCCGAGCGCGATGGTCACCGCCGCGTGGTGGTTCGCGCCGCCCAGCAGGATGAGAAGTTCACGACGCTCGATGGCGAGGAGCGCGTGCTCGACGCCGGCATGGGCCTTATCACCGACGGCGAGCGCCCTGTGGCGCTGGCCGGCGTTATGGGCGGCATGGATTCCGAGATCGAGGACGACACCGTCGACGTGATGGTCGAGAGTGCCTGCTTCAACGCCGGTCGCACCTCGCACACCAGCCGCGATCTGTCGCTGATCTCCGACGCCTCCATTCGCTTTGAGCGCCAGGTCGATGAGACCGGCTGCGTGGATGTCGCCAACGTTACCTGCGCGCTCATCGAGGAGATTGCCGGCGGCGAGGTTGCTCCCGGTTATGTCGACGTTTTCCCCGCGCCCAAGACCATCGACAGCATTAAGCTGCGCCTGGCCCGCGTGCACGCCATCTGCGGTGCCGATATCGAGCCCGACTTTATCGAGCGTTCGCTCACCCGTCTGGGCTGCACCGTCGAACGCGACGGTGAGGACTTTATGGTTACCCCGCCGAGCTTCCGCCCAGACCTGCCGCGCGAGATTGACCTGATCGAGGAGGTCCTGCGCCTATGGGGCATGGGCCGCGTGACGGCGACCATCCCGGCTGCCAAGAACCACATCGGCGGCCTGACCCGCGAGCAAAAGCTCACCCGCAAGGTCGGCGAGATCTTGCGCGCCTGCGGTCTTAACGAGACCACGACCTTTGGCTTTGCCGCCCCGGGCGACCTGGAGAAGATCGGCATGTCCACCGAGGGCCGCGGCTGCCCCGTGGTGCTCATGAACCCGCTGGTGGCCGAGCAGACCGAGATGCGCCGCTCGCTGTTGCCGGGCCTACTGCAGTCCGTTGCCTATAACGAGGCCCACGGCACGCCCAACGTGCACCTGTACGAGGTCGGCAGCCTGTTCCATGGTCGCGAGAATGCCAGCCTGCCCAAGGAGACCAAGTCCGTCGCGGGTGTGCTCTCGGGCCAGTGGAGCGAGCAGTCCTGGAACATGAAGTACCGCAAGCTGCGCTTCTTCTTTGGCAAGGGCATCGTCGAGGAGCTGCTTGCCCAGCTGCGCATCGAGAAGGTTCGCTTCCGTCCCGTCGAGGGAGAGAGCTATGCTTTCTTGCAGCCGGGTCGTGCGGCCGAGGTTCTGTCCGGCGGCACCGTGCTGGGCTGGGTCGGCGAGATTCACCCCGAGGCGCGCGAGGCGATGGGCATCGATGAGGTCGTCGTTGCCTTTGAGCTCGATCTGGACAAGCTGATCAAGGGCGCCCGCAACCAGGAGAACTACCGCGAGTTCTCGCAGTACCCTGCCGTTGAGCACGACCTTGCTATCGTGGTCGATAACTCCGTGACCTGCGAGGACCTTGAGCGCCGCATTACCAGCGCCGGCGGCAAGTTGCTCGAGGGTGTGCGTCTGTTCGACGTCTACCGCGATCCGGTCCGCGTGGGCGTGGGCAAGAAGTCCATGGCCTTTGCGCTTACGTATCGCTCCGACGACCACACACTCACCAGCGAAGAGGTCGAAAAAGCACACCAGAAGATCGTCACCAAGGTGTGCAAGGGCGTAAACGGCGAGGTCCGCGGATAGGTCCTGCACTGGGATATGGGTCGGCGGTGGCTGCCGCCGAGTCCTACGTGACCGCTATGCTCGGTATGAGGCACCGTTGAGCCTGTATATATGACACGCGCATTACATAACGGCGTGCTGCTTTGTCGGCAGTGCGCCGTTTTGCTATGATAGCCCGCGTCGTGTTACGAATTTGACAATACGTAACACTGTCAAGGTGATTTAAGCGGCGTTGCAATTCTGTGCGCCGACAACCGGGAGGCGTACATGCACATTCCAGATAACTATCTGTCCCCGCAGACCGATGCCGTCATGGCGGTGGCGATGGTGCCCGTTTGGGTTCACTGCATCAAGAAGGTGCGTGCCACGCTCGATCGCGAGCATATGGCGTTCCTGGGCATCTGCGCCGCATTCTCCTTCTTGCTCATGATGTTCAACGTGCCGCTGCCCGGCGGCACCACAGGTCACGCCGTCGGCGGCGCGCTCATCGCGCTGCTGCTGGGCCCCGAGGCCGCGGCTATCGCTGTCTCGGTCGCGCTGGCGCTGCAGGCGCTGCTATTTGGCGACGGCGGCGTTCTGTCGTTTGGCGCCAACTGCTTTAACATGGCCTTTGTGCTGCCGTTTGTCGCTGCTATCGTGTTTCGTGCGCTCAACAGCCGTCTGCACGACAAGAGCTGGGGCACTTCGGTTTCTGCCATCGTGAGCGGCTGGGTTGGCCTGTGCCTGGCGGCCCTGTGCGCGGCGGTCGAGTTCGGTATTCAGCCGATGCTCTTCACCAACGCTTCGGGCGCTCCGCTGTACTGCCCCTTCCCGCTGTCCGTGGCTATTCCGGCCATGTTGATCCCGCATATGCTGGTTGCCGGTGTGATCGAGGGCGTGGCGACGGCCGCCATCTACGGTTTCATTAAGAAGACGGCGCCGAGCATTATCGTCGGGCCCGAGGCCGTCGATGGCCAGCTTGCTGCCGAGGGCGCTGCTGCCAAGAAGACCTCGCTGGTCCCCACGCTCATTTTGGTCGCCGTGCTCGTGGTGGCCACGCCGCTGGGCTTGCTTGCCACCGGTGACGCCTGGGGTGAGTGGGACGCCGAGGGCGCCGCGACCGCCGTTCAGGAGGCTGGCGACGACAGCCTGCAGGCTTCGGTCGGCCTCGATACCCCGACCTTTGCCGACGCGCTGCCCACGGGTGATTACCTGCAGGCTTATTCCGAGGAGCAGGGTCTTGGCTTTGCCGGTCAGGCTGCCATGTATATCCTGTCCGGCGTGATTGGCGTGGCGGTGCTCACCATCGCATTCCGTCTGATCTCGCTGACGGTCAAGGAAAGCGGTGCTCATGGCAATAGCCGAGCTGCCTAGCTGGCTTGCGACCGAGCAGCGTTACGAGCCCGCGGGGGCTCGGCATCGTGTGATGCAAAAGAATGTCCTGCACCTGGCGAGCCTGCTTGAGCGGGTTCGCCTGGGTGGAGGCGCGCACGAGGGCGGGTCGATGGTCGACCGCGCCCTTTCTTGCGTTTCGGCTCCGGTGCGCCTGGTGGGGATGTTCGTCTGCGTCCTGTGCGTGTGCCTGACGCAGAGTCCGCTGTACCTGATGCTGATGGCGGCAATCGCGTTGGTGCTGGTCGCGGTGCGCCCCGCACGCGGGCTGCGTGCGACCTTTGTACCGGCGCTCGGCGCCACGGGGCTTGCCGTGGTTCTGGCACTGCCTGCCCTGCTGCTGGGCGCGTCTGCCACGGGCGCCATGCTCAAGATCGCGCTCAAGACGTTTATTAATGTGTCGCTGGTGCTGGGTGTTTCGTGGACGCTTACCTGGAGCCGCATGTCGGCGGCGCTCAAAATGCTGCACCTGCCCGACGAGGTTATCTTTACGTTTGATATGGCACTCAAGCATATCGAGGTGCTGGGACGCACGGCGCACGATCTGTGCGAATCGGTCATGCTGCGCAGCGTCGGTTCCGCGCCCGCGGGTTTTTCGCGTACCGACTCGCTGGCGGGTATCATGGGCATGACGTTTATCAAGGCGATGGAATGCAGCCGCGCGATGGACGAGGCCATGCTGTGCCGCGGCTTCGCCGGCGTGTATCCGGCGCCTGCACGGAGCGGCTTTGGCTGGCGCGATGCGGTTTACGCGGCCGGCGTTGCGTTGCTCGCCGTGTTGTGCGCGGTGCTGTAGCGCGGACGGTCGAACCGTCGATGTGAGTAGGGAAGGGCGACGTTTTGGCAAACGATACGAATAACGCGATGGGTGCGAGCGGTGCTGCCGGCACCGAGGTCACGCCGATCATCGAGTTTCGCGACGTGCTGTTTTCCTATGCGGGTCATACGGTGATCGACGGCATTTCATTGCAGGTGAACCGTGGGGAGCTCGTTGCTCTGCTCGGTCCCAACGGCTGCGGCAAGACGACGATCATGCGCCTTATCAACGGCCTTGAACTTGTGGACGCGGGTGCGTATCTGTTTGACGGGCATGCGGTCGATGCGGCATATCTCAAGGATTCCGCGACGGCCCAGCGGTTCCATCAGCGCGTGGGCTTTGTGTTCCAGAATGCCGATGCGCAGCTCTTTTGCGCCACGGTGGGCGAGGAGGTCGCGTTTGGCCCGGCTCAAATGGGGCTGCCGGCAGACGAGCTCGAGCGTCGCGTCCGCGACGCCATGGAGCTGTTCCAGGTTGCCGATCTGGTCGATGCCTCGCCCTATCAGCTTTCGGGCGGGCAAAAGAAGCGCGTGGCGCTGGCTGCCGTCGTGTCGATGAACCCGGATATCCTGGTGCTCGACGAGCCTACCAACGGACTTGACGAGGACTCTTGCGACATCGTGGTCAACTTTCTACTGGCCTATGTTGCTGCCGGTAAGACGGTCTTGATGAGCACGCACCATCAGGATTTGGTACGACGCCTGGGTGCCCGTGCAATCTTTATCGATCGATATCACCATGTGGTCGAGGCGCCGGTATCGTCGTATGGAACCGAGAGCGGCGTTGTGGAATAGTTGCTGCGTGGAGCGTGCGTAGCCGCCCGCGCGGCTTTGCCGTGATGGTATAGTTATCCAGGTTTTTATGGGGGTGGCTATGCCAAGCTGGAACATTCATATCGCTCAGACGGAGCGTTTGCTGGAGCGCACCGGTGCGCTTGCCAATAGCGTGCGCGACCGCAATGCCTTTTTGTTTGGCTGCGTGGTTCCGGATATCTTCGTGGGCTATATGGTCCCTGGCATCGCCGATCCCATCCCGTACCGCATTACGCACTTTGCAAAGCCCGAGCCTATCCCTAAGCCTCGTGAGCATGAGTTCTGGGATACCTATATGGCACCGTTGCTTAAAAGTTCGCCCACCGGTGCGCCAGCTGCCGCGACCTCGATTGTCGAGGAGCGCGAGCGACTCAATCGGGTGCATTATCCCCAACGTTACAAGGACGCCGAGCCGGTCGCCGGTCCCGGTGCTAGCGAGCTTTCGCTCGCGCCCGATGACGTGGCGCAGTCGCTGCTCGATCTGACGCTGGGCGTTTGGTCGCATCTGGTGGCCGATACCGTATGGAATACGCGTGTGAATCAGTACCTGGAGGCGCACGGCGGCAAGCCGTGCGAGGAATTCCGCATTAAAAAGCAAGGCGACTTTGACTGGTTTGGCAAGACACTCGGCATCGTTTCGATACCGCGCGCGACCGATCGCCTGTATACTGCGGCGACCCGTTTTGGTCAGTATCCCATCCATAAGGAGTATGTGCTCAAGACCATCGGCGTTATGCACGAGATTGTACGCGAAAACCCCGGCGAGTCCGATCATCCGCCGTATCGCCTGCTAACCGAGGAGTTTTTCGATACAACGTTTACCGAGGTCATCGAGCTAACCGAGGCGGGATTTGCGGCTCGCGTCGAATCGCCCGATATGCCTGCGCTTCCCCTGATTGCTAGCTGCTAGCTGGCCGGCTTGGCGGTGAATAGCTCAACCCAATTGACAAGTAGCTCTTGCCGCAGGGTGACTTCGGCGGCGCGCTCCTGTTTGGTCTTTGGGGTGTAGGAAAGTCCAGCCTTTTTATGGATGAGCTCGGCTATGTGGTCGAAGCTCTTCTTATCCTTAATCTGGCCAAAGGTAATTTGGATGACGTCGTAGCCCATGCTTGTGAGCGCGGTGGCGCGCTCGGCATCGGAGAGGCTCGCGGCTTCGCTGTCGTGGGCGGAGCGGCCTTGGCATTCAAGGATGACACCCATGCTGTCGGTGGCGCTTTCGATGAGGATATCGGCGTAGCAGCAGGTTTTGTCATACAGCGAGCGCGCGGCGTCGCTGAGTGGGATGCGCACGTTGTTTGCGATGTTGATGCCCATGCCGCCCTCGTCGCGGGGGAGCGAGATAAGCATGGAGGTCTGTACTTCGAAGGGCGAGGCGGTCTGTCCTGTCATGCGTTCGGCGGCCCAGCGGAGCTGCTTAACACCGCGCAGGCCTGCGGCCTGCTTGGCGAACGCGGCGATATCCGCTGCGGAAAGAAGCGGCGTGCGCTTCCACAGGTTGGTATCCTTGCCGTTGACGTCGATAACCCGCTCCCAGCCGCAGTTGGGTGGAATGAGCTTAAGCGAAATAGCTTCATCAAGTTGCCGTTGCGCTCGTTTGCAGGGTGTATACACAGCAAACGAGCTGCACATCTCATAACACGCCATAAGCAGCTGGTTGCGTGAGACCTGCGTAGCAAGGTTGAGCAGTGTGAACTCGGGCGATGTGACATCAAACCCATGCTCGGTTTGCCTAAACGACCCGGGAGGCGGCTCTTGGGTCAGGAGGTGCGATTTAAACAGGCTTCGCGACCCGGATTGTGCCCGAGTGAATACAATCCTGTGAAGCGGTGCGTGAAGCAGGTCTTTTACAACTGCATGACTTCCGAGGCCGCAACATCTGCGATCCATATTGCCAAGGCTAATGGCAGGGTAAAGGCCTAATATCTGTGGCGGGATACGGTGATAGTAAAAAGCGGATTGACCGCATAGCGTCAGGTCCATGACGTCCTCCTGGTCGAAATATGCTTTTGGACCGTGCGATGCCAGTGTCAATTCGGAAGTATGCGGCAAAATCTAAACCTTGTGAGCAGACCTGGCTTTTGAGGCTAGTTTATCAGGCATTTTGTTGCGAAAAAACGGGGTGTGCTCGGAGGTATCAGAATTTGCCGCATACTTCCGAAAAGCAGGTCAATCCGGCTCTTGCTAAAACGATTTAGCAGCGTCGGTTAAGGTGTGGGTTTGCCACCGGGCGAACACTTTTAGCGCTTGGGACTTTATTCATTGGGTCTCGAAGGGTGGATTTCGCGCTTTTGGTAAAGAAATGAGTGTGTGTTTTGCCGTGCGCCGGCATTGGCACAGAAAAAGGGCCCGGAAGGCTTCGCCTTCCGGGCCCTTTGCGATGCAAGTGTGCTTGCAAGTACGACTTAGCGCACCTGAGCGACGTAAGCGACGTTGGTCGAGGAGACCTTGTCCTCGAGCTGGACGCTCATGCGGGGATCGCCAGCGGTGGCGACGGTCAGGTCGCCGGCCTTGACGTAGCCGAGCTCCTTAGCGGTCTCGATCGCCTTGACGATCGTGCCGTTGACGGTGCCCTGGGTAATCTCGGCCTGGTGCGGGATAACGCCCCAGTACATAATCATCTGCTGGACGGCCCACTCGTGGCGGGAGAACGCGCAGATCGGCATGTTGGGACGGAAGTGCGAGATCAGGCGAGCGGTACGACCGGTGGTCGTCGGCACGGTGATGCACTTGGCGCCAACGGTGGTGGCCATGTTCACAGCGGACATACCCACAACGTTGTTAACAACGCGGGTGCCATGAGCGTCGGCCGGAACCTCGAGCGGAGCGTGGGCCGGGAGGTACTTCTCGGTCTCGAGAGCAATGCTGGCCTGCATCTTGACGGCCTCGACCGGGTACTTACCGGCAGCGGACTCGCCAGAGAGCATAACGGCGTCGGTGCCGTCGTAAATGGCGTTAGCAACGTCGGCAACCTCGGCGCGCGTCGGGCGCGGGTTCTGCTGCATGGAGTCGAGCATCTGCGTAGCGGTGATAACGGGCTTGTAGGCCGCGTTGCACTTGGCGATGATCTCCTTCTGGATGTGGGGAACGAGCTCGGGCTTGATCTCGATGCCCAGGTCGCCACGGGCGACCATGATGCCGTCGGAAGCCTCGAGGATCTCGTCGAAGTTCTCGACGCCCAGGGCGCACTCGATCTTCGGGAAGATCGTCACGTGCTCGCCACCGTTCTCGCGGCAAAGCTCGCGGATGCCGCGGACGGACTCGCCGTCACGGATGAAGGAAGCGGCGATGTAGTCGATGTTCTCGGTCAGGCCAAAGAGGATGTCCTGACGATCGCGCTCGGTGATGGCGGGCAGCGAGATGTTGACGTTGGGCATGTTGACGCCCTTGCGCTCGCCGATCAGGCCGTCGTTCTTAACGACGCAGGTCATGTCCTGGCCGTCGACGGACTCGACCTCGAGGGCAACCAGGCCGTCATCGATCAGGATGAGGGAGCCCTTCTCGACCTCGGAGGGCAGAGCCAGGTAGTCGAGGGAGATGTGCTCAGAGGTGCCGTGGAAATCCTCGGTCGTGGGCTGAGCGGTGACGACGATCTTGTCGCCGGTCTTGACGGCAACCTTCTTGCCGTCGACCAGAAGGCCGGTGCGGACCTCGGGGCCCTTGGTGTCGAGCAGGATGCCGACGGGCATACCGAGCTCCTTGGAAATACGACGGACGCGCTCGATGCGACCGTGGTGCTCGTCGTAGGATCCGTGCGAGAAGTTAAAACGGGCGACGTTCATGCCCGCCTTGATCATCTCGCGGATGGTCTCGTCGCTATCGCAGGCGGGACCCATGGTGCATACAATCTTGGTGCGCTTGTACATTCAGACCTCCATCTGACATCGTCTTGCGCTGATAGATAAACCATAAGAAATAAAACCGAGTTGATTATAACGAAATGCCGACCGAATACCCCAAAAAATCGACCGTATGCCGAATTAGAAGTTCATTTTTTGCGGAAAAACGGTATATGCAAAAACTTTACCAACCGTTCTGACCGCTGCTATCTGGGCGATATTTCAGTTTGACGATGCGCCGAAGAAAAAACGTTTTATCAATGTTGAGCATCACACGGTCTGCATCGTTGCACTCGAGCCGTGTTTCCAATTGGAATGTTTTGGCTAGACGCGCCGCTTTGGGGTACCATAGCTCCACTATCAACTGCCGCTCAGCACGGCAGCCTTGATGAGCCCTTGCCCTTCTCCTGGGAATTATGATCGGGCATCAATCTGCTGAGTGGCCCGAATCCCAGGAGGGGACTCTATATGCAAAAGGAATACCTGTCCGCCGCGGCGGAGGTACTCAGCGACCAAGGTGTCGATGAGGACCTCGGCCTGAGCAACGACGAGGCGTCGTCGCGCCTCGCCAAGACAGGCCCTAACAAGCTCGAGGAAGCCGAGAAGACGCCGTTGTGGAAGCGCTTCTTTGAGCAGATGGCCGACCCCATGGTCATCATGCTGATCGTTGCCGCCGTCATCAGTGCACTCACGGGCATGGTCAAGGGTGAGGCGGACTTTGCCGACGTCGCCATCATCATGTTCGTCGTTATCGTCAACTCGGTGCTGGGCGTGGTTCAGGAGGCCAAGAGCGAGGAAGCTCTCGAGGCATTGCAGGAGATGAGCGCGGCGCAGTCCAAGGTTCTGCGCGACGGCAAGCTCGTGCACCTGCCGAGTGCCGAGCTCGTGCCTGGCGATGTGATTATGCTCGAGGCGGGCGACTCCGTCCCGGCCGACTGCCGCGTGCTCGAGAGCGCCACGATGAAGATCGAAGAGGCTGCACTCACCGGCGAGTCCGTGCCTGTCGAGAAGCATGCCAACGTGATCGAGCTCGCCACCGGCACCGACGACGTGCCGCTCGGCGACCGCAAGAACATGTGCTACATGGGTTCCACCGTGGTGTACGGTCGCGGTCGCGCCGTCGTGGTCGGTACCGGTATGAACACCGAGATGGGCAAGATTGCCGGCGCCCTGGCCGAGGCCAAGGAAGAGCTCACGCCGCTGCAGGTGAAGCTTGCCGAGCTCAGCCGCATCCTCACTATCATGGTTATCGTCATCTGCGTCGTCATCTTTGGTGTCGACATCATCCGCCACGGCGTGGGCAACGTTCTCACCGATCCGACCGCGCTGCTCGACACCTTTATGGTCGCTGTCTCGCTCGCCGTCGCTGCCATCCCCGAGGGCCTGGTCGCCGTCGTGACTATCGTGCTTTCGCTCGGCGTGACCAAAATGGCCAAGCGCCAGGCGATTATCCGTAAGCTTTCCGCCGTCGAGACCCTTGGCTGCACACAGACCATCTGCTCCGACAAGACCGGTACCCTTACCCAAAACAAGATGACCGTCGTCAAGCACGAGCTCGCCGCGCCTAAGGAGAAGTTCCTGGCCGGCATGGCTCTGTGCTCCGATGCCCAGTGGGACGAGGAGCTGGGCGAGGCCGTGGGCGAGCCGACTGAGTGCGCGCTCGTCAACGATGCCGGCAAAGCTGGTCTTACTGGCCTGACTGCCGAGCACCCGCGCGTGGGCGAGGCCCCGTTCGACTCGGGCCGTAAGATGATGTCCGTGGTCGTCGAGACCCTGGACGGCGAGTATGAGCAGTACACCAAGGGCGCGCCCGACGTGGTGATCGGCCTGTGCACCCACATCTACGAGGGCGATAAGGTCGTTCCGCTGACCGAGGAGCGTCGTGCCGAGCTCGTGGCCGCCAACAAGGCCATGGCCGACGAGGCCCTGCGCGTGCTGGCGCTGGCAAGCCGCACCTACACCGAGGTCCCGGCCGACTGCAGTCCCGCCGCGCTCGAGCATGACCTGGTCTTCTGCGGCCTGTCTGGCATGATTGACCCGGTCCGCCCCGAGGTCGCCGACGCCATCCGCGAGGCGCATGACGCCGGTATCCGCACCGTCATGATCACGGGCGACCACATCGACACCGCCGTGGCCATCGCCAAGCAGCTGGGCATCGTCACCGATCGCAGCCATGCCATCACCGGTGCCGACCTCGATCGCATGAGCGACGAGGAACTCGACGCGCACATCGAGGACTACGGCGTGTACGCCCGCGTCCAGCCCGAGCACAAGACACGCATCGTCGAGGCTTGGAAGTCGCGCGACCAGATCGTGGCCATGACGGGCGACGGCGTCAACGACGCTCCGTCCATCAAGCGCGCCGACATCGGCGTTGGCATGGGCATCACCGGCACCGACGTCACCAAGAACGTCGCCGACATGGTGCTTGCCGATGACAACTTCGCCACCATCATCGGTGCCTGCGAAGAGGGTCGTCGCATCTACGACAACATCCGCAAGGTCATTCAGTTCCTGCTTTCGGCCAACCTTGCCGAGGTCTTCTCGGTATTCATCGCCACGCTTATCGGCTTTACCATCTTCCAGCCGGTGCAGCTGCTGTGGGTGAACCTGGTCACCGACTGCTTCCCCGCGCTCGCGCTGGGCATGGAGGATGCCGAGGGCGACATCATGAAGCGCAAGCCGCGCAACGCCAAGGACGGCGTCTTTGCCGGTCACATGGGCCTGGACTGCGTGGTCCAGGGCCTGATCATCACCGTGCTGGTGCTGGCGAGCTTCTTTGTGGGCGTGTATTTTGACATGGGCTACATCCACATCGCCGATATGATCGCCGGCAATGCCGACGAGGAAGGCGTGATGATGGCGTTTATCACGCTCAACATGGTCGAGATCTTCCACTGCTTCAATATGCGCAGCCGTCGTGCGTCGCTGTTTAGTATGAAGAAGCAGAACAAGTGGCTGTGGGCTTCGGCTGCGCTGGCGCTGGTGCTGACGGTGATTGTGACCGTGCAGCCGACGCTTGCCGAGATGTTCTTTGGCCCTGTGACGCTTGAGCTTAAGGGCGTTATCGCCGCGCTGGGCCTGGCCTTCCTGATCATCCCGCTGATGGAGATCTACAAGGCGATCATGCGCGCGGTCGAGAAGGAGTAAGCTAACCTGTCCGGGCCCGCCCCTGCGTGTTTTCTTCTTCGCTGGTCCTCGCGCTTCGCGCTGCGGGATCGCTCAGAAGAAACTCCTCCCGGCGGGCGGGCCTTCGGATAGCCTCTCGGGACCGTAAGCTGAGGGAAAGTGTGTGAGCTGGTCGGGCTTTGCCCGGCCAGCTCTTTTTGATTTAAAATACCTGCTCAGTTGTGTGGTTTTGTGCTGGGAGGCGCTTGTGGGCAAGGCTAAGGCTAAGGCGAAGAAAAAGACGACGGGGGCGCGGGCTAAGCGTGACCGTCGTCGGAAGATTGCGACCGAAGCCCCTGCGTCTGCTGAGGAGCTGCTGGCGAGTGTACCGGGGCTTGACGCACTGCAGGATGTTCCGGCGTTCGATGGCCTGCCGGTCGATGCGGCTCAGCGGGCTGCATTTGACGACTTTTGCGCACAGGCCGAGGAGCCCGAGCAGATGCAGCTCGGTGCCGTGGTGCGCCTGGACCGCGGGTTTCCGCTGGTGGCGACTGCCGATGACACGTTTCGTGCCGAGCATGCCGTAGGGTTTGCCAAGTCGCGTGGCGAGGACGAGGTCTTGCTGCCCGCCGTGGGCGACCGCGTGGCGGTTCGCCGTGCTCCCGGGCACGACATGGGCGTGATCGAGTGCGTACTGCCGCGCCGTACGAGCTTTGAGCGTTGGCGTGGCCGTGCCCGCGGTGAGCGCCAGGTACTCTGCTCCAACGTTGACAGCGTGCTGATCGTGCAGGCGCTCGGCGCCGGCGAGGTGCTGCTCGATCGCGTGGCGCGCTCACTGGTGTTGGCGCTCGATTGCGATGCCGAGCCGGTAGTGGTGCTCACCAAGGCCGACCGCTGCGAGGCCGATGAGCTCGAGCGCGATCTGGACCGCGTGCGCCGTCTGGTGGGTCCGGACGTGCGCGTGATCGTGACGTCTTCTGCCGAGGGCCTCGGCCTGGACGAGGTGCGCGCCTGCGTGCCGGCTGGGGGCTGTGCCATGATCTTGGGCGAGTCGGGCGCCGGCAAGTCAACGCTGCTCAACGCGCTGTTGGGCCACGACACCCTGGCCACTGGCGGCGTGCGCGAGCGTGACGACCAAGGTCGCCACACCACGGTTGCGCGCGTGATGGTGGCGCTGCCGGGCGACGCCGGCGTGATCGCTGATGCTCCGGGCCTGCGCAGCCTGCCGCTCGTGGGACATGAGCGGGGTCTGGCGCGTGCCTTCCCCGAGATCATCGAGGCGTCGCGTGCGTGCCGGTTTGGCGATTGCACGCACACTCACGAGCCGGGTTGCGCCGTTCGCGAGGCCGAGGACACGGGGCAGATCGACAGCCTGCGCCTAGAGACGTTCCAAAACCTGGCGTCATCCATGCGCGTGAGTGCCCAAATGCTCGATCCCGATGTCCATCTGTAATTGATTTTTCCTATGACAGCCGCCTCCCAACTGCTTGGGAGGCGGCTTTTTTGCTGCCAAAGCGTCTCGAAATATGCGTTTTGCCGACGTTCTGACCAAAACCTTGCCACGAGCTTGACGGGCTGGTCAGCTTTTGGTCAGCAATTGGTTTGACACCTAAAACCAAGATCGCGATTGCGCCGCTTTGCGCCCTGGTCGCCCAGACAATGGTGGTACGGGCATTTGCCCGGTGCTACCTTGAGAGGAGCGGCCGTGAACAAGAGCAAGCGCATCGCCATCAGTCTGGTCGCGGGCGTGCTTGCCGCGGCGCTCTGCATGGTCTACGGCTCGTCGATCCGCTCGCAAGCCGAGCAGGCCCAGGCCGATACTTTGGCAAAATACGGCGGCGACCGCGTTGAGGTGTGCGTCGCGGCGCGCGATATCGATGCGGGTGAGACCCTCGACGAGACTAATGTCATAACTCAGGAATGGCTGGCGAGTCTGTTGCCGCGTGATGCGGCGACCGAGCTGCGTCAGGTGCGCGGCGACGTGACGACCTCGCGCATTCCCAAAAACGCCGTGATCTGCAATGTCTACACCAAGGCCGAAAGCCACAAGCTCGAGGTGCCTAAAGGCAAGGTTGCCGTTTCGGTGGCGGTCGATGCCGAGCACTCGGTCGGCGGCGCCACGGGCGTGGGCAGCTATGTGGATGTGTACGTGCAAAAAGATGGCGTGACCGATCGTTTGTGCGGCGCGTACGTGATCGATACCAGCGAAGATGCCGGCACCACGCGTGAAGGCAAGATCGAGTGGGTGACGCTGGCGGCAGACCCCGAAGACGTCAAGGAATTGCTGGGAGCCTCGGGAAAGGGAACGGTCAGCTTGACGATTCCCGCCACGGCGCGCGGCAAAAAGAGCGGAGGCGACGAGTGATGAAGGCGATCTGGCTTGCGTGCTGCGTGTGCGGCGATTACGGGCTGCTACAGCAGGAAGTCGAGGGTCGCGATGTGGGTGCGCAGGTGCTTCGCGTGGGCGACCTGGACGGGCTGGTATCCATGGCGCGGGCGTTTCCGTCGCGCCGCGGTGCCGCCATCATCGCGGCGTCTCTGTTCGATACCGAAGACGTGCGGAAGACCGTTGCGTGCCTGACGGCCGAGGGCCGTGTGAGCCGCGTCGTCGTGTTGATCGAGACATTCGACCCGTCGGATATCGAGGGGCTGTTTCGCGCGGGGGCGACCGAGGTCATCGCTGCGCACAGTTTGTGCGGCAACGGGCGCGCGGGCGAGGGAACGGTTGATTCCGATCGGCGCATGACGATTGAGCCCGATGCTTTTGTTGATAGGGAACCCGGGGCGCCTCGCGCTACAAGAGGCCCGCGTGTTGATGAATATGGAAAAGCGGAAGCCGAGCATGGTCGGCGCCTCCGGGACCCCCTTGCATACGATGACGCTGGAAGGCCGGTACCGTATGGCGATGACGTTCTGGCTGAAGACATGGGATACGTGCACGGCGTAAATCTGGCCGATGAGCTCGACGAGGTCGAGGGTTTTGCCGGGGCTGACGAGCCGTGTGCCGCTGCGTCTTTGGCTTCGGAATCGCAGCCCGGGCAGCCTGCCATGCCGGCTTGGGCTCAGCGCGTGACCGCGGCGGGGGAGACGGGGATGTTATCGCCCACGTCCGTGTCGCCGGTTCCTGCACCGTCGGCCCCCGCGCCGTCGGCGGACGCTTCGATTCCGCCGCGTCGGGCGCCGGTCGTCTGCGCCGTCTCGGGTTCGGGCGGTTGCGGCAAGTCGACGATCGTTGCCACCATGGCGCATGCGGCGTCGCTGTTGGGTTTGCGTGCCGCCGTGCTCGACTTGGACCTCATGTTTGGAAACCTATACGATCTGCTGGGTGTCGATGCCCCGCACGATATGGCGACGCTTATCGAGCCGTCGGCGGCGGGCGCACTTGCCGAGCCGGATATCGTGGCCGCATCGATGCGCGTCGCCCCGGGCGTCACGCTCTGGGGGCCTGTCGCGGCCCCCGAGAAGGCCGAGCTCATGGCACGTCCGGTGGAGCTATTGCTCGATGTTTTGCGTCGCGAATCCGACGTGGTCTTTGTCGACACCTCGGTCTTTTGGGGTGATGCCGTGGCCGCCGCGGTGGCGGCGAGCGACCGTTGCCTGGTCGTAGGCGATGCGGCGGTATCGTCCGCGACATCCGCTTCGCGCGTCATTGAGCTGGCGAGCCGCGTGGGCGTGCCACGCACGCGCATGAGCGCCGTGTTCAACCGGTTTGGTGCGCGCGGTGCCGACGAGGACGTCGCCATGCGCTTTGAGATTGCCTGCGCACTGAGCTCCAAGATCCGCATTGCCGATGGCGGTCAGGACTTGGCCGCGCTCATGGCATTCGGTCGCGCCGACGAGGCAGTGGGTCAGACGAGCGCTTTTGCGACCAGCGTGCGCGAGGCCACGCGCGAGATGCTCGTGGAGCTGGGCTGTGCCGTCGGTCCCTGGAGCGATATGGTCGCCGACCGCGCGACCCGCACCGAGCGCCCACGCATTCGTCTTCCCTGGTCGCGTGAGGGTGATTCGCGATGAGTCTGCAGACGAGGATTAAAGCCGCTGGCGCGGTCGCCGCGGCTGCCCCCGTTGATGCGGGACGCCGCCGTGCCGTTAAACGCCGCACCAAGCGTGCGGTGATGGACCGCATGGGCTACGACGAGGTGGCGCGCATCAGTGCCTACGTCGACTCGGCCCTTGCCCGCTCTGAGCTACGTCCGGCGGTGGAAGCGGCGCTCAACGTGGAAGAGCCGACCGACTTGGCGACGCCTGAGCGTGAGACCATCATCGACGAGATCCTGGATGACGTGGTGGGCCTGGGACCGCTGCAGCCGCTCATCGAGGACGACACCGTTACCGAAATCATGATCAACGGCTGTCGCTCTGCCTTTTTTGAGCGCAGTGGCGTTTTGTATCCCATCGAGCACGCGTTTGAGGACGACGAGCAGATCCGTGTGCTCATCGACCGAATCATCTCGCCGCTCGGCCGTCGTATCGACGAGCGTAGCCCCATCGTCAACGCCCGCCTCAAGACGGGCTATCGCGTCAACGCGGTGATTCCACCCGTGGCGATCGACGGGCCAATCCTCACCATCCGTAAGTTCTCGGACCGTATCTGTTCGTTGGATGAGCTTGTGGGGTTGGGGTCACTGCCGCTTTGGTATGCGCAGCTGCTGTCGTGCGCGGTGTCGTTGCGGCAGGACTTGGCGGTTGCGGGAGGCACGGGGTCGGGCAAGACCACGCTGCTCAACGCGCTGTCGTGCGAGATTTCCACCGGCGAGCGCATCGTGACGATCGAGGATTCCGCCGAGCTCAAGTTTGCACATCACCCACACGTTGTTCGTCTGGAGGCGCGTGAGGCGTCAATCGAGGGCGAGGGTGCGGTGACGATTCGCGACCTGGTGACCAATGCTCTGCGTATGCGCCCCGACCGCATCGTCGTGGGCGAGGTGCGCGGCGCCGAGTGCTGCGACATGCTGCAGGCCATGAACACGGGCCACGACGGCTCGCTCACCACGCTCCATGCGGGTACCGAGCAGGAGACCGTGGTTCGCCTGACGCTGCTTGCGCGCTACGGCATCGATTTGCCGAGTGAGCTTATCGAAGAGCAGATCGCCATGGCGATCGACGGCATCGTGATGTCCGAGCGTCATGCAGATGGCAAGCGCTTTGTGGCCTCATATTCGGGGGTTCACCGCGGCGCGTCGGGCGGTGTCGAGCTCGAACGCTATGTGACGTTCGATGCCGCCGAACGCACCTGGACGCTCGACCGCGAGCCGCCGTTTATTGCGGAGGGCTTGCGGTCGGGAACGCTCACGCAAGAGGAGGTGGACGAATGGAGATCGCTATGCCCCTCGTCGTAGGGGGTTTGGCGGGGCTTTCTGTCGCGACGGCGTGTGGGGCAGAACCTCGTGTGCCGCGGATGCCACCGGCGGAGCTGGCGCGCCAGACGCTCGAATCGATGGCGGAGAAGCTGCCCCGTGAGTTGGCGGAAAACGACCTGCTGACAAAGATTGCCCGCTCGTGGGCGTCGCTGATCCCCGCAGATCGCCTTGGGCTTGCTATTGAGGATAACGCGGCTCGTCTGGCATTTCTGCTGCTGTCGAGCGGTATCTGCAGCGTTTTGCTGGCCGTTGCGTCGTTGTCGCCCATCGGCTTTGTCTTGGGGCTGGTGGCGCCGTTTGGCGTGGGCGCCGCACGTGACACCTTCGATCGCCGACGCGAACAGCATGATGTAGAAGAGGCCATGCCCGAGGCATTCACGGCGTTATCCATGTCGCTTGCCTCGGGGCATTCGTTGGCACAGGGCATGCGCTTTGTGGGCGCCCATGCGCAAGAGCCGGTGCATACCGAGTTTTTGCGGGTGGCGGCGGCAATCGATTGCGGCATCTCGGCGACCGACGCACTCGATGACCTACTCGTTCGCATCGATGTCCCCGGCCTTTCGCTTGTCACCTTGGCGCTCAAAGTGTCGCAGCGTACCGGGGCTCCACTTGCCGGCTTGCTGTCCGAGGCGTCGAGCATGGTGGGTGAGCGCATTGAGCTCAAACGCCGTCTGGACGTTAAGACGTCACAGGCGCGTATGTCGGCACACATGGTCGCGGCGATGCCGGCGGGCATGTGCGCGGTGCTGGCCTTGCTTTCGGCGGACTTTCGCCGCGGTCTTGCGACGCCGGCTGGTGCGGGCGCCGTGGTGCTGGGGCTTGCCCTCAACGTCGTTGCCTTGGTAGTTATCCGGCGCATTATGCGGGTGGAGTTATGAGCGCCCTGGTCGGGGTCGCGGCCTGTCTGTGTGCCCTGAGCGTATTTGCCGCGACGGGTTTGGAGCGCGCGGATGCTCGCAAGATTGCAGAGACGTGCAAGCGTGAGGCGGTACTGGTCATTGCTGCGGGCTGCTCGGTGATTGATGCCCTGACCGCGCGAATGAAGGGCGCGATTGGGGCGGGCGGCCCGGCGCGGGTGTCGCTCGGCGAGGTGTCCGAGATGATCGACGTGGTGCGCCTGGGGCTTTCTGCCGGCCTTTCGTTTGATGCGGCGCTCGAGATTTTCTGTGCCAATCGTCGGTCGGTGCTGGCCGTCCGTCTTGAGCGAGCCTGCATGGCATGGCAGGTGGGCGTGGGGACGCGCGAGGCCGAGTTGTTGGCTGCCGCGCGTGATTTGGACGTGAGGGCGCTTGAGACCTTTGCCATCACGGTGGGGCAGGCGCTTGCCCTGGGCGCTCCGCTGGCCGAGACGCTGGCTGCTCAAAGTCGCGAGATCCGTGCGGCCCATCGCGCCGCAGTCGAGCGCGAGATCGAGCGCGCGCCGGTTAAGTTGCTGATTCCCACCGGCACGCTCATCTTGCCGGCGTTGCTTCTGTCCATATTGGGCCCGCTGCTGGGAGCTGGCGGGATGATGTAGGGAGGAATACATGAACACGATGACCGACATTGCGGGCAAGGCTTGGAGCTGGGCTTTTTGCCGGGCAATCCGCGCTCGCCAGCGTGCCGAGGCGCTGTTGCGGGAGGAGAGCGCGCAGGGCACTACCGAATACGCCATCTTGGTCGGCGTGCTCGTAGTGATCGCGATTATCGCCATCGTCGCGTTTAAGAGCAAAGTCGAAGAACTATGGAACGCGATCAAAGACGGCATCAACAGCCTGTAGGAGGCAGGCGGCCTGTTGGTTCGCCGCTGGTGCTCGTCTGTTTGCTCGTGGCAATAGCGGTGGCGTTTTGGGGGCTGGGTGTTGCGCGGCAGCAGCGTCCAGGCGCTACTGCCGATTTGGGATCGGGCTCGGCGGCGGTGTCACAAGCGGAAGGCGCGCAAGATACGGGCGGTCAGGATGCCGCCGTCACGGCTCGGACCTTTTTGCAGGCACTCGACGAGAGGGCGGCCAGTGCGACGGAGCCGTCTACAGACAACGCGATTGCGGTTCGGCTCGCATGGTCCGAGGACCGGCCGATGACCGAGGCAGCGGCAGACTTGCTGCGTGCCTATCGCGAGGTGCCAACGGCCCAGCTCGCCCTGAGCGGCTATCTCGATATTAAGGGCAACGTATGGGGCGCCATCGTGCGCGATGGGCGAGGCTGGGTCGACATGGTGACGGTTGCTGCGGATGCCGGCGATGCCTCGTGCCGCCTGCGTGCCGTGCGTCTGGTTCCGCAAACAACGGAGTCAAAGGAGGGGTCGTGAAATGCATGATGTCCTGCGTGAGGAATCTGCTCAGTCGACCGTCGAATACGCCATCGTCACCGTGGCGCTGTTATCGATTGTGCTGGCGATTGCGGGGCTTTGGCGCGCTGGCACTGATGGGCGCTTGGCGGCACTGGTCGAGCGGGCAGCGTCTCATGGCGTCGCTCCGTCGTCGGTTATCGATGCCGCGACGGGTGCCAAGGACATCGCTCTGTATTGATATCGCGTGCGAGGATCGGGCGCAGTCTACGGTCGAGGCCGCCTTTTTGCTGCCGACGTTTTTGACGCTTATCTTGCTCGCGTTGCAGCCGGTGTGCCTGCTCTATACGCGTGCGGTCATGGAGTCTGCCGCCGCCGAGACCGCGCGGCTTATGATCACGACGACGGTGCGGGGCGACGATGACCTTAAGGAGTTCACTCGCCGCAGACTTGCCGCGGTGCCCAACGTCTCGATTTTTCATGCCGGCGGGCCGCTGTCGTGGGATATCGAGTTGGGGCGGGCCGGTGCCGGCGGCGTTTCGTCCGTGTCCGTTACCGGCGAGGTTAAGCCGCTGCCCGTGATCGGTGCATTTGTGCAGGCCATGGGCAGTGCGGGTGAGGGCGGCTATGTCGAGCTCAAGGTCGACGTCTCGTATCGATCGCGTCCCGAATGGCTGGAGGGAGATTATGATTCATGGATTGCTGCATGGGATTAGGCGCTGCCTGTTGCGGGCGACGCAAGGGTTTGCGGCCCGCCGTCGACCAGGCGCTCGCCGCAAGCGGGGCGGCTTTATGGGCCGTGCCGGTATCGACTTGTTTATCGAAGACGGCGCCTATACCACGCTCTCCTCTGCGGTTGTCATTCTGGTGGTGCTTACGCTGCTGTTTTCGTCGACCGCGGCGATATGGAGCATGTCGCGCGCCGGAGACACCCAGGTGGCGGCCGATAGCGGTGCACTGGCGGGCGCCAACGTGGTGTCGTCCTATCACACGGCCGCCACGGTGGTGGATGCGAGCATTTTGAGTTTGGGCCTGGCGGGGTTTGCCACGATCGGCACCGGCTTGGTCGCCATCCTCATTCCGGGCGCCGAGGTCGTTGGCAGCGATATCATCGACACGGGGACCAAGATCATTAAAACACGCAACAAGTTTGCCAAAAGCGCGTCAAAGGGATTGCAAAAGATCGAGACCGCCTTGCCGTATCTGGTTGCCGCGCGCGCCATGCAGACAGTATCGGCGCAGGATACCGACGGCGTGACCTATACCGGTACGGCGCTTGCCGTGCCCAGGACATCCGAGTCAGATTTCGTTGCGCTCGAAGGATCCGAAATCTCGACCGATGCCATTAAAGATGCGTCGGAAGATCTGGAACGCGCGGCCGAGGAGCTACAAAAAGCATCGGAGGAGACGGCGAAGGCCAAAGAGCGCGCTTGGCTGGCGGATTGTGGCGGGTCGGACGAGAGTTCGATTGGCAAGTACTCGTGTATGTGGGAGCGTGCGAAAAAACTAGCAGAACTATCTGACAGCCAGAACCGTCATGAAAAGTCGAGCATCACATGGGAGCCGCAAATAGCGCTCGATCGCGCGAAAACCTATTACCGACAGCGCTTGGCGAATGAAAAACCTCAGGGATCGAGCGTCGAGATGAAAGCGCAGTCAGCCGCTCGAAAAGCGTTCTATGCCTATGCGATTGAAGAGGTCGATCGAGCATACATAAAAGATGATGGCGAACGGTTTTCTGCCTATATCCCACTATTGCCGCGTGTCCCAAACGAGGTGCGGCCGACCGAACTTTACACCGATGCCGCATGGCCTGTAAGCAACAACGACGGCAGAACATACCTGCATTATGGAGTCGAATGCCCCGTCTATCAGAAAGGGACTCCGAGTGGGCTGGCATCTGTTGCTGATTATGATGGTCGTGATACATGCGAAGCGTGCGGCTTCGGCGTGGTTACGCTTGGAAGCGCCCTCATGCCGCCATCGTTCATCGAAAACGGCTTCGAGTACCACTTTGACAAGTTCAAAGAGGCTCTGGAAGACTACGTCGAATGCCGCAACAAGGAGTTCGAGCTCGAGCGTCAGACCGAGGACGAGGCCGACCGTGCAGGCAATGCGTTTGACCAGGCCATTAAAGCGCTTTCCGGCGAGCGCCCGCGTATCGCCCCACCTGGACGCAACGGCGTGGTCGCATTTGCAGTTTCGGGTGATATTACCAGCCCCGATCAACTTAACTCCTCGTTTAACACGGCAGTCAGGCTTGGCGATCGCGGTGCTATCTCTGCCGCGGTGCTGGCGCCCGATGAGGCGACGGCGCAAAACAACGTGCTTTCGCGATTTTTCTCGACATTGAAGGAACGCTCGGGCGGCGTTGCCGGCGTGCTCGACGGCGTCATGGATGTTTGGGGACGGCTGCTCGTGGGATACGGTGATATCCAAGGTTCGGCCGACGAACTTATGGACGAGATGATTAAAGACCTAGGAGGGGGCAGCGGTGCGTTGGGCTCCATTGCATCGTGGCTCGGCGATACCGTTTCGGCGTCCGTGGCGGCGTTGGGTCTGGAACCGTGCGACTTGCGCCTGCGAAAGCCGGTGCTGACCGATTCCGCCAACGTCATTAAGAGCCCGGGGTCTGACATTGCGGGTCTCTCTCAAGCACAAGACAAACTGCGAGGTATTCCGTTGGGCGTGACCGATCCCAAGGCGCTTTGCGAGGCGTTGGAATATCAAGTCGAACGCACCATTAGCGGTACGGTGTTCACGCTTGCGGAGATTCCTCTGCCCGGCGGCGGCTCCATCCCACTCACCGTCGATGTCGCCACGCTGGTTGGCGCTCTGGGCGGTGGGTCGTAATGAGTATTCGCATGCGTCTGCGCGAGGAGCGCGCCCAGGCGACGGTGGAGATGGCAGTGGTTACGCCCGTTTTGCTGGTGCTGGCACTCATCGTGTACAACGTCATGATCTTTGCCGGCGCTGTCGCGCGCTTCGACCGCGTGGTGCCCGACATCGTGCTGGCGCACGCTGTGGCGCCGGGCGGGGAGGGTGACGAGAGCTCTGCCGATGCCTCGGCGACGGTCCAGACTCAAATTCTGAATGCCATGGAAGGCTATGACTTACAGATCGAAGTGTCGAGCGAGCAAGGCGCGGAGGCATCGGATGGTGGCCTGCTCTCCCTATCCGGTACGTTTAGGACCTACACCTGCACCATGCACTATGAGCCGTGGCCGACTTCTCTCAGCATCGCTGGCGTTCTGCTGGGGGCGCCGACAACGTTGTCGCACGAGCGCGCGGTGACGGTCGATCCATGGCGTCCGGGGGTGGTCATGTGACCGCGGTCTCGTCCTACATCGCCTACGCGCGGGCACTCAACAGGCTGGGTTGGACGCCGGTCGAGTTTGCGGTGGCGGAGTCGTTTGCCGTGCGCCTGCGTGGCATGCTGGGACGGCGTCCGGTTGCCGCCAACGGCCTGCCGCTCGTCATGGCGTTTCCACACTGCTCTTCGGTCTATACGTGTTTTATGGCCTATCCCATCGACATCGCCTTTATCGATGCACGCGGCTACGTTCTCGTATGCTACGAAAACGTACGTCCATGGCGTATGTGCTCCTGCCCCGGCGCCTGGGCCGTACTAGAGCGTCCTTCAATCATTGTTTCGACCCCTGCTCTCCAACGCGTGCCGGCTTAAGAATTGGCGACAGTGGACTTTCGTCATACGAAATTGGGTAAGATGGAGGAGAAGATGCATGGATGTTGAGATCCATCCCAACGCTAAAAAGCACCTGACGGAAGGGGTCGATGATGGGCAAGACGTATACGGCCGCTAATGGTCAGGTTGTAACGGATGAAATGATTGACGCGTGGTGCGAGTCGTACGAGCGCGGAGAGTTTCCGGATGGCGAACACACCGTTGGTGGGATCGTGCGTGGACGGCCCCCGCTCTCAGGTGAGGGGACGGCAACGCTGTCGGTCAAGATTCCTCTGGGAATGAAGGAGGCCATTCGTCGACGGGCGGCTGCCGAGGGGATGACGCCAAGTGAGTTTGCCCGTGCGGCTCTGAGTGAAAAACTTCTTGCTGCCGGCTGATGCCTCTGACGTGCCGATTTATAGAACCGAGGCTGTGCTCAAAAACTTTTTTAAAATTCTCGGTTGACCGGAACGCGTCCTTGGTTATACTAATCAAGCCTTGAAACAAGGCACACCTCAAATGGCTGGGTAGCTCAGTTGGTAGAGCAGAGGACTGAAAATCCTCGTGTCAGGGGTTCGATTCCCTTCCCCGCCACCTTGAATTGACTAGGACCTCTGCAAAGGGGTCCTTTTCTTTTATACAGCCTCCACATGGAATCGAACCCCGTGAGGGCGCGGAGCTGAGTAAACGCGTAAGCGTTTGCCAGCGCAGCTCGCAAGGCGCGTAAGCGCCACAGCGGTCCGTCCGCGCGGCGCGCGGACGCGATTCCCTTCCCCGCCACCTTGAATTGACTAGGACCTCTGCAAAGGGGTCCTTTTCTTTTATTGAGGGCTCTGCGGAAATTGCGTCCCGGAATTTGGCTTCAGAGTGGGATGCGCTTTCCGCTTTGAGGCCGCTTGGGAAAGCGCGACCCGGAATCCGGCGTCAGAATGGGATGTGCTTTCCTTTTGCGGTCTTTGGCGGAAACTGCGTCCCAGATCCCGCGCTCAGAACGGGATGCATTTTCCGGTTGAGGCCTCGAACGGAAAATGCATCCCAGTCTTTTGCGAAAAACGGGATGCGCTTTCCGGCCGCCTACTTCCGGCGCATATGTACATCTCATCGCGCCATCTCGGGCCCGCCCAGACATTCCTCCCGCTTTTGCGCCACTTTACAGACCGTTCGGTCGTCTGTCCGCACGCGCGGGTATACTCAAAACGATACTTTTCCTATGCAATACGATGCAGGCTCGGCCTGCACGATCCGAAGGGGGCAGTGATGGAGAGGATACTCGGCGTTAATCTCTCTGGCTGGTTTATTCCCGAGCCTTGGGTGACCCCGTCGCTGTATGCGGCGACCGGTGCATCCAACGCAGCCGAGCTGCAGGAGGCCATGGGCACCGCCGCCTATAACGAGCGCATGCGCCGTCATTACGAGACGTTTGTGAGCGAGGATGATTTCCGTCGCATGGCGCAGATCGGCCTCAACGCCGTGCGCCTGCCGGTGCCTTGGTATGCCTTTGGCTCACAGGAGTCCGATGCCTCCTACATCTCGGTTGTCGATTACATCGACCGCGCGATTGAGTGGGCTGCCAAGTACAACATTCGCGTGCTGCTTGACCTGGCGACTGTGCCCGGTGGCCAGGGCGATTCCAACGATTCGCCCGCCACGCCGGAGGCTGTTGCCGAGTGGCATTCGTCCACTAACGGCCGCCATGTCGCACTTGACGTGCTCGAGCGCTTGGCCGAGCGTTACGGCGAGGCCGAGAGCCTGCTGGGCATTGAGCTGCTGGATACGCCGCAGATGAGTGTCCGTAAGAGCCTCTTCACCATGACGGATGGCATTCCTGCTCACTACCTGCGCAATTTCTATCGCGATGCTTACGAGCTCGTCCGTTCGTATATGCCCGAGGATAAGATCGTCGTTTTCTCGTCGTCGGGGCATCCCAGCGAGTGGAAGCATTTTATGCGCGGCGCCAAGTACAAGAACGTCTACATGGACCTTCACCTGTACCATTACCGCGACGAGCATGCGCTCGACATCACGAGCCCCCGCGGGCTGACGACGGCGATTTCGCGTAACAAGCGCGAGCTTAAAGAAGCGATTTCAACTGGGTTCCCCGTGCTGGTGGGCGAATGGTCGGGCGCGGCGATTTTTGCCAACTCGTCGGTTACGCCCGAGGGCCGCAATGCCTACGAGCGCGTGTTTATCGCCAATCAGCTGGCTTCGTTTGCGCCGGCTGCCGGTTGGTTCTTCCAAACGTGGAAGACCGAGAAGCGCATTGCAGCATGGGACGCCCGCGCGGCGCTCGGTACGCTCGAGCGTGGCATGATTGAATAGGTTGATATGACGCAAAACAGCGCCCATACGGGCAAACTCTATGTGGTCGGCACGCCCATCGGCAACTTGGGCGACCTGTCCCCGCGCGTTGGCGAGGCCTTTGCCGCCGCCGATGTCATCTGCTGCGAAGACACGCGTGTGACGTCAAAGCTGCTGATGCACCTGGGCATTTCCAAGCCGCTTGTCCGTTGCGACGAGAATGTGATCGCCAGCCGCGCCGCCGGCCTGGTCGACCGTCTGCTGGCGGGGGAGACCCTCGCCTTTGCCTCGGACGCCGGCATGCCGAGCGTGTCCGATCCCGGCCAGGCGCTGGTCGAGGCGGCACGTGAGGCCGATGTGCCCGTCGAAGTTATTCCCGGGCCCTCCGCTTGCGTCACGGCGCTCGTTTCGTCCGGCATTCCCTGTGAGCATTTTTTCTTTGAGGGCTTTTTGGGCCGAAAGCACGGCGACCGCGTGCGTCGTTTGCAGCGCCTTGCCGTGGTTCCCGGCGCACTCATCTTCTACGAGTCTCCACATCGCATCGTGGCGACGCTCGAGGCCGTGGCAGAGGTTTTTCCCCAGCGTGAGGTTGCCGTCTGCCGCGAGCTCACCAAGCTGCACGAGGAAGTCTTGCGCGGGCCCGCTGCCCAGCTTGCTGAGGAGCTGCGTGCTCGCGGCGAGGTAAAGGGCGAGATTGCGCTGGTCATCGCGCCGCCGAGCGAGGATGAGGAGGCCGGTATCGTGCCGGTTGGCGCCGCGGCAGCGGATCCCGACGAGGCCCTGCGCGAGGATATCCGCGCCGCGCTCGAGGAGGGGGAGCCCGCGTCTGCGGTGGCCAAGCGCCTGTCTCAGAAGTATTCGCGCCGCAAGCGCGATGTCTATGCCATGGTGCTCGATATGCAATAGATGGAGGATATCCAGCCCTTGCGCTAGAATCATCCTCTGTATGCAACGTTTTTCTGGAGGACAAACCCCATGGATCAAAGCAAGCCTTCGTTCTTTATCACGACGCCCATCTACTACGTCAACGCCGATCCGCACCTGGGCACGGCTTATTCCACCATCATCGCCGACGTTCAGGCCCGTTATCGTCGCTCCGCCGGCTATAACGTCAAGTTCCTGACCGGCATGGACGAGCACGGCGAGAAGGTCGCCGAGGCCGCAGCCAAGCATGGCATGACGCCGCAGGAGTGGACCGACAGCCAGGCCCCGCACTTCAAGGAGCTTTGGAGCAAGCTCGAGATTTCCAACGACGACTTCATCCGCACCACCGAGCCGCGCCAGCATCATGCCGTGCAGTACCTGTGGGAGCGCATGAAGGAGTCCGGTTACCTGTATAAGGGCAGCTACGACGGCTGGTATTGCGTGCCTGATGAGACCTACTTCACCGATACACAGGTCCAGAAGGGCGACGAGGAGTACGGCAGCGTCGGCCAGCACCTGTGCCCCGACTGCCACCGTCCGCTTGAGCGCGTGCAGGAGGAGTCCTACTTCTTTAAGCTTTCCGCCTTCCAGGACAAGCTGCTCAAGCTCTATGACGAGCACCCCGACTTTGTCGAGCCTGCGTTCCGCATGAACGAGGTTCGCAGCTTTGTCGAGGGCGGCCTTAACGACCTATCCGTGAGCCGCACGAGCTTTGACTGGGGCATTCAGGTCCCGTTTGACGAGGGTCACGTGACCTACGTGTGGTTCGATGCGCTGCTCAACTATATGACGGCCGTCGGCTACGGTGTCGACACCGACGAGGCGCGTGCCGAGCTGGCCTATCGCTGGCCCGCGCAGTTCCACATCGTGGGCAAGGACATCATCCGCTTCCACTGCGTCATTTGGCCCGCCATGCTCATGGCCATCGGCGAGGCCCTGCCCGAGCACGTCTTTGCCCACGGCTTCCTGACCGTGCGCAATGCCGAGACCGGCAAGGCCGAGAAGATGTCCAAGAGCCGCGGCAACGCCATCGCTCCGCAGGACGTTATCGACATGCTGGGCGTCGAGGGCTATCGCTACTACTTCATGACCGACGTCGTCCCCGGTACCGACGGTGCCATCAGCTTCGATCGCATGGAGCAGGTCTACAACGCCGACCTGGCCAACAGCTGGGGCAACCTTATCTCGCGTTCGCTCAACATGAGCGGCAAGTACTTTGATGGTTGCGCGCCCGCCAAGCCCGCATCGTTCGATGCGTTCGACAACCCGCTGGCAAAGATCGCCGATGGTCTGGTCGACCGCTACATGGCCAAGATGGACGTGCTCGATTACGGCGGAGCCAAGGACGAGGTCATGGAGCTCATCCATGCCGCCAACCACTACATCGAGGACTCCGAGCCTTGGGCACTTGCCAAGGACGAGGCCAAGGCTGACGAGCTGGCGTTTGTGATCTACAACCTGCTCGAGGCCATCCGCATTGCCGCCCACCTGCTGATGCCGCTCATGCCTCAGACCTCTGCCGAGGCCCTGCGCCGCCTGTCCTGCGAGGACGAGGCCGCGACCGACGACCTCAAGGGCATTTGCGCTTGGGGCCTGCTTGCCGGCGGTCAGCCTGTCGAGAAGGGCGAGCCGCTGTTCCCGCGTCTGGGCTAAGATGCAGCGCGCCATATCGGCAATTTGCTGTTTAGCTGTAAGGGCATGGCCGCCACGGTCCATGCCCTTTTGTTTCAAGACGCCGCCATCATGCTGAGGAGGCAACCATGACAACTTCGCCTTTGGCAAACCCCACGGCCACCAGGGAGCTGCTGGAGGAGTTTGGCCTTGCGACCAAGCATCGCCTGGGCCAGAATTTCCTGATCGACAACCATGTAATTGAGCGCATTTGCGAGCTTGCCGAGCTTGTAGGCGATGAGCGCGTGCTCGAGGTTGGTCCGGGCGTTGGTACGCTCACGCTTGCGCTGTTGCAGGAAGCGGCGTGCGTTACGTCCATTGAGGCCGACCCCGAGCTCGAGCCGGTGCTCGACGCCCACGCCGCCGACTATGCCAACTTCCGCTTTATCATGGGCGACGCGCTCAAGGTGGGCCCGGAGCAGATTGAGCAGGCTGCGGGCGGTGAGCCGACGGTATTTGTCGCGAACCTGCCCTATAACGTGGCGGCGACGATCATCCTGCAGTTCTTCCAGACGATGCCCGCGCTCAAGCGTGCCGTCGTCATGGTGCAAAAGGAGGTTGCCGATCGCATTGCCGCAGTGCCGGGCAACAAGACCTATGGCGGCTATACGGCAAAGCTCGGCCTGTATGCGCAGGTGACGGGTCGCTTTGAGGTGCCGCCGCGTTGCTTTATGCCGGCGCCGCACGTGGACTCGGCCGTCGTGCGTATCGACCGTGTTGACGGCGTGGTGCCCGAGGGGCTCGATCGCGAATTTGTGGCCCGCGTGATTGATGCTGCATTTGCTCAGCGTCGCAAGACCATCCGCAATTCCATGAGCGCCAACGGCTTTGCCAAGGACGTGCTCGATGCTGCCTTTGAGGCTTGCGGTATTGCACCCACCACGCGCGCCGAGACGCTCGATGTTGCCGACTTTGTCCGTCTGGCCCGGGAGCTAATCCATGACGCCTAATGCCGAACGCGTGACGTTTACCAAGAAAAAGAAGACGGTTGCTTGTCCCGTGCCCTTGGCGCCGCTTGCCGACACGCATGCACATCTGCTTTCGTTTTGGGGCAAGGATGTGCCCGAGACGCTCGTGCGCGCCAAAGCCGCGGGCGTCGACCTGTTGGTGACGATGTTCGACCCCATTGCCGACAAGCGCAGCGTGGCGGACTATAGCGACTGGCTGGTGCGCGAGATTCTTCCGATGCAGGATATCCCGCAGATCAAGTATCTTGCCGGCGTGCATCCGTATGGCGCGCCGGACTATACCGACGACGTTCATGCACAGGTCGTTGCGGCACTTGATGACCCCTTATGCGCCGGTATTGGCGAAATCGGCCTGGACTATCACATGGACTATGACGACGATATCGCGCCGGCACCCCATAACGTGCAGATTGATTGCATGGCGCGCCAGCTCGAGCTTGCCGTGCGCCGCAATGTGCCGGTGGAGCTGCACCTGCGTCACGAGGACTCGGATGGGGAGCGCACCTCGCACGTTGATGCGTACAACGTACTGCGCGAGGTGGGTGTGCCCCAGGCTGGTTGTGTGCTGCACTGTTTTGGCGAGGACCGCGCCACGATGGAGCGCTTTGTGGATTTGGGCTGCTATATCGCCTATGGCGGTGCGGCCACCTTTAAGCGCAACGACGATGTGCGCGAGGCATTTGCGGCAACCCCACTCGATCGAATTTTGTTCGAGACGGATTGCCCGTATATGGCTCCGGAGCCCATCCGCGGTCTTGAATGCGAGCCCGCAATGATCTCCATTACGGCAAACACGCTGGTCAACGACCGTGTCGATCGTACCAGCGAGGATGCTGAGGCAATCGCGCGAGCAGCTTGGGAAAATGCCTGCAAACTTTTTCAAAAATAGTTCTTGCGTTCGCGATGGCGCTCCGTTATTCTATTTCCTGCACGCGGGCGTGGCGGAATTGGCAGACGCGTACGGTTCAGGTCCGTATGGGGGCAACCCCATGAAGGTTCAAGTCCTTTCGCCCGCACCATTAAATGAAAGAGCTCCCAGCAATGGGAGCTTTTTTGTTATGGGCCCATCACAGGGACTTGAACCTGTGAAGGAGCGAGCGTAAAGAAAACGCGGAGCGTTTTTAGCAAGCTGGCGAGGACGCCGGCAGGCGGCCGAAGCCGGTGCGGATCCGCGAAGCGGATACGCGGACGTCCTTTCGCCCGCACCATTAAATGAAAGAGCTCCCAGCAATGGGAGCTTTTTTGTTATGGGCCTCTTGTTGATGTCACGTTGCTGCTTCGTGCGGGTATCCTAGTGCCAACGTGTGCCTATCAGAGGAGAGACCATGCTGTTGTCCGGTATCATCGCCGCCCTTACCAGCCTTTTGATTCCCATCATCATTTTGTTGCTGCTGCTTCCTAACGCCTGCTATGTCGTTGAACAACAGCATGCCGTGATCATCGAGCGTCTGGGCAAGTTTAACCGCATCGTCAACGCGGGCTTCCACATGAAGGTGCCCGTGATCGACCGCAAGGCCGCCACGGTGAGTCTGCGCACCATGAAAAACGGTTTTGGCATCGACGTTAAGACCCAGGACAACGTGACCATCGGCCTTGAGGTCTCTGCTCAGTACCACGTGAGCTATGACATGGGCGCCGGCCCGGCAGATTCGGGTATCTACAAGAGCTACTACATGCTGCAGGAGCCCGTCGACCAGATGCGTGACTTCATCACCGACGCCCTGCGCTCTTCGATTCCCGTCTACACACTCGATGAGGTCTTTGCCAAGAAGGATGACATCGCCAAGGATGTCAACGCTACCGTTTCCGAGCAGATGGCCGCCTACGGCTTCACCCTCGTGTCGACGCTCATCACCAAAATCGCACTGCCGACCGAGGTCGAGAACTCCATGAACGACATCAACGCCGCCCAGCGCAAGCGCGCTGCGGCACAGGAGCTCGCTGAGGCAGACCGCATCAAGCGCGTCACCGAGGCGACCGCCGAGGCTGAGGCTATGGAAAAGGCGGGTGAGGGCATCGCCAACCAGCGCAAGGCCATCGCGCTGGGTATCAAAGATTCGCTCGAGATCATCCAGGAGACGGGTGTCGGCAATGACGAGGCCAACCAACTGTTCATGTTTACGCAGTGGTCCGAGATGATGACGGAGTTCGCTCGCACGGGTAAAACCTCGACAGTCGTGCTGCCGAGCGACTTTTCGCAGTCGGCCTCTATGTTCGAGCAGATGCTGGCTGCCGGTAAGGTTCAGAACGAGTCAAAGGAGTAGGCACGCGTGAAATACACCGTCGTTTGTGTTGGCAAGCTCAAAGAGCGCTTTTGGAAGGACGCGTGCGCTGAGTACACCAAGCGCCTAGGCGCCTATGCCAAGGTGGATATCCGCGAGGTGGCCGATATTGACCCGGCCAAGGCGGGCGGCGTGGATGCCGCGCGCGACAAGGAGGGGGCGGCGATTCTTGCTGCCTTGCCGTCTCGAGCGCATGTGATCCTGCTGGCTATCGAGGGCAAGGAGCGTTCGAGTGAGGAGCTCTCGGCGAGGCTCGACGATCTTATGCTGCGAGGCAGCAGCGACATCGCCTTTGTGATTGGCGGTTCGGACGGCGTGAGCGATGAGGTGCGCGCCCGCGCCGACGAGATGCTCAGCTTTGGACGCATTACCTTGCCGCATAACTTGGCGCGCGTGGTGCTGCTGGAGCAAATCTACCGCGCCTGCAAGATCAGCCGTGGCGAGCCGTATCACAAATAGGTCGGCAATACGAAACAATGGCGTGGGACAATAGCTTTCGTTTTGAAGAGCGTGTCTGAGAGGACTATGAGATATGAAGATTGGATTTGTCGGTTTTGGCAATATGGCGAGCGCTATGGCCGATGGCTGGATCGCTGCCGGTGTAGCTGCGAGCGACATGTGCGCCTGCGCGGGTCGCTACGACGCACTGGTTGAGCGCTGCGAGGCGCGCGGCATGGTCGCCTGCCACGATGCCGCCGAGGTTGTCGCCGCATCCGATATCGTGGTCGCTGCGGTCAAACCGTACATGATCGAGAAGGTATTCGCCCCGCTCAAGGATGCTCTTGCCAAAAAGGTCGTTCTGTCGGTTGCCTGGACCTGGGACAGTGCCAAGTGGGAGCAGGTCCTGCCGGGCGTCGCGCATATCTCGACGGTGCCCAACACACCGGTTTCGGTGGGCGAGGGCGTCATCGCTTGCGAGAAGGCTTCCACGCTTAGTGATGAGCAGAGCGCCGTGGTGCTTGATCTGCTTGGCAAACTCGGTGCGGTGGTCGAGCTCGATACGAGCCTGCTGTTTGTGGGCGGCACGGTGGGTGGTTGCGCTCCGGCATTTGTCGCCATGGCAATCGAGGCCCTGGGCGATGCGGCGGTCAAGCACGGTATCCCGCGTGCCGATGCCTATCACATTGTGAGCCAGATGGTGCTAGGTACGGCAAAGCTGCAGCTTGCAACTGGCCAGCATCCTGCGGCGATGAAGGATGCCGTATGCTCGCCCGGTGGTGCCACCATCAAGGGCGTCGTTGCGCTCGAGGACGCTGGCATGCGCAGCGCCCTGGTCAAGGCAATCGACGCAACTCTCCAGTAAAACCGACCAAAAAAAGGACGGGTTTATTTTTGGCAGATATTTTCTGCGGTTTTGTCCTTTTAGCGAAAAGCGCCCCGCAACTGGCTCAATTCCAGTTGCGGGGCGCTTGCGTTTGCCCAGATAAAACAGACCAAAATAAACCTGTCCCTTTTTGGCAGGTTAGTCCCAGAAGCTGTCTTCCTCATCCTCGGACTTGGGTCCGCGGTCGACGTACATCTTATGGGTACGCTTCTCCATTACAAAGGCAAGAATCGCAAATAACAGGATGCCGCCGGCGAAAAGGATGGCAAAACCGGTGCGGGTGCCAAACAAAAAGGAAAAAACTGCGTCCATTGGGTGCCTTCTTGCGTAGTTGAGTTGGGTCGTAAACGCTCATAAGTATATACTTGCCCATACATGTACAAGGTTGCAACCTAAATGGAATGTATATCGCCGGAGGATCTAATGCTTGATATCAAGTTTGTTCGCGAGAACCCCGATGCCATCGATGTCGCCATGGCTAACCGCCAGACGTCTTGGGATCGCGAGAAGTTCTTTGAGCTCGACGACGAGCGCCGTGCCGTCATCACCGAGGTCGAGGAGCTCCAGGCTACGCGCAACGCCGAGTCCAAGAAGATCGGCGCCCTGATGAAGGAGGGCAAGAAGGACGAGGCCGAGGCCGCCAAGGAGGCCGTGCGCGCCGTCAACGAGAAGATTGACGGTCTGGCCGAGCGCCGTACTGCTCTCGAGCAGGAGCAGTACGACTTCATGGCTCACCTGCCCAACATTCCTTGCGAGGCCACGCCGTACGGCAAGGACGAGGACGAGAATATTGAGCGCCGTCGTTGGGGCACCCCGCGCGAGTTCGACTTCGACTTTAAGCCGCATTGGGATCTGGGCACCGATCTGGACATCCTCGACTTCGAGCGCGGCAACAAGCTCTCCGGCAGCCGTTTTACCGTTCTCGGTGGCGCCGGCGCCCGCCTGGAGCGCGCCCTCATCAACTTCTTCCTCGATACGCACACCAGCCGTGGTTTTAAGGAGTGGTGGCCGCCCATCGTCGTCAAGCGTCAGACCATGTTTGGCACGGGTCAGCTGCCCAAGTTCGAGGACGACGCCTACCACGTCTCGGGCGACAACTTCCTGATCCCCACCGCCGAGGTCGTGCTCACCAACCTGCACGCCGGCGAGGTCCTCGACGCCGACACCCTGCCGCGCCGCTACACCGCCTTCACCCCCTGCTTCCGCGAGGAGGCCGGTTCCGCCGGTCGCGACACCCGCGGCATCATCCGTCAGCACGAGTTCGACAAGGTCGAGATGGTCAAGTTCGCTAAGCCGGAGGAGTCCGACGAGGAGCTCGAGAGCATGACCGCCGAGGCCGAGTACCTGCTGCAGCAGCTGGGCCTTCCGTATCGCGTGATTAGCCTGTGCACCGGCGACTTGGGCTTCTCTGCCCGTCAGACCTACGACGTCGAGGTCTGGCTGCCGAGCTACAACGCCTACAAGGAGATCAGCTCCTGCTCCAACTGCGGCGACTTCCAGGCCCGCCGCGCCAACATCAAGTACCGCGACCCCGAGAACTTCAAGGGTTCGCGCTACCTGCACACGCTCAACGGTTCCGGCCTGCCGGCCGGCCGCACCATGGCCGCCATTCTGGAGAACTACCAGAACGCCGACGGCACCATCACGATTCCCGAGGTCCTGCGTCCTTACATGGGTGGTCTCGAGAAGATCGAGCCGGTCGCGTAAGTTGGCTGCATAGGGGATATGCAAGGGCGCTCCTTCGGGGGCGCCCTATTTCGTGCGCAGGTCCATACCATGCCGTGCGGACAGCTCAATAGAAAACACACGAACAACTGTTCTGTATACAGCCATCTACCTGCTATGCTTTTGCTAAATAAGAGCGAGAGAAAGGGGACGCGATGGAGCTGTTTGATGATCGGGTGGTTTTGTTTGAGAGCGACGAGGGTGGGGAGTACCTGCTTGTAACGTGTGAGCCGTCTGGCATGGGTGGCCTGGTGGTTCGACAGACGAGTGAGGGTCCGTTGACACAATGGTGTTTTGAGGAGTCGCCGCATGTGGTCGAGACCTTTGTGACGCACGTGGGGCTTGTGGCGCTGGAGCACTTCTATGGAGTTGGGACTTCCAACCAGGTCGCGCGCATGCTGAGCATCTCGTTTGCCGATTATGATTGTGCCCAGCGGGTGAGATCGCTCCTGAGGGAACTTGATGCCAAGTTTGACGTGATCGAAAAGCCAATCGATCGTACGGGGAACGGCGGTATATGCGGAGCAGCATGACAAAACTGCGTTTCACAAAAAAGTTTGAGATTGAGCTTGACTCCAATAAGCTAAAGTGGTTTTATATGTCTTGCGCTGCGGCGTTACCTCAGCTGGATAGAGGGTCTGACTACGAATCAGAACGTCATAGGTTCGAATCCTATACGCCGCACCAATTGAACTTGAAGCCTCCGGCAACGGGGGCTTTTCTTTTATGCCGTCACCGCATGGATTCGAACCTCGGTCGAGGCGCGAGCGTCAAGAAAACGCGAAGCGTTTTTAGCGAGCGGGCGAGGACGCCGGCAGGCGGGCGAAGCCGGTGCGGATCCGCGAAGCGGATGCGCGGAATCCTATACGCCGCACCAATTGAACTTGAAGCCTCCGGCAACGGGGGCTTTTCTTTTATGCCGTCACCGCATGGATTCGAACCTCGGTCGAGGCGCGAGCATCTTAATCATCACTTCGTAAAATTTTTCCAAATTGTCGCTTGACCCATCGAGGGGTCACGTGCATAATAATCCGTGCGTTGCGGCGTTACCTCAGCTGGATAGAGGGTCTGACTACGAATCAGAACGTCATAGGTTCGAATCCTATACGCCGCACCAACTGAACTTTAGAGCCTCCGGTAACGGAGGCTTTTCTTTTATGCCGCCACCGCATGGATTCGAACCTCGGTCGAGGCGCGGGCGTAAAGAAAACGCGGAGCGTTTTTAGCCCGCGGGCGAGCGCGCCGGCAGGCGGGCGAAGCCGGTGCGGATCCGCGCAGCGGATGCGCGGAATCCTATACGCCGCACCATTTGAGATTAAAGCTCCCGGCAACGGGGGCTTTTCTTTTACGTAAGCACTGCATGGATTCGAACCTCGGTCGAGGCGCGGGCGTGAAGCGGACGATTTCTTATCGACTCGTGTAAGATTCCGAGTAGGTATCGCGGCCTATCCGCGACCGCTCCTTCTCTAGACGACCGATCAGGGTGATATTTCGTGGCAGAGCGTCCGACATACAGGCTCAGGTTTCTCGATCCCAAGAAGCGCTTTCCGGCGATGCCCGAGCAGCCTGCGGGACGCTCATATGGCGTGGTCTGGAAACTCTTTGGCGAGGATCAGCTTGAATCTTGTTATGTCGTCGAATTCGTTGGCAAAAGTCATGTGTCGCTTTTGGGCTACGTAAGCGTTTCGGGTGAGGTGTACAAGGTGGACCGCCCCGTCAGCGAGGCTCCGCTGCCCAACGATCCCGACATGGAACTGGTCCTTGACGAGTCGGATTCCAGTATTGGTGAGATTATGGTAAGGGAAGCCAACGGTGCAATGCGCGCGTGTGCGCAAACTGCCGGCTCTCCCGAAGGCCCCATGCGCGAGCAGTCCGACCACGAGACATGGAATTCGACCCGCGCCCTTCCTTACGGCGAGTTCATGGCCTCGATGTTCTTGCGCTACGTGATATTTGCCAACTCCGAAAGCGCTATTGTGAACACGGCGGACGCCGGCGGACTCGACGAGGGTATGCAAAACGTTGTCGACAAGATCAAGCTCGTAAAGTTGCCCGAGCCGGTCGAGGTGTTTTTGGGCTTTAACACGGCACCGCTCCCCGATGCTATCGAGACGCTGCTCTACCGCGTTGACCATGCCGAGAATCCGAGCGGTATCGAGCGCTATGCCGCCGCCCTTATGAGCGAAATTGACTTGCCCCGCCTGCGCACCATCGCTGCCAAGTCCGAGATGAGCCTGGCTCGCATTGATCGCTCAAAGATTTTCTATCTCAATTTTGATCGTAGCCTGTTGGACCAGGACGAGATTGACATGCTGCTTGCCATCGAGTGCCGTCTCAACCGCCTCTCCGGCATCCTTGAGCGCATCGGGGCCGGATTGGTCCCTGCGGCATCCTCGCCGAGTCTTGAGGGCTGCGCGCTCTTTGATGCGTGGCATATCGCCAAGACGACCAACGATGTTCCCCGACTGCTCGATACGGCCTCGAGCGATAACCCGTGGGGCAAACCGGGTACGGTGGCTTGCCGGCCGGGCGGTGAGTGGGATGTGCGTACCCGCTTCGCGCGCATTGTCGAGGCGCTTAACGTGGTCACGCGGCTCGACTATACCTATCGGGCAAACGTTGCCGAGGGGATTATGCTCGTTCGGTTTGGACGCTCTGTCGTTGATGCCATGCCGCAACGTGAATACGACGCTCAAGATGACGCCTGGCGCGAGCTGGACGAGGACACGCGCGCGATCTGGGCCGCGGAGCACGATGCGCGCGTGGCACTCACGCTTGCGGCAGCGTGTTTTGCCGCGGGCACCTGCATCACGCGCTGTTATGTGCAGATTGCTGCTCCCGACAGTGAGCAGGGTGAGCGCGTTGTCGCAACGTATTTCTTTGAGCGCGCGGCCTATCTGGCCGATTGCGTGCCTGTCGCCAAGGATCTTGAGAGCATGGACATGGACGATATGCCGTGCAAGCGTGTGCTTGAGGCGTATGAGTCAACCGCTCCGGAGACGATTGAGCCTGCGGAGGTTCATGCTCGTCCGCGTGATGACCATCGCACGCTGCCGCCGGCGCTGCGCGATCTGCTGCTTGCCGATACGGCTGACGAGTTGGAGGTCATGGAAGAGGACGACGACCCATACGTGGCCCGTGTTGTTGAATTGCGCGAGCAGGCAAAAGTCGACCGTACAGGTGCTTTTGAAGGCTTTTCCCGTCTTGTCGAGGAGTTGGAGGCTAAGTGCGCCGTCGCCGAGCTTTTGGCGACAGGTCCGGTTCAAACGCAGTTTTGCGATAACCAGCTGGTGCGCATGGTGCTACCGGTGTTGGAAGAAGACGACTCTGTGCGGATCCTTCGTGCGCCCGATGCGCTGTACTTTGCCCAGCACGAGATTTGCAGCTTTTACGCCGAGCAAGAGGACTTTGAACGAGCACTGCCCGAGGTGCGCCATCTTTACGATCTGGCGCGCTCGTCCATGCAATCGCACTTTGCGCTCATCAACGTGCTTGCGCGTCTGGAGCGCTTTGACGAGATTATCGAGGTGGCGCGCCACGGCCTACGTATTGCCAGCGATCGTTCTGCAATTGGCTACCTGTTCTACCGCTTGGCGTTTGCCTATTGGAATTGCGATCAGCTCGACCTGGCGCTGGCTTGTTACCGTCTAGTGCCGCGCGGTGAGGAATCGGGCAGCAGCGCGCTGGAAGAAATGCAGGGCCTCATGAACGAGATGGGCGTCAGCGAGCCGCCGACGTTCGAGGAAGCGGTCGAGACCATCCGCACCGCTGGACTTGAGCTGCCGCCAGTGTCCGCCGTGACGAATCAGCTGGCGGATGCCGCCGTGCAACTGGTCGACAACGGCTTCTTTTTCCTTGCACGCGGTTGCATCTTCCAAATGTGGCGCACCATGGGTAACGACGAGCTCGGCTCCCTCAACCGCTCGCTGGGGTAGGGGCGATATAGAGGGGCCGCACCGCGCTATTTGTATCGGCGCGGGCGGGAGGACCCGGCAGGATTGGTAAGGCATAAAGCCGCCGAGCCTGCTAAAACTGTTAAACTCTGCTAAAGTTGCTAAACTTTGTTAAAGTTGTTAAAACTAGCAGAGGAGGGCAGAATGATGAAAGCTGTTAACCCCTTTAAGCCAACGGCGGGCATGAATCCGCCTGAGCTTATCGGACGGGACACTGTTTTGGATGACTTTGCCGAGGCTCTTGAGAATGGTCCTGGTGCCCCCGATCGACTCATGCGCATCTCGGGCGTCCGAGGCACAGGTAAAACGGTGCTCCTTAATGCATTGGGTGACCTTGCACGCAAAAAAGGATTCGAGGTCGTTGACGTTGCCTCCAATGCTGGTTTTTGCAATAGAATCCTCGAGGCTCTGCAGCGAAACGTTCGTCTTGAATCAATCTCGATTTCCCCATCGATTTTAGGGGTCAGCCTTGGCTCCATGGAGATGTCGAAGTCGGCCTCTCATCTGGGCGAGGCGATGTACGATGCTGCGAAGCGCGGTGGTCTGCTCATTACGCTCGACGAGATCCAGGATGCCTCAACTGAGGAAATGCGCGAGCTAGGCAATGAGATGCAGCTCTTGATCCGCCAAGGAGCGAATGTCGCTTTCGCTTTCGCCGGGCTGCCGACATCGGTAGATGGCGTGGTGGTGGATGATACGTTGACGTTCCTTCAGCGAGCCAAACATGTTGAACTTACTCGGCTTTCCGATTTTGAAGTTGGCGGATCGTTTGAGGATACGATGAGACGAGCGGGCAAGGAGCTCGACAAAGGTGCCGCTGAGCTATTAACAAAAGCTTCGGCAGGCTATCCCTTTATGGTCCAGCTGGTCGGATATTACGCTTGGCAGGTTGCTGCGCGCAGTGGGGCGGAGAGCGTGAGCGAAGAGGCGGCTCGTAAGGGTATCCAGGCGGCTCTTGATAGCTTTAATGCTATGGTGATTGCCCCAGCGCTGCGCAGGGTGTCGGAACGGCAGTTTCAGTATCTCGCGGCGATGGCTCAATGCGAGGGCGTCGATATCACCAACGGCGATATCGCCAAGAAGATGGGTTTGTCGGCGAACAAAGTTGGGTCATATCGCAAGCGTCTGATCGATGCGGGGTTGATTGAGCCCGCGGGCTATGGCTGTGTTTCGTTTGCAATTCCGTACATGCGCGATTATCTGTTGGAGACCGTTCGAGAGGACAAATAAAGAATGGGCTGTCCGCGCTGTCGCTGGAGCCGTTCTTGTATCTTTGTCTCAACCTGTAACATCTGGAGGGGATTACGGCCTGCAGATGTTACAGGTTGAGATGATTGACTGAGACGTTTACTGGTAAAAGAGAGGTAAAAGAGGAAACGCCTCAAAATTCCCCTTGCCCAACTTCGGCTGTTTGGTTACTATAGAACGGCTGTTACGGAGAGCTGACCGAGAGGCCGAAGGTGCTCGCCTGCTAAGCGAGTATGCCCCAAAAGGGCATCTGGGGTTCGAATCCCCAGCTCTCCGCCAGTATGACTTTGAAGAAGGGTCCCATTTGGGGCCCTTTTTTATTATCAAGAATGGCAGCTGGGGATTAGAGTCCGAAAGGGCGTGAACATTAGGCAAACACGGGGCGCTTGAAAACGGGGAGACCCAGGCGTGCTCGTGCACCCCGGTGTGGGGTTCCGAGGGGATGGAGTAGAAATATGGTAAAGGTCGGGCTGCGTAAGCCGAATCTAAAGACATCACTCAAGGCAAGAACGACCGGCAGAGCGAAGCGCTGTTAGCGTCGGAATAATTTAGCCAAATATAGTCGGCCGAGATTGACCAATCCCGGCCGACCCATTTTAGCCAACACGCCCGCATC
>NZ_JADMWW010000016.1 GCF_015548375.1 Collinsella aerofaciens
GGGGCCGCGGGGGCGTTCAGCTAACTGCGGGAATGGCCTATTTGCTCAATGTGTTCGGCTGAGATCGGAAATCAACCCACCACAAAGGTGCCTGTCCCCTTTGTGGTGGTGAAGTGCTAGGGGAGGAGCTTCATGGCGGCGTCGTGGGCGGCGTGCTCGTAGGTGTCGTCGAGGGGTTTGAGCGGCAGCAAGGCGGCGGCCTGTGCATCGCCATGGTGCTCGAGGGCATGGGCGATCAGCCAGTCGGCGAGCTCGGGGTTCTTGGGCAGCGCCGGGCCATGCAAGTACGTGCCGATGACGCCCTTGTAGATCAGGCCCTCAAAGCCGTCGTCGCCGTTGTTGCCGGTACCCGTGACGACGGACGTTCCGAGCGGCGTGACGTCTGCGTCGAGCAGGGTGCGACCTCCATGGTTCTCGAATCCCACAAAGGGCTCGGGTGACAGGTCGGTCTTGACGGCGACGTTACCGATCAGGCGATTGGCGCCGCGCACGGTCTCAGCGGCAATGACCCCCAGACCTTCAATGCGATTTTCGCCCATATAGTACGAACGGCCGAGCAGCTGATAGCTGCCACAGATGGCAAGCAGCGAGCCGCCATCCTCAACATAGGCCGCGATCTTGTCTTTTTGGGCGAGCAGCTCGTGTGCCACGGCTAGCTGGTCGCGGTCGGAGCCGCCACCCATCATGACGATATCGGCATCGGTGAGATCGAGTGACTCGCCCATACGGACCTCGTCCACGCGCACGGGAATGCCACGCCAGGCGCAGCGGCGCTCGAGGGCGATGACGTTGCCGCCGTCGCCGTAGAGGTTAAGGGCATCGGGATACAGGTAGACGATGCGCAGCGGGTGCGAAAGCTCGACTGGCGCGATGCCGACAGGAAGAGCGCTGCCGTCGGCACGGGCTACGGCGCGCCCGGCAACAGCGTCGGCGGTGGCGCCTTTCAGCCCGTCGAGCTCCTTGACCAGCGGCGGGAAGGCCGTGTAGTTGGCGACGGCGTAGAAGGTGTCATCGGCGGCCTCGTCTGCCACGGCGCCAATTGCCTGCGCGACGTCCGAGATAATCGCGGCATCGATGCCGGCGTACTTGAGGCGCACCTGCATGTCGTGCGCGCGCGTGCCTCCGGCAAAGGCGACAAGACCCGGCGTGTCGGCGATGCGCTCAAAGTCGACGTCGTAGATCCACGATACATCGTGTCCGTCGGCGTCATTGTCGTTAAGGAAGAAAGCGCAGAGTCTGCCGCCTGCCGTCTTGATGGACTGGATTTGTCGATCGAAGCCTACGGGATTCTTAGCCAGGTTGGCCTCGACGGTGCGGCCGGCGATATCCCAGCGCCCCATACGTCCGCCGGCGGGGACGTAGGCATCGAGCGTAGGCTGTAGAAGCGCCGTATCCACGCCCAACTCGTGCGCGGCAAAGAAGGCGGCGGCAACGTTGTAGACCATGTACAGGCCGTTGTAGCGTGTGGCGATGTGTGCGGCAGCCGCGTCGGGCGCAGATCCAAAGACCAGGTCAAAGTCGTAGCCGTCGCAGCCGAGCTCCACGCCCGTCACGCGACGGACAAGCACAGGGCGGGCCCAGCCGCACGAGGGGCAATGGTAGGCGCCGAGCTGGCCGTATTGCACGTAGTCATACTCCAGCGGCGCGTTGCACTGTGAGCAAAAGCGCGAATCGCTAATACGGTCGGACTCGGTGTTGGTGGCGCCGTCGATGCCAAAGGCGATGTTTGCATTGGGAACGCGTGCGGCGATCGCGGCACACAGCGGGTCGTCTGCGTTGTAGATGAGCGTTGTTGCCGGAGAGAGCTCCAACGCATGGGCGATGACCTCCTGGGTGTGATCGATCTCGCCATAGCGATCCAGCTGGTCGCGGAACAGGTTGAGCAGCACGAAGTACGTCGGCTTGAGCTTGGGCAGGACGCGCACGGTGTAGAGCTCATCGCATTCAAAAACGCCCACGCGCTTGCCGCCGCCGGCTCGCTTGAGGCCGCTGCGCGCCTCGAGCAGTGCACCCACCACGCCCGGCTCCATGTTGTTGCCGGCGCGGTTGCATACCACGGTGGCGCCGCTGGCGGCAACGGCGTCGGCGATGAGGTTGGAGGTGGTGGTCTTACCGTTGGTGCCGGTGATCACCACGCTGCGGTCGATAAGGCCGGCGAGGTCGCTTAGCAGCTCGGGGTCGATCTTCATGGCGATGCGGCCGGGGAGTACGCCGCCCTGGCGTTTGAGGACAGAGCGCAGTCCCCAGCGAGCGATATCGCTCGAGGTACAGGCGAGAGATGAGCGGAGGTTCATGAAGCCGTTCCTAACATAGATGACATGGTCGGGGCGATCGCGTCGCTAAAAGCCGTAGCGGCGCGCAAATTCCTGGGCGAGCTGCGATACATCTTCGCAGGCGTTGGCCCAGGGGGCAAAGTCTGGGGTGTCCGAGATGATGCCGTCGGCTTCCCAAACCGCCTGGTGCGAGAGGTCCCAAGGGTCGCGCGGCTCGGGTCGGCAGGGAAGATACGGCGTCTGGTACATGGGGTTCAGCAAGAAGAACGCGCCACCCTCGCAGCGGTTGGCGAACTCACGCAGCGCGCGCGTCGCCGGGCGCATCTTGTTTGTTTTGAACAGCAAGATCGTGCGGGCGAGCAGGTACCAAGGAGAGTTTTCGAGTGCGTCTGCCCCCATCTGTTCCTCGAGCTGATGCGCCAGGGCAAAAAAGCCGTCCTGGTCTTCCAAGCGGGCGAGGGCAAGCAATACGGTGCCGGCGGCCCGGGTGGGATAGCCCTCCGCCTTAAGGACACGGCGAGCATAGTTGGCGGCGGCGCGGTAACGAGCGCTCGCCATGCACAGCTGCGAGATGGCCTCGAGCGTGTGGAGCCACCCGATAAGGGCCGGCTCGCTCACGGTGAGGTCTGCTGCGGTGACACCGTCGGCCAAAACATTATTGGCCCAGTAGTGCGGGGCCTCCATATCAAACCCGGGCACGCCCTGTTGCAGGTAGTCGGCCGTGCTCGTCTCGAGCTTCATCAGGTCGCCCAGGCAGGCGTCGACGGGCGTGTCCGCCAAAATGATGGCGAGCAGCTGGGCATCGACGGCCAGCGCATCGATGCGGACGATCTTGAGCAGCTCATCACGCATATCGTCGAACAGGCGGTTGCGCGTCTGCTCAAACTCCTCGTCGCTGCCCATGTCCTCGATGCGATGGAGCTCGTCGAGCAGGTGGCGATGAACACCGGCATAGGACAGCAGCGCCTGAGCATGCTCGGACTGCGCATACTTTTGGGGATTCGCGCTAATGTCGTTATGGACAAGCTCGCGTGCTGCATCGGTGAGCTCGGGGTGCGACGCCAGATAGGTGCGCTCCAAGTAGGCGGGGATGTAGACGCTCGGATCCATTAGAGGTCCCCTCCCTTAAATGGAAGCCCCTGCTCGGCTGCACGCAGGATGCGCTCGTCGATCTGGGAGCGCACGATGTCGTTGGTGGCGACCCAGGCGGCAAAGCTGGCGTTGTCGGGCGCGCCCAGGCCCTCCTGTAGCACCGGCGTCGCCTCGGACAGGGCAAGGACGAGCTCATCGGTGGAGCCCACGCCCACGTTGACGCGGGCATAGACGCCATCGGGAAACTCGGTTTGGAAGTAGAGCGCCTCGGCTGCGTGCGGGCATGAGCGCACAAGGATACGCAGGTAGTGCTCGGCGCCCTCGTAGTCCAGCTCGCGCCAGGCAGCGCTCATCAGCGCGATGAGCGTCCACGGGTCCAAGTCGCGCTCCGCATCTTTGGGACGACGGCGCAGCGGCGTGTTGGCGAGATAGGGGACGGAGTGGGCAGAGCGAAATCGCTTGAGCTCCTCGGCGGGGTATTCGAGCTTTGCCATAGCGAGCATCGCGGTGTGGCGGACACCAGCGGGGTCGTTGGGCGCAAAGTCCAAGCTGCGATTCGCGGCTTGGAGCGACATGCGGTAGCGTCCGCTAATGAGCGCGCGCGATGCCAAGGCGGCAAGCCAGCGCAGGTAGGGGCGGCGCATAAGGTCGCCAGCGGCCTCACGCTCGTAGGGGTCCTGCGCCGAGGCGATTTTGAGCGCCAGGTCATGCTCGACTTCATCGCGCTTGGATGCCAAGTACTGTACGTATTCCTCGTTGGAGCTGGCGGTGAGGGCGGTCAGCATGCGCTGGGCATCCCAGTTGGCCGGGTCGAGCGCGGCTGCCTCGCGGAGCATGTTCTCGGCAGCTGCCTCTTCTTGCTCTGCCTGGGTATCGTCAGGGATAAAGGGAATGCGGTAGTCGACAGCCTCGACCACCTTGGCAATGAGGTGCCCGGCGCGGTCGCGGTCGTGCACGATGAGCGGTGCGGGGTTGCGGGTGAATTGTTCCATCAGACGCTCTACGGCGGCACCGTCGGTGAGCGGGATATTGTCGCGGCGCAAGGCCTCAAGAACGAGGCGATGGCAATCCTCTTGAATGGGATCGAATGCCATGGGGCCTCCTTTGCTGCGGTTAGGGTTCAAATGTTTCTATATAAGGTTCTAGTTTACCCGCATGTGGCACACCGGGGGTGCCGCACTTGGACTTGCACCTTTGCACCACGAAGACGGATGTCGCACAAATGTCGGCACCTTGGACGACCGAGTGGTATCACGGTGCCGCAAACGGTCGATTTTTGGCGGCGAACGGTGCATATTTTGGAGGGGCACGGTCCTGCCCGGGATATGTAGTCAACCTTGATAAAACGTTTGCCCAGCTTGGGAGTATGAATGCCGCACAAGGGTCTTCAGGGATAGAAAAAACGTTTCATCATTGGCGGCTTTAGGTGAATAACTGACCAACCAGAACGGTAAAATAGTGTTTGTCTGAGCGTTGAGACGTTTAGACATCGCGCATTGTCATCGCCGGCAACGCGCAAACCGGTCCTAACGGAGCCAATTGGGTGCTCCGTTATATACGCAAGTCTAAGAGGGGCTTGTTTAGGAGGCACAGTATGGGACGTTTTACCAATCCTCGCGATCTGTACTTTGGTGAGGGCGCTCGCCACGAGGTGAAGAACCTCAAGGGTAAGAAGGCCATCATCGTTTCTGGCGGCAGCTCTATGCGCCGCGGCGGGTTCCTGCAGGACGTTGAGGCCGACCTCAAAGAGGCCGGCATGGAGGTCAAGCTGTTCGAGGGCGTCGAGTCCGATCCCTCCATCGAGACCGTCATGAAGGGCGCAGCCGCTATGCGCGACTTCGAGCCCGACTGGATCGTTGCTATCGGCGGCGGTTCGCCCATCGATGCTGCTAAGGCCATGTGGGTCTTCTACGAGTATCCCGAGGAGTCCTTCGACAACATTATCCAGCCGTTCAGCTTCCCCGAGCTGCGTCAGAAGGCTCACTTCTGCGCCATTTCCTCTACCTCCGGCACTGCTACCGAGGTCACCGCATTCTCCGTCATCACGGATTACGAAAAGGGCATCAAGTACCCGCTGGCCGACTTCAACATCACCCCTGATGTCGCCATCGTCGACCCCGAGCTCACCTACACCATGCCCGCCAAGCTGTGCGCTCACACCGGCATGGATGCTCTGACCCACTGCATGGAGGCCTACGTTTCCACCTGCGCCTCTATGTTCACCGACGCCAACGCTCTGCACGGCATCCGCGAGATCGTCGAGTGGCTGCCCAAGTCCTATGCTGGCGACCATGAGGCCCGTCAGCACATGCACGAGGCTCAGTGCATCGCCGGTATCGCCTTCTCCTCGGGCCTGCTCGGCATCGTTCACTCCATGGCTCACAAGACCGGTGCTGCCTTCGAGAACGGCCACATCATCCACGGTGCCGCTAACGCCATGTACCTGGGCAAGGTCATCCAGTGGAACTCCAAGGATCCCCGTGCTGCCGAGCGTTACGCTTACGTGGCCAAGGAGATCCTGCACCTTCCCGGCGAGACCAACGAGGAGCTCATCGCTGCGCTCGTCCAGAAGATCCGCGACCTCAACGACCAGCTCAACATTCCGCAGTCCATCAAGGATTACGCGAATGGTGGCGTGAAGGTCGACGCCGAGAACCCGCAGATGGTTTCCGAGGAGGAGTTCCTCGCCAAGCTGCCCGAGATCGCCGCGAACGCCGAGCAGGACGCCTGCACGCCCGAGAACCCGCGTGAGACCAAGGCTGCCGACTTCGAGAAGATCCTCAAGGCCTGCTACTACGATACCGACATCGATTTCTAATCGACTCCCACTGTCTTGCAAGGGGTCTCGCGCTCAATGCGCGGGGCCCTTTTTGCTATGGTGCAAAGGGATCAGGTTACTTTGCACTAATCGTTGTTTGATGAAGGGCGGATTCTCGTATGGCGCTTCCTATGGTTTATGGCGGTCCCGGCCGGTATGTTCAGGGGCCGGGCGAACTTTCGCGCCAGGGCAGGTATTTGTCATGGTTGGGCTGCGCTGCCTATGTCTTGTTTGACCAGGGCACCGAGGATCGGCTGTGCAAGCAGATCGTCGATGGATTTCTGGACGAAGACCTAAGCGAGCCATTCTTTAAGATTTATAACGGTCCGTGTACGGAAGAAGCCGTTGTAAAAATGGCTAAGGAAGCCCAGGCCGAGTATTGTGACATGGTGGTGGGCATTGGCGGCGGCAAGATGCTCGATATCGCCAAGGCCGTTGCGTATTATGCCGAGTTGCCGTTGTGCGTATGCCCCACGGCGGCTTCGATGGACGGTCCGTGCAGTGCGATTTCGGTGCTGTATCACGAGGACGGGTCGTTCGACCGCTACCTGATGCTCGAGAAGAATCCAGACCTAGTTGTGGTCGATACCAACGTGGTCGCGGCAGCCCCGCTGCGTATGACGGTCGCTGGCATGGGCGACGCGCTGGCAACGTACTTCGAGGCACGTTCGTGCGCCGCGGCGCATGGCGCCAACGAGCACGGTGGCACGCCGGGGCACTTGGCCCTGGTTGCTGCTCGGGCCTGCTATGACACGCTCATGGAGTGCGGCGTCGCTGCCAAGCGCGATCTCAAAAAGGGACGTATATCGCCGGCGGTTGAGCGCCTGATCGAGTGCAATATTCTGCTCTCGGGTGTTGGCTTTGAGAGCGGTGGCCTATCGCTTGCCCATGCCATCGCCAACGGCTTAACGATTCTGCCCGAGTGCAAGGCCATGCACGGCGAGGCCGTGGCATTTGGCCTGGTGGTGCAGCTGCGTCTGGAGCGTGCGCCCGAGCTTAATCAGGTGCTCGAGTTTTGCCAGCGCGTCGGTCTGCCGACGACGCTCGAGGAGCTGGGCCTTGGCGAGATTTCCGATGCCGACCTGATGAGCGTTGCAAATGCGGTCTTTAAAAACGAACGTAATATGGCCAACGAGCAGGCCAAGGTGACCAAACAAAAGCTCGTACAGCTCATGTGCGAGGCATAGTTTGGCGCTTGATTGAACTTGTGCAATCGAGGCGGCGATAGGCCATGGGCTATTTGCCGCAAAGATGCGCCGCGTGTAATTTGCCCGAGGCATGGGCCGATAGCGTATCATTATCTCTTGCTTGTTTGCACTGCTCAGGGAGGGGCCGCGCATGGCGCAGGAACACGATCTGTTTGATGACATTATCGAGATCAGCAAGGGTTTCGATTTTCTTAAAAACCCGCTTGGCGGTGTGACCAATGCACTCGATCCGTCGGCGCCGCAGTGGAATCCTGCCGACTACAAGGAGCGTCCGCGCGGCAACACCATTCCGTGCCTGACCTGCAAAAACGAAAAGAGCGGCTGCACCGCGTGCATGGACGTGTGCCCGGTCAACGCTATCGAGGTCGAGGAGGACGCCATCGAGATCCTCGACTCCTGCCGCAAGTGCGGTCTGTGCGCCGCTGTCTGCCCAACCGAGGCAATCATCTCGCCGCGCCTGGCGCCTAAAAACCTGTATGACGATATCGTCTCTGCTGCTACGAGCCACGAGACCGCCTACGTCACCTGCACGCGCGCCCTCAAGCGCATGCCGCGCGAAAACGAGGTCGTCGTTGCCTGCGTGGGCGACATTACGGCCGAGACCTGGTTCTCGGTGCTGGCCGACTATCCCAACGTGAGTGTGTACCTGCCGCTGGGCGTGTGCGATAAATGCCGCAACACCGGCGGCGAGGACATCCTGGGCGAGGCGATTGCGAAGGCCGAGGAGTGGGCCGGTACGGGCATGGGCCTGGAGGTCGACCCCAAGAGCCTCAAATGCCATAAGCGCCGCGAGTACGAGCGCAAGGAGTACATGGAAAAGATCGCCCGTACCACGGGCCTGACGGTGACCAAGCTCAATCCGGCGACGGCGGCGCTGGCTTCGGTGACGCAAAAGCTCAAGGCCCATCGCCATCAGATTACCCAGCTGGAGCGCACGCTCAACACCATGTGCGGCACCACGACGACCAAGCGTCGACGTTCGCTCACGCACGGGCGGCAGCTGGTGCTCTCGACGCTGCAAAACCACCCCGAGCTTGCCCAGAACATGCAGGTGAGCACGCCGGAGTGCGATTTTGACAAGTGCACGTCGTGCGGCGAGTGCATCAACGTGTGCCCCACGTTTGCCTGCGATTTGGTGGGAAGCGGTCGCTTTGCACTGGAGTCCACGTATTGCCTAGGTTGCGGAGCCTGCGTCAAGGTGTGCCCCGAGCATGCGCTCAAGCTTGTTGAGCACGATGCGTCCAATCTGGTCGTCGTCGACCCCGAGGCCGAGGAAAAAGCTGCTCAGAAGGCCAAGGCTCACGAAGAAGCTGAGAAGGTCAAGGCTGAGGCAAAGGCCAAGCTCGACAAGATGCTCGATCAGGTGGAGAAGCTCGCGGACTAGTCAGCGACCCCTATCTCTGCTTCATTTGCGCCGCTGCGGTGTCCGGATTCGCCCGGATGCTGCGGCGGCGCTATACTTATGAAGTTTGAAGTACCTGTACCAAAGGAGCTGTCGTGTCCCTTTCCATCGGTATCGTGGGCCTGCCCAACGTGGGCAAGTCGACGCTGTTCACCGCGCTTACCAAAAAGACCGGCCTTGCCGCCAACTACCCGTTTGCCACGATCGACCCCAACGTGGGTATCGTCGATGTGCCCGATAACCGCCTGCAAAAGCTCGCCGACATCGTTAACCCGGGTCGCATTGTGCCGGCGACGGTCGAGTTCGTCGACATCGCAGGTCTGGTGAAGGGCGCTAACGAGGGCGAGGGCCTGGGCAACCAGTTCCTGGCCAACATTCGCGAGACCGACGCCATCTGCGAGGTCGTGCGCTACTTTAAGGACCCCAACGTCATGCGTGAGGTGGGCCGCACGGGCGAGTTCGTCGATCCCGCCGGCGATGCCGACACCATCATGACCGAGCTCATCCTGGCCGACATGGGCACGCTCGAGAAGCAGCTGCCCAAGCTCGAGAAGGAGGCCAAGCGCGACAAAGAGCTCATGCCCAAGTTCGAGGTGGCCAAGCGCCTGCTCGCTTGGCTCAACGAGGGCAAGCGAGCCGCGTCCATGGAGATGACCGACGAGGAGCGTGCCGCCGCCAAGGGCCTGTTCCTGCTCACTATGAAGCCCATTCTGTACGTGGCCAACGTGGACGAGGATATGCTCAACGAGGACCTGGCGCCCATCGATGGCGTCAAGCCGTTGCCCATCTGCGCCAAGATTGAGGCCGAGCTTTCCGAGCTCGATCCCGAGGACGCCGCCGACTACCTGGAGAGCTTGGGCCTGGAGCAGCCCGGTCTGGACGTGCTCGCGCAGGCGGCCTATAAGCTGCTCGGTCTGCAGTCGTTCTTTACGGCCGGCGAGATGGAGGTCAAGGCCTGGACGGTTCGCCAGGGCGCGACCGCCCCGCAGGCCGCCGGCGTCATCCACACCGATTTTGAGCGCGGCTTTATTAAGGCCGAGGTCATTGGCTACGACGACTACATCGAGCTCGGCGGCGAGCAGGGCGCCAAGGCCGCCGGCAAGTTGCGTATTGAGGGCAAGGACTATGTCATGGCCGATGGCGACGTCGTGCACTTCCGCTTTAACGTGTAAGGACGACGCATATGTTCAAATATGGCAAAAAAGCCGGCTACATGGGCATCGCACTGCTGGTGCTTGCGGTGCTTCCGCTGGTGGTCGCAGCGTTTGTAATCCCCAACATTGGCCCCGAGGTGGCAACGAAGTTTAACGCAGCCGGCGAGGTGACGCGATGGGGCAAGAGCTACGAGCTGCTGGCGCTACCGGTGCTCAACCTGCTGCTGAGCGTGGCGACATACTTTACGGCGGGACGTCAAGCCAAAAACAATGATGACTCCGCCGCCATGGCGCGCATCGTGTGCGAACGCTACCTGCGCAACGGTTGCATCACGGGTGTGTTCCTCAACGTGATCAACGTTTACTTTATGTACTCGGCGATTACCGGAACGGGCTTTGGTTTTGGTTTCTAGCTTGTCCTTTTAGGCAACGAGCCTGCACGCATATTCAATGGCTGCTGCGAGGCCGCCGCTCGATCGTGGTTGAAAGACTACATCGGCGGCGGCCTCGTTTTCGTATCCGGCGCCGCGAAGGGCGAGTGCTATGCCGGCTTCTAAAAGGAGCGGCAGGCCGCGTTGGCTGGTTGCGATTACGGCAACCTGATTGAGCGAGCAGCCGTGCGTTTGGCATTGAATGGCAAGTTCACCTTGCGCCGGGCAAGGGACCAGAACGGCGACGACGCGACTTGATAGCAATGCAAATGCTGTGCGCTCATCGGGCGAAAGGCATTCTGCTTCAACGACGACGAGCTTGGGCGGTGCGCTGTTTGTGCGAAGCGTGGCTCGGTGCATGCGGACCGAAGAACCCGACATAGAAAACTCCTGTGTATTCGGCAAAACGTAAACTATAGTTTACGTTTATGTTCGGCTCCATTTCAAACTCGGCTGCATGGACGAACGTGCGAAACAGATTCTTGGCAGGCGGGTCGAAGAGACACGCAGGGACCTTGGTATCTCCAAGGTTGATTTTTGTGTGGCGACAGGAATCAGCCGACCCTACCTCGACCGAATCGAAGATGGGACGGCAAATTTCACGCTCAAGGTTCTATTTAAGATCGCGCCCGCACTCGGCATGACGGTGTCAGAACTTCTCGAGGGCATTGAATAGAAGATGCATATTGACCGGTGGTTACACCATCGGGATACGGTCGTGGTTGACTTGGCTGTAGAACAGGCGCTGAATTTCTGACGCATCACGTGACTGGCCGAGTGCCCACATGGTCTTGGCCACGAGCGTCTCGGTGGTCATGTCATCGCCGCGCAGGATGCCCGGATGATCGGCGTAAGCGCGGCCGACCTCATAAACGCCCAGATCGAGGCCCTCTTCGGGGACCTGTGTGGTCATGACGACGGTGCGACCCGAATCGACCCAGCGGAAAATCGCCTCCTGGAACGACTCGCCCGACTCACCAAACTCGGGGATACCGCCAATGCCAAAGGTCTCAAGGATTACAGCATCGTAGCTATCGGCTAGGGCGTCGAGGATGCCCGGGTTTACGCCGGGCGTAAGCTTGAGTACAAATACGCGCGGGTCGATGCTGTCGTAGAAATGCACCGAGTTTTCGTCCTGATGCGTGCCGTGAAGCCCGTTGCGCACGATACGGTCATTGCGGATGTAGGCAATGGGCGGATAGTTGACGCTAATGAATGCGTTGAAGCTCATGGTGCGCTGCTTGCGGGCGCGCGTACCGGCAATGGCGACGCCGCCAAACACAATCGACACATCGTGCGAATGCTCGTCGAGTGCATAGAGCAGGCTCTGGTACAGGTTGAGCTTGGCGTCGGTAAAGGGATTGCCCATGGGCTTTTGCGAGCCGGTGAGCACGATGGGCTTGGGGCTGTCCTGAATCAGGTAGGAAAGCGCTGCCGCGGTATAGCTCATGGTGTCGGTGCCGTGCAGAATCACGAAGCCGTCGTGGTCGGCATAGCCTTCGACGATGACGTCGCGGATACGCATCCAGTCACTGGGACGCATATTGGTGCTGTCGATGTTCATGGGCTGCACGACGTCGAGCTCGCAGAGGCCCGAGATCTCTGGGACGCTCTGGGCGAGCTCCTCACCGGTCAGGGCGGGGGAGAGGCCGTTGCCGTCCTCGGTCGATGCGATGGTGCCGCCCGTGGCGATGAGAAGGATGCGCTTCATGCTGGTATTCCTATCGTATTTGCCGCCGCAGAGGCGGAGTCGTTCGGCAGTATTGTGGCACAGGGCGTCCAATGTTCAAACGTATTACATCATCCGTAACGTTTGGTAACACTTCAATTGCCGTCAAATTGGGGCCTGGTCGTGCGTTTGCCGTGCGCTGATGGCTGCGAGGGACGAGAAACCCCATATAACGTGTACACTATGGAGGTTATTTTCGTTCATTCACGCGGGTGGGCACCGGCTCCCCGCCAACAAGAGGGGGATACCATGGATCAAAAGGCTTCCGCAAAGGTCCTCGTACTCGACTTTGGTGCGCAGTACGGTCAGCTCATTGCCCGTCGCGTCCGCGACCTCAACGTGTATTCCGAGATTGTTCCCTGCGACATATCGGCCGACGAGATTCGCGAGATGAACGCCTCTGCGCTCATCCTTTCTGGCGGTCCGGCCTCCGTGTACGCCGAGGACGCTCCGTCCATCGACCCCGCCATCTTTGACCTGGGCCTTCCCGTCTTGGGCTTCTGCTACGGCCATCAGATCACGGCGGTGACGCTCGGCGGCAAGGTCGGTCACTCCGAGGTGGGCGAGTACGGCCGCGCCACCATCACGCGCACGGCCGGCGCCAAGCTCTTTAACTCCACGCCCATGGAGCAGACCGTGTGGATGAGCCATCGCGACGCCGTTTCCGAGGTGCCCGAGGGCTTTACCGTTACCGCTAGCACCGACGTGTGCCCGGTTGCCGCCATGGAGTGCGTCGAGCGCAAGATTTTCACCACGCAGTTCCACCCCGAGGTCAAGCACTCCGAGTACGGTCAGCAGCTGCTGAGCAACTTCCTGTTTGAGATCTGCGGCCTGGAGCCCAACTGGAGCATGGACAACCTGGTCGAGACCATGACGGCTGAGTTCCGCGAGAAGGTCGGCGACGACCGCGTGATTCTGGCCCTGTCCGGTGGCGTCGACTCCTCCGTCGTGGCTGCGCTGGGCGCTCGCGCCGTGGGCAAGCAGATGACCTGCGTGTTCATCAACCATGGCCTGCTGCGCAAGGGCGAGCCCGAGCAGGTGGAGGAGGTCTTCACCAAGCAGTTTGACGTCGACTTTATCCACGTCCACGCCGAGGACCGCTATGCCGAGCTTCTGGCCGGTGTGACCGAGCCCGAGGAGAAGCGCCGCATCATCGGTACGCAGTTCTGGAAAGAGTTCTTCGCCGTGGCGCAGCAGCTCGAGACCGATGGCAAGCCGGTCAAGTACCTGGCTCAGGGCACCATCTACCCCGACATCATCGAGTCCGGCGCTCGCAAGACGGGCGGCAAGACGGCCACCATCAAGAGCCACCACAACCTGATCCCGTTCCCCGAGGGCGTGCACTTCGACCTCATCGAGCCGCTCGATCATTTCTTTAAGGACGAGGTCCGTGCACTTGGTCTGGCACTGGGCCTGCCGGGTCACATCGTGTTCCGCCAGCCCTTCCCGGGCCCGGGTCTTGCCATTCGCATCATCGGTGCGGTCGACAAGGAGAAGCTCGAGATCCTCAAGAACGCCGACGCCATCGTGCGCGAGGAGCTGGATGCCTACAATCAGCGTCTGTTTGAGCAGACCGGCGAGCGCAACTCCGAGCACAGCTGCTGGCAGTATTTCGCGGTTCTGCCCGACATTAAGTCCGTCGGCGTTATGGGCGACGAGCGCACCTACCAGCGTCCGATCATCCTGCGTGCCGTCGAGTCCAGCGATGCCATGACCGCCGACTGGGCCAAGCTGCCCTACGACGTACTGGCCCGCATCTCCGGCCGCATCGTTGCCGAGGTCCCCGGCGCCAACCGCGTGTGCTATGACATCACGTCCAAGCCGCCCGCGACGATCGAGTGGGAGTAGGCTGATAGGGTTCTGACCTGCACTTTTGAGTGCCGCACTGTGCCGCTGAGTTTCGTTTCGTACGAGAGTCATGGCAAAGCCGCCAGCGACGGCGGTGAGTAAATACGGTAATCTGGCCTCCGTTCCCGCGTTGGGACGGAGGCTTTTTCTTTGCCGTTTTACTCCCTTTCACCTGCGATTTCGCGATTTACTCCCCGTATTTCAAGACGACAAGGCACGGGGCGGTATTCGGAGGAACGGGAGTAAGAATTTATCCCAAGTGAGTAGACGTGCGATTTTTGTCCCCGATAACGAAAAGGGGCCGTTTTAGGTCCTTTGAAACTCAAATCGAACTCAATCGGCTTTTCGGCGGTCTCTGCACGGCGTTTCCCCAGGTGGTTAATGGGGAGTAAAGAATCTCGCCATCTCAATGAAAACGGGAGTAACCAGGGGAAATGCCGCGGCGTACTGCCGTGTGCCGCCATGTAAGCCACCGCGTCATTTACTCCCCGTTTACGCTTGAAATGCCTTGGCATGCAATGGAGAGTAAAAACTCAGCATACGCAGGTGCGAGCGGAGCTCACCGACTATCCTGGCGCCCTGATTCGGTTTTAGTGGTAGCGAAATGCGGAGAGCTGCTACAGCGAGGCTTTCCAGTCCTCGTACTCGGCGGCGTCGATCTCGCCGTTCTCGAGCCGTGCGCGCTTCTCTGCCCACAACTCGATCGCCATCGCGGCTTTGGGCGCGTGCGGCGCCTTGGGGTTCAGGGAGAGGCCCGAACCGTCGGCTGAGGGAACTATGCCGAAGGAGTCCTCGAGCCGCACGAGCAGCGATATGAGGTCGCCCGCGGTTTCGACGCCGTAATCCTTGAGGGCGTTGACGGATACGCCTAGTGCTGCGGCGATGGATTCGAGCAGCTCGGGCTTCACGGCGCGGATGCCGCTCTCGTAGTGGCGCACGGCCCCCTCGGTCAGGCCGACCGCCTCGGCAAGCTGCGCTTGCGTCATGCCGCGCGACTTGCGGTACCGCCTTATGTTCTCGCCTACGGACATGCGCCCTCCTCCTGGAATTACGTACCCGCACATCTTACCAGCGTACGCAAATGTACGCAATTCTATTGACAGTACAGATATGTACGTTTACTCTGAATCTGTAAACCGTACGTATCTGTACGCTAATGACAGGAGGAGCCATGGACGAGAAGGTGGCGAAGACGCCGAGGCCGCACATGCTGGATGCCGACGAGGTCGCGGAGCTGCTGAGGATCAAGAAAGGCAGCGCCTACGAGGTGATCAGGAAGATAAACGCCGAGCAGGAGGCGCGCGGGCGCGTGGTGATCCGCGGGCGCGTCCGGAGCGACGTCTTCGACGCCTTGTACTTCCCGGAGGTGGACTGACATGCCCGTGTACAAGGACGACAACAACGGCACGTTCTACGTGCAGTGCTACTACCGCGACGCCCGCGGCTCGAAGCGCCACAAGACGAAGCGCGGCTTCTCCTCCGAGGTGGAGGCCGCCGTGTGGGAAGGCCAGTTCAAGAGCCTTAACGGCGGGGCCATGGACATGACGTTCTCCGACTTCGTGGAGGTGTACGCCTCCGAGGTGAAGCCTCGCATACGCGAGCACACGTGGATCACCAAGGAGTACATCATCAACGACAAGCTCGTGCCGTTCTTCGGTGACATGCGCATGTGCGACGTGAGGCCGATCGACGTCATCAGGTGGCAAAACGAGCTCACCGAGCACCGGGACGCCGAGGGGAAGTCCTGGGCGCCGACCTACCTGCGCACAGTGAACAACCAGCTAAACGCCATCTTCAACCATGCCGAGCGCTACTACGGCCTCACCGACAACCCGGTGCGCAGGGTCGACAAGATAGGCTCGAAGAAGGGCGGCGAGATGCAGTTCTGGACCAAGGACGAGTACCTGAGGTTCAGCGAGGCCGTCATGGACAAGCCGCTCTCGTTCCATGCCTTCGAGCTGCTCTACTGGACGGGCATACGCTGCGGCGAGCTTCTGGCGCTCACGCCGTCCGACTTCATGCTGGAGAGCTCCCGGCTTCGCATCAACAAGTCGTACCAGAGCCTCCACGGCGTGGACACCGTGACCGACCCCAAGACGCCCAAGTCGGTGCGCACGATCGTCATGCCCGCCTTCCTGCGCGACGAGATGGCGGACTTCATCGAACTGCGCGACGACGTTGCGCCCGACGAGCGCCTGTTCGCCGTGACCAAGCACTTCCTGGCCCACGAGATGGAGCGCGGGTGCAAGGCGTCTAGAGTGAAGCGCATCCGCGTACACGACATACGCCACAGCCATGTGAGCCTGCTGATCGAGATGGGCTTCTCCGCGCTGGCCATCGCCGAGCGCATGGGCCACGAGGCGGTGGACATCACCTACCGCTACGCGCACCTGTTCCCCACGAAGCAGGACGAGATGGCCGCCGCGCTCGACGGAGCGAGGGGGTAAGAAGGATGCCGTGCGAGAACAGCGCCCGCAAGCGCAGCAAGACGATGGCGTTTCGCTGCACGCCCGAAGAGCACAAGCTCATATGCGAGATGGCTGCCTGGAGCGGCATGCTCAGGCAGGACTACATCATCGCTAAGCTAACCGATACAGAGGTTGAAGTGAGGCCCTCCGTGAGCATGCAGAAGGCGCTTAAAGACTCGATGGTGGAGTTGGCCAAAGAGGTGAAACTGGCGGCCTCCTACGGCGAGTTGAGCGATTCTCTGCAGCAGAGGCTCGAACTTGTGATGAGGCTCTTCCTGGCGCTCAGCGAGCCGATAGACGCACCAGCGGAAGAGGAACCGCAAACGAAGGCGCCCTCGGCTGTGCCGAAGACGCCTGAAGCTGGCGCCGATGGCGACATGAGCATCTTCGGAATGGGGCGCGGGTAGCGTAATATCCGAAGCTATCCTTGAAGAGTGGACGCGAAATTGGTTCTTGATCCATGTGCGCAAAAGCAGAAGATGGGACCCATACGCTGATGAAGGGTGATGAGGGTGTCGAGATGCGTCATCATCGCGGCGATTTCACGCTGCTCTTGCCTTGAAGGTAACCAGATTGGCGTCTTTTTGCCGGTCTCTATTGTGTAAGTTCCAACTGTTCCAATGCCTGCGGCCTCATTGATATAATTCTGAATAGCGCTAGCTGTAAAGCTGTGATAGAAGAAACCACCGTCAATGCTATACCGATTTTTAAACCAGATGATGTTTCCGTCTTTGAAGTAAACGGGATTGTCGCTGGTCACAAGCCATGGAACACCTATAGTTCCAACGCCTGTTACGAGCAGATCGCCAACTGAGACCTTGCCAGATTGCGCCGAGTATTCTTTGTACATCTCAGAAGATATAAACAAAGGGTCTTCAATAGACTCATTCTTGGCAAACGAAACAAGGTCACGTGCACGCAAGAATCGCACACCCTCATCTGTCCAATCTTCTTGATGAACCCTACGCACCGATGCGACATCCATTAGCTCGCCCAACTTACGCTGTTCCCAGGTAGATGTATCTATGTCTTATAATGATTGCCAATTGTTAAGTGCATAACTTTTTGCAGTTCGTAGATAGGTTTCGCCATGGTTTTCGATAAAGAGGCCGCGTTCGAGGAAGCGGTCATCACCGTGCTGAAGCAGCACGGCTGGGACGACGCGGGGGGCGTGCTTCGCTATCCCACCGAGCAGGACCTCATCAACAACTGGGCGAAGATTCTATTCCAGAACAACGCCGACATAGACCGCCTGAACGGCTGCCCTCTCACCCAGGGCGAGATGGCGCAGGTCATCGAACAAATCGAAACGCTCAAGACCCCGCTCGCGCTCAACGGGTTCATCAACGGAAAGACTGTCGCCATCACGCGCGACAACCCCGACGATGCGCTTCATCTGGGCAAGGAGGTGAGCCTGAAAATCTATGATCGTCAGGAGATTGCAGCCGGCCAGAGCCGCTACCAGATCGCTCAGCAGCCTGTCTATCCTGCGAAGAGCAAGATCTTGAACGACCGTCGCGGAGACTTGTGCCTGCTCATCAACGGCATGCCGGTCATCCATATCGAACTCAAGCGCAGCGGCATCCCCGTCAGCCAGGCCACCGGTCAGATCGAGAAGTATGCCCACGAGGGCGTGTTCACCGGGCTCTTCCGCCTGACGCAGATCTTCGTGGGGATGACCCCCGACGAGGCGCGCTATTTCGCCAACCCCGGCACGGGCGCGTTCAACCCGAACTTCTTCTTCCACTGGGAGGACTTCAACAACGAGCCCGTCTGCGCGGGCGACAAACCCGGAACAGACGAATGGAAGCGCTTCACCTCCACGCTGCTCTCCATCCCTATGGCACACCAGCTCATCGGCTTCTATACCGTGGCGGATAGCTCAGACGGCTGTTTGAAGGTCATGCGCAGCTACCAGTACTACGCGGCTGCTGCCATATCCGACAAGGTGCGCAGATGCAAGTGGGACGAGAGGCCCAAGAGCAGCGCCCCGGGGCGTCCTGGCGGCTATATATGGCATACCACCGGCTCCGGCAAGACCATGACGAGCTTCAAGTCGGCCCAGCTCATAGCTGACTCACACGACGCCGACAAGGTTGTCTTCCTCATGGACCGCATCGAGCTGGGCACGCAGTCGCTCTCCGAGTACCGCGCATTCGCCGATGACGCCGATGACGTGCAGGGGACCGAGAACACGCAGGTGCTGAAGTCGAAGCTCGCGAGCGACGACCCCAAGAACCGCCTCATCGTGACCTCTATCCAGAAGATGAGCAACGTGAAGGCCGGCGAGGGCAGGATCACCCAGGCGGAACTCGACCGCCTGGCTGCCAAGCGGATTGTGTTCGTTATAGACGAGTGCCACCGCTCAACCTTCGGCGACATGCTCCAGGACATACGCCGGGCTTTCCCAAACGCGCTGTTCTTCGGTTTCACGGGCACGCCGATCCTCGACGAGAACCAGAAGAAAGGCTCCACCACCGCCATGGTGTTCGGTGAGTGCCTGCACCGCTACAGCATCGCCGACGGCATCCGTGACGGCAATGTGCTGGGCTTCGACCCGTACATGGTGACGACCTTCGACGACCACGACGTACGCGAGGCCGTGGCCCTCGAGCAGGCTAAGGCCTCGAGCGTCGGCGAGGCCATCTCCGACGAGCGCAAGAGCAAGGTCTTCTATCACTACATGGACCAGGCGAAGGTCCCCATGGGTCCCATGGTTGACGGCGCTGGCAACCACATCAAGGGCATTGAGGACTTCCTGACCCGCGCTCAGTACTGGCCCGATACGCCGCACCACGGCAAGGTCGTCGAGGATGTGCTGCGGCGCTTCCCTGTGCTTTCCCACGGCAACAAGTTCCACGCAATTCTGGCGACGAGTTCCATCCCCGAGGCTATTGATTACTACCGCGCCTTCAAGAGGGAGGCACCGCAGATGAAGGTGACGGCGCTCTTCGACCCAAGCATCGACAACGATGCCGGCTCCACTGTGAAGGAGGACGCTCTGGTCGAACTTATCGAGGACTACAACAAAGCATATGGCCAGGAGTTTACCATTCCCACCTGGCCCGCCATGAAGAAGGACATCTCAGCGCGCCTTTCCCATAAGAAGCCCTACGTCAACGTCGACGCCAACCGCGAGAGCCGCATCGACCTGCTCATCGTGGTGGACCAGATGCTCACGGGCTTCGACTCCAAGTGGCTCAACACGCTCTATCTCGACAAGGTCATCGACTACGAGAGCATCATCCAGGCCTTCAGCCGCACCAACCGCCTGTTCGGCCCTGACAAACCCTTCGGCACCATCCGCTATTACCGCCGTCCCCATACTATGAAGGGCTACATCGAGGCCGCGGTGAAGCTGTACTCGGGCGACCGCCCGCTCGACATGTTCGTGCAGAAGCTCCCGGACAATATCGCGCTGATGGACGCGCGCCTTCAGGAGATACTCATGGTCTTCGAGGCAGCTGGCGTAGGAGACCTCTCCAAGCTCCCCGCATCGCAGGAAGCCAGGCGTAAGTTCGCCAAGGAGTTCGTCGAGCTCAACGAGTTCCTCGAGGCCGCGAAGGTGCAGGGCTTCACATGGGAGCAGGACACCTATGAATTCGAGGAGGAGCCGGAAGAAGGCGAGCTGAGCGGCAAGTCCTTCTTCGTGCAGCCGGTCATCGACGAGCGGACCTACCTCATCCTCGTGCAGCGCTACAAGGAGCTGTTCGCAGGAGGGGGCGGCCCTGGCGACGCGCCTGAAGCACCCTACGAGCTTGATGGTCATATAACTGAGATCGACACGGGGCTCATAGACAGCGACTACATGAACGCGAACTTCGAGAAGTGGCTGAAGTGCCTTGAGCAGGACGACGAGGGGCTCGCCGCCGCGCGCGAGGAGCTCCACCGATCGTTCGCGTCCCTGAGCCAGGATGACCAGCGCTTCGCCGAGCTGTTCCTTCACGACGTCGAACGAGGGGACGCCGCCCTGGAAGACGGCATGACGCTGAGGGATTACATCACGACCTATGCACGCAGGGCGAAAAACGCTCAGGTCGAGCGAGTCGTTGAGGCGCTCGGCATAGATGGCGATCTTCTTGCCACCATGGCTGCGCTCGACCTGGCGGAATCGAACATTAACGAGTTCGGGCGCTTCGACGATTTGAAGGACTCGGTGGACAAAGCGCGCGCCAAGGCCTTCTTTGAGCAGAAGGAGGGCAAGACGTTTCCCCTGTTCAAGGTGAACACCCGTGCGGCGGCGCTGTTGAAGAAGTTCATCCTGGAAGGCGGCTTCGACATCGACGAATGAGCGGCGATTTTGAACAGGCGAAATCGAGAGTTTGTCAATCCGAGGGGGCGTATGTGAGCGTGCGTCCCCTCGCTTCATCTTGGGAACAGCGTAAGCTGGGAGAGCTTGGTTCTGTCGCCATGTGCAAACGCATTTTCAAAGAACAGACCACAGAGCAAGGAGATGTACCTTTCTATAAAATCGGCACCTTCGGAGGTACTCCAGATGCCTTCATTTCGAGGGAACTTTTCGACGAGTATCAGCGGCTTTATCAGTTTCCAAAAGTCGGCGATATTCTGATTTCTGCTGCCGGAACGATTGGCAGAACCATCGTTTACCAAGGTGATCCTGCGTATTATCAAGACTCCAATATCGTGTGGCTACAACATGATGAGCGACTCGACAACGGCTTTCTGCTCCAATTCCTTAACGGAAAAAGCTGGAGCAGCCTAGAAGGGAGTACTCTAAAAAGGCTTTACAACAAAGACCTTCTTAATGCCGAGATAGCGATCCCATCTCCTGATGAGCAACATCAAATCGGGTCGACCTTTGCGAGGCTCGACGACATTATCACCCTTCATCAGCGTGAGCCGCCTCACACGATGAAGGAGGGTAAAAATGTCGATCAGCATCAATGAAGAATCGCTTTTCTGCGATTACTACTCGGAATGGATTAGCGTTTACAAAGAAGGGGCCATCCGTGAGGTCACCATGGGAAAGTACCGGCTCACGCAGTCTTGGCTTGCCAAGCTGATTCCAGACCTCAAGATAAAAGATCTCGACCGCACTTCGTACCAGCAGCTCATCAATGGTTACGCAGAGCACCACGAGCGCCAGACAACCATGGACTTTCACCATCAGCTTAAGGGAGCGATCCTTGACGCGGTTGACGAAGGACTCATCCCCCGCGACCCCACGCGCAAGGCCATCATCAAAGGGAAACAGCCGCGAGCGAAAAAGATCAAGTATCTCAACCAGTTTGAGCTTCATGCCATGCTCGGCGACCTTGATTTATCAGGCGGGCCGAGTTGGGATTGGCTTATTCTCATAGTCGCTAAAACGGGCTTGCGCTTCTCCGAGGCCCTTGGGCTTACCCCCGAAGACTTCGACTTCGCACATCAAACGCTCTCGGTGAATAAGACCTGGGATTACAAGAACGGCGGCGGATTCGTCCCCACGAAAAACGCCTCATCAGTGCGGAAGGTTCAACTCGACTGGCAACTCATCATGCAACTTTCCGGGCTACTCAAAGACCTTCCACCGACTGAGCCCATATTCGCGAAGGGAAAGGTCTATAACTCGACGGCTAACAGCGTTTTAGCGCGCCACTGCAAAAATGTTGGCGTGCCTGTCATATCCGTCCACGGGCTGCGGCATACGCATGCATCACTTTTGCTGTTTGCCGGCGTCTCCATCGCCAGCGTATCCCGAAGGCTCGGGCATGCGAGCATGACCACCACTCAGGAAACCTATCTGCATGTCATTCAGGAGCTCGAGAACAAGGACATTGACATCGTCATGAGAGCTCTTTCGACTCTAATTTAACCTGTATCAGCAAACCGCGACTCACGCTGATGAAGGGTGATGAGAGAATCAAGTGCGTTCAAAGAAGCGCCTATCGCGGATTGCTCCAATGCTGTCGGGAAGCAAATTTGCGTATCCTGCAGAGCCATCTTTGAGATGGAAACGACTTTAATTCCCTGCAACAAGGGCAATAGCTGATCATGGTACGCGGGGGCGTTCAAGTAATGGCCCAAATAACCAGATCCAAAGGGAAATTTGGGGCGCGCAGGTATTGTATGCAGGCCGGAAATAACGGGCTCATTTGGTAGTTTAACCAGTTCAACGCATTTTCCCGCAGATTCGTCTTCAGCCGTGTCGGCAAAAATAACGTCGCCTATGCGAAGCGTCGAGTTCGCGTATTTCGAAAGTATCGACTTGTCGTCGGCGAAGGGCAATTTACCCGAATCGAGCCCAAGGCAATCGCCAAACTTAATGAGAATGTCTCCATAATGGATGTTGCGAGCGCCGCCGCTTTCGGAATTTAAATCAGCACGAGATAGCGTGTTATTTTGCAGAAAGTCGAAACAGTCTCCCAACTTACGCTGTTCCCAAGCGGTTATTCGAGACAAGAAACTTCATCTTGGGAACAGCGTAAGTTGGGAGAGGTCTTTGAAGAGTATTCTGAAAAGAACAGGGCTGATCTACCGCCCCTTACCATTATTCAAGGCGGCGGAACTGTTTACCGTGACGAGTCAAATCGAAACCTTCAATTTGATAAGAACAGTCTTTCAAACTACAAGGCCGTCGATCCCGATGATTTCATCGTTCACCTTCGCTCATTCGAGGGAGGACTAGAGAAGGCAACATGTTGCGGTTTGATTAGTCCTGCATACCATACTTTCCATGGTGATGGCATAGACTCTGATTTCTATTATCTTTATTTCAGATCGAAGCGATTCATTGATACAGATTTAAAACCTCATGTTTACGGAATTCGCGACGGTCGAAGTATTGATGTCGATGGAATGAAAACAATTTCCATTCCGTGGGCAACGATTAACGAGCAGAGGGCGATAGGAGGCTTTTTCAAAAGTCTCGATTCTCTCCTCACCCTTCATCAGCGTGAGTGCCAATACCATAGCTTGTGCGGGTATCTTCTTGGGAACAGCGTAAGTTGGGCAACTGTGGGACAACCTATGGCGGTTTGACCGGCAAAACCAAAGAGGATTTCGGTCACGGCAACGCAAGGTTCATCCCGTATACCAATGTCTTCGATAACCCACTGACGGACACGAAGCGACTCGAGGCAGTCGAAATTGATTCGAGCCAAAACCAGGTTGTGTATGGTGACGTATTCTTTACTGTGTCATCTGAAACGCCGGATGAAGTCGGAATGTCCTCTGTTTGGCTCTCTGACCAGGAAGATGTTTACCTCAACAGCTTCTGTTTTGGTTACAGGCAAGATTCAACGTTTGACCCGCATTACCTTGCTTATATGCTCAGATCAAGTTCGGTGCGTTCCAATCTCACTCTGCTGGCTCAGGGGATCTCTAGGTTCAACATCTCCAAAAACAAGGTGATGGAGTTAAGCGTTCCTGTTCCTTCTGTGGTAGAGCAGAAGCAGCTTGGCCAATACTTTACCAAGCTCGACAATCTCATCACCCTTCATCAGTGACAGCTCGGCGACAATGCGAACGACAATTATTCCTCGCAAAAACGAAAAACCGCCGATTCGATATAGCGAAATCGGCGGTTTTGAGACTCGAAATTAGAAGCAACTCACGATAGCTATTAGACAAACATCCTATCCAACAGCGATTTCTTAGTATTTCTCAATAACTCAAGCTTACGCTGATGAAGGGTGATGAGGGAATTCAATTCTATGAAGAAGCATCCTATTTGCTTTTGTTCTTCCGTTGAGCATGGCAAAGTGATCGCAGTTTCAAAGAAATCGTCTGGCGCAATATTAAGCAGCCCGTGATTTCGCGCGCCTTCAGCAGCAATCATCTGAACCGCACCATGCCAACGATTCGTCTCGTAATAGGTTACCAAAAAATCAGGGTCTCCTAGATCGAGCCCGAAGCAGATGTACAGCGTGGATAAGCAGCCCTTTTCATACTTGGTCAGGCGTTTAATCGCTCCCCATGGACTGTCGCCCGAAGTGCTCTTGTTGTAGGCGAACTCTCCGTTCTCCAGCAAGTAATACCCGCTCATATCACGGCTAGCGACTTGATTGTTGAAGTAGCCGCGCTGGTCAACAAGCCCATGCTGAGCCGAGATGGTGAGGGGGAGGTCAGACTGATTGCCCTCGTTTTTCCGGATCACCCGATGAGCAACCTCTCCCAACTTACGCTGTTCCCAAGGGTCAGTAAAACCGGCGAAGCGGATTTCCGGGAATCGCTCACCCGGTTTGGGAAACATCTTATCAAGCATCGATTTTTTCAACTGAGCGAGCTTGTCGTACTTACGCTGATGAAGGGTGATGAGGTTGTCGAGACCCACTAGACAATCAGATATTGCTCGCTGTTCTTCGATGGTCGATGGTACTTCAGCCGTAATTTCAGCGAAACGTTCGTACCTCAGAGTTTGCGTATCCTTGGAATTGCCCTGGGAGTTGCAGAGGTATTTGTAAAGCAATTCAGGCCTCTTCAACAGGTAGCCAAAGCAAGTCGAGTCAAGCTCGACTACAGGCTTTGCAACCACATAAGCTGGGCTTACGATACCGTTGTACCTGCTTGAACCGACCGCGCCCTGCCACATGCGCATGCTGTTGTACACGATGTCCCCAACGCGAACAATCTTATAATTGGCAATGCTTGCGCCAGGATTGGTGTCTCTTTCGGATTCGGATGCCGGATAGATACCGTTGGCTACGCTAACCGACAGGATTTCTTCGGTTGAGGAGCGCTCATCGCTTTCGACAAACAGCTCCCCCAACTTACGCTGTTCCCAAGGGTCAGTAAAACCGGCGAAGCGTATCTCAGGTACATTGGTCTTTTCCGCCATACTATTCACCTCCCAACAGTTTCCGCAGCTCAGCAATGCCCGCCATATCGTGCTCGTTGCCCGTGAGCTGGCCCAGCATCGCTGCCAACTCGCTTTCCGCCTCTGCAATCTGGTTGCATACGTCCGAATAGGTTGTCGCGTACTTTGCGTTCAGTGCGACGACCTTTGCGATGAAGTCGCTTACGACAGCATTGGGCAGCTCGAGCAAATCAGATTGCAGCGGCTCAATCCACTTCGCAGCAAGCAATTCGTCGCACTGGGCGTCGGTCAGGCCCTCGATAACCTCCTTGGTCTTCTCCTCGAGCGCGACAAGCGCCTCCTTCCTTGCCTTTTTGAGATTTTTCTCCTCGTCGAGAAGGGACTGAGCGCGCACGAGGCCCCGCTCGAAGTCGCCGTCCGGATGCTTGCCGATGCTTTTCACGGCCTTCTTGAGGGACGCCGCCACGAACGCGCCGTCATCGCTGAAAACGTCGCTCGAGCTCTTCTCCTCCTCATCGAGGTTATCGAGAATCTCGTCGAGTTCTTGGGAGATCTCACTTAAACGGGAGTCGCGCGCGGAGATTTCCTTGACATCGTCGGCGAGCAGCTGTTCTTGGACGAGCGCAAACGGCAAGATGCGGCCCGTCCAGCCATCCTGCACCTCGACGTCTTTGCCGTTCTTCTTTTTTATCACCATATTCGGATCGACTTTGCGTACAGCCCCTTTGCCCTCGGTTTGGATAACCTCGAGGTCGCCGGAGATGCCCGTCCACGCATCGTCGAGAGCTTGGTAGGCATCGTACCCGTCGACGAGCGCGACACCAGAGAGGGCGTCGCGGAGCCGCTCTGCGATATAATCCTCCTCGGCCACGGCATCAACCTGCGATGAGTCGTCTACCAACCTCTTCCGCAGCTCTGCGGGCAGATGAGCCAACGCATCTCGATACCCCGCCAGGAAAGAAACGACGTCGGCGTTGGCCTTCACCGTTGCCGCCACGTCGTCCGTCATGGAAGCAAGGCACGACCCGCCGCCCTCACCGAACAGCTGGCCCTTCAGGCTTGGCCACACTTTCCAGTAGCGGTCGAGAGCATCGACCTCGGCTTTCGGAACCCCACCGAACATGGTGGCGTACACGTCCCAGCTCTCAGCAGCTTCGGACGAATCAACATAGCGCGGAATGTTGAGGTTGTAATCGTTGGCGCGTATCTCGTCGATGGTCACCAGGCGACTGAACTTGTCGATGGTCGCCCCAGTCGTGACCGCGTCCACGATGCGGCGTATATCGCTCGCGCGCAGCTTGTTGTTTTTGCCTTCCTTCACAAAGTGCTTCGACGCGTCCACGACCAGCACGTCGCTGCTCTCGCGCTGCTTGCGGAGTACCATGACGATTGTCGGGATGCCGGTGCCGAAGAAAATGTTGGCGGGAAGCCCGATAATTGCCTGGATATGGCGGTTCTCCACCAGGTTCTTGCGGATTGTGCCCTCCTCGCCGCCGCGGAACAGCACGCCATGGGGCAGAACGATGCACATGATGCCGTCGGGGCGCAAGTGGTACAAATCATGCAAGAGGAAGGCATAGTCGGCTTTGGATTTGGGGGCAACGCCGAACTTGAAGCGCGGATCGAGTTCCTTGTCTTCCGGATCCCAGTTTTGGGAGTAGGGCGGATTCGACACCACGGCATCGACGAACAGCGGATCGTAGGTCTCGTCCTTGTTCTCGACCGTATCGAACCAGGGCCAATCGTCTTCGAGCGTATCGCCATTGCGCGCCACGATGTTGTCGGGGAGTATTCCGCGCATGACCAGATTCATGCGCGTGAGGTTGTACGTGTTCTCCTTAAGCTCCTGCGCATAATACTTGATGGAGTTCGGGTCGCCGTTGCGTCGCGCCACTGCCTTGCCGATATTGATAAGCAGCGAGCCCGATCCGCTCGTGGGATCGTAGATGGTGATGTTCTCGCGTCCAGCTAGGTGCCACGAGACTATCTCGCTCATGAGCATAGACACCTCGTGCGGCGTGTAGAACTCGCCGGCTTTCTTACCGGCGTTGGCGGCGAAGTTGCTGATGAGGTACTCGTAGATGAAGCCGAGCACGTCGTAGTCCTGGCGACCGTCCATCGGGATGTCCTTGATGAGGTAGATGAGATCGCGAGCGGCCTTGGACTGGCTCCGTGCGTCGGTGCCGAGTTTGGAGAGACCGGTCCGCAGCGTGTCGAAGATGCCGTCGAAGACACGCTTGCGGGCGGGATCGATGTTGCGGCTAAAGGCAGAGAGGGCGTCGCGAACGTTCGAAATCTCGAAGTCGCCGCCTTTGGCGACCCAGGTGGAGAAGAGGTTCTCGTAGGCGATGAAGTAGCCGCACTCGCCCTTGACAAACTCGACCGTCTCCTCGTCGTCCTCCACGAGGCTCGGCAAATCCTCCTCGGCGAAATCACGCGCCTTCAGGCGGGTGACTTCGGTCTCGGAGAGGAACTTGTAGAAGATGAAGCCCAGGATGTAATCCTTGTATTCATTTGCCTCGATTTTCGAGCGCATCTTGTTGGCGGATTCCCATATCTTTGATGCCAATTGCTGCTTGTTCATCTAGTTTTCCTCGCTTCTATAGACTTGGTTGAGCGTTTCTCCGTCGTCGCTTACCCATTCGGTCCAGCCGTTCTGGCTGCCGCCGAGCACGAACACCGCCGCGGCGCTGGGCGTCGGGAACTCGAGATCTCTGGCGAGCTCTGCGATACCGCCCGAATCGCCGAAGATCTCCCTGCGCGCGGCCGCGACGGCCGCGTTTTTCAGCACGGGTCTCGAGAGGTTCACTTTCGAGCCAGCGAGCACGGTGAAGTGCCCGGTGGCCTTGTCGTAGCGTCCCGCCCCGCGTATGCCGTTCTTCTTCGTGTGGAAGACCGCCGGCGGGACCCTGGTCGACCCTGTCGAGGTCGTACCCCAGAGCTGACATCCTGAAGAGGATCCTCTCGTGCAGGCGCTCGACGGCCTCTTCCTTGTACGGGTCGACGTAGGGCTTGGGCGTCGCCGAGTTGTCAGTCTCGTACGAGCCGTGGGTACGCACGTAGTCGATGGCCTTCGCCTCGAGGACGTCCAGCGCGTCCCTGCTGATGTTCTGATCGTCATCGAGGAACATGACGGCCTTGTTCCAGAACTCCTTCTTTGCCTTGTGTGCGTCGAGCCGGGCGATACCCTGGGTCGTCTGCCCAGCGTAGACGCGGCTCACGTTGCCGTGGTCCTCGTCGAGCAGGTAGTAGATGCCGCGCTGCGGGATGTTCGGCAGCGACTTCGCCTCGGCAAGGTCCTCCCTCGGAACGACGACGGTCACAAGCGACTCGCCGTCGATGCGGCAAATACGTATGCGGTCCGGCTGCGCGTCTATGAGCTGGACGGTGAAGGTCTTGACCCGAATCACGCTTATGCCCCCTTCTTCGCGAGCTCTTCGATCATGCACGTGCGCACGAAGGCGGAGAAGCTCATGCCCCGTAGGGCCGCTTCCTCCTTTGCCGCGTCACGCAAGGTGTCGGGGATGCGCAGGGTCACGGAGACCTGGTCTCCCTCTACCAGGAAGCTTCTGATCTCGGTTTCGTCGGGGTTGCCCTTGATGAGCTCCTTGTAGCTGCCAGGCATCTGTGCTCCCATCGCTCGAAATGCAATACAAATGCGTTTGCAGCATTATAACGCGGCGACACGGGGCGGCACTGGGAATAGAGGGACAGCCGATGTCCAGGCCCCGTACGAGCGCAAACGGCGAAGGAATCCCTGGCTGGGCTTAGATGGTCTCTTTCGTTCGGGTTCTCATCTCTTGGTTTTCGCGGGGTCTGAAATTGGCCCGCTCCTCGGCGTAAAGAATCTCGTTCTGTGCCTCCAGAATGCGCGTGGCGTCCTCGATGCGACCGGCGCACCTCTGGCTTATCGACCTCAGGGCAAGGATTCCCTCGACGTCGAGCGGGTCCAGCTGGTCGGCGTGCGCCAGGGACTCGAGCAGCTGGTCCAGGCCCTTCGCCAACCTCCCGGCATCCGCCAGCGCATCGAGCAGCTCAAGGCGCTCAGCCTTCTCTTCGCAATTCAACATCAGTTTGCCTTCTTCTACCAACTGACGTGCTGTGCACCACCGTAGCCGTTCCGCAGGGGGAACCATCTCGCCGCCAGCGATCCCGTGCGCATATCGGCCGCAAGCGGCGCGGGAAATGTCGTCCCGATGCGGACCGCGTCACCGCGACTCGGCAGCGGCCCGTTGTCCGCGCCGCGACGTCGCCGCCAACCCCCGCGAGCGCCCCCGCAACCGCCGACGGGTCGCATCCCATGCCCGGAGGACCTCGACGCCCATGCCCGATTCCATGCCACACGCCTGCGCCCCTCCGACCCGAAACCCGCCCCGGCGCTCCTTGGACGCGCAGGGTCGCACGCCGGCAGGCGGCCAGCAAGGGCCGCGACACTTTTCCGGGTTCTTCGCCCCATGCGCTGCGCGCGCGAACAACGCGAAAAACCGACGTCGGGAGATTTCTATAACCACGCCCGACTTCGCTTCCTCCCTTGCCGGCGCGCCCGCGCTGCATGCGACTCACGCGACGCAAGGCACGCCACAGGGGCGGGCCTCAGAGCCTAAGGAGCAAGACATGAACGACATGAAGGAAAAGGCGATGGGCGCGGTCAGGGCCTTCCTCGAGCGCAAGGGCTACGAAATCGTCGACGAGGCCTGGCAGGGACCCGAGGGCATCGGCGGGATCGACCTCGTGGCGGTGGACGAGGACGGGACCCTGGTCTTCGTCGACGCCACGGTCCGGATCGGGACGGACGGCTTCCCCGAGGCCCACAGGGCGCGCGGGCTGCGCGAGGCGCTGGCGGCGAGGTGGCTCGCCGGCAACGGCGACGACTACGCCGACACCCCGGTCCGCTTCGACGAGGTGGCGATGATGGTCGTCAAGGAGAACCGCGCGCTCCTTCGCCACCACATCAACTGCTTCGGCGAGATGGAGCCGCTCTCCTAGGCGGCGCGCCCGGCCCCGGGCTCCCGGGGCCGGGCTTTCCCCCGAAACCGTGCCCGTGTACCACGAAAGCGTACATATCCGTACGTTTTCGTGGTACACTCCGCTTGTCGGACAAATCCGTACGGTTTTGTCCCGACGCTCCGAGACTCGGGGCGCGCCGGACCGGATGCGGCGAGGCGCGCCCCACGCTAGAGAGGACGCGACCCATGCGCACGATAGCCATTTCCAACTACAAGGGCGGCGTCGGCAAGACGACGACCGCCGTGAACCTGGCGGCGATCTTCGCCGCCCAGGGCCTTCGGACCCTGCTCGTCGACCTCGACCCGCAGGCGTCGGCCACCGACTTCTTCGGCCTCTACGACCGCGCCGCCTCCGAGCGGCGCACATCGGTCGAGCTGCTCTACGGCGGCGCGCCCGTGGAGGAGGTCGCCTACGCCGCCGGGGAGAACCTCGACGTGGTGGCCTCGACCATCGACCTCGTCGACCAGAACGAGATGCTCCTGCGCGAGCAGCGCCTCAAGTTCGCCCTCGACGACGCCTCGGGCTCCTACGACGTCTGCCTCATCGACTGCAGCCCCGTGATGCGCAGGCTCGCCTTCAACGCCTACCTCGCCGCAGCGGAGGGCGGCATGGTCGTCATCCCCGTGAAGCTCGACTCCACCGTGATGCGCGGCACGGCGCTCACCGTGGAGGCGACGCGGTCAATCGCGGACGCCCTGCGCATGCCCACGCCCCGCTGGAAGATTCTCCGCACCTGCGTGCCCGGCCGCATGACCAACGCCGAGGCCACGGGCGCGGCCGTGCTCGACGGGTTCTTCCCAGAAGAGCAGTTCGAGACGGTCATCCACGCGAGCAGCAAGGTCTGCGAGGGCAGCTGGCAGTGGAAGCCGGTGGCGGCATTCGAGCCGGGGAGCCGCCCCGCGCGCGACTACGAGGCGCTCGCCGACGAGGTGTCCCGTGAGCTCGCCTAGCCAGGTGGCCGCGGGCTTCACCATCACGGGGCTTCTCGACGGCGCGTCGCGCACCCGCGGGCGCTACCCGGTGTCCGAGATCGCGGTGGCAGACATCGCCGACCACCCGGCGAACGCCGCGTACTCCATGGACCCGGCCGGCATAGCGGAGCTCGCCGAGTCCATACGCCAGGACGGCCTCACCGACCTGCCGCTCGTGCGAAAGGTCGGCGACGGCTCGTGGCAGATGGTCTCCGGGCACCGCCGCAAGGCAGCCTACGCGCTGCTCGCGAAGGACGACCCCGCCTACGAGAGGATGCCCTGCCGCGTGATAGAGGGCATCGACGACGAGCGGGCGGTGACGCTGCTCCACGCCGCGAACTACTTCACCCGCGCGCTCACCGTGACCGAGCGCGCCGCCGCAACCGAGGCGCTCAGGAGCGACGCCGTGCGCCTGCGCTCCGAGGACCCGTCGCTTTCCGGCATGCGCGTCGACGACGTGAAGGCCGCCATCATCGAGCGGCAGACGGGCCGCAAGGTCTCCGGCAAGACCATCGCGCGCGAGGAGAGGCTGGCCCGCCGCATCGCCGAGGACCTCTCGCCCGAGTGGGCCGCAGAGGCCGACCGCGGCAACCTCAGCGCCGAGGCGGTGCGTTCGCTCGCGGGCATGCCGAAGGAGCGCCAGGCGGAGATGCACGCCGCGATGGAGCCCTGGCGGCGCACCAAGCGCGAGCTCTCCGACTACGTGAGGAGCGAGGGGAAGGCGCAGGCTGGCCCCGACGGGCGCATCGCGAAGGCCGCGAGGCTCGTCGCCGACTTCCTCGAGAGCCCGCCCGAGAGCCCGAGTGCGGCCGACCTCTCGCTGCTGCGGGAGATGGCGCTCATGACCGCGCCCTACGCGGAGGCGGGCGCAGGAGCCCAGAAGGTTCGAAGAAGGGCCTCACACTCGAAATCCAGCAAGTAGCCTATGGCGTCCGACACTTCGGTCGGGCGTCCATAGCACTTGGGGACCGGGCGGCCTCGGATCCGTCATGCCGCGGGCCGTTCGGGAGCCCGCTTTCGCGAGGCCCGGTCCCAGAGGCGGTGCCCGAGCCGGGCCGCCGCCTGCGGGGGATCCCCCGCGCCCCTAGAGAGACGCGCCCGCCGCACGGCGGGCGCGAGGAAAGGAATCCGCCATGGAAGAGGAAGCCGGCACCGCCAAAGGCAAGGAGCGCCGCGTCACGTTCCGCATGGAGGGAGGCGACTACGACGCGCTCTGCGAGCGGTGCGAGCGCGCCGGCCTCAGCAAGTCGGAGTACCTGCGCTACCTCGTGCGCATACCGCTGTCGACGGAGGCCAACGCGGGAGACGAGCACCGCATACTCGTGGACCGCAGGGCCCTGTGGGCGATGTCGCGGGAGCTCACGAAGTGGGGCTACCACTACAACCAGGCCGTGCACGCGATGAACCTCATCAACTTCCACGCCCGCCACGGGCACGTCGACCGGGACCTCGTCGCGGAGAGCATCCCGACGATCGAGCGCGAGCTCGCCGACGTGAACGCCGCGGCCCGCGAGATGACGGCGGAGCTCGGGCGCATCGGCGCCGACTCGCTCGTGGAGGGCTCGCCATGCCGATCCTGAAGCCGATAAGCGGCCACGGCTCGACGGGCGGCATCCGCCGCTACCTCGAGAAGGGAGGCCGCGCCCTGGCGCGCGACCTGTTCAACCTGAGCTACGACGAGCGCGACGCCGGCGCGCTGGGGGAAGACGCCAAGGAGGCCTGCGCCTGGGACGCCGAGATGGACGCCACGCGCGCCGCGTTCGGCACGGACGCCCCCTGGAGGGGAAAGCCCGCGCGGACGTTCAAGCACTTCGTGCTCTCGCCGGACCCCGGCGACGACATCGACCTGGCGGCGCTGCGCGAGCTCGCGTGCTCGTGGGCTCTCAAGCACTTCGGCGACCACGAGATCGCCATCGTGTACCACGACGACAACGCCCGCAGCATACCGCACGCGCACATCGTCGTGAACAACGCGAACCTCCGCACCGGTTACCGCATGCAGACCCAGCACCCCGAGGACCTCAACCGCGACCTTCAGGACATGGCGCGCGAGCGCGGGCTGTCGGGGCTCTCCAACGACCGGGCGGCCGTATCCCCCTCGAAGGCGCGCGGGCATGCCGGCGCGGGCGGGCCCAGGAGCCGCAGGAGCGTCTACCTGGGCCGTGTCGAGAAGGAGATCATGCGCTCGGGCGGCTACTCGTGGGTCGGCGACATCCGCGCCCGTGTCGCGCTCGCCAAGACCACGGCGCACGACGAGGCGGAGTTCCTCGGCGTCCTCGACGCCCTGGGCGTGCACGTCGCCGACAACTCGGCCAAGGCGAGGCGGGACGACTGGGTGTTCAGCCTGGCCGAGGAGCCGTCCAAGAAGGTCAGCGGCGAGCGGCTGGGGTTCGTCTACGGCAAGGAGATGCTGCGCCGTCGCTTCGAGCGCGAGGGAGCTTACCGCCCCACGGACTCGAGCGCCGCGCGCATCCGTGGGGCCGCCGAGCGAGCCCTCGAGCTCAACGACCTCTCGGAGCTGAGCAGGCTCTCCTCGGCGCTCGAGACCTGCGCGAAGTTCGACGTCGAGTCCATCGAGGAGTTCGGTCTCAGGATGTCGACGCTCGAGCGGCGCGGCCAGGCGGGCGGCGAGGGCTATCGCCGCCTCGAGGCTGCGCGCGCCTACATGGCAGAGAACGGGCTCATGCCCCTCAAGACCCGATACGGGAACGATGGCGGGCGCGGTGCGGCCGAGGGAAACTTGCGCGACGGGCGCCGCGGGGACGAGCAGCAGCGCATACTCGCCGCCGAACGCCAGCGGACCCAGCAGGACCAGCGCAGGGAGAGGGGCCGGAGATGATGGCGAGGATAGAGTACGAGGACGGCAGGACGACGCTGTTCGACACGCTCTCGTTCACGGAGGGGTCGCCGTTCACCGGCGCGAACATGCTCACGGAGTTCGAGCTCGAGATGAGGGATGAGCCCGAGAAGGGGCTCTGGCTCACGGCGAACTGGCACCAGGTGCGCGACGACTGGCGTGTCGACGCGCCCGCGGACGGCATACCGGCCGCGCGCAGGTCCCGCGGCTGGCGCTTCATGCTGGCATCGGAGGCCGAGCTCGGGCGCGCCCGGCGCGTCCTGCTCGACGGCGAGGAGGCGTTCGCCCGTGTGCGGGGATATCTATGTGATGCCGCTGCGATTTCCGCTTGCTACCGCGAGCACGTGGGCCCTCCCTCAAAACCGCTGAAGTCGCAGATAAGGGACCTGCAGCGCGCTCTGGGGAGGGCGGAGGTCCCGGGCGTGCCCGACGAGCTGGCGAGGCTGCTCGCGGAAGAGAAGGAAGAGGGCGCCGACGAGGGCGCCCGCAAGGTTAAGGAAGATTGGGGTGACGTCGATGAAGAGGCTTGGTAGGTTCCTCATGGCGGCGCTTAAGGTCACGCTGGGCTTTTTCGTCTGGCTGTTCCGCGCCGTGTTCAAGTGGGTGATGTGAGAAGAGGCGGGCAATTGCCCGCCTCTTTCCGTTGTGCGATTTCGATTTCCCACGGCTAGTCCCGGTCGTCGTCGCCGGCTGCGCAGCAGGCGTAGGCCGTGAGCGTGAGGAGCCCCATGAGGAGCCCTATTCCGAAGGGCGCGAATCCCATCCTTCCACCTCCTTCGCGTAGACGACGGTGCGCGAGTTGCTCGTCTGGTAGCTGCACGTCACGAAGGCCCAGGCCTGCGCGACGTCCGAAGGCTCTTCCAGGACGACCTCGCAGCGGGACAATTTGTCCCCGAGGTAGGCGTCGAGAGCCGCCGCGTCGGCGAAGTCGGTCCGCTTGCCCTCCGAGCTCGCGTCTACCACGTCGGCCGCGAAGACCTCGAGCTCGATCTCCTTCTCGCGGGTGAAGACCCGGATGGTGCGGTGCCCCTCGGCGAAGCCGCGCGACGAGTACTGCGCGAGCGGCGCGAACATGGTGCCGTCGGACATGTGGTGCCCGTAGACGATGACGAGCGGGCTCTCGGCGCCCTGTGCGCACCCGGCGTCTATGTAGGGAGCGCCCCAGACTGAGCGCTCGCCGCCGGCGTCGTGCGTGAGGTAGAAGTCGGGCGATTCAGGCCGGCCCTGTACGATCGGGTAGTCGACGGTCGTGCCCGGCACGCGCACCCATGCGACGACGGAGGCGGGAAGGGCGTCCCAGTCGATGCCGTCGCCCGCCTCTTGCGCCCCCATCGCCGCGCCCTCTTCCGTTGCGGGCACCTCGTGCACCCCGTACGGGTTCCTCTCGGGCTGCGGCAGGACGGCGAGTGTCCCCATCGCCAGCAACGCCACGGCGACGGCGAGCGCCGTGGCGGCTTTCCCTTTGTTCATGTCCTCCCCCGTTCGCAGGGGAGGCCCCGGGCGAGCGCCCAGGGCCTCCGGTTCGGTGTCGATGCGGCGCCGCTACTCTTCCGGCTCTTCGTCTGCCGCGTCCTTGCTTGCGCCGGCCGTCTTGCGCTTGCGGTACGCGAGCGCTCCGCCCGCGCCCGCCGCAGCTGCCAGAGCGATGCCCGCGGCCACGGCGTAGCCGGTGCCGTCGGGGGCGTCGGCCCCGGTCTTGGCGTAGGGCTCCTCGGGCACCTCGGGCGTGCCGGGGTTGTCCACGACGACGCTCTGCTCGGCAGAGTCGATGTCCTCGTGGGCCGCCACGACGTTGCCGGCGGAGTCCAGGACCTTCTCGAAGACGACGAGCTCGTCTCCCTCGGCCAGGCCCTCGGTGTCGAACTCGAAGGTCACCTCGACGGTGCCGGAGGGCGCCTCGGGCTCGAAGGGCGTGCGCGCGGTCACCCCGTTGCCGTCCTTGTCGAGGAACGGATCTCCGGTGCCCTTGTCCATGAGCGTGCCCACGGCGATGTAGGTCTCGCCGGGGACGAGGCCCTTGTAGGCCACCGTGTCGACGACCTTTGCCTTCCCGGCCTCGATGACCTGGTCGCCGTCGGCGGCGTCAGCCGCCTGCGTGCCCACCTCGACGGCGACGTGGACGGTCTGGCCCTCGTCGGAGAGGTCCGCGTGCGACGCCACCTCGGCTCCGTCCTTGCGAAGGCTCTCGAACGCGACCAGGTCGCGGCCGCCGAGCAGGCTCGCGTCGAAGGAGATCTCGACGTCCTGGCTGCCCGTCGAGAGCGCGGGCGCGAACTCTGCCTTGGCCTCCACGGGCATGCCCGAGGCGTCGGCCACGGGCTCGCCGGTCGCCTTGTCGACGAGGGTCGCCGAGAGCTCGTACTCCTCGCCGGCCTTCAGGCCCTCGTAGGCGACCGCGTCGACGACCTTGGCCACGGCGTCGGCCGAGACGTCCTTGTCGCCGTCCGCCCCGTCCTTTGCCGTGGTGGAGATGCGCGGGCCCTCCTGGTCGTCGAGGCCCATCCACACGGCCTTCGCGACCGTCGAGTCGCGATCGACCCAGAAGCTCCTCGTGATGAGCTCGAGGCCCTCGTTGGCATCGCAGCGCAGCTCGGTCATGGTGTAGGCGCCGTACGGCAGGGCCGCCAGCGAGTCGTCGACCGGCGCCGAGGAGCCGTCCTCGCCGAGCGAGAACCAGATGCCGGCCTTCGGGTCCATTTCGGCGGGCTCGATCGGACCCTCATGGCCGAGCAGGGCGTCGTTGGCGTTGGTGTCCCTCGAGTGCCTGTTCCAGCTGCTCGCGGTCGACGCGTCGCCGTTGCGGTCCGTGACCAGCACGTGAGTCTCGCCGGTGGCCGCGTTCTCGATGGCGAACGGGACCATGAGGCCGGCGTTGTCGGACTCGCTCTTCTTGGAGAGCTCGAGGTCGTTGCGCACCACCTGGTCGCGGAACTCGAGCGCGGCGCCGTCCGCGGAGGCGCTCACGATCTCGCCGCCGGTGCGGACCTCGAAGGTGCGGGGCTCGCCGTCGGTCAGCAGGTAGCTCCCGTTCGTCGCCGTCTCCCGCACGTCGTAGGTCCCGTACGGCAGTGCGTCGGCCGCGGTCTGCGCGGTGTAGGCGCCGGCCTCGTCGTTCCATGCGGTGGTCAGCGTGGCCACGGCTTCGCCCGGCTCGCGCCATTCGCCGCCAACGAGGACCTTGTGCGCCGAGCGGTTCGTGACGGTGAACTCGATCCCGTCGAGGCCGGGGTGCTCGCCAGGCGCCTCCTTGTGGCCGCTGCCCGCGAGCGCCTCGGACGCCTGCAGCTCCTTGTCGGACTTGGTCACCTGCACGCCGCCGCGGAAGACCTCGTCGGTCACGGGGTCGCCCGTGAGGTCGCGCATCTCGTCGGCCTTCACGGTGAACGTGACGGAGGCGTCGCTGGCGTCGTAGCCCTCGGGCGCGCCGGACTCGACGATGCGGTAATTGCCCGCGGGGAGGGTGTCGGCGCCGGTCGCGGCGACGTGCGACCCGTCCTCGGGCGCGGTCTTTATCGTGGCGCATACCTCGCCGTCGGCGTAGTACTTGCCGCCGACCAGCACGTAGCGGCCGGTCTCGTTAACGACGGAGAAGCTCGCGCCGTCGAGCGAGGCGTCGCCCTGGGGCTCCGCGCCCGCCTCGGAGTCCGTTTTGGCGACCTTGACTCCGCCTGCGGACCAGCTGAAGCTCACGAGCGTCTGAGAGCCGCCGCCGGTCCTGACGCAGAACGCCTCGAACCCGGCGGATACCTTGCCGGCGCCCGCCTTCATCTTGGCGAAGGTCCCGCCGATCAGCTCGGATTTCGCCCAGGAGGCGAACTCGGCGCTCGTGCCGTGCGTGGCAGCCGACTCGGACCCAGAGTAGGCGTAGGCGATGAGCACGTGGCTCGCCGCGGCGTACTTCGCGTCGTCCCAGCCGCCGCCGTCGTACCAGCTGCCCGGGAACATCGACGCGTCGAAGCCGGGAGAGCCGAACGAGTACCAGATCGCCGCTGTCACGTCGCCGCTCGGCACGGGGCTCGTCGAGTAGGAGCCCGGCGCGGGCGTCGGGGACGAGGGCTCGGCGCAGTAGGCGATGTTCCCGTCGGCGCTCATCCACGTGGTGGCGAAGCCGCCGTAGGGGATCTTGCCGCCGATGGACACGTCTACCGTGCTCGGCGCGGCGTAGGCGGGCGAGGCCGCCACGGAGGCGAGCAGCGCCCCCGCCGCCAGGATGAGCGCCATGGCGCATCGGAGGAGCTTTTCCTGCAGGGTGCAGTCTTTCGCTGCGTTCATCTTTCCGCCTCCCTATCTCTCGACGCTTCGCTGTGCGCGGGGCGCCTCGTGCTCGGCGGCGCGGCTCGCCTGGCGGGCGTGCTCGGCGCGCTCCGCGAGGTAGCGCGAGCGCCCTGCGTCAACGGCCTCCTTGAGCTGCGCGGGCATGACCTTCACGGTGTCCTTGACCGCGCGGCCGTCCTCGTCGAGCTCGGGCTGGCCGTCCGGGCCCATCACCGTCTTCCTCAGCCACACCTCGCGGTTCGCGAGCAGCGGTATGTCCCGGAAGTCGGCCCCCTTGAAGCGGCTCTCGTTCACGAACATGGGGCTGAACTCGTAGCCTCCCACGTCCACGCCGTCGACGACGGTGCCCTTGGGAAGGGTCGCCGAGTTGAAGGTCCTGGCCTCGCCGGTCGCGCGGTCGGTGTACTCGATGCCCTCGCGCACGAAGCTCTTGTGCAGCGAGAGGTACACGTTCTTCCTCTCTTCCATGTCTTTCCTCCTTTTCGTCGTTCGTCTGTGCTTGTCTTCTTCCGCCGGGACGCGTGCCCCGGCGCGGCGCCCCTATCTCATGGCGACCGCCTCCTTCCTCGCTTTTCCGTTAGAAGCCGCTCACGATGTCGCGCGCCCAGGAGCCGCTCTTCACGAGGGCCAGGATGAGCAGCACGCACATGGCCAGGTACTGCAGCGCGTAGGTGAGCCCGTTTGCGACCGCGTCGGCCGGGGTGCCCGTCCCGGGGTTCGCCCCGGTGAGCCCGCCGAGCACGAGCGGGAACGATATGAGCAGAACGAGGATGATGACGCCGGCGATGCAGACCGCCCCGAAGCTCTTCAGGTAGCCAAGGCCTATCTGGCGCGTGGCGTCCATGCCGAGGAACGCCAGCGGGATCGGGGCGAACGCGGCCATGATGTAGAGCTGGAGCGCGCGGGCCCAGCAGACCACGAGGGCGACGACGTAGGCCGCCAGCACCACGACCCAGCTGATGAGGCTCACGACGAGCATGGCGATGAGCGACGGGATGTCGTCGTCGGTGGTGACGACGGACGCCTCGGGCAGGTCGAGCGCGCCTCCGGCGCCGAAGAGCGCCTCGACTCGGTCGATGGCGAGCCCGCAGACCTCGTAGATCGACGCCATCAGGTCGAAGCTGTTCTGTATGAGGAACAGGAACACGGCGAAGAACACGAGGAGGAAAACGACCTCCTTGACGCCGGGAAGGCTCTGGCTGCCGTCCATGCGCTGGGAGATCTCGATGAGCTTCAGGGTGAAGACCAGGCCGAGCACCCCGCACCCGATCGGCAGGATGGCAACCTGCCATACGCCCCGGGCGACGTCGTGCATGGTCAGGTCGCTCGAGCTCGTGAGCATGTGCGCGAAGTCGGCCGAGAGGATCCCGTTCGCGCCGATCGACCCGAGCACGCCCGTCTGAGCCTTGAACATCCAGTTGCAGCAGTCTCGCAGGAGGCCGCACAGCCAATCGTTGACGTCCCCGGCTATGTCGGCGTATGCCGGCTGCGCGGGGACGAGCAGGAGCGCGCAGAGGGCGAACGCCGCCGCGGCGGAGATGGCGAACGCCCTGCGGCGCTGCGCCTTGAGCGCCCGCACGGCTACATCGCCTCCAGCGAGCCGCCGCGCGAGACCACGGTGACCACCGTCGAGGCGGGGTCGTCGAGCGTGAAGGTCGTCGACGCGACGTTCCCGGCGTAGTCGAGCCACACCTCCTTGTCCCAGGTGGCTCCCGCCGCCTGCGGGGACACCTCCGCCGCCTTCCCGGCGACGGCCTCCTCGATGGAGGCGACGTCTGCGCCCAGCGCCTCGGAGAGGCGGTCGTCGGTGCCGGTCACGGAGAACGCTCCGTCTTGCGCCTTCTGGAGCGCGTAGGCCTGCGTCAGGAGGTCGCATGCCAGGGTGCGGGCGTCCCCGTCGCCCGAGACCTGGATGAGCGAGAGCCCTCCCGCCTTGTCGCCGGTTCCCTTGACCTCGATGGGCACGCTGAGCACGCCGCCGGCCTCGGAGGGCTCCTCGGCCGAGAAGAACCAGGCGCGCTCGGTGCCGCCCGCGCTCTCCACCATGGCGCCCTCGACGATCCGCAGCGTGGCTGTCGGGTCGTCGGCGCCCGTCCATGCGGTGTTCCAGAGCGCCTCGGCGCCCGAGGCGGCCTTCCCGGTTGCCGCGTCGGCGCCTGCAGCCGCGGGCTGCTCTTGCTCCTGGGGACTATCCTGCGCGCCTTCCTGCGGGGCGATGGCGCAGCGCGCCGCGCCCGCGCCGAGCGCCACGGTGAGCGCGCCTGCCGCGACGGCGGCCATGACCCTTGACTTTCCCTGCATTGGTTTCTCCTATCTCGCGGTGAGCGCGCAGCTGAAGCTGCCGATGCCGCTCGCCATGCGGCACACGTCGCCCGTTCGCGGCTCGTGTATGTACCTGTCGTCGCCGATGTAGATGGCCACGTGGCCCGAGCGGTAGAGGATGTCGCCGGGCTTCGCCTCCGAGAGCGGTATGCGCCTGAGCTCCTCGTACTGGGAACCCGTGTAGTGGCTTATGCGGATGCCCGCCTGCGCGTAGCAGTACTGCGTGAGCCCGCTGCAGTCGAGCGCCTTGCCGGGGGTCGAGCCTCCCCACACGTAGGGCACGCCGAGCTGGCTGTACGCCGCCTCGACGATCGCGTTCCCGTTCGCGGCCGGGTACTTCAGGTCCTCGACCGTCATGGAGTCGAGCCGGTAGAGGCCCCATTGCGCCATGATCGACTTCAGGGACTCGACGTAGGACGAGTCGGTCGCCCAGCCGGCGTCCTTGAGCCCCTCGGCCATCCTGTCCGAGTCGCGCCTCTCGATCGCCTCCCGGATGAGGGCGTTGCCCGAGTAGCGCTCCGCCTGCAGGAAGACCCTGCTGCGGAAGCGGATGCACTCGGCGTCGCCGGTGAAGCGGATGAAGCTCGCCGTGATCTGGGTGTGCTCGCCGGGCACGTACTCCTCGCTGGTGGCCCAGTTCGCCTTGCCGGCCACCTCGGGGCAGCCCGCGTAGCCCGACCACCACTTCATGCCGAAGAGGTTGTGGTCGCGCTCTGCGAGCCGGCTCATGCGGTCGCCCTGGCCGGACTCCTGGATGATCTGCGCGATGGTGCAGCCCGCCGGGTGCCCGTACTCCTCCTGGCACTCGAGCGCCGCCTCGACCATCTCGTAGGTGATGTAGGGCGGCAGCCCCTCGAGGCCCTGCTTGGAGGCCGCGTCGTCCCAGAAGCCGAACAGCGCGCTCAGCAGCTGCGCGACGGCGAGCGCGCAGGCGACGAAGGCCACGATGCCGGCCACCGCCCCGAGCAGGGCGGGCGCTGCGCCCGAGACCGCGCCCGCGATCGCGGAGGCGGCGCCCTTCGACCCCGCGGCTCGGGCCGCCTCGCCCGACGCCTGCGCGGCCGCCTGGGCCGCCTGGTGCTTGGCCGGGGCGGTCGCGCCGGCTGCCTCGGGGCCGCGCGCGCCTCCCTTTGGGGCGCCGAGCGCGGTCGCCGCCTTGCGGCTGCCTTGGGCTGCTTTCTTCGCCTTCCTCTGCCGCAGCCTTCCCGCGGCCTTCTCGGCCGCACGCCCCGCGTCGTACATGCCCGAGGCGCCCTCGAGCTCCTCCGAGTCGTCGAGCTGGGAGACGGCCTCCCGGGCGATCGCCAGCTTCGCCGCATCGACGCGCGAGCGCATCGCGGCCGCCGCGCGCCGGTCGCCGGCTGGTTGGGACAATTTGTCCCCGAGCCCGCCTTCCGGCGCGTCGGGCCTGGAAGGGCGCCCCTTCGCCGTTGCGGCGGGGCCTCCCGCCTCGTCGAGCGGGCCGGCGCCCTCCGAGACGTTTCCCAGGGCGTCGCGCTCGGTCTCCGCGACGTCGCCCGCGGTGAGCACGTCGCGGCGCTGCGCCCCGACCACCTCGAGCATCCCGCCGCCCTCGCTCGGGCCGGCCATTCCTATTCCTCCGCCTCTCGCGCCGCCCGGCGCATCTCGCGCTCGGCGACCTCTGCGGGCTTGGTGTTCCACAGGTCGTAGAGCGGGCCTTTCGGGAAGTCGTCGGTGATGGGCACGCGGATCCCGGCGCTGATGAGCAGGCCCTCGCCGGGCTTGACGGCGTCGCCGATGTAGCCGCGCTCCGTGGCGGAGAGCTGGAGCATCTCCGCCCATGCGTCGAGGTCGGCGGTGGACTGCTTGTGCAGCAGGAAGAACTCGGAGTTGAGCACCATGTCGCGGGCCTCGGCGTTGGCCAGCATGTGGCTCGTGTTCTGGCTGATGCCGGTGCAGATGAGGCCGAACTTGCGCCCCTCGCGCCACAGGCGGGCGAAGTACTCGACCACCGTCGGGTGCGCGAAGAGGCTCTGCACCTCGTCGATGTAGAGCCAGGTGTAGTTGGGGCGCGGCGGCGTTACCATCACGCGGTTGCGCACCATCTCGAGCGCCGTGATCATGCCGAACACGCGCATGTTCTGGCCGAGGCCGTGCATGTCGATGTTGGTGATGCGGTTGTCGAGCGCCACGTTGCTCTGGCCGTTGAAGAAGGAGAACGCGCCCTTCACGTAGCGCTCGTAGCGCAGCGCGATGTCGGCGGCCTCGGGCTCGGGCTGAGCGAGCAGCGCCGCGTGGAAGTCGCCGAGCGTGGGCAGGCGGCCGTCCCTCGCGCACTCCCGGTACGCCTCGCCGACGCAGCGGGCGATGATCGAGCGGTCGCGCTCCGGCAGGCCCTCGCGGCCCTCGGCCATGAGCGCGCTCGAGAGCGCGAGCACCGCGTCGGTCTTGTACGCGAGCTTGGCGGCGTCGGCGCGGTCCGCGACGTCGGCGGTGTCGAGGGGGTTGAGCACCGCCGAGCATCCCGGGGCGAGCTCGACGTTCGCGCCGCCGAGCGCGCCGACGAGGTTGCCGTACTCGCCGGCCGGGTCGAAGATCACGACCTCGTCCTCGGGGTGCGCGAGCACGGTGTTGGTTATCTCGCGCTTCACCGAGAAGCTCTTGCCCGATCCGGGCTTGCCGCACACGAAGCCCATGGGGCTCGCCAGGCGCTTGCGGTCGCACAGCACCAGGTTCCCGCTCTCCCTGGACTGCCCGTAGTAGCCTCCGCCCGCCTCGTCGAGGCTCTGGCTGGCGAAGGGCATCTGCATGGCCACCTGCCCCGTGGTGAGGTAGCGGCTCACGGTGACGTGGTTGTCCCCGAGCGGGAGCACCGAGTTGAGAGCCTGGCGCTGCCGGAAGTGGAGCGGCTCGAGGCCGATCGTGCAGCCCTGCGCGACGCTCGTCACCTGCTGGACGCGGCGGTCGAGCTCCTCGAGGCTGTCGGCCCAGGTGTAGACGAGGCCCGTGTAGACGAACAGGCGCTCGGACTTGTTGCGCAGGAAGTCGAGCAGCTCCTCGGCCTCCTCCTTCGAGAAGCGCAGCTCGGGCGGCAGGATCTGGTAGTCGTAGCCCTTCTTCACGGCGCTCATCTGCTCGTCGATGATCTCCTTGTCCATCCAGTCGATCTGGCGCTTCACGAGCGCGAGCGCCTCGCTCTGCGCGATGGGCTGCACGTGCAGCGTCACGTTGAGCGGCAGCGGCAGGTCGATGATGGAGGCGAGGTAGGTCTCCTCGATGACCGACCCGAAGCTGCGCACCGCGAGCACCGCGCCGTAGCGCCCGTCGCTGCGGAAGCAGTCGGACCTGCCCTCGGGCTTGAAGTCGAGCGTGGAGGGCATGACGAAGTCCTTCGTGCGCGCTCCCGACGTCGGGGACAATTTGTCCCAGGAGAACTCGAAGCGCGACCCCGGGCGCAGCTGCCCCTGCAGAAGCTCGAGCCTCTCGACGCCGTCGAGGGCGCGCGACGAGCAGCGTATGCGCGCGAGCGTCTGCTCCACGTCGCCCCGGATGCGCGCGAGCTTGGGCACCGCGGCGTCGACGTCGTCGGCGCCCACGGCGTAGGTCAGGTAGCGGTGGCGCACGAGGTTCGAGACGCCCTCGCGCATCTTGTCGTTGAGGATCCGGTTGTACTCTTCGGCGAGCCCGGCGGTGGCGCGCTCCCCGGGCTCGAAGAAGACCTTGCGGCCGACCTCGTCGGCGGGGATGGGCGCGTTCACTACCTGGAGCTGCACGTGGGAGTCCGCCGGGAAGTAGTTGAACAGCGAGCTCATCACGGTGAAGGCCGTCTCGCGCGCCTCCTTGCGCGCGGACTGGTAGCTGATGTCGGAGAACTCGACCGTCTGGCTGAACACCCCGGGCATCACCTGGGCGATGCCGTCCCTGTACATGGCGTCGTAGCCGACGTAGGCGGCCATCTCGCGCGAGCGGTCGCGCTCCCGGCGGCGCCTCTGCCGCTCGGCCTCCGCGCCCTTCGAGGCGTCCTTGCGCCCGCCCGTGCCGCCGAGGAGCAGCCCGAGGGTGCTCGGGCGCTTCGGCCTATTCTCCTTGTTGCTTCTTGCTCGGCTCATAGAGCTCGGCTCCTTTCTTCCTTGCCCTGCGCCTCGCGCGACGTCCCGGGCGGCCCGGGCGCGGCGAGCCCTCGGGGAGGCTCCCGGCGAGGCAGGGCTCGTACGCGAGCAGCTGCGGGGAGAGCTCGTGTGCCGCCAAAAGCGGCAGCAGCTCCTCGGCGCGCATGCCGAAGGGCCGCCAGAACCCGGCGAGCCAGAACGGCATGCTGCAGAGCATGATCGGGAAGGCCGCGTCCGCGACGTCGGCGTGCAGGCCCAGGTGGACGAAGGCCGCCGCCCCGACCGCGCTGCCGAAGCCGAGCGACACGCATGCGAGCGTGCGCAGGCTCATCTTCCCGACGATCTTCTCCTCGTACTCGCCGATGTCCTTCTGCACCGGTATCCGGAGCGCCATCCGCGACGCCCCCTATGCCGGCAGCCAGGACGTGTCCAGCTGCCCGAAGTAGACCGACGCGGCGATGATGATCGCGCCGCCGGCGATGGTGGAAATGGCGGTCGCGATCTGCGGGCCGCCCTGCTGCTCCCTGATGGCCAGGCCGAGCGAGACCGCTCCCCACACGACCAGGAAGCCGCCGAGGAAGGTCACGCAGCCCGACACGAGCTTGATGACGTTTGCGAGCATGCTGCTCTCCTTTGCTTTCGGTTGACGATGTTCCTTGCTGCTCCTCCCCCGCGGCGGGGGAGGCCCGCGCCGTCGCGGCCCCGTCACGAGGCGCCGTCCTTCCGCCTGCGGTACTCCGCGAAGTCGAACGGGCCGCGGCGCGCGGCCTCCTCGAGCAGGCTCGAGCGCGGGTGGCGCTCGAGCCGGTACTTCCGGTCCATGAGCGGCATGCACCCGTTCACGAGCACGAGCGCGTCCTCGCGCGGCATGCGCGCCACCTCGGCGGGCTGTATGAGGTCGCGCTCGGAGATGCCGCGGTTCACGGTCCGGGTCCAGCCGGCGCCCCGCGAGTCGCTCTGCGTCTCGCTCGCCACCGTCTGCTTGCCGGCCATCTTGCTGATCTCCTCGTTGGTCTCGTTCGCCTTGCCGCCCAGGTAGAGCAGCGTGTCGCAGGCGTTCACGATGGTCTCGGCGTTGTTGTCGCCGTAGGTCTCCTTCAGCTGCGAGAGCGACTGGACGATCATCGAGACGGCGATGTTCCTGCTGCGGGTGACGGCGATGGTCCGCTCGAAGTCTGGTATGCGCCCGATGTTGGCGAACTCGTCGAAGACGAAGTGCACCGTCGTGGGCAGCGAGCCGCCGTGCGCCTCGAGCGCCTCGGCGCAAAGCGCGCTCACGGCTGTGTCCATGAGCAGGGCGAACAGGAAGTCGAAGGTCGAGTCGGTGTCGCTCATAGACGCGAAGAGCGCGACCTTCGCGCCCTCGTCGCCCATGTGGGCGAGGTCGAGCTCGTCTTCGGAGGTGAGGTCGCGCACGGCGCGGATGGAAAGCGGCTTCAGGCGGACGTTGCAGCTCGAGAGCATCGACTTCATGGTGTCGCCGGCGGCCACGCGGAACTCGCGGTAGCTCGCGAGCGCGAAGTCGTCGGGGGGCGCGGGCTCGCGGACCTTGACCCACTCCCACGCGCCGTCCTCCTCGGCGAAGCCGCGCAGCGAACCGCCCTCCGCCGAGGCGCCGCCGCGCCTGACGTAGCGCTCGCCGGTCTCCAGCTCGCGGAACACCATGTCGAGCGGGCTCATGTAGCCCGGGTCGTCGCGGGCGTCGGCGAGCGAGAGCAGCGTGAGCAGCCCGTCGAGGTTCCGGTCGGCGGGCTCGCAGTGCATGACGAGGTAGGCCGTGAGCGCGGTGTAGACCAGGCGCTCGGCCTTCTCCCAGTAGGGGTCGCCCTTGTGGTCGGCCTCGCCCTCGGTGTTGGCGACGATGCCGCGGGCGAAGCGGATGACTCCCGCCTCGTCGCTTATGTAGGCTATGGGGTTGAAGCGCATGGAGCGCGTGAAGTCGATGGTGTCGAACGCGCGGATCTCGTAGCCGAGCTCCGCCAGCGCGCCGCCCATCTCGCGGATGAGCGTGCCCTTCGGGTCGGTCACGAAGAAGCTGGCGTTGGCCTGCAGGAGGTTCGGCTTGACGTAGTAGCGCGTCTTGCCGGTGCCGGGTCCTCCAACCACGAGCACGTTGTCGTTGGTGTCGGTGGAGAGGTCGAACCTGCGGCTCACGAGGCGGATGCGCGCGTTGTCGGTGAGGATGATGTTGTTGTCGGGGTCCTTGGGGTCGCCGAAGGGCGCGATGTCCTTGCGCGTGGCCCACCTGGAGCTACCGTGCTCCTCGCCGTCGCGCCGGGCCCCCTTGGTCCCCAGTGAGCGGGCCCAGGCGAAAAGTGCGCCGCACGCGCAGGCGGTCCCGGCGCACAGGGGAAGCGCCTCCGCGGAGAAGACGCGTCCCGCGCGGAGCGCTGCCGGGATCGCCGCCATGGCGGCCTCCGGGTCGAGGATCGGGTTCGCGCCCGACGCCGCTATTGCCGCGGCCGCTGCGTCTCCCATGGCGAACGCGGCTGCGGCCAGCGCGGCCGCCGCCTGCCACCTCATCTCTCGGGCCCCTCGATCTGGCGCGGGCCGCGGTCCCGGCCGATGTCCTGGCTGTGGGCCCTCGACGCCTCGCGCGCACGCTCCGCGCGCTCCGCCAGCCGCTCGGGCTCCTGGCGCCTCTCGGCGATCTCGGCTAGCCGCTCCCTCGCGCGATCGGCGGCCTTGCCCGTCTCTTGCTCCAGCTGGCGGAAGGCCTCGTCGACCTCGGGGGCGTCCTCCACCTTGAAGAGCAGCCAGTCGCGGCCCTCGCCGGGGATGATGTGGTGCTCGACCGACGCGGCGCGCAGCTTGTCGGAGACGACCTCCTTGATCGTCGCGTACTCGGGAAGCCCAGAGAGCTCCTCGAGGCTGAGCTTCGCGTAGGTCGGCGCGCCGTCGGCCGCGATGGCCTCGGCGCGCCCGCCGGCGATGGTCCCGCGGATTCCCGCGAGGCGCTCGGAGAGCTCCCTCGCGCTGCGCGCCATTGCCTCGGCGCCGGCCTCCTGGCCGATCCTCAGCATCCAGTCGAGCAGCTTGCCGCCCGCCTCGTCCCCGTAGTCGCTCGCCATCCCGCGCCTCCCTTCCAGTCGAGATGAAAAAGGGGCGCCTTCGCGCCCCGGTCGTCCCTATTCGGCCCCGACGGCCCTCTCGCGCGCCATTGGGGCGCGGGCTTCCTGCCCGGCGTGCGCGCGGCTCGCCTCGCGGGCGGACGCGGCGCGCTGAGCCAGCGGCTCGGCCGCCTTCTCGTGCAGATGGGCCCACTCGCCGCTGCGGCACTGCTCGGGCGTCGCCTCGCACATGTCGCGCATGGCGCGCTCGAACCGCTCGGGCTCCTGGGCGATGGCGCCGAAGCTCCAGCTCTCGAAGCCGGTCCATGCGTCGCCGTCGCGCTTGAGCGTCCACCACTCGTCGCCGCCGTTCACCTGCTGGATGAACGCGAGGTCGCGGTAGCAGAACCCCTGGCGTATGGCCCAGTTGCCCGAGCCGAGCGCCTCGCGGAGCCTGTCGAGGCTTTCCGTGCGGGAGAACTCGTAGGGGTACTCCTCGAGGAACGGGTCGTCCTGCCAGTCGAAGCCGCCGACCTTGAGCCAGCCGTTCTCCTGGCACTTCTCCACGAGCCCGTCGTGCTCGCGGCCGGTTATCCTCTCGAATCCGTCCATGGGCGCTCCGCCTTTCGTTTTCCGGTATGGCGGGCGGCGTCCTCGCGATGGGGGCACGGTGCGAGTCGGAGCAGGCGTGCGTGCCGGCGCGCCGGCGCCGCCCAAGACGTGTATAGCGATTTCGATTGCGGCGGGCATCGGGGCCGCCCGCGATGGGTCGAGCTGGGTCGAGCCGTCCGCGCCTCCACGGGAAGCGCACAGGTCAGCCGCGCCGGCGCCTGTCCCTTCCGCCCAGGTAGACGGGCCTGCAGGTCTGGGAGATCCTGCTCGCGATGGCCTCTGCCGTGACGCGCTCGCCGCGCCTCGCGAGCCTGTCCGCCAGCGCGCCGGGCGCGTAGTTCGACGTGACGATGGTCGGGCGCATGTCCTCGTAGCGCGCATCGAGCACGCTGAACACGGTGCCGACGGACCATTCGGTCGCGTCCTCCTTGCCGAGGTCGTCGAGCACGAGGACGTCGCACTTGGCGTACCGCGCGACGGCGGCCTCGGTGCCGCCCTCGTCGAACGTCGCCTTCACGCGCTCGAGCATGCCCTTGGCGGTCGTGAAGGCGACCTCGTAGCCCGCCTCGGCGAACAGCCTGGCCATGGCGGAGGCGGCGTGCGTCTTGCCGGCACCGACGCCCCCGTGTATGTAGAGCCCGGCGCCACCGTTGCCCGCGAACGAGGCGATGTACTCGGCGAACTCGGGGCGGTCTGCCTCGGCGGCCCAGTAGCGCCTGGGGATGCCCGCGCGCGCGAGCACCTTCTCCCGGCGGGCCTCCTCCTCCTTGGCGGCGAGGTTGGCGCGCCTTCGCGCCTCGGCCTCCCGCTCGCTGACCGCGCCCTCGCACGGGCAGGGGGCGGCGGAGACCCAGGCGACCCTGCCCGCCAGCGCCGCGCCGAGCGGATCGAGGGCGGCGCCGCAGTGCGGGCACGCCCTCGGCTCCGGCTCGTCGAAGGAGAGCCCGGCCGCACGGGCCTGCTCCAGGGTGATGAGTCCCGCTCGGTCCATCGGGCGCCCCTTCCTTATCTTCTGAAGTCCTTGTTGTCCCTTTTGCTTATTGGGTGGCATATCGTCAGGGGTTTCCCTGTCATCTCGTCAGGGGTTCGGGCTGCGAACCCTGACGGTTCGTCATCCTTGTTCGCGGTGAACCCTGTCATCTCGTCACCCTTTCGCGCCGGGAACCCTGACGAATCGTCAGGGGTTGCCAGCGCTCCGGGCGGCAGCCTCTCGCGCACGATGCGGTACCGCTTGGTTGCGTGCCCGCGCGCCGGGGCGTGCACGCCGCATTCCTCGATGAGGCCCTGCTCGAGCAGGTCGCGGATGGCGCGGTATGCGCTGCGCTCCTGCACGTTGAGGAACCGGGCCAGGCCGCCCTTGCTCTCGAAGTAGCCGCACCCGGCATCGCAGAAGCCGAAGATGCGCGCGTAGACGAGCAGGGGAAGGCCGGAGAGGCCCAGGTCCGCCATCATGAAGTGCCGTACCGTCGTGAACTCGCGCGGGGAGGGGCCGTCGCGCCCCCTCGGGCCTGCGGCCGCCATCGGCGCTAGCCCCTTCTGGGCGAGCCGACGACGCTGTTGCGCTCGACCCATGCGACGAGCTCGTCGTGCAGCACGATGCCGTCGCGCGTCTTGCCGCCGATGTAGCGGATTGGGAACGGGTCGTCGGGGTCTTTTGCGAGCCGGTACATGGCGTCGCGGCTGATGCGCAGCATCGCGCACGCCTCGTCGGCGCCGAATATCGCGTTGGTCGATGCGATGAGCCTCACCTGGCTCCTGCTAGTGCTCTTGGTCATGGTCGTCCTCGAGCTCCTTTCGTCTCGAGGCTCCCTCGCGTGCCCGGCCGCGGGCGGCTCCCGGGGCGGTCGCCGCCGTCATTTCCTGCCGCTCCTCGATTCGATGTAGGCGTCCACGGACGCCCTCGAAACCAGGAGCTTCCTTCCGAGCCTGTACGAGTCGATCTCTCCCGACCAGATGAGGTCGTACGCCTTGTTTCTGCTCGCCCTCATGTACTCCTGCATCTCGATCACCGTCATCCATTCGTCGCGGTCCTGGCTTCCCTCGGGCGCGGCGCATTCGGCTGCGCGTGCCATGGTTCCTCCAATCTTCCCGTGCGGCACCGCGCGGGCACGCCGCGCGACACCGTGTGCCTCTTCGTCTGCGCGACGATTGAACCGCCTGATGGCGATCTGCGCGCCCGACGGGAACGGAGACGGGTCGAGGTGGGTCGAGCTGGTCGGGCCTCCACGAAACGGCCATGAGCCACGTGCCTTAGCTCTCAGCTAAGTCCCTGAAAAGAAAAAGGCGCCCATGCGGGCGCCTGCCTAGGATCGAAGATTGTTCGGTTGTGGTCGGAATGCTCGTCTTCCGCGGTGCTGTCGTCCGGGGTCCGGCATCTGTCGTTCGCCTCTTCTGTCGTGTTTGATGTTGCGTGTTCTGCGAGCGACCTTGCGCGGGCCTGCCGGCCCGTTGCCCCAGGTGCACCCGGATAAATGGTACCCATCCGTTGGGACATGGCCTGTTGCGGTTGGCGATTCGGCTGAGCGGGAGCAGACGAACGGCGAAGGTATGCGCAAGGACGCCCCGTAAGGCTCGGTGGCCTTTGCGTTGCTTTTTTGGAACCCATCTGCAATACAAGAATTCCCTTGCTAGGCTGGGTTCTTCTCCGCCATTGCTAGATGGCGAATCCCCAAAGCCGGCGCGTCACGCCGCGAGCGGACCTTCTTATCGAGCGGAACAGAGAAAGAATGGGCTCGTAGCTCTTCTCGGAAGAGCCGCTTCTCGTCCCCCTAAGCAGGACGGCATCGTCAGTCCCGAGGATGTAGCTCCAGTAGAAACCGTCGTAGATCATCCACGGGCTTTCCCCGCGCTCGCCATAGTGGACGCCTTCGCCGATGGTGGCATAGGGCGCGAGCTTGGCCGCGGCAACCCTGAATCTGGCGGCGGGAAGGTCGCGTTTCCTGGAGACGTACTCGATTTCGCACCAACCCGTGACCAGATCGCAGCTCATGTCTATGTTGTCCTCGAGGGCAGGTCCCCACGTCCAGAACCGCGCCCACGTCGCCTTCTTGCCGACGCCTCCCGCAAGGGGCTCCTCACGGGAGACGGGCGCGGGGAGAAAGCCCACCTTGGGTTCGCCGTCGGCACCGTTGTACCATCGGGCGTAGGCGAAGCGGGTCCCGTAGAGCTTTGCGACCTGCTCGTCTTCGCGTGCCGCGAAAAGGCGCTCGAACGGTTCCGACTCCTCCTGCGGGATCAGATAGCCCCAAAGGTTGGGGCAGGCGATGTCCGTGTGGCCCTCCGGCCCGTATTCGGCCGGGTAGAACGTGCCGTCTGCCTGGTCCTGAAGCGTCTCGATTGCGTCGAGGATTGCGTCGTCTTCCCAAAACCAGCTGTCGCGCAGGCCTAGATACGCGCCCATGGCTATTTTCCCTGTTGCTTGGCGGGGAGGGGCTTGTCCCACTTTGCGGTATCGGGATTCCAAGCGGCTGTGAAATCGTCGTCCATTCCCTCGCAGGTGAGGCTTACGTTCCCTGCGGAGGGTTCAGGCTCCAGCTCGAGGAGAACTCGGTTGCCGCCCCTGCCGGTATTGAGCTCGAAATCCAGGGAGAACGAGAGCCCCGCGGCTTCGAACCCGCAGTATACGCTTAGAATCTCGGCGTCGAGGGCGGGTACGTTCTCATAGCTGAACCTGAGCTTCGGCGGGATGGTATGTGCCGGCAGCGCCTTGAAGAGGATGCCGGCAATGGTGTCGGCGATGATACCATCGTGCTCGTCTCGCCAGTCGCGGTTCTCCGGTGAGGCCTCGTCGTCGAACATCCCGTTTGCAGCGGCGTCTTTGCGGTGCCAGACGTCGTAGTCGAGGACGAACGGCAGCCCTTCTTCCTTATAGTACGCATTAAACTCACATCTCGTTTGCCATTCAAATTGTGCAGGGTTCATTTTCTCACCCCCTTTCGTTCCCGGGGGCGGGTTGGTGTTCCCCTTTCGGCTGCCCTCCACGGAAGCACCGAAATTTTGCCAACTCAAACAGCAAACTTTTTTCAAATTTTTTTGAGGACAGCAAAATGCGCCCGTCTGCAAAATGCAAACGGACGCAAAGGAATTAAAAAATGTATTTATATGATTATACAGTTCATATTCATGGGTAGAAATTTCCCCGGCGGTGGTCGGGCTTTTTTTGATATGTCAATGACCGTCGGATTTTGTCGATAGGGTATGTGCTTCATGGCGGCTACCTCCTTTTAGCCGCCGCTTTTAACAGTGATACCGCGTCATTTCATTAGAAGATAAAAAGAAACGGCGGCTTTGGTTTTTCAAAGCTGCTGCGGAAATCAAAGAACGACAAGCAACAGTTCTGATTTTGCTCCAATATGGTTATTGGGGGCACAAATTAAATCAAAAAAGAGCCGATAACAGCAGTATTTCAAACTGCATATTATCGGCTCTGCGTCTGTGCGTCTGGCTCTTTTAATTAAATTATTTTTGTTGTTTTTTGGCTTTATTATATGTATTAGCTAACTGTCCACAAGCTGCTTTAATCTCTCTACCATGAGAAACTCTTATGGTAACTTCAAGTCCTGTTTGCTCTAATTGATGTTTGAACGCAACCATTTCTTGTTTTTGTGGTGCTCTAATTTTTGAATTACTCGTCGGGTTGTATTGCAGCACGTTAATCATAACATTTTTGCCCTTAAACCATTTTGCAAGTTGCCTTATATCTGAGGAACGGTCATTTATACCTGGTAAAAGCAAATACGCAAATACCACTTTTCGATTATGCCTTTGTGAATAGGACAATGCTTGCTTAACAACATCTTCAATAGCGTACATGTGCATATGAGGAATGATGCAGTTTCTCGCAGCCTGTGTTGCTGCATGTAAAGATATTGTCAACTGAATTTTTAGATGTTCTTCGCGCAATTTTTTTAATTGATTAACTGGACCAACTGTTGATACGGTAATGCCGTCGGTTGGAAAGTTAAGTCCATTTCTATCTCGAAGAATATGGATTGCTGCAATCAAGTTGTCGTAATTGAATAAAGGTTCTCCCATTCCCATAAAAACGATACGATTTACTTTTTGACGTATCAATATGACCTGCTGCACAATTTCAGATGGTGTTAGATTACGAACGAAACCATTGCGTCCGGACTCACAAAAAATACAGCCAACAGAACAACCAACTTGCGTACTTACGCAAACAGTCCCACCATCTCGCCGTTTAATAAAAACCGTTTCGATATACCTGTTGTCTTTCAATTCATAAACATACTTTTCAGTATCGCTACTTTTATAGACTTTTTTTGTTGATATTGATAGATTTTTTTGTGAAATGGCTGTTTATACAATTCCGCATATAAGGCTCTTGCTTTATCCTCTCCAATTACTTCCGACATTTCTTTGTAAGTAAATCCGTATGGGTCATTCAATATTTCCGTAAGTGTACTTTTAGGTAAGTGTTTCATTTAATATCCTTCCTTTTGTTTTTCAGAGTTTTTGATTATGATTTCTAATTTTTCAAAAAAGCCCATATTGAAAATGGGAAAAATCTTTTTTGATTTCAATGCTTATCGAATACGCATGCTATGTAACATAAACATTTCCCCCTTTTAATAATACTATACAAGACGATATGAGCAGGACATAAAAAAGTTGGAAGCCCCTCCTGCATGCATATCCGCGGATTAGGCCGACAATAGAGGTGTCCAAACCGCCAGCGGCCACGCCGCATTCATGGAAGGGGCTTCCGATGAGCAATGCTACCACTTTCGTAGGGCTAGACGTGCATGCCAGGCCGGTGAAGGCCTGCGCGTTCGTCCCGGAAACGGGCGAGACGATCAGGAAATCGTTCGGCTACGAGCCCGGCGAGATCGCCTCATGGGTGTCCTCGCTGCCCCAGCCCGCCAGATGCGTCTACGAGTCGGGAGTGACGGGCTTCCACCTTTGCCGCGAGCTGAACGCGATGGGCGCCGCCTGCGTGATCGGAGCCGTTTCCAAGATGCACAAGCCCGCCGCGGACCGCGGCCGCAAGACCGACAGGCGCGACGCGCAGTTCCTCGCGGTGCAGCTGGCGCTGGGCGTGGTCACCGAGGTGCACGTGCCCGATGCCGAGTGCGAGGGCGCGCGGGATTTGGCGCGGGCGCTGGCCGACGCGCGCGACGACGCCGTGCGCGCCAAGCAGAGGCTTTCGAAGTTCCTGCTCAGGCACGGGCTCGTCTACGACGAGAGGAACGCCGCCGGCCAGAGGCGCAACCGCTGGACCGGGGATTTCTGGGCGTGGGTGGGCCGCATCGACCTCGGGGACGCCGCCGCCATGGCGACGCTGGACCACTACTGCGAGCGCGTGCGCGAGGCCGACGCCGCCAAGGCCGCGCTCGAGGCGAAGGTCAAGTCGCTGGCCCAGCAGCCTAGATGGAAGCCGACCTGCGACGCGCTCAAATGCCTCAAGGGTATAGACGCGGTCACCGCGGCTTCGATCGCGTGCGAGGCCGACGGCTTCGCGAGGTTCGCCACGGCGTCGGGCTTCGCGGCGTGGGTGGGCCTGGTGCCCTCCGAGCACTCCAGCGGCGAGTCCCGATTCCGCGGCGGGATAACCAAGGCCGGCAACAAGCACCTGAGAAAGCTGCTCGTCGAGGCCGCCTGGCACTACAAGGGAGCGTCGAGGTCGCCGAAAGACCTGGCCAAGGGGCAGGTAGTCGACGCAGCGACCAGGCGACACGCCAACGCGGGCGTGAGGCGGCTCGTCGACAGGCGCCGCTCCATGGACGATGCGGGCAAGCAGAGCAGCGTGGCCAACGTCGCGGTGGCGCGCGAGCCGGCCTGCTGGTGCTGGGCCGTGGGCCGAATGGCGGAAGGCGCCTAGCGGGAGCGCCGCGCACATATCCGGGTCTTTCCCGGAATTCCCGGGCTCGACGGGCGTCGGCCTCCATCCTCGGATTTTTTTCGTGCGGCGGCGAAGCCGCCACGCACGCCAAAAGACAGACGAGACGGAGGGGCCGGCCGTAGCAACGAGATGCACCGGCGCATTCTGCGCGATGGGCGAATATTAAACTGCCAGACGGGCGTCGATCCGACACGCGCTGTCAACGGGGATTGCGGAGGAGATAGATTGGGCCAAGGGCGAACGAAATCGCCCTTGGCCCTTCATTGCCTATTGACAATGTCCTGCTCATATTATAAAAGGCGCCCACGAGGACACCTACAGGCTATCTTCGAACTACTTGGTTGGGGCAGACGGAGGAAAAAAATAGGGCAGAATCGCTCTCACGATCCCGCCCCGCAAACCCGAGGGTTTCTAACTGGCTCCATTATTCCGGGCTTCTCAGTTCTGTCATTGACCCAGGTATCATCCGTCTCCTATAGCGAGTGAATATAAAAATAGGGCAGAGTCGCTTGCGCAAGTCCGCCCCTAAAACCGTGAAGGTTTTGCTATCTGCAGGCTATTCTACCAACCCGAGCGATTCTGTCAACCTGCGAAGGAACTCGAGCGCGGAGCGAGCTGCGGCGTCGGGCCCCTTGTCGGGCAGCGCCTCGGTTTCGCCGTCGGCCCTGGCGAACATCTCGGCGAGCTCGGATGCGGCGCGCGAGCGCGAGGAGCCCTCGGGTACCAAGCCGGAGTGCGCCACGAGCACGGTCGCGACCTCCTGCATGGCCGTATTCCCCATCCACTTCCTCCTGGTCGCCTTGGGAATCCCCACGGCGGCGACCCTTCGGGAGACGCCGCTGGACGCCGAGCCCCGGGCGGCGCCCCTCTCGGCGAAGCAGTTGATCAGGCACGAGCCGTGCGCGGCGCAGTTGCGGACGGACTTCACGCGCTTGAGGTCGTAGTGGGAGGCCTCGAGGCGCCTGTCGCCCCATCGCCTGGCGCAGAAGCGCACGAAGTCGATGAGGGTGCCGAACGAGGTGAGCTCAAGGAAGGCCCAGGCAGGCATGTCGCCGGAGTACTTCGCGTAGAGGCTCGAGCTGTAGGGGCTGCGGCCGCTCATCTTGAGCTCGCGCAGGCGGTACTCCCTGTTTGCAGTGGTAAGCGATGCCATGTAGTCGGCCACGATGGCGTAGCCGTCCTCTCCACGGTCCTCCATCTCGCGAAGCAGTGTCACCTTCTGGAAATGCTCGATGTCGAGCGTCATGCCGAGCAGGGCGTGGCGCAGCTCCTGGTCGAGCGCCGCGAGCAGGCGCAGCTGGCCGAAGTCGAGGTCTACGTAGCGGCCGTCGCGCGGGCCTCCCTCGTATTTCGAGAAGAGTTTGCGGTAGGATGCGAGCTTGAAGAAGTTGCACTTGTCGCGCAGGTAGTCCGCGGCCTCTTCCTCGGAACACAGTTCGAAGGCTACGCCCTTCTGCTTGAGGTGCTCTATCTGCTGCTCGATCGTGAGGATCGGCTTCCTATCGTGGGGTTCGGCCATGCTCGGTCTCCTGTCATTGATTTGAGAATCCTATTCTACCAGCATGTTTGCCCTGAATCCTGAAGGCCCGTTCGCCAACTCATAAGCAAGCCACCTGAGACTACTCACTTTGTTCACGAATGGCGAAGACCTGCGACCTGGGGTTTTGCAAATGGCGCGCAAGCCACCCGCGTTAATTCACTTGCGATTGCAGCTGGCGGCTTGCGGGCAAAAGGGCGGTTGAGTTTCAAAACGGGCGTTTTCGGCGCCATCGAGCCTCCAAAGGCGACCCGCCGCGCACTTTGGGACAAAAACAAAAACTCAAAGCCCTGAGTTTGAAAAAAGTTTTTGAGGTTGTCCCAGCTTTTGTCCCCGAAGCCGACGAAACGCGACATCGCGTCATTCGGCGGCACGCGTTCCGTGTCGATGCCGAAAACTGGGTGTAACTGGAGTGACGGGACGGCAGAACCGACGCCATCGAGTGGGAGTAGAACAGACGTTCGATTCTATGCTATAGTGTTTGCCAATGGGCGCGGCATCTTCCGAATCCGCGCCCATTGCTATACGGGCCTTACGATGACGAGCTGACGATCATAGGCGCCATGCGTGCATTTGCGGCGGAACGGGGATATGCGCCCGACTTCTCCGAATTCCGCCTCTGTCACGAGATTTACCTCTCCGACCCGCGCAAGTACGCGCCGGAGAAGCTCAAGACCGTGATTCGCCATCCCATCAAGCCGATTTAGCGAAACGAGCGCCGCCGTGCGGTCCGGCTTTTGGGGTTTATCAATTGGTAGTCCGCGTCGATCGAGCAAGCTGCCCTGCCTCCCGGCAGGTGCGTAATCCCCTTGGTCGATCCGTCTCGAGGTGCGCTCTTTGCTCATCTTGTGGCGTGGGGTTACGATACTCCTAAAAGTGTAACCAGATTCGAGTTTTAGGAGCAGCTTTTGAAGGGTAGCAGACTCAGGAACCGCGATAGATACCTCGAGGAGGCGATGTTCTTCCGTGACACCGACCTCATCAAGGTGATCACGGGCGTGCGCAGGTGCGGCAAGTCGAGCCTTCTCGATCTAATTAGGATGACCATCGAGTCTGAAGGAGTCGCTGGCCGCGGCTTTGTGAGCGTCAACCTGGAAAGCAAGGGTACGGGCATCAAGACGGAGGACCAGCTTTATGATTACGTTCGCGGGCGCCTGTCGGACAAGGGTCGCACCTACGTTTTCATAGACGAGCCCCAGAGAATCGATGGCTGGCAGGATGCGGTCAACGCAATGAGGGTCGACTTCGATTGCGACATCTACCTCACGGGCTCGAATGCGTATCTTCTCTCGAGCGAGCTGGCCACCTATCTCTCCGGGCGCTACGTAGAGGTAAAGATGCTGCCTCTGTCCTTCTCCGAGTTCGCCGACTTCTGCGGAATCGAGTTCGTATCGGGAACTTCGGTGGCTCTCACTCCCGAGGGGGATCCCGTTCTCTTCGACGACATGCTTACTCGTTACCTTGAGTACGGGGGCATGCCAGCCATCGCATCCCTCTCGACGACCCAGGCGCAGCACTCGGCGTACATGTCCGGCGTCTACGAAGCCATCGCCGTGCGTGATATTGTCAACCGTGAGCGCGGGAAGGGCAAAAGTGCGGTGACTGACCCTTCCCTGCTGCGCCATGTGGCCGAATTCCTGGCGGACAACATCGGCAACGAGTGCTCGTCGAGTCGAATCGCCGGCGCGTTAACTTCTGCGGGGCCGAAGACCACGAACAAGACCGTTTCCTCGTATGTGGGTGCGCTTGAGGAGGCCTTCCTGTTCTATCGTGCCACGCGTTACGATTTGCACGGCAAGGCGCTCCTCAAGACGAACCCAAAGGAGTACATCGTCGACACCGGCTTCCGGACCTGGATGGCCGGCTATAGGGTCACGGATACTGGCCGCCTGTTCGAGAACGCCGTGTATCTCCAGCTGCTCTACGAAGGATGGAGCGTGCATGTGGGCAAGCTCTATGGCAAGGAAGTCGACTTCGTCGCGACGAAGGACGGGCGCGTGCTCTACGTGCAGGCGACTGACGAGATGTTCGCAAGCGAGACCAGGGAGCGAGAGATCGCCCCTCTGAAGTCGATACGAGACAACCACGAGAAGATCGTGGTCGTGAGGCAGGGTTCCTACGACACGGATATCGACGGCATCCGCATCGTGAGCGCGAGGGACTTTTTCCTCTAGGGCCATGCGATTCATCGCGAGGCAGTTAGGTCAAGTGAGAAACATGCCTGACATCGGTTTGCTGACGATCTAAAACAGTAAGGAGAAGCTTGGACAATCGCAAAATCGAGCAGAACGCGGTCAATGCTGTCAAGCAGGCTTTCGGCGATGTCGCTTGCGTCTATGCGTATATAGATGAGAACGACAAGACCGAATGCACCGACGGGCACCTGCAAGTCTACTCGTCTTCTTCCTTCACGATTGAGACCGTTGAAGGCCAGTTGCCGCTTCAGGTCAAGGGGACCACTTCGAAAAGAAAATCGGACCGACCTAAGCGGCAAGTTCGAGTTTCAGACCTCAAGCACTATCTCAACATTGCTGGAGGCTGCATCTATTTTTACGTCTACTGTGGGAGCGAGGCTCGTTCAGCGGAGGTTTTCTACAGACTTTTGCTTCCCTATGACCTAAAGAAGATTCTGGCAGATATTCCGGAGCAACAAGAGCGCATCTCTTTGCGTTTCGACCGGCTTCCATCAGACGCGGCGGAATTGACGCGGCTTGTCAGAAGGGCGGTCAAGGACAGAACAAAGCAGCGAGCAGTCGCTGGCATCGCCCCCAAGACAATCGAGGAATTTAAGGACGCCGGCCTTTGCTTTGATGAGTGCGAGTTTGGAATCGAGCTGCTCGAGGGCGAGTCGCCCGCAAGCTTGGCTCCATACAGGAACGGGCTGTATATCTACGGGAAGAGCCCCTGGGGAGAGCTGTATCCCTTGAATAAGCTTGAAAACATAGTTGGCGTCGCGATTGGGTCTCGGCATGACGTCAGCTCTGGTGATGTTTCCCTAAATGCGGTGGTCATGGCCGGAGAAAATGAGAATGGCGAGCACGTTTTCTTCAGGGGTTTCGACATATGCCTCTCCACCAACACAATCACCCTCAGCGAGACCGGAACTCTTGTCGAGCGCATGGAAGAGTTGGCCCTCATGCGCGCATTGATGCAAACCGGTACGCTTTCCATAGACGGAAGCGGCTTTGCTCGCGGGTGCAAGTTGAGCGGAGGCGACCTCGACGCCCTTGAGAGTCGATTGCAGTCGCTGGAGATTATCAAGCGGGTTGTCGACGCTCTTCATTACAAGCCAGAGCTCGACATCAGTGCGTTGACCACTCAGGATTTAAGAAACATCGAGACAATTTACAAGGGATTGGTTGAGAACGCACCCCTCCACTACAAGGATCGGCAAAACGGATTCGGATATATCAATCTGGGGAACCATCCGATTAAGCTCGTGTTTTACCAAGTATCTGAAGATATGTACCGAATGGTCGATGGGCTTCGACTGGATGACCTGACGGTCTCGGTGTTCTTCCGGGGCGAGGGGGATGCCCCCGTAGTCGTCGCGCCTCTGTTCGTCCAAACGATGCAGGACTATATGAGGCTTGCCAATATCGATGCCGAGGTGTTTGCCGCTACGCTGAAGCAGTATCCAGTCACCGAAGTTAGCTCTGCCTACGTCAACGACAAGATGCTTGAAATGCTATCGGCCTACGATCAAGATGCGTGCTGTAAGGAAGAGTTGCTGAAATGCTGCGAGATGACCGTAGACGCCCTGGAAGCTTTTGCGGATCGAGAGGCAACCCTGATAAATCGATATCAAATTGCCGCTCGAAAGCGAGATCTTACTAGCGAGGAGAAATCTGAGTTAATGGCAATCCAGCTGAATTCAGATAGTGCGCTGTCGAAAGCATGCGCAGCAGCCTTGCGCGGAGACTCGGACATGGCCTCTGCGCTCAGAGCGTCACTTGACGAAGAGGTACGAACGACGCTCGGCTCATGGCCGATCGGCCGTTTCTTCGCATAAGACCGCATAGACTTTTTGAGGCATCGAAATGAAGCTACTCGTCGAATCGATTAGAAATGCGGTTGAGAAAGACTGCCTTATTCCAGCCCTTATGTCTTCCCTTACCATTCCCGACGCCATGGGGCAGCTTCTTTATCCCAATCTCGTCCTTCATAACGGGAAGAGAGCGGCGGGGCGGCAGTATGTGAAGTGGTTTGATGACTGGGCGGCAAACGACTTCCTGTTTTCGGGAGACCCCTCGAACGAAGGTGAAACGATTCCAGGTCAAATCTTTAATGGGAAGATGTGCTGGAAGCTCCGGTGCTCCCTGTTGCATTCAGGCGACTACGATGTGTCGGTCGATGCTCCCGAGAAAGACGAGAGCTTCGACTACGACTACAAGTTCGAGCTTGTCCTCCACGGGCGCAACGCCCTCTGCTCTTCCTGGCCGTCGCCCAAGAGCGGGATGCGTGCGACTAAGAGCGTGACGTTCCGCGTTGATGCGGCGTCGCTCGCGAGCTCGCTGTGCAACGCCGCGGAGGCCTGTCTTAAAGAAACGGGCGAAACGGTCAGTTACCCCAATCTGGGGTTATTCGACGTGGCTGCATGGGCGGATAGATTCAATACTCGCTGAGTCATCTCGTCAAACTCCTTGTGTGCTAAACGTTGGTGTTGGCGCCCCGGAAAAGGGGCGTGGCCAGCGCCTAGAATCTTCAGCTACCACGCTGAGACGATAGGAGATGACCACATGGACACTATGGCGCACGAGGCGCCCGCGACGCCGTTGCTTGCGTTTCGCTATCGCTGCTCGAAGCGTGTCGCTTGGGGCCCTGGCCGGAGGAGAGACGACCGCTCCCTGCGAGACTGCGGAACCACCTATATCCGCTTGCTGCGGGCTTGCTTGAACCAGTTCCTCTTGAAAGAATCTATACCTCCGAAGAACTTGTTGTACGTCTCACCGTTCTCCTTGGCCTCGTACTTGACCAAGGCAAGTTCGATGGTGCAGAGGTAATCCGCCACTTGCTCGAGGCGGTAATCGGTCATCGAGGTCTTGCGGCGTCGGACGACCCCTTTTGAGAGGACCTTGCCCACCGAGCGGTCAAGCGCCTGTTTGACAATGTCCTGACCGTTGTCGTAGTAAACCTTCACATCGTCGAAGGATTGAAAGAAGCCCAGGTGTTCAATCATGGCAGAGGAGATATCGCGCCCCATACGTTCCATTAGCCTTGCCGGGTCTTCGAACTGGCTGCGGTGGTAGACGAACGTGATATAGGAAATGGGAAGTTTGCGGACGAACGAGGAGAAACGGGCGAGCATCACCTTGCGCTGCTCGATGTCAAGAAACTCATAGTCCTTGTGCCCGTTCATGAGAGGCTCGGAGTGAAACGGAATGTTAGGGAGATCGGCCCTGACAAGCTTGGCCTCATAGCCCGTGACCGCCTCGGCGATGCTGCCTGCCTGGTCGTGAAAGACGAGTACGAGCGGGTAGTAGCGAGCTTTGCCGCCGCGGTCGCCGCTCTCGTCGACGAAGATGTTGAGTTCCTTGGCCAATGGGGACTCCTAATGGAATGGATAAAAAAATAGCCGGGGGACTCCCCCGGCACTTGGAGGTAGCTTAATGAGCCACCAACAACCTTATAGCGTGTGCTGGCGGTGAGTGCAAGAGGGGAACGGGATGAAACCGCTGTTGATAGTGCCCCTGAAATAGATTCGCAGCTTCTTCAAGATTACGGAACACGAGAATTTATCGTCGGAGCTGGTTTGCGATAACAACCCGAAGCTTGCCTTTGTCTGTATGAACCTGATTCAGAGGCGCAGTGACACCATCCACGAGGGCGTGCCTGAGCGCCTTTCGTCTCGAGGCTCCCTCGTGTGCCCGGCCGCGGGCGGCTCCCGGGGCGGTCGCCGCCGTAATTTCCTCCTGTTCCTCGACTCGACGTAGGCGTCCACTGACGCCCTCGACACCAGGAGCTTCCTGCCGAGCCTGTACGAGTCGATCTCTCCCGACCAGATGAGGTCGTATGCCTTGCTTCGGCTCGCCCCCATGTACTCCTGCATCTCGATCACCGTCATCCACTCGTCGCGGTCCCGGTTGCTCTCGGGTGCCGCGCATTTCGTAGCGTGCGCCATGGTTCCTCCAATCTTTCCGCGCGATGCGCCTGCGCGGTCCCGTGTGCGTTTTCGTCTGCGCGACGATTGAACCGCCTGATGTCGATTGGGGGCACGGCGCGAGCGGAGGTGGGTCGAGCTGGTCGGGTCTCCACGAAACGGCCGTGAGCCGCGTATCCTAGCCGCGAGCTAAGTCCCTTAAAATCAGAACCACCCTTAAAAAGGGTGGTTTGCTCTTAGGGTATAACCCACGGGCCCCGGGCTCGCGTCTAAAGGCGC
>NZ_JADMWW010000017.1 GCF_015548375.1 Collinsella aerofaciens
CGGCATTCAGCATCAGGGTAGCGCTGCGACGCGGAAATCGCGCGCCGTTGCCGCGCCCCGCAGTGCCCGCTTCCCCCGAGAACAATTATCAGTGCAGGTAGACGGCTTGCCGATTTTTGAAAAAGCCGGCTATGGTTGACCCCCGCGGCTTAAACGTAGTAGATAGGCCCCTTTCGTGGCACGGCGTCAGACCAGTCTAATTGGGATGGGGCTTATTTGACCACCTGTCGATCTGATTGCCCAAGTAGTCAAAAAAGCCCCGTCCCAAATTAGCCACCTTGCCCCATCGGGCTGGAGCGGGTAAGATATACCGAGCGCCTAGCGCGTTCGATGGGTTCGGATGACGACATGTTCCGAATCTGGTCAGGTCCGGAAGGAAGCAGCCATAAGGAGCCTCTGTCGGGCATCCGAATCCATCGAGTGCGCAGGCGTTTTTTGGTGCCGCGGCTACCCGCGAGTGCCGGCAGGGCGCTTGGTGTCTTGCTGGTCCTCGGCTTCGCCTGCGGGATCGCTCGACTACCAAGCGCCCTGCCGGCACTCGCGGGTAGCCGACCAAAACCGCCTGAAGGGTCACATTTATCTGATAATTGAATCCCCGGCGTTATGCCGCTCGCTGGCGTTGCCAAAACATCGGCTGCTACGTGCCTTGGGCGCTAGTGACCGTTGCCCTTACATCTGTAACGAGTTGCTTACGCATCTCCAGGGTTCTCCGTACTATCATGAATCAGATTGAATTGAGATGATGATAGGGAGCGCCTTTTTATGATTGAGCTGCTCGGGCGTTTTGGTGGTAAATTTCGCCGGTATATGGTGATTGGCCCTGCGTGCAAGTTGATTGAAGTGATCTTTGACCTGCTGACGCCGCTGGTGATTGCCCAGATGATCGATAAGGGCATCGGCGCACACAATGTGAACGCTGTCGTCCACTACGGCATGGTACTTGCCGCCATGGCCGTGATCGGCATCTCGTTTACGCTCGTCTGCCAAAAGATGGCGGCGCTCACCTCGCAGGGTATGGGTACCGACATTCGCGGCGCACTCTACCAGCACATCAACAAGCTGAGCTATGCTGAGCTCGATCGCTTTGGCACGCCGTCGCTCATCACGCGTATCACCAACGATGTCAACCAGGTGCAGCTAGCTGTGGCGCTGGGCGTGCGCATGCTCATCCGCTGGCCTTTCCTGGCGGTGGGCTCCATGGTCGCGGCCCTTGCCATCGACCTTAAGCTCGGCATCATCTTTTTGATTTGCACGCCCGCCATCGGCCTGGTGTTTTGGTTTGTCATGGCGCGCTGCATCCCGTACTACAAACAGCTGCAGGCAAAGCTCGATCGCATCGCGCTTATTTGCCGCGAGGGACTTTCGGGCGCCCGCGTGGTCCGGGCGTTTGTGCGCGAGGGTCACGAGCGTGGGCGTTTTGCCCAGGCGGCCGATGACCAGGCGCGTGTCGCAATCGCGGTGGGCAAGCTCTCGTCGATTCTCAACCCCGTCACGTTTTTGGTGATGAACCTGGGCGTGTGCGCCATCCTGTGGGTGGGCGGCGTCCAGGTCAACGTGGGCGAGCTCACGCAGGGCCAGGTCATGGCGTTCGTCAACTACATGACGCAGACCCTGACCTCCATCGTGTATGTCGCCAACCTGGTCGTGGTCTTTACTAAGGCGAGCGCCAGTGCGTCGCGTCTCAACGAGGTGCTCAATTGCGTGCCGAGCATTACCGACGAGGGCAACCAACCGGTTGCGCTGCCCGAGCCGAGCGAACTGGCGGGTGGCGCTGCTCCAGTCCCCGCGCTGAGCTTGAGCCAAGCGAGCTTCTCCTTTGGCGCGGGCGCCGCCAACGCCGTCAATGACGTGACCCTGGAGCTGCCGCTGGGCAAAACGCTCGGCATTATCGGCGGCACGGGTAGCGGTAAGTCGACGCTTATCTCGCTTATCCCGCGCCTGTACGACACGGGCGTCGGCAGCGTGAGCGTAATGGGTGCCGACGTGCGCGCCTGGCCGCTCGATCAGCTGCGCCATGTGGTCGCGACTGTTCCACAGCGCGCGTCGCTCGTGAGCGGCACCATCCGCAGCAACCTGACCTGGCGTGACGAGTCGGCGACCGACGAGGAGCTCTGGGCGGCGCTCGATATGGCGCAAGCGAGCGAGTTCGTGCGCAACAAGCCGCAGGGGCTCGACGCCCCGGTCGAGGCGGAAGGCAAGAACTTCAGCGGCGGTCAGCGCCAGCGCCTGACCATTGCGCGTGCCCTGGTGGGCTCGCCGCAGATTCTGATTATGGATGACTCCGCCTCGGCGCTCGACTTTAAGACCGACGCGGCGCTTCGCCACGCCATCCGCGAGCGCAGCGTACGCGGTGCCGCCGCGGGCGGGATCCCGCTGACCACGGTGATCGTGAGCCAGCGCGTCTCGACCGTGCGCGATGCCGACATGATCTGCGTGCTCGACCACGGCTCGGTCGCGGGCCTGGGTACGCACGACGAGCTGTACGCAAGCTGCCAACTCTATCGCGAGATTTGCCAGTCGCAGCTTCGTCGCGAGGAGCTCGAGGGTCAGCAGGGGAGCGTGATGCCCGCGTCCGTCCCAAGTCCCGCGTCCGCCCCGGCTGCCCCGGCATCCACTTGCGCAAAGGAGGGCTGTTAAATGAATCCGTATACTTCTTCCGGTTCGGTCGCCACGATGACGGCCAACGTGTCCGGCAACGATAGCCTCAACGACTTGGGTGACGGCCCGCGTCAGCCCGGTGATCCCGAACGCTACCCCGTGGGCGCGGTAACTCGCCGCCTGCTGGGCTACGTCCGTCCGCATCGCATTTCGTTTACGGCGTCGTTTGTGAGCGCCGCCATCTCGGTGGTCTTGCAACTCTATACGCCCATCCTCATTGGCGAGGGCATCGACCTCATCGTCGCGGCGGGTCAGGTGGACTTCGACGCCTTGCTGCCGCTTGTTACCAAACTCGCCCTCGTCGTGGTGGGGGCCGCGGCCTTCCAGTGGCTGCAAGGCTATTGCGTCAACCGCCTGTCCTACGAGACGGTGCGCGACATGCGCGTGGAGGCAAGCGACAAGCTCAGCCGCATGCCGCTCAGCTTTATCGACGGCCATGCCCACGGCGACCTCATGAGCCGTGTGGTCAACGACGTCGATCAGGTGGGTGACGGCCTGCTACAGGGCTTTACGCAGCTCTTTACCGGCGTTATCACCATCGTGGGCACGCTCGCATTTATGCTCTCCATCAACCTGACCATGACGCTTGTGGTGGTGCTCGTCACGCCGCTTTCCATCTTTGCGGCCGGTGCCATCGCCAAGCTTTCCAACAAGAGCTTTGCTGCTCAACAGCGCATCCAGGGCCAACTCGGCGGTCATATCGAGGAGTATGTGGGTGAGCAAAAGCTCGTGGACGCCTTCGCCTACGGCCCGCGCGCTCAACAGCGCTTCGATGTCCTCAACGCCGAGCTCTATACGGCGGGCGAGCGCGCGCAGTTTATGGGTTCGCTTTCCAACCCCGGAACGCGCTTTATCAATAACATCATCTACGCCGTGGTCGCCGTGATCGGCTGCGCGGGCGTGATCACAGGCGTGCCCGCGACGCTCACGGTGGGCGGCGTGCAGATCTTCCTGTCCTACGCCAACCAGTACACTAAGCCGTTCAACGAGGTCACGAACGTCATCACGCAGATCCAGACCGCGTACGCCTCGGCGCGCCGCATGTTCGCGTTGCTCGATGCGTGCGAACAGGAGCCCGACGCTGTGGATGCCATTGAACTCGCCGCCCCGAAGGGCGAGGTTTCGTTTGAGCATGTGGACTTTAGCTATGTGCCCGATCGCAAACTGTTGCAGGATATCTGCATCGACGCCAAGCCCGGTATGCGCATTGCCCTCGTCGGTCCCACGGGCTGTGGCAAGACGACGCTCATCAACCTGCTGCTACGCTTTTACGATATCGATGCTGGGCGCATCGCGGTCGATGGTCGCTCCTCGCGTGACTACACACGTGCGAGCCTGCGCCGCGCCTTTGGCATGGTGCTGCAGGACACCTGGCTGTTTAAGGGCACGGTGGCCGAAAACATTGCCTACGGTTGCCCCGATGCCACGCGCGAGCAGATTGTCGAGGCCGCCAAGCGCGCTCATGCGCATAAGTTTATCGTGCAGCTGCCAGGCGGCTACGATACGGTGATCGGCGAGGGCAGCGGCACGTTTAGCCAGGGTCAAAAACAGCTGCTGTGCATCGCGCGCGTCATGCTCACCGACCCGGCTATCTTGCTACTGGACGAGGCGACCTCGAGCATCGATACCCGCACCGAGCTGCAGGTGCAGGCGGCATTCGACGAGCTCATGGCTGGCCGCACGAGCTTTGTCGTGGCACACCGCCTGTCGACGATTCGCGACGCCGATTGCATCCTGGTAATGCGCGATGGCGAGATTATCGAGCGCGGCACGCACGATGAACTGCTCGCGGCAGGCGGCTTTTACGCCGAGCTCTACCGCAGCCAATTCGCCCAGTAAGCAAGACGTGGGGCAAATGAATCAATCGGCAGACGGTGGTTTACATCTGCCACGTTAGTACTAAGATATTCATCTAATAAATTGCATTAGTGGCTTTAGTTTTGGGGGAAACGAGGCAACGTGACTATGACGTGCTCTTTGGTGGTCAACAGCAAGAGCGGTAATACCAGGATGGTTTCGGGCGCGATCAAGCGCGCTCTGCAGGCTGCGGGTGTCGAGTTTGTCCATGCCGCGGCGTTGAGCGACGATGCGGATGCGGATCAGGTTGCACTCGAGGCGCAGGGCGCCTGTGCGGCCGACATGGTGCTCGTCGGTTTTTGGTGCGACAAGGGCGCATGCACGCCTTCGGTCGCGGCGTTGCTCTCCGCCTTGCACGGCAAACGCGTCTTTCTGTTTGGTACCTGCGGTTTTGGTGCCAGTCAGAGATATTACCAGCAGATTATCGATCGTGTGACCTCCAATTTGGCCGATGATGCCGAGCTAGTGGGCTGGGCAATGTGCCAGGGCAAGATGGGCCCCGCGGTCAAACAGCGCTACGAGGCCATGCTCGAGCAAGATCCCGACAACGCCCGCGCTAAGTTGCTGCTCGACAACTGGGTTGCCGCAAAGGACCATCCCACCAAGGATGATTTGGACCATATGGCGGCAGCGGCCAAGAAGGCCGTGCTGGGCGAGTAGCTTCGCCGTTCGCGGTCCTTCGTGCAAAACAATACAAACGTGAAAGCCTCGAAGTTCTCGAGGCTTTTTTCTTGACAGGGGACCGCTCCGTGGCAAGCGTTTGGGGTAACATTTTCCATCACCCCGATGACGAGGCCGTCTTGAACGACACGCTCGCATGCGCTCGCTGGATGTAGTCAGAGTGGGACGGGCTTTCCGGATGGGCGGGATATCGGAAAGTGCGACCCGGAACTTGCAATCGGAGTGGGATGAGGTTTCCCAACGGAGCCACAAGCGGAAACTGCATCCCACTCCGAACGTGAATTCTGGGACACGGTTTCCGGATGAAAAAAAGGCCACATGACGTGGCCTTCAACTTATATATGTTGCGGATGCTCTCATGAAAAGCCACGCCTCAACACCGAGGCGTCTGCCCGAGCGGCGCGGAACGTAAGGTTCATCGCGAGTTCCGCACGAGCCGGAGAGCACTTAATGTGCTCTCCGTGCGAGCAGGACTGCCCGAGCAGGGAACCTAACATTCCGCGCCGCCGGGCAGACGAACCAGGTCGAAGGACCCGCTACTTGATCTTAGTAGTACCCGGCGCCAGGTTGGGGTCGGTCTCGTTGGCCTCGGTCTGGAAGTGCTCCGTATAGACGTTCTTGCCGTCGCGGAACATCTCGTAGTACTGCATCTTGGCGTAATCCTCGCGCGCCTTGGTGGCGGCAGCGGCAGCGGCGTCGTCACCGGTGACGTTGGAGGAGAGCGCCCAGCGCAGGCTGGCGTCCTCGTAGCCCACGGAGTTGATGGCGGGCAGCGACTCACGCAGCGTCATGTGCGCCTTCTGGTAGTCGGTCAGCGGTGCGCCGATCAGCTGCATAAGCTGGGTGGACAGGTAGTTGGTGGACAGGTCGTCGGTCTCGCTCGTCTGGTCGCAACCGGCAACGTCGTAGTTGGCCCAGATGATGTAATCGGTCTGCCACAGGCGCTCCTGGTGGGTGGCGTCATCCTCGCCAGTAAACCACTTATCGTTGAACTTGGACGGGAAGAACGGCTGGTGGTCGCCCCAGAACACCACGACCACCTTACGGTCGAGCTTGCTCAGGGCGTTGAGGAAGTAGCGAAGCGCCTGATCGGACTGCTCGATGCACGAGACATACTCGTCGACATCGGAGAGCGTGCCGTCCTCGACGGTCTTGGCGTCCAGGTCGGTCGTGTCGATGTTCAGGTGCATCTGCTTGTCGACCGGCAGCAGGCCCGTGTCGTAGCCCGAGTGGTTCTGCATGGTCACGTCGAAGATAAACTGCGGATCGGCGTTCTGGTCGAGCAGCTCAAGAATCTTGTCGTAGGTCGCCTGGTCGGTCACCATGCCGCGCAGGGTATCGGCGCCCTGGAAGTCGTTGATGGATAGGAACTGGTCAAAGCCAAAGTCCTTGTAGACGTTCTCGCGGTTCCAGTTGGTCGCGTGGTTGGGGTGCATGGCCGTGGTGGAATATCCGAGCGACTTGAACTGCTCTGCCAGGTTCCCAGTCGTTTCCATGTTGTAGATGGTGTAGGGGTACACGCCCGAGCCCAGGTTGGCCATGGAGTTGCCGGTCATAAACTCAAACTCGGTATTGGCGGTACCGCCGCCGTAGGCGCTCACATAGAGCTTGCCGCGGCTGAGGCAGTTGGACAGGCTCTTAAAGTACTGCGGGCCCTCGTAGCCGGCGCGCATGTTCTGGTAGATCGACAGATCCGAGAACGTCTCGTTCATGATGGCGATGACCGTGGGCTTCTCGCTGTCGAATTGCTCCTTTGCGGCGGTGCGCTCGTCACTCTTGGCGGCGTCGGACTTGTCGTAGGCCTTGGCGTACTTTTTGAGCGTGGCCTTGGCGTCATCGACAGAATAGTCGGCGGGTTTGGGCGGCTTGATGGACTGTGCCGCGCTAATAAAGGCAGGCAGGTAGCCCTCGCGCCAGTAGCTCTCGAGCGGACGCCAGGTGTAGACGGTGATGCCGAGGGTGTTGTAGTAGTCGATGAGCGTGACATGCGCGGTCACGCCGCCCAGGCACAGCACCGCCACGAGCAGGTTGGTGAGCAGCATGCGCTTGGCGTTGGCGGCGCCCTTCTGACGGTGCGGCGCGACCAGGCCGGCGTACTCGCACAGCAGCATGGCGATGGCGGTAAAGCCCATGGATAGCACGCAGAACAGCGAGATCGAGAAGGTGTAGCCGGTGCCGGCGACCGCGGCGGCGGTGGAGATGGCCGAAAGGTCGCCCGGCTGGATGGGCATGGATTTAAACGTGATGACAAAGAACTCGGCAATGCCCAGGACAAAGAGGGCAAAGGCCAGGACCGCGGGAGCTGCGCCATGACGCTGGAACAGAAAGAACAAGCCGGTCATGAGCACGGTGATGATGGCCCACTCGAGCAGGATGCACAGGGGGTAGACCCAGGTAAAGTCGTGGTTGGACGAGACCTCCATGCCCAGCAGCGCAAAGACGCCGGCGAGCAGCAGGCACAGGACGGCGGCGACGAGCGGTTTGCCCACAAAGGCGCCGCGCAGGCGGGCGAGCTTGCCGGTGGGGGCGGGGGCGTCGGGCGCGGCAAACGCAAAGACGCGCGGGGCGATGCGGTCGCGGGCGATGCTGGCCCAAGCGCAGCCGGTGAGGATGGCGTTGGTCAGGATGAGCATCACAAAGGCGAGCGGCTCGTTTTGGGCGACGAGGCCAATGGCGCCCCAAATGGTCAAAAAGAGCTGGAACAGGCCGAAGGCGACGCTCCACCCAAGAGCGCTTTTGGCGACGGTGCCCGACTGAGCGCGAATGGCCTTGGCCTCGCGCAAGACAAGGTAGACGGTCGCCGCAAGACCGACGAGCGAGATGGCGGCAGCGAACATGCTGAGACTCCTCACAAACTAAAACCTACGAAAGCGGGGGTTTACCCGATTGTTACCAAGCTATGCGCTGCATTTGGTGACTGCGCACAACAACCAGCCATAATAACGCGCGTGCGTGGCGGTGTTGCGCAATGTAGCGGCGACCTGCGCGATAATGGACGGGAATTACACGGAAACGTAAAGGCTTCTTAAAGAAATGGCGAGGGTAGGGCGATGAGCGAGCAGGTTTGCAAGGCGGACATGGGCGGCGACGGAGCGGCGGTCGATACGTGCGGCTATCCGATCGAGACTACGGGCAACGCGGTGCTGGACATCTTGGAGCACCGTTCCTCTACGCGTGCCTTTGCGCGCGATGACGACGACCGTCCCGTAGCGGTGACCGACGAACAGCGGGCGGCGATCCTGCATGCGGCGAGTCGCGCGCCGTCGGCGGGCGCCATGATGATGTATTCCATCGTAAGCATTCGAGAGCAGGCCACATTGGACCGTCTTGCCGACCTGTGCGACCACCAGCCCATGATCGCTAAGGCGCCTTGGGCACTAATATTTGTGGTCGATTATGCCAAGTGGATCGATTTGTTTGAGCACGTGGGCTGCTTTGAGCCCGAGTTTGTCGAGCGCACGGGCAAGGCGCCCCGCCGCGCGCCGGGTTTGGGCGACTTTGCCATCGCGGCCCAGGATGCCGTGATCGCTGCGCAAAACGCTGTGGTTGCCGCCGAGGCCCTGGGGCTGGGGAGCTGCTACATCGGTGATATCGTCGAGAATGCCGAGGAAGTTGCCGAGCTGCTCGATCTGCCGCCCTATACCATGCCGCTGTCGATGCTCATCATCGGCACGCCTCGCAAAGAGCGCCCGGCCATTGCGCATCCCGTGGTGAACCTGGTGCACGAGGAACGCTACCGCCGTGCGGACGACGCGACTATGGACGCGCAGGTGGCCGAGATGGACACGATGTTTCGCCCGCACGCCCGCGAGGTGGGCGAGCGCGTCGTGGATATCTACACCCGCAAGCACACGAGCCCCTTTATGGCCGAGATGAGCCGCTCCATGGAGTGGTGGTTCAAAAACTGGCTCGGAAAATGACGAATGTGACAAAGGGACAGCCACTTTGTCACATTCCATATCGCCGCGGTGGCCTAAAGGCCGTATAAATGTTTATCTAGCTGGGAAAACAGTGCATTAAAACATGGGCCGATTGCCTATAATCCCTTCGAACATTAAAGTTGGGAGGAAACCGGCTTATGGAACAAAAGGCCAAGGAGGCAGCCTCGCACGCTGCGATTCCTGTGAGCATCTCGGCGATGCTCGTCACGCTGGGCGTGGTGTATGGCGATATCGGCACCAGCCCTATGTATGTAACCAAGGCGCTCGTTGCCGGCAACGGCGGCATCGGAAGCGTCACGGAGGAGTTCGTGCTCGGCGCGCTCTCCCTTGTCGTGTGGACGGTCACGCTGCTGACCACCATCAAGTATGTGCTCATCTCGCTGCGCGCCGATAACCATGGCGAGGGCGGCATCTTTGCCCTGTACAGCCTGGTCAAGCGTTGCGGCAAGTGGCTTATCATCCCCGCCATGCTGGGTGGCGCCGCGTTGCTCGCCGACGGCATCCTGACGCCGGCCGTTACCGTTACCACGGCCATCGAGGGCCTGCGCACCATCCCGGCGGTCCATGCCGTGCTGGGCGATGACCAGGGCCGCGTCGTCGCCATTACGCTCGCCATCATCATCGTGCTCTTCTTGGTACAGCGCATCGGTACGGCCAAGATCGGTCACGCCTTTGGCCCCATCATGACGCTGTGGTTCTTGTTCCTGGGCGGCACGGGTCTGTTCTTTGTCTTCCAGCACCCCGCCGTGCTGCTGTGCCTCAACCCGGTGCGCGGCATCGCCTTTTTGCTGAGCCCCAACAACCACGCAGGCATCATGATTCTGGGCAGCTGCTTCCTCGCCACCACCGGTGCCGAGGCGCTCTACTCCGACATGGGCCACGTCGGCCGCGGCAACATCTACGCTACCTGGCCGTTCGTTAAGTGCTGCCTGCTGCTTTCCTATATGGGCCAGGGCGCTTGGCTTATGAACAACGCTGCCAACCCCGAGCTCATGGGCATTGCTGATCTCAACCCGTTCTACCAGATGCTCGCCCCGGGCCTGCGCCCGTTTGCCGTAGGCCTTTCCACCGTCGCGGCCATCATTGCCTCGCAGGCGCTCATCACCGGCGCATTCTCGCTGGTGTCCGAGGCCAGCCGTCTGGACCTCATGCCGCACATGCAGGTCTTCTACCCTGCCGAGACCAAGGGCCAGCTCTATATCCCCATGGTCAACAACGTCATGCTTGTCGGCTGCGTCATCGTGGTGCTGCTGTTCCAGAACTCGGCGCATATGGAAGCCGCCTACGGCCTTGCCATTACGCTGACTATGATGTGCACCACGCTGCTGCTCTTCTTCTACCTGCACGAGGAGCGCAAGCTCAAGGTTGCTCCGTGGATCTTCGCGGCCTTCTTCCTTTTGCTCGAAGGCTTCTTCTTCGTGAGCTCGCTCACCAAGTTCTTCCACGGCGGCTACTTCACCATCCTCATGGCTGCACTCATCATGGGCATTATGGTGTGCTGGTACAACGGCACGGCGGTCGAGCAGCGCCAGTTTACGCTGCTGCCGCTGCGCAGCTACTTGCCGCAGCTCAAGCGCCTGCGCGATGACGATCGCTACGAGCGCCTGAGCGACAACATCGTGTACCTGACCAAGGACACCCATACCGACTACATTGACCGTGATATCGTCTACTCGATTCTGGACAAGCATCCCAAGCGCGCTCGCGCCTGGTGGTTCGTGAATGTCGAGACCATGGACGAGCCGCATACCTTTGCCTATTCGGTCGAGACGTTTGGCACCGACTACGTGTTCCGCGTGCATCTGTACCTGGGCTACAAGATCAACCAGCGCGTCAATGCCTACCTGCGTCAGGTCGTTCAGGACCTGGCTGCCACCGGCGAGCTGCCGGCGCAGACGCATGACTACTCGGTCTACAAGGATCCGGGCAACATCGGTACGTTCAAGTTCGTCATGATCCGCAAGCTGCTGGCACCCGAAAGCGACGTGGAGCCGAGTGAGCGTACGGCCATTACGCTCAAGTACATCATCCGCCGCGCCGCCGGCACGCCGGCGCGCTGGTACGGCCTGGAGAACTCCAACGTGAGCTTTGAGTATGTGCCGCTGTTCACCAAGTTTAAGGCTGTGAGCAAGATGCAGCGCCTGGCCCCCAACGAGCGCCCGTAGGCGCCGACGGGTTGCATGGAGTTGGTTTTCGATGGACAAGATTGGGGCCGGGGAGGCAAACATGGATGCAAAGATGCTTGATGGCCGCGAGGTGGTTGCCGAGATGGTGCGTGAGGCACGCGCCGACGCCGCCGAAGATCGGTTCTTTACGAATCGTGCCAACATGGACATGGCCGATCGCGTTATTTCGATCGTGGCACTGGTATTTGGAGCGGTGTGCGTGTGCGCCCTGCTCGCGCACGTTCTGTTTGTCTAACGATCGCAGGCTGCAAAGGCTATACACTTGGAACCACCACAAGGGAAAATCACCACAAAGGTGCCTGTCCCCTTTGTGGTGGTTTTTGTTTTTGAGAGAGGGGCGGGGCGCTGATGGACGTCCGTACGGACGGCGATTTTGCCGATAGCTTTTGGTGGCGGCGCACAACGCTGACGCGCCGCAGCCCTCTGTATGACGTCTGCGTGTCGGCGGGGCTGCTGGTCGCGGCGACGATTGTGGGCACGCTGCTCGACCATCCGGGTCTCGCGCCGAGCATCATGATCGTCTATGTGTTCGCCGTTCAGCTGTGCGCATTCTTTACCTGGAGTCGCCTGTATTGCTTGCTGAGCTCGGCTGCCGCCGTGGCGCTCTACAACTTTTTGTTTGTCGATCCGCGCTACTCGCTGTCGTTTATCGACCGCGTCTATCCTGGCATGTTCTTCATTATGTTTGCGGTCTCGCTCGTGTCGAGCTCGATTGCGTTGGCCCTGCGCCGCGCCTTGGCGCAGGCCGCCGCCAGCGACCGCCGCACGCAGATGGTGCTCGAGACCAACCGCATGCTGCAGCGCTGCGCCGATCAGCAGCAGATCGTGCATGCCATGGCAACGCAGCTGGCACGTCTTTCAGCCTGTCCGGTCGTGTGGTACAGCGCCGATCCGGAAGACGATGACCTGCTGCCGCGCGCGACGTACACGGCCGTGGGCGATGCCACGCCGGTGCACGAGCTGGTGCCGCAGATGCCGCCGCGGCTCTCGGCGTCCGCCTATGTGGGAACGCCGCTCGATGCCACCTACGGCGGCTCGGCGTTCTACGGCATCTACCTGACCGTGCGCTCGGGCGACACCATGGTGCGCGCGGGCGATCCCGCCTCGGTGGTGGGCGTGCTGGCTATCGTTGCCGAGCCCGACGTGCTGACGCACGAGGAGCGGACACTTGCCGATGCCATCGTGAGCGAGGGCGAGCTGGCGCTCGATCGCGCCCGCGCCATGGAGGCCCGCGAGGAGGCGGCGGTGCTCGCCAAGAACGAACAGCTGCGTGCCAACCTGCTGCGCTCCATCTCGCACGATCTGCGCACGCCGCTCACCAGTATTTCGGGCAATGCCGACGTGCTGCTCGACCAGGGCTCGACCGGCACCGCGGTGCTCGATGCTCAGACACGCCGCGGCCTGCTGCTATCCATTCGCTCGGATGCGCTGTGGCTCAACGCCACCGTCGAGAACCTGCTTGCCATCACCAAGCTCGAGGGCGGCGGCATGCATCTGTCGACAACGCTCGAGCTCATGGACGATATCGTCGAGGAGGCGCTGCGCCACGTGAACCCGGCCGTGCGCGAGCACGACCTTAAGGTGGTGCCGTGCGACGAGCCGGCGCTCGTCAACGTCGATGCGCGCCTGATGGTGCAGCTGGTGGTCAATCTGGTGAACAACGCCATCGCCTATACGCCCGCAGGCTCGCATATTGTGATCTCGATTGGCGCTGACGGCGGGTGCGTGAGGTGTTCGGTCGCTGACGACGGGCCGGGCATCGCACCCGAGGACCGTGAGCGCATATTTGAGTCGTTCTATACCGCCAACCACGGCTTGGCTGACAGTCACCGCAGCGTGGGCCTGGGGCTTTCGCTCTGCCGCTCCATTGCGTTGGCGCATGGCGGTAGCATAGAGGTTGCCGCGGCGGATCCGCACGGCTCGGTCTTCACGATTGAGCTTCCCGTCGCCGATGTTTCGTTTGATAAGGAGTAGCGCCGTGCCGAACTCTGCCGTAAAACCGCTCATCTTGGTCGTTGAGGACGACCCCGCCGTCCGCAACCTTATCGTTGCCGCGCTCGAGGCGCACGGCTTGCGCCATATGGCTGTGGAGACCGCCCATGCCGCCATCGCCGCCGCCTCGTCGCAGGCGCCGAGCATTGTGCTGCTCGATCTGGGCCTGCCCGATATGGACGGCGTCAAGGTGGTGGAGTCGGTGCGCACATGGTCGGGCATGCCAATCATTGTGGTCTCGGCGCGCAGCGAGGACGCGGACAAGATCCGGGCGCTCGATGCCGGTGCCGACGACTACCTGACCAAGCCGTTTTCGGTCGAGGAGCTGCTCGCGCGCATTCGCACGACGCTCAGGCGCCTTTCGTATGCGCAAACGGGCGGCGTTGCCTCCGAGGGCTCGTTCGATACCGGTGAGCTGCATATCGATTTTGATGCCGGCATCGCCACGATGGATGGCGAGGAGCTGCATCTGACGCCGATCGAGTACAAGCTCCTGTGTCTGCTGGCGCACAACGCCGACAAGGTGCTGACGCACCAGTTTATCCTGCACGAGATTTGGGGCACGGCGACCAAGAGCGACCTGGCGAGCCTGCGCGTCTTTATGGGCACACTGCGTAAGAAGATCGAGTCCGACCCCGCGCATCCGCGCTATATCCAAACGCACGTAGGCATTGGCTACCGCCTAGTCACCCAAGGCTAGATAGCCAACCACCATCCCAATATGAGTTGCGGTGAAATAGTTCCTGGTTTTGTCCTTTAGGAGGCTTTTCGGGAGCTATTCCACCGCAACTTTTTTATTTGCCCTTGGACTCAGTCCTCTGCCCTCAAGTTCTTCCGGATGCTATGTTTGTACTTGCTGGCGATGGGTCGACAGGGCGAAGGCGCTAAAAAGCCATCTCACGGCGTCCGTCGACACTAAAATGGCTCTGAAGACGAATTGTGTCGGCAGTCCGGGGATGGGGCTACAATCGTGAGCGTCTGCACGATTCACGGAAGGCCCAGCATGATTTCATACGACACCAAGGTGGAAGTGCTCGAGAAGCTCGATAGGCTTACGCGCGATCTCAATATCGACAGCGTTAGGACTTTCACGACGGCGAACATCGCCGCGGAATGCCACGTGAGTCGAAGTCTCGCCAGCCAGTATCTCAACGAGCTCGTGCGGCAGGGACTTGCGATCAAGGTGAACACGCGTCCCGTGATTTTTCTCCACCGCCATGCTGCGGAGCGTTATTTTCGCTGCAAGCTCGATAAGCTCGAATTTGCCTCGATGCAGGACCTGCTCAAGACCGTTGGCATGGATGAGGCCCACGATTTCGATAAGGCGATCGGCTTCGAGCTGAGTTGCGGCACGTGTATCGATCATCTGAAAAGCGCGATCCGCTATCCCCCTCATGGGCTGCCGGCGCTTTTGGTGGGCGAGCATGGAACCGGAAAGCAGCTTATGAGTGAGCTGACGTTCGAGTACGGCGTCAACAGCGGCACGCTGCCCCAGAAAGCTCGCTACATCCATATCGATTGTGCCTGCTACGAGGGGCGCGATGCCGATCTAGAGGGGGCGGTCTTTGGTGAGGGGCCGCAAAGTGGCGCACAGTATGAGGCCCAAGGTGGCGTGGTCTACTTGAGCTGCTTTGACCATGTGTCCGCCGCGGCCCGCGAAAGGATACTCCAGCGGATCGGAAGCGGGGATAGCGACGAGGGGACCGATGTTCGGCCGCCCCGTTTTCTCCTGTCGACCAACCGCTCGGTCGATAGCGATGTTGTGCGCGCTATCGCGCGCCGCGTTCCGATTCTGGTCAGTCTTCCTCGGCTCGCGGAGCGTGGCGTCGAGGAGCGAACGTCGCTTGTCATGCATTACCTTCGTGTCGAAGGCCGCCGCGTGGGTGCCGATATTGCTGTGAGCCGCGGCGCTCTGAGGGCCCTGGTCAACGCCGATTTTAAGGATAACATCGATGGCTTGCGCTCGTGTATCACCAACTGCTGCGCCAGCGCCTATCTCAACCGCGATAGCGAGACCCTCACCATCCAGACATACAACTTGCCATCGAGTGTGATCGGTCATGCTGAGCCCGAGCCCGATGACGACCGAATCATCAGCGGCGACAAGGACGTTAACGATCCTTCCGCCCGTGCGATCGGGTTCTTTCAAAAGATTATCGATCCGGTCGACGCACTCGATGCGGGGGAAATCAGCTTCACGGAGTTTTTCACCGGTGCGGCTATGTCGGTGCATGCCTACGATGACTACATGAACTTTGAGAACCAGAGCATGAACCCTCGCATCAGCTCATATGAACAACTGCTGGGGCCGATGGTCGAAGAGGTTAACCGCGCCTACGGTATTGAGCTTACGCGCAAGATAACGCGTTCGATTGCCCAATCGCTCTTTACTTTGCTATGGAGCGGGGTTAACCTTGTCAAATGGCGGCAGCTCAATACGGTTTGCATCAAGCGCGCGCTCGACTTACTGGCAAAGAACCAGCCGGGCACGGCGACGGTCGTCGAGCAGGTTGCCGTCAAGACCAAGATCGCCCTGGGCATGGAGCTTGACGATCTGTCGCAGTTGATCTTGTTCATCGAGGTGGGGGATACCCTGCGTACGACGGGCGGGCCTCGGGATTATTTGGGTGTGATCGTCTGCCACGGTTATTCGACCGCCACGAGTATCGCGGATGCTGCCGATCGAATCCTACGGACGCACGTGTTCGAGGCAATCGATATGACGTATGACCAGGATGTTACCGAGATTGTGGGACAGCTGTCGCGTCTGCTCGAACGTTACGCGCATTGCAAATCCATGGCGATTCTGGTCGACATGGGCTCGTTGGAGAAGATCAACGACGCCGTCAGCGGGCTTACCGCCTGCGATATCCACATTGTTAACAACGTGTCGACAGGGCTCGCTCTCGAGGTGGGCAGCGCGCTCATCGCCCATGCGGATCTTTCGGGCGTGCTCGACCGTGCTGGCGAAGTGTGCGCTCCGGGATACAGTATCGTACGCGGCTCGCGTGAGAACGATGCTGTCGCGTTTTGCTCCGAGTCGGGAATCGATGCGGCGGATAAGATCCGCGGCATCGTGCAGAATAGCCTTCCGGGAAGGCCGAACGTCCAACTTGTCACCTGCGATTATTCGATGCTGGCGCAAAAGGGCGATGCCGCGCCCCTGTTCGATGGATATCGGATCAGGGCGATCGTGGGAACGATGGACCCCGGCGTCGCCTCTGTTCCCTTTGTCGGGCTCGAGGATATCCTGTACCAGGGAAGCTCCGATGCGCTCGATCGGGCGCTGTTCCCGCTCGTCGATCCCGAGGGGGTTGCGGAGTTTCATTCCAACCTTCTTCGCAACCTTACGCTCAAGAGCGTTATCGAGTCGATCACGATTCTCAATCCCGAGATGCTCTACATCGAAGCCGACCGTGCCGTCAAACGCCTGGCCGAGCTTTCGGGCGAGGAGATCGATGCGCGTCGCAGGATTGGCGTCTACGTGCATCTCTGCGGCTTGATCGAACGCCTGGTCACCAAGAACTTTGTGGATGAGGCACCCGATACCGACGCATTTGAACGCGACCATGCCGATTTCATCGAGTGGTTCCGCGAGGCGTTCGCCGACATGACGAGGCGCTACCGTGTCGAGATTCCCGTGTCCGAGATTTCCTACGTGCACCATATGCTTCATGTCAAGATGAGCGACGCCAAGGGCCGTGCCACGATTGCGGGCATGATCCTAGAGGACGAGTAGCTCATATGCCCGACTGGTATATGCCAGTCGGGCATATGTTTCGACACTGATATCGTCAATTTGAATCTCAACTGTCGATAACTTCACAATTCCTGTTTATCTGCGCCCCTGGGTTGTTGCAACCCAGGGGCGCCTGTCGATTCGACGCGTTGCCGGCCGGCAAGGGGACTCGTGCCGCTATCTTGGGGTCAGCAAGAGATGAGGGCGCATGATTACCACGGCTGCCCTCTCAAGGGAGCGGGTTTTGACCCCGCAAGTTTGGAAAGGAAGGGTTGCAATGAGCATCGTCGCAGGGCGCATCGATTATCGACTCCTGCACGGCATCGTCCAGGGTTTCTGGTGTCCCACCTATGCCACGCAGCGCACGATGATTATCGACGACGCCACGGCCAATGACGAGGTGCGGAAAGCCGCCATGAAGCTTTCGAAGCCCTCGGGTCAGGCACTTTCGATTATCACGGAGGAGAAGGCCCTCACCAATTTTAAAGCCGGTAAATACGACAACCATACCGTGTTTACCATCGCTCGCGATCCGCAGACGTTTCTCGATCTCATCGAGGCTGGGCAAAAGATCCCGGTGCTCACGCTGGGGCTCACGGAGCTTCCCCCCGAGGGCACCCCGGGCGTCCAAGCGGGGCGCCGCGCCTTCATCAAGGAGGAGGACATCCCGGTTTATCAGAAGATCGCAGCCTCTGGGACCAAGGTCGAGGTCCGCTATATGACCACCGACAAACCTGTGCCCATCTCAGAGTTCATCTCGTTGTAAGGAAAGGTGATAGACGTGGAAGTCAACGCACTTCAGTTTGCCCTGCTTGTCATCCTTGCGGGTTTCCGTACGGTTGACGGGTACGCTACCCAGATGATTCCTAACATGCATGCGCTTGTATGCTGGCTCACTGGCATCATCCTGGGTGATCCCAATGTCGGCCTGATCGTCGGCGGTACCATCCAGCTCATGTCCATGGGTGCCGTGGGCCTGGGCGGCTCCTCCGCTCCCGACTACGGCATGGCGGGCATGGTCGCCACAGTCACGGCCTGCATCACCGGCAACGACGATGTGTCCGTCGGTCTTGCCATCGGTGTCGTCGTCGCCATGCTCTACGTGCAGCTCGACGTCATCTTCAAGATCTACAACTCCTGGGTCTTCAAGGTCATCCGCGGCTACGCCGTCAAGCGCGATTACAAGAAGATGCTTGCCTCGTGCTTCCTGTCCCACGTGTGGCTGTTCCTCCAGGGTGCGCTCCCGATGGTCATCGTCCTTGCCTTTGGCAAGTCCGCGGTCGAGGCCATCAATGCCTTCATGCCCGCTTGGTTCACCGGCGGCCTTTCCATCGCCGCGGGTGTCCTGCCTGTCACCGGCTTCGCCATCCTTCTGACCTTCATGCCGGTCAAGAAGTTCTACGCGTTCCTGATCGCCGGCTACGTGCTCGCTGCCTACCTCAACCTCTCCGTCCTGCCCATCGCGCTGCTCGGTGCCGTCGTCGCTATCGAGTACTTCCGTCTCAAGTCTGAGACCCCCGCCGTCGCCGTTGCCGAGATTGGAGGCGAGCTCGAAGATGAGTAACTTCTTCAAGCCCAAGGATTTCAAGGATTTCGATGAGGCATCCGCTCCCGTTCAGCTGCCCGATGGCACGTACGAGCCTGTCCTGACCGACGAGGATCTCAAGATCTGCTCCAGGCGTATGTGCCTCATGGACACTGCTGCGTACTCCTATGCCACGCAGAATGCCCCGTGCGCTATGTTCGCCTCGTACTATGCTCTGCGCAAGATCTATGGCAACGACGAGGACGCTTTTAACGTTGCGATCTTGAATCAGCTCGACTGCGTGTTCAACGCGACTCCTCCCGTTTCGGGCCTGCTGCTTGGCGCCGGTCTCGCCATCGAGGATAAGGGACATCTCAACGGCGTCAACGCCGAGAACGACCTCAAGGTCGGCCTCATGGGTCCTATCTCGGGCATCGGTGACGTCTTTATCTGGCTGTTGCCCATGACCATCTTTGGCTCCATCGCTGGCTACATGGCTCAGCAGGGAAGCCCTGTCGGCATCCTGCTCTGGATCGCCATGTGGGTCGCCCTGTATTTCTGGCGCATGCAGAACTACGTCCAGGGTTACAAGGCAGGTGCCTCCGTCGTCACTAAGATGGGCGATAAGCTTAATGTCCTTACTGACGCAGCCTCGATTCTCGGCCTCACCGTGGTGGGTTCGCTCATCTACAGCTCTGTCAAGATTTCCACGCCGCTTACCTTTGCGTATGGTGAGATCTCGCTTGGCATCCAGGAGGGCGTACTCGACCAGATTTTCCCCAACCTGTTGGCCGTCTTGCTTGCGGTGCTCGTCTACAAGCTGATTAAGAAGGGCGTTAAGCTCAACTGGATCATCTTGGGCATCCTGGCTGTGAGTTGTGTCTGCGCGGGTTTCGGTATCCTCGCCGTCTAAGCACTTTCCACCTGTTTCCTTCCTTTTGCCGGGAGGCCTTCCCCGAGCCTCCCGGCGTGCCGCGGGCGCCATCCCGTGGCAACGGTTCGTGCTCGAACCGTTCCATTGCAGCCGCCGCATCTTTCCTACACGCCGCGGCGGCTGCTATGGGATGATTCGTCTAGACGATGTTCCGCCACTACATGGGTCGTCGTTTTCGATTCAAGGAGATAGTTTATGAGACACGTCGTGCTCGCATCGCATCATCGGTTTGCTCAGGGGCTTGCCGACACGCTTGAATTCCTGGGTGCCAAATGCGACTTCCACGTTATCTGCGCCTATGTCGACGATCAGCCGCTCGAGCCTCAGGTCGCCGCGGTGTTCGAACGATTTGGCCCAGATGACGAGGTACTTGTTCTGACCGATATTCTTGCCGGCAGCGTCAACCAGAAGTTCATGCCCTATGTGGGACCTAATGTGTTCGTGGTTGCCGGCGTGAACGTTGTGCTCGCTATGGAGCTTTGCCTGGCGCCGATGCCTCTTACCAACGAGGGGATCGAGGAGGCCATTGCCATGGCCGGTCAGTCCATCAAGCTGCTCAACACCATTCAGGTCGAAGATGACGAGGCCGACGAATAGATAAGAGGCATACCATGCTCATCAGTGAGGTCATCCAGCACGTCAAGGACTATAGCTTCGGCATCGACTCGCTCACCGGCAAGTCGATCGACGAGGGGGCCACGCGCGACAAAGTGCTCTATGGCGACACCGCTCAGGAATGCACCGGAATCGTGACGTGCATCTGGCCCACGGTCAACGTCATCAAGAAAGCACGCGAGCTCGGCGCCAACTGCATTATCAGCCACGAGGCCATTTTCTGGAACCATGGCGACCATCAGGATGCGGTTGGCAGCACGTTGGCTTTCAAGGCTAAGAAGGAGCTGCTCGATGATTGGGGTGGCGCGGTCTGGCGCTGCCATGATTTCATCCATTCCCGTGTGCCCATCGATACGGACGGAGCCATGGCCGACGGCATCTTCTATGGTCTGGCCTGGAAGCTCGGCTGGCTTGATTATCGCGTGGGCGACGATAAAGGCTCCTGTCTCGAGTATGAGATTCCCGAGACGGATGCCACCGAGCTTGCCCGCGAGCTGGTCGTAAAGCTTGGGCTCAACGGCACGCGCATCGCCGGCGACCCGCATGCTCGTGTGCACCGCGTGCGCGTGCCCATGCATGTAATGGGCAATGCCAAGGACGACACGCATGAAATCAACGAGACCGATGTCCATGGCGATGACTGTCTCATGACCATGGAATTTATCGATTTCACCACGTGCGAGTACATCCGTGATGCCGGCATGCTCGGACAAAACAAGTGTGCCATCACCATCGGTCACTTCAACCTCGAAGAGCCGGGTATGGAGTATATGGTGAGATGGCTGCCCGAAGCGCTGGGGACCGATGCGATACCTGCGACGTTTGTGCGCATGGAGGATACGTACTGCTACGTTGTCGCCTAACAAATAGAAAAACGTGCCCGGGACGGCCTATGCGTCAAGCCCGGGCTTTTTTGAATGGAGGAAAGCCGTGAAGGCCGCAAGTGTTTCCGTCGGTATCGCACCTCAAGGTAAATTCTGGATGGAGGGCTATATCCACCCCATCCGAAAAGAGCCGGGGCTCGGCATCCACGACGAGCCGCGCGCGACGCTGCTTTTGGTCGAGGTCGAAGGCGCGCGGACGCTATTCGTTTCGATCGATGTGTGCGTTCTCAAGGCTGAGACGACTGCCGCGATGAGGACGGGGCTGTCGGGCTTGTTGGGGATCGAGGTGGGGCACATCGTCATCAACTCGATCCACACGCATTCTGCGGCGAACGGATTCGGGGGAGCTGGGTCCATGGACATTCCCACCACGCCGGGATACGTCGAGTATGTGACTGGGTTGGTGCTTCAGGCCGCGACGCGGCTTTGCGATTATGAACGGGACGTTAAGGCCCAGATGCTCATACGTCATGTGCGCGGCTGGTACTCGAATCGTAACGATGCCGAGCTTCCGTTCGACGATGAGGCCCTGATTTTGCGCTTTGTGTATGAGGATGGGTCCGTTGCGGGTGCCATGCTCAACTTCAACTGTCACGCGACGGTCGTCGGACCCACCAACCGACTGCTCACGACCGATGTCCAGGGCGGGGTGCGCGACGAACTCGTCGATTGGATTGGCTGCGTGCCCTATATCTTTACGGGTGCCTCGGGCGACCTGGGCAACCGACAGTTCCGCCAGGGTAATGATTTCGCCGAGCTCCGACGTGTCGCCAACGGTATTGCCGGCGAGATCATGAAGGGGACCTTCGAGCCGGTCGAGCTTTCGGCACCCAAAGTGAGCCGTTTTTCGCACCATGTCCACTACAACAACGAACAGTTCTACCCTGAGTACCAAAGGCAGCTTGACGAGGTGCTCGAGGTACTCGCCAACAATCCCACCTTCGACGAGAAGAAGCTCGCTGATACCGAGAAAGCTATGCTCGAGGACCAGCTCGAGCGCCACGAGATGGACTTTACCGTAGAGATAACTACGCTCGACTTTGGCAGCGTGGTGTTCGCGACCTTCCCTGGCGAGCTGGCGAGCGAGCTTGGCGCCTACATTAGGGAGTCGTTTGCGGGAACGGGTAAGCATCCGGTGGTGATTGGCTACGCCAATGATTATCAGGGGTACTTTGTCGCGGCACACACTTATGGCGGCACGAGCTACGAGAGCTATGTGACGCAGATGCCCAAAGGTTGGACCGAGAAGATGCTCGAGTCCTATCGGGGGCAACTGTGACAGCGCCGGGCCTGTTGGCACCGCGAGCGGGCGAGCTCGCTGTCGGATTCTTTGATGTTGACGGAACGCTGGTCTATCGCGACCCCGAGACGGGGCCTGGCAGCGTGCCGAACGAGCGGGTTTGCCAGGCTATCCGGGCGTTTGCCCGTGCGGGTGGGGTGCCCATCATTGCGTCGGGGCGAGCCATGCCTGGACTCGTGCAGCTGTTCGATTTATTGCCTTTCCGCGGCTGCGTGAGTCTGGACGGTGCCTACGTTCAGCTCGACGGCGAGGTTATTGCCGACCGATGCTTCGATCGCGTCATGCTGGAACAGATGGTCTCCGAGATGATCCGGTGCAGGATGGCGGCTTTTTTCGAGGGAACGGACGGTTGTGTCGAGCTTTCGCCTACGGGGGAAAGTCTGTATGACTGGGGCGAGGTCGCCTGTGATTTGGAAGGCATGGCTCGCGCTAACCCGTCGCTGCGATTTGGCAAGGTTGACTTTATTGACGTCGCGATGCAGGCATATCGAAAAAGCGAGTATCTTCGGTGCGAGCTCGGCTACTACGACGTGGGCGATGGATGCCACGAGCTGGTGATGCCGGGCGTCAATAAGGGGTCGGGATTGCGGCTTTTAGCGGACAGGATCAAGCGAGGACTGCCGGATGGCTTTCGAATGGTGCGAACTTATGCGTTCGGCGACTCGGAAAACGACCTTGCGATGCTCGAAGCCGCGGATGTGTCCGTCGCGATGGGGCAAGCGGCGTCGCATGTGCGCGAGGCCGCCGATTATGTGACCGATTCCTGCGCCGAGGACGGTGTGGCGACGGCGCTGGAAGCGCTCGGCCTTATCTAAGGGGCTTCACCAGAGGTATCGTCAAAATAGCGAATGGGGCAAACGGGGTTACCCGTTTGCCCCATTTTTGTGTCTAGTCGCGTCGTTTAGGCGTGCTGGCGTAGAACTTCTTCTTTTTTGGCTTGTCCGCAGGTGAGGGGTTGGGTGCTGCCGCACGGGGCCTGCGGGCCTCGGGGTTGCGCAGTTCCTCGACGCGCCCAGCAATTTCCTCGGCGCTAAAGCCGACCTCGGCCATGGCGTCCTCGATAGGCAGGCGGCGCACGATGTAGCAGTGGTGCACCTTCTGGTTGCGCGCGAAGTCCTCGGGGATGGTCTGCGCCGTAATGTCCTCCAGCACCACGCCCGCGCGGGCGAGCTTGCGCGTCTCGGGGCGGAAGCCGCGCAGGTTGCAGCTAAAGATGGCATGGCCGCCCTGCGCGAGCAGGCGCGATACGCCGGCCAAAAGCTCAACATGGTCGCGCTGGACATCCCAGGTGCGGCGGCCCATCTTGGACGAATTCGAGAACGTGGGCGGGTCGACAAAGATCAGGTCCCAGCGGTTGCGCGTCTGGCGCTGGTCGCGAATCCAAGCGAGTACGTCGTCGCGCACAAAATGATGCTGAGGCCCCACGAAGCCGTTCTGGCGCATGTTGCGCTCGGCCCAGTCCAGATAGGTGTTGGAGAGGTCGACCGTCACGGTCTCTTCGACGCCGCCATCTGCCGCGTAGCAGGTGGCAGTGCCGGTGTAGGCAAACAGGTTGAGGAAGCGGCGCGCCTGCTTGGCGTGCTCGCGCACCAGGTTGCGGGTGACGCGGTGGTCCAAGAAGATGCCGACGTCCAGGTAGTCGTCAAAGTTGACGACAAAGGTGAGGCCGCCCTCTTCGATGAGCGGCAGTCGACGGCGCGCGATGTTGGCGCGTTCGCCCGATCCGCCCTTGCCGGCGCCCTGCTTGCCGTACTGCGAGCCGCCGCGCGAGCGCATGCGGGCCTTGGCGTGCACGTGCTCGGCCGGGACATCTAGGATACGCGGCGCGATGGCCAGAATATCGAGCATACGGGCCTGGGCCAGTGCGGGGTCGATGGTCTTGGGCGCGGCATATTCGGCGATGACGAGCCAGCGGCCCGGCGTCTGCGGGCAACCCTCGTACAGATCGATGGCGGCGGAGTAATCGGGCAGGTCGGCATCGTAGACGCGGTAGCAGCTCACGCCCTCGCGCTTGGCCCACTTGCGACGCAGGCGGGCGTTCTTGCGCAGGCGGTTGGCGAACTGCTCGGACTCGGGGATGAGCACGGGCAACGGCTTGCCGTCGCCCAGGTCGAGCGTGGCGGCAGGTTCGGGCATGAGGGCGCCGGCGGCTTCGTCGCTGATGACGTCGTCGGCGTCCGCGGTCTCGCCCTCGGCGTTTGCGCTGGTCGCAGCCTCAAACGCTGCGGCGGCGTGGTCGAGCGAGGGCCAGACTTCGACGGTCGCCTCTTCGTTGTTGGGCATGACGGCGATGGAGCGCGCGGGCTCGGCGTGGAGCGCGCGGGCCATAAGGCCATCGCGGGTGAGCGCGGCGACCGGTGCCGAAGCGAGCTCGGGCGCGCGGCGCAGCTCGCCGACCAGCGTCATGGCGTCGTGCATGAGCGAAAGCGGTGTCTCGGTGGTGTCTGCGACCAGGGCGGCACCGGCAACGGCACCTGCGTGGTCCAGCACGGTGGCGGACTTGGCGGCACAAAAATCGACAAAGCGCTTGTAGCCGGCACATTTAACCATGCGTTCAGCAGTCTTGCGGGCGGCGGGGTCAATGTCTACGGCCACGATGCGCGCCTGCCGCTCGCGCGCTGCTGCCTCGCGCTCGCGCGCCTCGGCAAGTAGCTGCTCCCACAGGGCGGCGTCGTGCAGCTGCCAGCCCTCAAAGCCCCAGTGCTCGCGGGCGGCGCCCGGGGCGCGGTCGGTCAGAATGTTCACGGCCTCCAACAGCAGGCCGCCGCCGGCGCACGAAGCGTCGACCAGCGTGGGCAGGGCTTCGTTCTCGTAATCGTCGGCCGTCAGCTCGCGCTCGCACAGTGCAGTCCAGCCGACCTGCGCCAGCACCAGGGCGGCGTAGTCGGGGCGCAGCACGTGTGTGTCCTCGCCGGCGCGGGTCGCGGCGGGCGGCAGGCGCTTGAACAGCGGGTCGCCCGAAAGGTCCAGGCTGATGCTCGCGCGGCGCTGACGCAGCGAAAGCAGCAGGTGGACGTCGGGATCGGCGGCGTCGACATCGGCGCGACGGCCCGTGGTCTCGGCCAGACGGTCGCACAGCGCGTCCTTGGCGCGCAGGGCCGAGAAGCGCGTGTTGCGCAGCTGCTCGGTCACGCCGCGGGCGGTGATGGCGATGGTGGCGCCGGGGCGGACGATGCTCTCCCAGGCGATGTCGTAAACGCCGTCGTACAACTCATCGGCATCCTGCGCCTCAAAGCGCCCAAGCACTACAAACACGCGGCTCGCCAGGCGCGACCACAGACAGGCGCGGTAGCCCTCTTCGAGCTCGCCCTCAAACGTAGCGCGGCCCTTCAGGCGGCGGACATGCGAAAGCCCGAGGCGTTTAAGCTCATCGGCGAGTGCGGATTCAAAGCCCTCGGGGCAGCTTGCATAAAATTCCATGGGTGACCTCTCTGATTGCGTCGCTCCATTATATGATGGATGCTTCGTTTGCCATCGCCCCCGAAAGGAACCCATATGATTGATGCGTGCTCCTTGATTCCCATTTTCATTGCAACAGCCTCAGGACTTGGGGCCTCGCACAGGCTCCCGCCGCCTTACAGAACTGAAAGCTGGGCGTAGGGCAAATCCATGGCACGTGACCTGCGATTGCTCGACCATAGATGGCGTAATCGAGGCTAAGGGAAGGCATCATGCGCAAGGCAAACGAGAGCTGGTTCTGGCACGCGAACGACATGGCGGTGGCGGGCGACATGAACCCCGTGGTCCGCGTCCTGTGGGTCGCGCTCATCGTAGGCATCGGCGTCGCGACGATGGCCACGCTCTGGATCGTCACGAGGTAGCGCGCCACGAACGGATGACGAGGCACGCGGCGTATGCCACGCTGGCGGAACCCTAGCCTCGCTGCTGGACAATCTGTTCGATGAGCTTCGCGACGGAGTCCTCGGCCGCGTCCCCGATCAGGTGATGGGCCGCGGCCTTCGCCTCCGGCATCGCGCCCGCGACTGCGTAGGAGTTCGGCACCTTTTCGAGGAGCGTCACGTCGTTTTCCGAGTCTCCGATAAAAGCGACCTCGTCCAGCGTGACCCCAAGGCTGCCGAGAAGCGCGTCGAGTCCGTTTACCTTGCTCCAGCCAGCCGGGACAACATCGAGGAAGAATGGGACGGGCGAGGGGAAATCAAGCTCTGGGCAGGCTTTCTTGCATCGACTCCGAACGACTTCCGTCGGGGCGGAGCTGACGTTGACGAAGATGCCGGCGGTGATGACGTCACGGTTCGTGGGCACGTCTCCGAGCGCCATGTCTCTTCCGGAGTCCTTAACGATTTCTAGGGCGAATTCGTCGCCAGGCTCGACGGCGCAGAGGAACTGCTCGCAGCGTTTGCCTGTCTCATCGACATCGGCGACTAGCCAGAGTGACGTCCCCGCGTAGGGGCGTACGGCGCTATCGAGCTTGACGAGGGCCTCCGTCGAGAGCGTCTTTTTGAATACGAGTTCGCCGCTGGAGAAGACCTTCTTTCCGTTGGCCATGATGCCGGTCGAGAAACAGCGCGCGTCGCCGTCAAAGGCATCGGCCAGGTCGGCGTAGTCGCGGCCGCTTGCGGGGCCGAACGCGATGCCCGCATCAAGCGCCGAAAGAATTGCGCTATGCGTGCGCTCCGATACGACCCTTGAGCCAAACGGCAGCAGGGTCCCGTCCATGTCTGCGAGGATGAGCTTTATCAAGGGGTCCTCCCGTTTCGGTCTGGGCGTCGGTGCGCCGGTGTGCGTCGTCCTAGCTGTATTGCCTGTCTCCCAAGAGATTCTTCGAGATGATCCTGTTAAACTCTACCGGGTCATCCCAGCAAGAGGTCAGGAAGAGGAACAGCAGCTCGATGACGAAGTTGATTGAGCTGTGCGAGAAGGCGACCTCGGTTCCGGTGATGGCCTGATCTCGCGAGATGGCTCGGATGATATACGTGGCACGCTTCGCGAGCGGCGTATCTGGGTTGTCTGTGATCATGATGATGGGGGTGTTCGAATCCTCGGCAGAGTCGAATATGTTGACGAGGCGCTTCGAGTATCCGGACGTCGAAATGACGAGCAGGATGTCATTCTCCTTGAGGCTGGTTGCGGCGGAGACCATGGCATCGGTGGTACTGGGGCAAAACGCCCTGACTCCAACCTGTGAGAGCTTGAACGCCGCGTTTACGCCCATGCTAATCGAGTTGCCGACGCCCGCAATCAGGACGAGGTTGGCGTTGTGGAGCAGATTGACGACTGTCGAAAAGTCATCGGAGTCAATGAGCGAGGCGGTTTGGGAGAGCTCCTTGACCTTGTGAGACAGGACGTACTTAATGGAGCCCTCGACGTCGTCCAGAGTAACCTTGCCGCCCGTGGCCTTTTCCTCGCCGGAGGCCCTGCTGATGGATATGCCGAGCGCCAGACGCATGTCCGAATAGGTTCGGTAGTCAAGCGTCCTTGCGAACCTCGAAACAGACGCCGGTGACGTACCGGTTTCTGCGGCGAGTTCGCGGACGGTCATCGTTGCGACGTCCGACGGGTGGTCGAGCACATACGTTGCGATTGCCTTCTCCGAGAGGGATAGGCTGCTCATGACCGCGCAGATGTGGCTGAGCACATCTCCTGTCTTATCCATGGTTACTCCTTGGCCCTAGTTTGATTTGTATCTTAGGGCAAGAGAGGTGAAAATAAAGCAAATTGTTTCATAAGCGGTGAAATAGCGTTTCACCGCTGATTTCCTACCGTTCACGGTAAATCGGTGCTTCCCCGGCGCAATCTCATCTTGAGCTGCTATCTTATGAGCCGTGAAACAACAGCACGAAAACGATGAAACAACAGAACATTGTTCCAACGCCTCGCAACTTCGTTTCACGCTAGATGGCGAATCACCTCGAAGCCCAGACAGGCACCCGGCGAGCAAGAAGGGAGAAGCACGATGCACAACGCCAGGACAAACGCAAGCATGACTTCGCTGTTCTTCGCGAACGTCCTCTACTGGGTCTGCGCGGGCGTGTACTCGCCGTTCCTCTCCGCTCACTACACGAGCCTCGGCCTCAGCGCAGCCCAGACCGGCATCCTCCTCGCGGCGACCCCGGTGTGTGCGCTCGCCATCCAGCCGCTCTGGTCGACTATCGCCGACAAACTCGGGCGCCGCCGCGCGGTCATCGTGGCCCTCTGCCTGGCGGCGGCGGTGCTCGCTCCGCTGTATTACCTGGCGTAGACGTTCGTTCCGGTCCTTCTCGTGACCTTTGCGTTCTCGGCGTTCTTCTCGGGGCTGCTGCCCCTGAGCGACTCCCTCGTCATCGAGCTTGCGGATCGCTCTGGCCTGGACTTTTCTCGCATTCGCATGGGTGGCACTATCGGCTATGCCATCGTCGTCCTGATCGTCGGTCGGCTGCTCGACATGGCTCCTCAAATCCAGTTCGCGGTGGTCTCCGCCGCGCTGGTGGTCTTCGCGGCTCACATGTGGCGCCTCCCCGAGGCGGGAATTCGCGCCAATGCCGCGGACGATCCCAAGGTCTCCCACGGAAAGGGCCTCCTCTCGCTGTTCACCAGCAATGAGATCGCCTTCGTCTTGGTCTTCGCCTTCATCAGTTCGGCCGCGATTGGCTTCATCGGGGCGTTCTTGGGCCGCTACGCGGTCGAGCTTGGCGAGGGTCAGAACCTCGTGGGCGTCCTGAGTGCGGTCTCCGCAGCGAGCGAGATCCCCATCCTGCTCGTTTCCTCCAAGCTGGTCAGGCGCTTCGGCGAGATGAACCTCCTGATCTTTTCCTGCTTCATGGCGGCGCTCAGGCTCGTGCTCGTGGGCACCGGCATCGTCCCGGTCATGATCTGCGGCCAGCTGCTGCAGAGCGTGAGTTACATGACCGTCTACTACTCCTGCGTTACCTACATTGCCAACCACACTTACGAGGATTGTCGCGCTCGAGGTCAGAGCGCCTTCGCGATGGTCCAGAGCGGTCTGTCCGTCGTGGTTGCGAACCTGTTTGGCGGTTGGGCGTGCGACGCGCTCGGCACGCATGCGGGTTTCCTGGCCTTCGCCCTCGCTTCAACGATTGTTGCGGTCGCTGCTCTTGTGGCGTACGTGCTATGGCGTCGAAGCGCGGCGCCGCGGCCTGAGGGCCAGGCGGCCGCATAGGCTCCACCGTGCATCGCAAGCGCCTACCTCGCGTTTCGCTTCGTGTTCAACCAGCTGACGAGCTGAGAACTGTCCGATCCAATGATTATTCAGGTGAAAGGAAGACAAAGATGTCTCTCATCAAGGTCAACAAGCTTCTTCAACATGCGACCGAGCACCACTATGGCGTGCCCGCGATCAACGTCATCAACACGGAGACCATCCGTTATGCGATCCAGGCCGCCGAGGATGAGCACATGCCCATCATCATCCAGTACTGGCCCGGCTACGAGGGCCACTGCGCCCTCGACATCATCGCCTTCGCCGCCCGCTATTACGCTGAGCGCGCGAGCGTGCCCGTCGCCGTCCACCAGGATCACTCCGCTGGTTACGAGATCGCCGTCAAGGGCGTCAAGGCCGGCTTCCCTTCCGTCATGGTCGACGGTTCCTCGCTTCCCTATGAGGAGAACTTCCAGCTCACGAAGGACGTCGTCCAGGTCGCCAAGATCTTCGACGTCGACATCGAGGCTGAGCTCGGCCACGTCGGCAACGGCTCCGACGCCAACGACTTCGTGAACAGCGACCACTACACCGACCCGAACCTCGCCGAGGAGTTCGTCGAGGGCACCGGCTGCGGTTCGCTCGCCATCGCCGTTGGCAACGCCCACGGCCCCTACGTCAAGGTCCCGAACCTCGACATGGAGCGCATCAAGGCCTGCAGGGAGGCCGTCAGCGTCCCCCTCGTCATGCACGGGTGTTCCGACATCCCCGACGAGCAGCTCCAGGAGGCCGTGAACCTCGGCATGAGCAAGTTCAACATCGCCACAGAGTACTTCCGCTCCATGTACCGCGCCTTCGAGAAGGACATCAACTCCGGCAAGAACGATGGCAACGGCGTTGGCCTCCTGATGGACGCCGCCCCCGACATGCGCGCGTTCGTCGCCAGCAAGATCCAGCTTCTGAACCCCAACCACTATTCGCTCTAGGAGAGACTCGATGAAGAAGGTTCTTGTCGCGTCGCACGGCCACCTCGCAAGCGGAATCAGGAGCTCGATCGAGATTCTGACCGGCATGGCGGACATGGTGGAGGCAGTTGACTGCTACGTGGACGACTCCGATTTCACCCCTCGCATCCAGGCCTTTATTGACTCGGTGGGCCCTGAGGACGAGGCCGTCATCTTCACCGACATCTACGGTGGCTCCGTCTTCCAGAAAGTCGTCCTCATGGAGCCGGAGAAGCGCGGAATCGTCCACGTTACCGGTATGAACCTCGGCCTCGTGATCGAGACGCTCCTCGGCGCCGAGCCGGTCACGGCAGATTCGATCAAGCAGAGCGTCGAGCTGGCGAGGGCGACGATGCAGGTCGTCGAGCCTCCGAGCAAGGCCGCGGACAACGAGGAGTCCGAGGGAGACTTCTTTGATTAGAGAGTACTAACAAGTAGAGAGAGGAAGCAATGATTGTCCAGGTTCGAGTCGATGACCGTCTGATTCACGGACAGGTCGCCCTGGTGTGGACCAAGGAGCTCAACACCACCAGGATCATCGTCGCCAACAAGCACGCCGTGGAGAGCGACGCCCTTCGCATGACGCTTTCCATGGGTACGCCGGCGGGCCAGAAGCTCCTCGTCAAGGACGTTCCGGATGCCTGCCGCATCGCGAACGATCCGCGCGCGGACTCCATGCGCATCTTCGCGCTCACCAACTGCGTGCGTGACGTGCTTGAGCTCGTTAAGGGCGCGCCGGGCAAGATTGAGGGCGTGAACGTTGCCAACGTCGGCCGCTTCGACAAGTCCGATCCGGATAGCAAGGTCGCCCTCAACTCCACGATCATGCTCAACCCGGATGAGCTCGAGGCCGCGAAGGAGCTTTGCGAGCAGGGTATTCCGGTTTTCCATCAGCTTATCCCGTCCAATCCCAAGACTTCTCTCAAGAGTCTGATCGAGGCGGCGGGGAAATAAGGGGATTTGGTCAGGCGGCCAAATGAAATGAAAGAAAGGAAGTCAAATGATTGGGTTGGCATTAATGGCCTGGTTGACCGTGCTGATTTGCTACGGCGGCAACTGGGTTCTCGGTCAGTGCATGATCGAGCGTCCTCTCGTGGTAGGCCTCGTTGCGGGCCTCCTGATGGGCGACGTCAAGACCGGTGTTATCATCGGTGCCTCTCTCGAGGCGATCTTCATGGGCGCGGTTAACATCGGTGGCGCTATCTCTGCCGAGCCCGTTACCGCGACCGCCCTCGCCGTCGCCTTCACCGTTGGCGCTGGCATCGACCAGGGTGCCGCCATCACGCTGGCCGTTCCCGTTGGTGTCGTCACCGCGTTCCTCTCGATCTTCATGAACAACGTGTTCCTTGCGTTCTTCGCCGCCACCTTTGACAAGATGGCCGCCGAGGGCAACGAGAAGGGCCTCGCGCTTCAGCACTTCGTTCTCTGGTTCGTTAAGTACGCCGCCTTTGGTCTCATTGCCTTCCTCGGCGTTTACCTTGGCGCCGAGCCCGTTGCCGCCATTGTCAACCAGATTCCGGCCAATGTCATGAACGGCCTCAATGCCGTGGGCGCCCTCCTGCCTGCCGTTGGTATGGCGCTCCTGCTCCAGATGCTGTGGAGCACCGAGCTCAGCATCTACTTCTTCCTGGGCTTTACACTCTACCAGTACCTCGGCCTCCCGATGATCGCCATCGCGGTTCTCGGTGTCATCATCGCGGTTGCCTCCGCCCTCCGCGACAAGGAGATCTTCGATCTCACCAAGAAGGGCGTGGCCACCCAGGCCGTTTCCGGCGACTCTGTAACCAGCGACGAGGAGGATTTCTTCGCATGAGCAACCTGACCAAGAATGTGAGCCCTGAAGACAAGAAGATGCTCAACAGTATTTTCCTGCGCTCCTTCTCCGTGTTCGCTTCCTGCGCCGGCGGTTCCGTCAAGGCTGGCGCCGACGGCTGGCTGTACTCCGTCCAGCCCGCGCTTAACCGCTACTACGCTGATGACCCCGAGGCCCGTGCCGACGCCATGAAGCGTCACACGACTTGGTACAACATTACCCAGAACGTCGGCACGTTCGCCATGGGCCTCGTCGCCTCCATGGAGAGGGAGAACTCGCGGCACGAAGACTTCGACACCGAGTCCATCGACGGTATCAAGGTCTCCCTGATGGGCCCAATGTCCGGCATCGGCGACGCAATCTTCTGGGGCGTCTTGCGTGTTATCGCCGCCGGCATCGGTATCAACCTCGCCATGAGCGGATCGCCCCTCGGCGCGATCATGTTCCTGCTGATCTACAACATTCCGTCGATCCTCTGCCGATACTTCATGACCTACCTCGGTTTCAGCATGGGCACCAACTTCATCTCCGAGATGTACGAGGGTGGTCTCATGAAGCTCATCACCAAGGCGACCTCCACGATCGGCCTCGTGATGATCGGCGCCATGACCGCGGCGAACGTCCAATTCAACACGATCCTGTCCATTCCGGTTCAGGACTCCGATCCCGTCATGATCCAGACCTACCTCGACTCGATCTTCAAGGGCATCGTGCCCCTGGGACTTACGCTCGTCGTTCTCTGGCTCCTGCGCAAGAAGAACGTGAACGTCAACATCATCCTGGTCGGCATCATGGTTCTGGCACTCGTCCTCGGCCTCGTGGGCATCGTGTAAGGCGGTTTCCGGATCATTCGAAGCCTGTTCAAGGCAATTCCCGGCGGCACGCGATCGAGGACATTCGACGCGTGCCGCCCCATTAGAAGGAGAGAATATGCGCTACACGCACCTCAAGAACTCCGACGTCGACGTCTCCCAGCTCGCCGTGGGCACCTGGGCGATCGGCGGCGACTCCTTTGGTGAGAACGATGACGCTGCCAGCATGTCCGCCATCCGCACCATGCTCGAACACGGCGTCAATCTCATCGACACCGCGCCGTGCTATGGCAACGGCGCGTCCGAGAAGGTCGTTGGCAACGCGCTCAGGGGCGTCGACCGAGAGAGCTACCTGCTCTCGACCAAGGTTGGCCTGATCACCAGCGCCGCCGGCTATGACCGCGACTCTTCGTTCAAGAACATCATGAGGGAGGTCGAGAGTTCACTGCGCAACCTCCGCACCGACTACATCGACTTCTACTTCGTGCACTGGCCCGACGCCAAGACCCCGTTCTCCGAGACGATGTGCGCCCTCCAGCTCCTCAAGGAGCAAGGCAAGATTCGCCACATCGGCGTCTCCAACTTCACGACCGAGATGATCGAGGAGTGCGAGAAGGTCGCTCAGATCGACGTCCAGCAGCCGCCCTATTCCATGGTCGACCGCTCCTCCGAGGACCTCATCAAGTGGGGCTACGAGCGTGGCATCGACTCCTTCACCTATGGCTCCCTTGGCGCGGGCATCCTGTCGGGCAAGTTCCGCGAGCTGCCGAAGTTCGAGGAGGGCGATGTTCGCGGCGGCTTCTACGACTACTTCCAGGAGCCCAAGTTCTCGCGCGTCCAGGAGCTGCTCAAGGTCATGGACGAGATTGCCGAGGCTCATGACAAGCCCGTGGCACAGGTCGCCGTGAACTGGAGCACCCAGAAGGAGTACGTGGGCACCGCGCTCGTTGGCGTGCGCACGGACGCCCACGCGATTCAGAACTGCGAGACGTTCGAGTGGGAGCTTTCCGCCGATGAGATGGCCAAGCTTGACGCCAAGCTTGACGAGCTGAAGATAGGCTAGCCATGGGCACTGAGGAGAGGAAGTACCCCACTTCCGAGCTTGAAGTGCTTGAGCGTGGATCTAGGGAGGTCGTGGAGCCCAACGGGCTGAAGCTCCTGCTGAAGCCCGTGCCGGGAGACGAGCGCGAGCACGTGCTCGATCCGCGCGTCTACGCGCGCGCCCATGCGAAGCTCGCCGCCGGCCCGGCGCCGGCGGGGCCGGTGGACGTGATCGCGTGGCGCTCCGCTCCCAACAAGGAGACCCATGTCGTGAGGGGCTCGAACGTCGCCAAGAAGACCGTCGTCATGAACTTTGGCGACAGGGGCATTCCCCTGCACGTCTTCACGCCCGAAGGCCACGAGAGCGGCTCCGCCGCGCTCGTGTTCATCCACGGCGGCGGCTTCATGGTGGGCAACATTGGCCAGTACGAGAACTGCCTGCGCGACATCGCGGAGCGAACGGGCTGCGTCGCGATCTACCCGGAGTACCGCCTGTCTCCCGAGACGATGTTCCCCGGTGGTGTCGAGGACTGCGTGAAGACGCTCGACTGGCTTGTCGAGCATGCGGATGAGCTGGGTGTCGACGCGACGCGGGTCGCCGTGGCTGGCGACTCCGCGGGCGGAAGCCTGACCAACGCCGTCGTCCTCGACGGGTCCCATGCGGACAGGATCAAGCTCGTGGCCGAGCTGTATCCGCTCGTCGACGGCGGCCCTGTTCCGGAGGAATGGTCCTATGACCTCTATGAGATTGTGAACGACCAGAGGGCCGAGGCTCTGAGCAGGGTGGATCGCATCCGCAACGCCAACGACGACCTGCCAATGATGTATACCAACGGCAATGCGGAGGAGATGCTCGACCCGAGGGTGTCTGCCCTGTTCGCGGAGGACGTGAGCGCGTTTCCCCGCACGGTCATCATCTCTTCCGAGTATGACTACCTGCGCTATCAGGACGAGCTGTTCGCGAAGAGGCTGCAGGATGCGGGCGTTGACGTCACCGCGATTCGCTATCGCGGCTGCGACCACGGCTTCTTCGAGATGTACGGCGTGATGCCTCAGGCTGAGGACGTCTGTCGCGTCATCTCCGAGGAGCTTGCGAAGATCTAGGGGCTCGTCGCGGCGGCCTCCTGGACGAGTGAAGGTCCGGCGGGATGCTAGGTGCGTCCCGCCGGACCTTTGCGTTGACGGGCGCGTGCCGCTTGCCGGAGGGCGTGTGGGGTTCGCTTCGGCGGTGCCGGTTTGATCGGGAGATGCGTTTACCGCCGCTCTTCCAAGCGAGCCCAGCAAACAAATCGCGAGCTGAACCCCAAAGGTATCGACAAGGGCTTGGGCGTGGCGCGAGCGCTGGAGTATCTGGGCCGCACCGGCAACGCGCGCACCTTTGGCTTTGGCGATTCGGGCAACGACCTGGGCATGCTCGCTGCCGTCGAGACGGCTGTAGCCATGGGCAACGCCATGCCCGAGGTCAAAGCGGTCGCCGACTACGTGACCGACGATGTCGTCCACGACGGCACCGTCACAGCGATGCGCCACTTTGGGTTGATTTAATAAATGGCCGGGTCGCCCGCAGTGGGGGCGACCCGGCCATTTGAGCTATTTTGCAATATAGAGCTTGGGATGACTGCGACTGCTCTCGATCGCCGCCGTCATGATGCCCTCGTCGTCTCCATCAACGATGATGCCGTCGAGGTCATCGATCTGCGCGGACTGATAAAAACTGGTCTTGTTGAACTTTCCCTGGTCAACCATCATGTAGCCCTGGTTTGAGTTGGTAAGGTACATATGCTTGATCATGGCCGAGAAGTCGTGCTCGACGGTAAAACCGTGGTCGGGGTGGAATCCGTCGGCACTGACAAACGCCTTGTCGGCATGTAGTTTGCTCATGCAGTCGAGCGTCAGTGCGCCCGCGAGATAGAGGTGCCCCTTGCGCACGGAGCCGCCCAGCAGCACTACCGAAGCATTGGGGAGATTGAAGCTGGCGTAGTTCGCGATTGCAAGATCGCCGGTGATAATGGTGATCTCACGCTTGTCCATGAGGGCCTTAGCGAAGTAAAAGCCTGTGGTGCCGATATCAATTACCAGAACATCGCCATCATCAACAAGAGTTGCTGCGGTTGCGGCGATGGCCTCCTTGGCCTCGACTTGGACATTGATGCGCTCCTCGGGATACGAGATTGCGTTGGAGCGAGAAAGCGATACCGCTCCGCCGCGTACGCGACGCAGCTTGCCTTCGGATTCCAGCGAGATGAGGTCGTGCCGTGCGGTGACTTCCGAAACCGAAAAACGGCGAACGATGTCGGATACCGAGATATTTGGCTTTTCGGCCAGCCAATTCATGATAAATCGCTGACGCTCGGCCGGTGAAAGGTCTGAAGTAGATGCCATATGCCGCTCCTTTTGAACAAAAGGTAAAAGATGCGCCTTTCGTAATCGAAATATAACGTATCGATATGAAAAGAACAAGGCAAATTCGAATGAATCAAAAGAACGGAATGGCATGTCACAAATGCATGCGTAGCAGATAGTTCGCACGTAAACGGGCTATAAAGAGTCTCATTCTGAAGGTGCCGCCCAAAAGAAGTACGTTCACGCCCGATATTCGACCGTTCACGGAAAGTTGACAATTGAGCTTTCGATAGCTTTTGAAATAGTTTATAAAAGAAAACCGAAAAGCTTTTGAAACAAAGAAGAAGGCTTTCGATAGCAATAGTGTTAGATGAGAAAGGACCGAACATGGCGATCAAGGTGTTTGCCGACGGCGCTAACCTCGAGGGCATGCTTGACATGCATGACAATGGCAACGTTCAGGGCTTCACGACCAATCCTTCCCTTATGAAGGCCGGCGGCGTGACCGACTACCGCGCTTTTGCCAAGACGGTTCTTGAGCACATTACTGATGTGTCGGTCTCTTTTGAGGTATTCGCCGACGACGAGGCGGGTATGGAAGCCGAGGCTCGCGAGATTGCAACCTGGGCAGACAACGTCTACGTTAAGATCCCGGCGCTCAACACCAAGGGTGAGTCCACTGCCGCGCTGGTCAAGCGCCTTTCTGCCGACGGCATCAAGGTGAATGTCACCACTATCTTCACGCCCGAGCAGGTCGACGAGTTTGTCGATGCCGTCTCTGCCGAGACCCCCTCTATTCTGTCCATCTTTGCCGGTCGCATTGCCGATACCGGCGTCGATCCGCTGCCCCTCATGGCGGAGTCCGTAAAGAAGGCTGCCGTTAAGCCTGCTGCCGAGGTTCTCTGGGCGTCTACGCGCGAGGTCCTCAATATCTTCCAGGCGGAGTCCGTTGGCTGCCAGATCATTACGGTCCCCAATGCCCTTCTTGCCAAGCGCAAGAATTTCGGGAAAGATTTGCTTGAGTACTCGCTTGATACGGTCAAGGGCTTTGCCCGCGACATTCAGGCGCTTGGTTTTCATATCCTGCCCGAGGAGTAGGGGACGAGCATGCTGACCGATCTTCTTAAGCCCGAGCTTGTTGCCTGCCACGTCGAGGCCTCCGACTGGGAGGAAGCGATCAGGGCATGCGGTAAGTTGCTCGTAGACGCTGGCAAATGCGACCAGAGCTATGTTGACGCCATGATTTCATCGGTTCACAAATTCGGCCCCTATATGGTCTTGGAAGAGGGCATCGCCATGCCCCACGCTCAGGCAGATGGCAATGTGAGTGAAGCGGGGATCTGTATCGTCACGCTTGACCCTGCCATTGCGTTTGGACACGAGGATTTCGATCCGGTTCACGTGCTCGTGGGTATTTGCGCACCCGACCCCAAGGCTCATCTTGGCTGCTTGGCGGAGCTTTCGCAGATGTTCGAGGACGAGGACTGCGTTGCCAAGCTCAGCGCATGCGATACGCCCGAGCAGGTTTTGGAGACCATGCGTTCATTCTTTTAGGCCTTAATGGCACGGCGATGCGTCGCCGCTTTTGGATAGACGGAAAACCGTCACGTGTAGGAGAGGAAGGTTGCCATGCATATCATCACCGTATGCGGAAACGGCATCGGGTCCAGCCTGATGCTCGCTGGCAAAGTCGAGGAGCTTTGCGAGGAGGAGGGCATCAAGGCCGACGTTGAGTCTATGGACCTGAACGGTGCTTCTTCCGCAAATCCGGATCTGTTCATCACCGTTAAGGAACTTGCCCCCGAGCTCCACGGCAACGTTGTGATCGTTCGCAGCTATGTGAACAAGAAGAAGATCCGCGAAGACGCCCTCGAGGCAATCAAGGCGGCCGCCGCTAACGCCTAAAGCGGCACAAAAAAGGGCGGTTCCCTGTGGAAGAGGGAAACGCGCCCACGTTAGAGAGAAAGGAAGCGCAGATGCAAGCCATCCTTCCCATACTTGAGTTTATCCAATCGATTCTGACCAAGCCAGCGTGGATTATGGGTCTATTTGCCTTTGTGGGCCTTGTCGCGCTTAAGCGTCCTGCCCACAAGGTGATGACGGGCACTCTGAAGCCCATTCTTGGTTACATCATGCTGTCCGCCGGCGCCGCTGTTGTTCAGGAGAACCTTGCTCCGCTGGGTACCTTCATCGAGACCGGTTTCCACATCACCGGCGTCGTGCCCAACAACGAGGTCGTTGTTTCGATGGCTCAGAGCGTCCTCGGCGTTCAGACCATGATGATCCTGATTCTCGGCTATGTCGTGAACATTATCATTGCCCGCTTTACCAAGTTTAAGTACATCTTCCTGACGGGCCATCACAGCATGTTTATGGCCTGCCTGCTGTCTGCCGTTCTGCAGGCATCTGGCTTCCAGGATGTCCAGCTTGTCATCGTGGGCGGCATGTTCCTGGGCCTCGTGAGCGCTATGCTTCCCGCCGTTGGTCAGCGTTTCACCGAGAAGGTTACCGATGGCGATGAAATCGCCATGGGCCACTTCGGTTCACTCGCCTATTACATCTCCGCTGCAGTCGGTACGCTTTTTGCTAAGGACGCCGAGGAGAACAGCACCGAGAAGATCGAGGTTCCCGAGAAGTTCGCCTTCCTGCGCGACACTACCATCTCCACGGCTCTTACCATGGCCTTCTTCTACCTGGTTACCGCTTTCGCCGCTTACATCGCAGATCCTGCGGTCGTTACCAAGACCGCTGGCGGCGACAACGTGATTGTCTATGCCCTGACCTGTGCCCTGTCCTTTGCCGTTGGTGTCACCATCGTCTATAACGGCGTTCGTATGATCCTTGCCGACCTGGTCCCGGCTTTCCAGGGCATCTCCAACAAGCTGATCCCCGGTGCCATCCCCGCCGTCGACTGCGCTGTCTTCTTCCCCTATGCTCCCACCGCCGTCATCCTCGGCTTTGTCGCTTCCTTTATCGGTGGCGTGGTCGGTATGTTCATCGTGGGCGCTACCCTGGGCATCTTCATCATCCCGGGCATGGTTCCCCACTTCTTCTGCGGTGCTACCGCGGGCATCTACGGCAATGCTACCGGCGGTCGCAAGGGCGCAGCTCTTGGCGCTTTCGTCAACGGCCTGCTCATCACCTTCGCCCCGGCCCTGCTCCTGCCCGTTCTTGACGTCTTTGGCTTCAAGAACACTACGTTCGGCGACTTCGATTTCTCCGTCATTGGTATTACGCTTGGCCGCGCTGCCGAGGCCTTCGGTACCACCGGTGTCTACGCGATTCTTGCTGTCCTTCTGATCGTCGCCTTCGTCCCCAACTTCATCCACACCAAGGGTGCTGTGATTAACCACGTTGAGGAAGAGTAATCCAGGCATACGTTAAGCCCTAATCGGGCGGAGCTCCGATAACCGGCTCCTACACGGAAGCGGTGGCGTCTCAAATGAGGCGTCACCGCTTTTGTTTTGGAGTGGTTGTGAAAACGTACCGGTGAAGCGCTGTCTCTGCGCCGCGAACGGAATCAACCGCGATGATCAGCAAAAACGTTTTGCCGCTGGGGTGTCGATATAAAAATGGTAAAACTGCAAAACCGTTCGCCGAGAAGATAAAAACCCGCAGTTCACGCCTTGATAAACGTAGGTAAAGTGTTTAGCAGTTTATCGGCCGTATGCTAACGAAAGGAATCAGGCAGATGGCAATCAAGGTGTTCGCTGACGGTGCAAATCTCGAGGGCATGCTCGACATGTACGAGAACGGCAACGTTCAGGGTTTCACGACCAACCCGTCCCTTATGAAGAAGGGCGGCGTGACGGATTACCGCGCGTTTGCCAAAGAGGTCTTGACCCACATCACCGATGTATCCGTGTCGTTTGAGGTCTTTGCCGACGACGTCGAGACCATGGAGGTCGAGGCGCGCGAGATCGCTACCTGGGCCGAGAACGTCTATGTCAAGATTCCGTGCGTGACTACCAAGGGCGAGTCCACCGCCGAGCTGGTCCGCAAGCTTTCGGCCGACGGCATCAAGGTCAACGTCACCACCATCTTTACGCCTGCGCAGGTCGACGAGATGGTCGAGGCCGTTGACGCCGAGACGCCGTCAATCATCTCGCTCTTTGCCGGCCGCATCGCCGACACCGGCGTCGACCCCATTCCGTTTATGACGGAGTCGGTCAAGAAGGCCGCCGCCAAGCCCAACTGCGAGGTCCTGTGGGCGTCCACGCGTGAGCTTATCAATATTTACCAGGCGGAAGGATGCGGTTGCCAGATCATCACGGTGCCCAACAGCATCCTGGCCAAGCGTAAGAACATCGGCCGTGACCCGTACGAGGTCTCGCTCGATACCGTGCGCGGTTTTGCCAAGGATATCGCCTCGCTCGGTTTCCATATCCTGCCGTAAGTAAGGGTACCCCATCTCGCGACGTGCAAAATCGCGAATATTCAGCATGGTAAAGACTTTTACCAACTTTTATCAGCTTTTACCACTTGGTTGAAGCACGGAACGGCCCCCGTTTTGGCTCTAAAAACGCCAAAACGGGGGCCGTTTTTGCTTTTATGGCTCTCCGAGGCGCCGCGGCGCTATCGGGAGACACTGAATATTCGCGATTTTGCACGTCGCGAGGGGGGTACGATGGCGCGCATTTTTGTGGTGTAAGAGGGAGGGCTGTGTCAGCGCCCCTGCGCCTAAGGCTATTCTGCCATGCCGTGGCGGTCAAGGACCTTCCTTATGGCCTCGTGCGCGGCCAGCCTGACCGCCCCGAGCCTTTCGCCCTCGAGCGGCTCTGGGTGCCGGCGCGGTCTTCGAGGTCGTGAACGCGTCCGCGAACCCCGTGCTCGTGGGCGGGGAGGAGGTCTCGCCCGGGGAGGTCGCGCTCACGCTCGAGACCGGGGGAGGGGCCGCGGAGTCCGCGCCCGACGCACTGCCCTACGGCGACTACCTCGTGCGTGAGGTGGAGGCGCCGGAGGGCTACCTCGGCACCGACGCCGAGGTCCCGTTCTCCATCGAGGAGGACGGCGAGGTCGTCGAGCTCACCGGGGAGCGCGCGGTGGCCAACCAGGTCAGGCGCGGCGAGCTCGAGCTCGTGAAGGTCTCCGACGGCGACCTCTCCCGCATGGCGGGCGTGCCGTTCCGCATCACCAGCGCGACCACCGGCGAGTCCCACGTCGTCGTGACCGACGCCAACGGGTACGCGAGCACCGCGGCCTCGTGGAACCCGCACACCGCCTCGACCAACGCCAGCGACCAGGCGGCCGAGGGCTCCTGGGACGCCTCGGCCGGCGTGTGGTTCGGAGCGTCGGGGCCCGACGACTCCAAGGGGGCGCTGCCCTACGACACCTACGAGATCGAGGAGCTCCCCTGCGGGGCCAACGAGGGCAAGGAGCTCCTCGGCCCCATCGAGGTGCGCGTCTACCGAGACGCCGTGACGGTCGACCTCGGCACGTTCACGAACGACGACCTGCCCTGCACCGTGGTCTCGAAGAAGTCCGTCACCGGGGAGGGCGAGCTGCCCGGGGCGACGCTGCGCGTCTACGACGCGGACGGCGAGCTTGTGGAGGAGTGGGTCTCCGGCGAGGAGCCCCACGAGCTCACGCTGCTCCCGGGCACCTACACGCTCCACGAGGAGCTCGCGCCCGAGGGCTACCTCGTCGCCTCCGACGTTAGATTCGAGGTCGTCGAGGGCGTCCCCGTGACGCGGGTCGAGATGGTCGACGACTGCACCAGGGTGGACGCGGAGAAGGTCGACGCGGCCACGGGCGAGCCCCTCGCGGGCGCGACCATGCAGGTCGTGGACGCCGATGGCGCGGTCGTGGAGGAGTGGGTCTCCGACGGGAAGCCGCACCGCATCGAGGCGCTCGCCCCGGGCGAGTACCTCCTCCGCGAGGCCGAGGCGCCCGAGGGCTACGAGCTGGCCGAGGACGCCCCCTTCACCGTGGAGGAGACGGCTGACGTTCAAGTCGTGACGATGGCGGACGAGGCCCTGCCGGGGACCGCCCCGGGGACGACGCCCGGCGGCCTGCCCCAGACGGGCGACTGGTCCTGGCTCGTCCCCGCGGCTTGCGCCGCGGGCGCGGCCGCGTGCGTGGGCGGGGCGATCGCGCTCGGCTCCCGCCGCCGTGCCAAGGCGGGCCCGGCCGCTCCTGGGCCCCATCGCCCGGGAGCCCATGTGAGGGGAGGGAAGCGATGGAGACCGTGATCGCCTGCGCCATCACCGCGGTCGTCTCCTCGACGGTCACGCTCGTCGCCTACGCGTGCTGCGTGGCGGCGGGCAACGCGGACCGTAGGGAGGAAGGAAGCGAGTAGACCGCGACCGTGACAGTTTGTCATGGCAGGGAGCCCCGCCGAGGAGGAGTGCCTCGACGGGGCTCCATCTATTCCATGGCGTACGCGGCGCCGTGGGGATTGTCGGTTGGCGCCGAACGCCCGCCACAAACGGGAGGATGGCCACTGCGGCGGCCGATGCCGTGGATACGGCAAGTCGGGTCGTCTAACTCACAAAGAGGCCGCCCTGGGACACCCCGTAGGCCACCACCAGCGCGAAGAGCGCCAGGACGACGCAGCCGACGACCACGAACGCCCGCCATGCCCGGGATATGGCCTCCTTGCCCCGCTCGACGTCGGAGTAGATCGACGAGATCTGCTTCTCGGACTCGTTGAGGGCGCGCACGTCGCCCACGTCGACGCCCCTCACGAGCTCGTCGAGGCTCATCTCGTAGTAGTCGGACAGCAGGACGAGCCTCTGGAAGTCGGGGTAGGACTGGGCGAGCTCCCACTTCGACACCGTCTGCCTCGAGACGCCGAGCTCGTATCCGAGCTGCTCCTGCGAGAGCCCCCGCTTCCTCCGAAGATCGATGAGTCGCTCGTTAAAGTTCATGGCCGTTCCTTTCTTTCGGCGGTCGCGTTGCGCCATTCCGGCGCACAACCGAATGGAACCGCGAACCGGGTTCGAGTGCCACCAATGAGGGTTGGCAATTTGTCAACCTGGGACGGCACCGGGCGACCGCCGGCTCGGGCGTCTCCTTCGGAGTACGGCAGACGGCCCTCAACTCCTCTCCGCGTGCTCCGGGGATACGATGAGCCCGACCGTGCGCAGCTTCCTACCCGGGGCGGGCCCGTTGCCCTGGAGGGGGTAGAGCGTCTCGGCTACCTTGCGCGCTGCCTCTTCGATTTCCTCGTCAGTCGCATAAACATGCGAGAGCGTGAATCCAGACCCGCTCCCGGCGGGGTCGGCTCCGGGTTGGGAGCAGAAGTCGCGGAACAGGGTCGCGAACGTCAGGAGGTACCGGGCGAACGCCTGCATATATGCGGCGCCGGAGTTCCTCCCGAGCAGCGCCTCCGGGTCGTCGGGCTCGAAGGCGAGCGCGTAGGTGCGCTCGACGGTGCCGCGCACGGGCCGCTCGCCGGCCACTTCAAGGATCCCGTCCTCCACGAGCCGGCCGAGGTTGCGGTAGAGGGTCGTCCGAGGTATCTCCGGGCACCGCTCGGAGACATCCCCGGCGGTCGCCCTGCCGCGCCTCGTGACCTCCATGATGATGCGCCCCTTGACGGGGCTCGTCACCGCCTCCATGACGCGCGCGATGCGCTCCTTGTCCTCCATCTGCTCCTCCGTTCCCGCAACTGCCGGTTTCCGGGAATATTCCCCGGCCGAGATTCTGGCGCCCTCCCTCCGTCGTTCGGAATTATATTCCCATTGTGGGAACAAACCAACGGAAAGGAAGGCTTGATGGAAGACCTCCTTCGTATCCTCGGGGGCTCGCTGCCCCTCCTCGCCCCGTTGCTCCTGCTCGACCTCGCCCTGGCCGTCGCCGCGGTGAGGAGCATCCTGCGGAGGGACCGCTTCCGCTTCGGGTCCAGGGGCGTGTGGCTTGTGGTCTCGATCGTGGTGCTGCTGTTCGGTCCCGTGCTCTACTTCCTGCTGGGGAGGGACGACTCGTGAGCGCCCTCGAGATGCGCGGCGTGCGCGTCGCCTTCTCCGGCAGGCCCGTCCTCGACGGCGTCGACCTCGAGGTGCCGGAGGGCGGTGTGTTCGGCTTCATCGGCCGCAACGGCGCGGGCAAGACAACGACCATGAAGGTCGCCCTCGGGCTGCTGCGTCCCGACGCTGGCGAGGCCCGCGTGCTGGGCGAGCGCGTGCGCTTCGGCGACTCGCGCACCAACCGGGAGGTGGGCTACCTCCCCGACGTGCCGGAGTTCTACGGGCACATGACCGCGGAGCGGTACCTGGCCCTCTGCGGCGAGGTGGCGGGGATGGGTCGCGCCGAGACCCGTTCGCGCGCCGCCGAGCTGCTCGACCTCGTGGGGCTCGCGTCCGCCCGCGGGAGGGTCTCGGGGTTCTCGCGGGGCATGCGGCAGCGCCTCGGCATCGCGCAGGCCCTGCTCTCGCGCCCGCGGCTCGTCATATGCGACGAGCCGACGAGCGCGCTCGACCCCGTAGGGCGCAGGGAGGTGCTGGACCTGCTCGCCGAGATCGGCCGCGGGGCGACCGTGCTGTTCTCCACCCACGTCCTCTCCGACGTCGAGCGCGTGTGCGACCGGGTGGCGATCCTCCACGGCGGGAGGGTCGCGATGGCCGGGGCCCTCGCCGACCTCAGGGGCGCCCGCGGCGGCAACCGCGTGCGCGTGGAGGTGGCGGGCGCCGCCGACCTCGATGCCCTCCTCGCGCGGCCGGAGCTCGTGCCGTTCGCGGCCGGCGCGGAGCGCGACGGGCTCTCCTGCACGCTGCGCGCCGCCGACGGGAGGGCGCTCATGGGGGCGCGCCTCGAGGCGCTGCGGGCGGCGGGCGTGTGCCCGGTCTCGGTCGGCGCTGTGGAGCCGACGCTGGAGGACCTGTTCTGCGAGGAGGAGATATGAGGGGGTACCTGGCGTTCCTCAGGAAGGAGCTCGGCGAGGCCGTCGCCGGGCGGAGGCTCGCGGTGATGGCGGCGCTGTTCTGCGGCCTCGGCATGGCGAGCCCGTTCCTCACGCGCTACACGTCCGAGATCCTCGCCGCCCTCGGGAGCGGCGTATCGGCGTCCGCGCCGCGTACCGCGGCCGACGCCTGGGGCGCCTTCTTCAACAACGCCTCCGGCCTGGGACTGAGCATCACCCTCATCCTGTGGGCGGGGGTCGTCTCGCAGGAGGTGTCGCGGGGGACGCTGCTGCTCATGGTGACCAGGGGCCTCCCGCGCCCCGCGGTGGTCATGGCCAAGTGGACCTCCGCGGTCGCGTGCTTCACCGCCTGCTGGTGGCCGGGCTGCGCGTTGGCCTCCTTCTACATCGGGACGCTGTGGCCGGGGGAGGCTGTGCCCGGCGCCCTCGCGGCGGCCGGCGCGGCGTGGGTCGCCGGCGTCATGTGCCTCGGCGTCCTCGTGCTGGGCTCGTGCCTCTTCCGCCAGCCCTTCGCCGCGGTGGTCCTCGCCGGGGCGGTCGTCGCCGCGCTCTCGCTCGCGTCCGCGGCGGGCCCGCTCGCGCCGCTGAGCCCGGCCCGGCTCCTCTCCGGGGCAGCGATCGCGGCGGGGGAGGTGAGTGCCGGCTCGCTCGTACCTCCGCTCGTCGCGGCCACCGCGGTCTGCGCGGCGGCGCTGGCCGGCGCGGTTGCCGCGTTCTCCCGCAGGAGGCTGTGAGGCATGGCGGGGCCGCCCAACCGATCAATCCCCGCGGACGGCCCCGCCGCCCTTTCTGATGAGGCTCTAATCCCGAAGCGCAGGCGTCCCCGCGGGTCTTCCGCGAGGGCGCGATGCCCGCGTGAGGGGAGGGAAGCGATGGATACCGTGATCGCCTGTGCCTTCACCGCGGTCCCCTCCTCGACGACCGCGCTCGTCGCCTACGCGTGTTGTGTGGCGGCGGGCAGCTCGGACCGGAGGGAGGAGGGAATCGAGTAGTCCGCTGCCATGACAGGAGGTCATGGCGGGGAGCCCCGCCGAGGCGAAATCGTCTCGACGGGGCTCCTTCTGTGTCACGGCGGGCCGTGCTCGTGGGGATTGGTCGGTTGGGCCTCGGCCCGCATGAGACCGATATGAGGCAAGCAAGTTTTACGAGCCTACTCTGCGCTGATCGTGTCAACAATGGACAGCTCGCGCATCCTCTTTATCGGGCCGTGAACAGCAACCACGACGGAGAGCACGACGATTAGGAGGATGATGCCGAGCTCCGCATACGGTATCGTCCACGCATCTCCCCAGTGGGAGCTGATGAGCAGGTCAAAAAGGAGCCTGTGGCAGGCGAGTCCCAGCAGTGTTCCGATGATGCATCCGGAGATTGCGTAGGTTGCCGCCTCCGCGACAATCATTCTGGAGAGCTGGTGGGCGCTCAGCCCGATCGCGCGGAAGACTCCGTACTGCTTCGTTCTGGCTGTTACGCTCAGGGCGATGCTGTTTATCACGTTGAAGACGGTGATCAGGGCAATTAGTGCGAGGAATCCGTAGAGGAACAGCCATACGCTGTAGTACACGCCTTGCACGCTACTGTTATCCATCCTCTTGTCTACGAAGCTGTGCCCTGTTCCGTATGTGCGATGGATGGCGTTCACGTCATCGTCCGTTGCATCTGCCACAAGCTGCATGTCGATGACCGTGTAGTCGCCTTCCCCCATAATCTTCTGGAAAGTATCCTCCGAACAGATAATGATTGTTGAGCCGTTGGGGCTATTGAATGGACTCGCGGAAAGGGTTCCGGCGATTTCTATCTCGGCATGCTCGTCGCCGACTTCCAGCACGACGGAGTCTCCATCTTGGACGGTACCTCGCGAATCGAATACTGCAAGCCCGGTGCCCAGCTCATTCCTCACGGCATCCAGCGTGCCTGATTGCAGGTAGTCAGCTGCCCACTGGAATTGTGAATGTTCGTAGGAGATGAGGTCGACGGTCAACGCTTCCCCGTTCAGCGTGGCGGGGACATCGTAGGCGAACATTCGGCCGTAGACGGTTTCGACGGCAGGGTTGTTCTCCAGCTCGTCCACGTAGTTCCTGTCGACGGATCGGGTGCTGTCCGCACTGACGATGGATATGTCCGGGGCCCATGGATACAGTGGCGTCAGAGTGTGGTTCATGAAGTCGATTGTCACGGAGAAGGAGAGGAACAAGACGATGCAGAGGCCGAACGACGCGATCATCAAGGCGTAGTTCTTGCGACTCGATTTCGCGTGGTGAATCCCCAGCGAGGTTTCGACCTTCAGCCATTTCGTATTAGCTGCCTTGCGGACCGGTTGCAGGTCGCTGGCACTTCCGGAGACCGCAGATAGAGGGGAGACTTTGGAAGCCCTCTTCGCAGGTGACCTTGCCGCCAGTAGGACCGTCAGCAGTCCGACGACTGTTCCCGCTAAGATGCTCGGGACGCTGATGGCGAGCGTTGGCATGGAGCCGAAGTGCTTCGGGCTGAGAGCCCGTAGGACGAGGCATAAAGCCCACGTCAGGGCAACACCGGCTGCGACTCCCGCAGGGATCGCAAATCGACACCATCCGAGGGCTTCTTTCCTCACCAGACGCATCACCTGTTTGGGGGTCGCGCCGATGCAGCGCATTAGGCCAAAGAACTCCGTCCGCTGGGAAACGTTGCTGTTGAGGCTGCTCGCAATCATCATGATGCCCGAGAAAAGGACTAGGACGAATAGGACGCCCGCACCGGTGTAGACCTGGGTCATGAAGGAGTTGGCGCTCTGCCCGAGAAGGCCTAGCAGCTTCGTGTTCTCGAAGACCTGCTCGTCGCTCAGGCCGAGCTGCCGCTTCATGTCCGCGATTTTGCTCTGGATTTCTCCCGTGTCGGAGAATTGGACGTAGTATACCGTGGTGCCGTTTAAGGGGTCGGTGCCTTCTCCGGTGCTCGGTGAGAGGGAGCGGAAGCCCCCGGCCGTGACAAACACTCCGTAGGAGTCGTCGCTCATAAGGTTGGATGAGTTCTTTGCGAATCCGGACACGGTGAAGCGGTGTTCGGTCCCGTCAGGAGTCTCTATGGCGACCTCGTCACCAATTGACAGGTCGAGCATGTCCCTTGCATTCTCCGTTAGCATGGCTTCGCTATCGCTCCGCGGGAAGCCTCCTTCCGCGACCATGCCTGAGAAAATATCCGTGAACAGGGCCTCATCGGTTCCGCAGATCAGCGTTTCGGTTCCTCCCAGTGTGTATTCCTGCTCACCGTCGTAGTTCAGGACGTCATAGGGCGCGAGCGCGTTGACGTCGGGTCGTGTGGCGATGACGGATGCGTCCTCACCGGAGATGCCCTGAATTCCCACGTGCCAGTTTCCCGCTTCCGCTTGGGTCTTCGCGATCTGGCTGCGGACGAACATGTCTGCCATGCCGAAGATTGCCGTGACCAGGAACACCGACAGCACGATGCAAAAAATGGACATCCTGCTTTGCTTCCGGTGAACCTTCGCGGAGATGGGGACGAGATCAAGATAGCGTTTCATCCGGCATCCCTCCCAAGTCCGTGAGGACGCCGTCGGACACCTGGAGCACCCGGTCGACAGATGAGGTTAGGCTCTTGTTGTGCGTGATCATCAGGATCGCCTGCTGGAAACGGCGAGACGCCTGCGTGAGCAGGGCGATGACGTCCTGGCTGTTCCGGCTGTCCAGATTGCCCGTCGGCTCATCCGCCAGGATCAGCTTCGGCTTCGTGATCAGTGCCCGCCCGATGGCGACGCGCTGCTGCTGGCCGCCGGATAGTTGGCTTGGCAGATGGTGGCGCCGCTCCGAGAGGCCCAGCAGGTCCAGCATCTCTTCCACCGCTGCCGGGTCAGGCTGACGGTAGTCCAGCAGCAGGGGGAAGATGATGTTCTGCTCCACATCCAGCTCCGAGACGAGCTGGAAGGACTGGAAGATGAAGCCGATGTTGCGCCGGCGGAAAATCGTGCGCTCCTCCTCCCCCATCGAGAACAGGTCCTGGCCGTCCACCAATATGCTGCCGGAAGTTGGGGAGTCGAGCGCACCGATGCAGTTCAGCAAGGTGCTTTTCCCGGAGCCCGACTCTCCTACGACTGCGGCGAACTCGCCTTTGCCCAGCGAGAAGGAGACGTGCTTCAGGGCGTTCACCCTCGCCTCGCCTTCTCCGTAGGACTTCGACACGTCTTGCACTTTCAAGATTTCCATAGTGATTCAACCTCCTTTCCATAGAGGAAAGCAAAGGGCGCTTACATTCGGATTAATTTGACCTTACGAATCTGTAGGGAAGCAGCACGTGAACGTTGTCCCGCTCCCAACCTCGCTGCGGACGGAGATCGTCCCGCCCTGGCCCTCGACGATTGACTTGGCGAGGGGGAGCCCCAGACCGACTCCCTGCGTGTCGAGGGAATGCTTGCTGCGATAGAAGCGCTTGAAGATGTGGTGGATGTCTTCCGGGGCTATGCCGTCGCCGTTATCGGAGATGGAGATGCGGAGCATCACGGGAGTGCTCTCCCACGCGATTAGGATGATTCCTCCAGCGCGCGTGTGGTCGAGGGCATTCTTCACGATGTTTTCGATTGCCTCTCCCGTCCAACCCGGATCGCAGAGGAGCTGCTGCTCGCCATTGCCCTCTATCCGGATTTCTTTGTTCTCGTCCTGGGCCCTTGTCGTAAGCTCGCCGATTGAGCGGAAGACTAGGTCGGAGACGCGACAGGGGGTTTTCTCGAATTGGATGCTCCCAGAGTCCAGACGGGTGATCTTCAGCATGGATGAGATGAGCTGCTCCATACGCCTCACAGAGACTCCAATTTTCTTGGAGAACTGCCTTACCGTTTCAGTGTTATCAGGTTCGTCTTCAATTATCTCTTGGTACATGGCGAGGGCTGCTAAGGGCGTCTTCAGCTGATGGGAGATATTCGATATGGTGTCTCTCAGGAACTCCTTCGCCGTGCATTCTGCCTCGTTCTTAGATCGGAGCATAGTCGCGAGCTGCTCCACCGACGACAGCATCTGGAAGAAGCTTCCCTCACCGCCCTGGGGTAGGTGGCGAGAGTAGTTTCCGTTGATGTAGTCCGCCAGTATCTCGTCCACCTGCTGATGCAGCCTCATCCGCTTCCGGCTGAAAATGAGGAGCCCCGAAGAGAGCAGGAGGAGCAGGAGAAGCGCAACGGACAGCGCGCCGGCGTAGGCGGATTGCTGGAGCTGGCTGAAGGTGGGTCGGAGGTGCGTTTCCGCCTGCTTTCCCAAGCCGACGGCGGCCAGCAGGGACCAACCTTCCTCGCTGGGCTCCGCGTTCGCTAGCGACACCGCTATCACATCCTTCGGGACACCTTGGTCTAGGAGGGAGGATGCGACGGCCGCATCGTGCTCGACCCACAGTTCCTCTGCAGCGCTCACTTGACGTCCCGCTAACATGACTTGTGCGAGCACAAACGCAAGGAAAGACAGGCACAGGAACATGGCGAGTCCTTTCACCTGCCTGTCAAGGAGCATGCTCATGCGCTCACCTCGTTCCACCGGTAGCCGAACCCGCGAACGGTTACGAGGTGCTCGGGGCGTGAGGGGTCTGCCTCCACCTTCTCTCGGAGCCTCCGCACGTAGACGGATAGGGTGTTGGGATCCACGTAGTTTCCCGTGCCGTTCCACAGCTCGTTTATGATGACATCCCTTGTCACCACGTGGTTGGCGCCTCTCACCAGCAGGCAGAGCAGTCTGTACTCAGCGCTGGTGAGGTCAAGGGTCTTGCCTCGGAGAGTTGCCCGACTTTCGATCAGGTCGATTTCGACGTCGCCGCATTCGAGATAGGAACTTCTCTCGCTCTTCGAGATTCCCGCGCGACGCAGCAGAGCGCGGATGCGGGAGCACAGCTCTCCGAGCTTGAAGGGCTTGGTGATGTAGTCGTCCCCTCCGCTGTCCAGCCCGCGGATTACATTGACCTCCTCATCCGATGCGGTCAGGAAAATGATTGGGATTCGCTGGTTCTCCTTCCTCACCCTCTCGCACACCTCGAATCCCGTCCCATCCGGCAGGCTGACGTCGAGAATCAGCAGAACGTAGTTTCCGAGATCAGAAAGGCGCTGCTTTGCTTCGCGCACCGTGCGGGAAACATCGACATCGAATCCGTTCTTTTTCAAGGAGTACGCTAGGCCGTCTATGAGGCTTGCGTCATCCTCCAATAGCAAAATCCTGTCCATTTCTGGTTCCCCTTCCTGCTCTTCGAGACGTCCGGCATATCGCTTACGCCAACGAAGGTCAAACGACTTTTTAATGGCTATGTCGCAACATGCAGCTGTTATTTCGCTTTACCAGGAAGTCGGCCTTATCCAGTCGTTGGCAGAAGTGCTAGAGAACCAACTCCATGTTTTGACAGAGCCTCTTAAAAAAGGCGATAAACATAAGTTTACCCACCGAGAGAGCCGCCGCACATGCGGAGTATTCGAACGGGGCTGGACGGACCGGCACGGGCTGAGCGCCCATGCCATCAATAAGATCGCCTACCGCCCGCGGGGCGACGCTCCCCCTCGAGGAGGGGAGGCTACGGCGCTCGTGGGGCCCTCCGGATCGGGCAAGTCCACCGTCTGCCGGCTCGCGGCGTGCTTCTGGGACCCGGGCTCGGGGCGCGTGCTGCTCGGCGGCGCCGACGAGCGGGGGCTCGACCCGGACGAGGTGCTCGCCCGCATGGCGATCGTGTTCCAGGACGTGTCCCTCTTCCAGGGCACCGTCGCGGACAACATCCGCATGGTCCGGGCCGACGCCACCGACGAGGAGGTGCGCGAGGCCGCCCGGCGCGCGGCGGCGCTCGACTTCATCGAGGCGCTGCCCTGGGGCTTCGACACCCCCCGTGGGGAGGGCGGGTCGACCCTCTCCGGCGGCGAGCGGCAGCGCGTCTCCATCGCGCGAGCGCTGCTCAAGGACGCACCCGTGGTCCTGCTCGACGCCCTCAACGAGGTGACGGTGCAGTCCGCCATCACCGAGCTCGTCCGGGGGCGCACCGTGGCGGTCATCGCGCACCGGCTCCGCTCCATCCGGGATGCCGACCGCATCTTCGTCATAGACGGGGCGGGTCGTCGACCAGGGGACCCACGGCGAGCTCATGGGCCGCTGCGACCTCTACCGGCGCCTGTGGGAGGAGCAGGAGCGGGCCGAGGGCTGGCAGATAGCGAAGCGCCCTCGATTGCGGCATGGGCCGGGACGCTCGCGCTCAATGCGGGAGGGGCCGCCCAACCGATCAATCCCCACGGACGGCCCCTCCCGCCAGCCAATCATACCGCGGCGGCGTGTCCACTACATCCAGCGAAACACGGCGCGGAACAGCCAGCGCGCCGCCTTAAGCAAGATCCTCATAGTCTTCCTCTCCGAGTGCCTCGGCGGCGAGCGCCGCGGCGTCCCTCATTTCGGGCGTCACCCCCATGGCGGCGCACCGCTCCTCCAGGGGCGCGGACGGGTTCGCCCGCTCGAGGAGCGCGTCGACCTTGAGGATCCTGCCGATGGCGCTCCCGCCCCCGCGCTCGAGCCACTTGCGGTCCGCCGCCTCGAGGAGCCTGTCGTCGACGAAGCCGTTGCCGAGCCTCCACCATGCCGTCCTCCCGTCGCGGATCACCGCCTCCGCGGAGGAGAGCTCCTCGGCGCTCGCGGCGAGGAGGCGCCACCAGCGCCGTCTTACCGCCACTGGCGCGGTCCCGTCCCCCGCGGCGCCCATCTCGTAGCGGTCCGCCTCGATCCACAGCCCATCGGGCTCGAGCGACAGCCTGGTCTCGGTTGCGATGCACGCATCCGCATGTCCCGGTGGCTGCACCTCGAACACGCTGTGGGGCCTGTCGCGGTAGACGATCTCGACGATCAACGCTGCCTCCTCCCTTCGTCTCGATTCCGCTCGGGGTCCCTGCTCCGTGTCGTCTGCCGGCGCGGGGCGCCCGCCTCGCTCCCGCCGCGGGCGGGGCTCCTCCGCGGCCGCTCTGACCTCTGGGGGAGGAGGCCCTTCTCGGCGGCGAACTCGCGGGCGCGCCTGAGCGCCTCCGCCTCTCCGTAGCGTCCCGCCCTCTCCGCGGCGGCGGCCATGCCGTCGAGCGCCGCCAGGCTGCGCGCCCTGCGCCTCCATATGGTGGAGGCGGCGTCGGCGAGCCGGTCGAGCTCCGCGCAACCGCCCACGGCGACCGCCTCCCTCGCCGCGCGAATCGCCGCGCCGCGGTCGATGGGAGGGGCTCCGCCGATGACGGCGGCGCAGACGGACGCCCTTCCGTAGTCGAGGCCGAGGCGCTCCCCGCGGATGCGCCGCGAGGGGCTGTCGGCGAGGGAGTACACCCAGTCCTTCCTGGGCCCCCTCCTTGCGGCGTCGGCGAGCTCGACCCCCATGGCCGCGAGGAGCGAGCGGTACTCCGCGGGGGACGCGGCGAGGGCCCTCGCCGCGTCGGCCCTCGTCCGGATGTCGGCGACCCACGACCTCTCTCCCCGCGCCTCCGCCGCGCGCTCGCCGCGGCTCCGTCTGGCCCCGCGCCGTGGGCCGGGTGAGAGGCTCGTTCGAGAGGTGGGGGAGGCCGCGCTCCGCCTCGAGCCGCTGGAAGGAGCGGTTGAGCTCGAGGGGGTCGGGGACCTGGAGCCGCCTCCCCGTCTCGAGTGAGGTGTTGTTGACCACGACGTGCGCGTGGGGGATGCGCCCCTCGTTGTCGTCGTGGTAGACGATGGCGACCTGGTGGTCGGGGAAGTGCTCCGACGCCCACTCGACGGCGAGCTCCCTCAGGGTGGAGAGGTCGACGCGGGAGCCGGGGTCGGGGGAGAGGACGTAGTGCTTCCACGTCCTCGCGGCCCGCCCGCGCCACGCCCTCCCGTTTCCGGCGGCCTCCCTCACCGAGTCCATCTCCGCGGCCCAGTCGCAGGCGCCGTAGCGCGGGAGGTCGCCCTCCCAGCCCTCTATGGGTGCGCCGATGTTCAGGAAGTCGCGGGCGAGCGACCTGCCGTCCCTCTCGAGGTAGCGCATGACCCCGCGGGCTCCGGTGTGCCCGCTTATCGCTTTGACGATTCCTATCTGTCGCCCCCCTATAGGAAGAGGGCGGGGCGACCGGTGAGCGTCGCCATGTCGGATCGCATGCCCCGGGCGGCGGCCTCGGTCTCCTCGAGGAGCGCGGCCGCCCGCTCGACCGTCTCCAGCATGTCCGTGAAGTCGCGGTCCCCGTGGCGGATTCGGAGCGCGACGGTGTTGAGCGCGTGGATGCCCTGGTTGTAGTGGACACCCCTCATCTCCTTGGCCATGCGCAGGGTGCATCCAGTGTCGAGCAGGATGGGACGGGTCGCCGGCGACGAGCCGGTCATCAAAAACTCTCATTATTTGTCCCTTGGACGCGAGGACTGCGCTACCTTGTTGCCCCATGCTTTCTTTTCGGAAGGACGGTGACCCGATGGGCTGGATAGAGGGCCTCAACGACGCGATGGACTACATAGAGGCGAACCTCGAGGGCGAACTCGACCTCGCCCACGCGGCGAGGCTCGCCGCCTGCACCGAGGGACAGTTCCGGAGGATGTTCTCCTATATCGCCGACATCGGTCTCGGGGAGTACGTGCGCCGGCGGCGCATCTCCCGTGCTGCGCTCGACCTGTCCCGCGGCGAGCGGGTCGTCGATGTCGCGGTCCGGTACGGCTATGGCTCCCCGACCGCATTTAACCGAGCGTTCAGGGACGCCCTCGGGATTTCGCCCAGCGAGGCGAAGCGCCCGGGCGCCCCGCTCTCGGTCTTCCCGAGGCTCTCGTTCTCCCTCACCGTCACGGGCACCGAGCCCCTGCCGTGGAGGATCGTCCCATGGGACGGCATGCGCCTCGTCGGGGTGTCGCTTCCATGCGGGCCGTCCGAGGCGGGCCTCCTCGCCCAGATGGTGGAGGAGGGGAGGGAGGAGCTCGAGAGGTTCTGGGGAGGCGCCTCGCGCTCCGGGAGCATCGATGCCTTGCTCGCCCTCGCCGACGGCTCGGGACCCGCAGGGGTTCTCGGGGTCAACGTGTCCGAGGGCGGGGAGTTGAGCTATCGGATAGCGGTGGCGTCCTCGGGGGAGGCCCCCGGCTGGGCGGACGAGATTCACGTCCCCGCCGGCACGTGGGCCGTGTTCGACTGTACCGGGCCATGCGATGTCGCGACCGCTGAGCACTACCGCAGAATCTTCTCCGAGTGGCTCCCGTCCTCGGGCTACGAGCTCGCCGGGGACGTCAGCCTCGAAGTGTACCCGCGCGGCGACTTCTCGTCGAGAGGGTATCGCAGCGAGATCTGGATGCCCGTGGCGAGGAGGCCCAGGGGGTGACCCGTCCTTCCTTTTGTTTGACGCGGGGGATGCCCCGCGGTGCCCGCGCGGGCGGGCACTGAGTAGAGAGGAAGAAATATGCAGGAAAGACCGATGGCCGCCTCCGTGCTGGGGGCGGCCGGTAAGTCGACCGTGGTGGGCCTTATGCTCGCCTTGTTCGTCGCAGCGCTCGACTCGACCGTGGTGGCCACTGCCATGCCGACGGTCGCCGCGGCGCTCGGAGGGGAGGCCCACTATGCCTGGCCGATGACCGCCTACCTCGTGGCGAGTACCGTGTCCACCCTCCTGTGCGGAGGGCTGGCGTTCTCGTTCGGTCTCAGGAGGGTGTACGTGGCGGGGCTCGCGCTCTTCGCCGCATCGTCCGTCCTGTGCGCCCTCGCGCCGACGATAGAGGCGCTGGCGGCGTTTCGCCTGCTCCAGGGCATCGGCGGCGGCGTCCTCGAGGCGGGCGTGTTCATCGCTGCGGCGATGATGCTCGAGCCGAGGGACAGGGGGCCGTACCTCGGGGCGGCTTCGGCCATGTACGGGATCGCGAGCGTCGTGGGGCCCGTCATCGGCGGGGCCGTCGCCCAGGGGCTATCCTGGCACGTCATCTTCGTCGTCAACCTCCCCATCTCGATCGTCTCCCTGTTCCTGTCGGGGCGCTGCCTGCCCGACAGGGCTCCTGGGGCCCCGGCGACTGGCTTCGACATTTCGGGGAGCGTCGTCGCCTCGCTTTGCGTCCTGAGCGTCGTCCTCGCCTTCAGCCTGGCGGGCAGCGTCTTCCCCATGGTCTCGCCGCAGTTCGCGGCTCTCGTCGTGCTGTTCCTCGTCTTCGCGGTCGCGCTCGCCCGCGTGGAGAGGGGCAAGGCCGCTCCGACCGTGCCCACGGGCCTGTTCCGACGCGGGCAGGTCGTGGCGGGGTTCGCCTCCGGCTTCTGCGTTCAGTTCGCTCTCATGGCGGGCGTTTCCTACCTGCCCAGGCTCCTCCAGGAGGGGCTAGGCATGGCCGCCGCCTCGTCTGGTGCGGCGCTCATCCCCATGACGCTTGCCCTCATGGCCGGCAGCAATGCATCCGGCGCGGCGTTTCGCGCGACCGGGCGGCTCCGCGCCATCGCGACGGCGTCATCCGTCGTCGTCCTTGCCGCGTCGGCGGCGTTCTCTGCGATGTCCCCGATGCTAGCGGTCGCCTCCAGCACCGTCGTCGCGGCGGCGCTGGGTCTCGGCGTCGGCATCGGCATGCCTGTGTCCAATCTTGCCGCCCAGACGGGCGCCGATCCGGCGGACGCCGGGCGCGCCACCTCCATGGCTATGTTCTTCAGAGGCTTCGGCGGCACCGTCTCGGTTGCGGCGTGCGGCATACTTGCCCCCGCCGCGACCGCCGCGGGCACGGCGGCGGTGTTCGGCGCGGTGTGCGTGGCGGCTGTCGCCGGCCTGGCCGTGTCGCGGTTCATCCCGAGGGAAATCGCCTCGTAGGCGTGGCCACTTCTCGGCTCTTTCGCATCGACCTTACACTCCTCTCCCTGTCCGGCTATACCTCGTTAGCTGCCGACCGCCCGAAGCGGGAGCGGAGGGCGCGCGGGATCCCGCGCTCCGCGAAGGGGGCGAAGGCTCAGCCGACCGGATGTTTCGGGGGAGCTTCGCCGGCGTCGCTCTGAGCGGGGGCGGCCGATCCCGAAAGAAGCCGGAAAAGCATCGCGGCCCTTACGGGAAAAGCGGGTCCCGTGACAGGCTGTGCGCACGAGGAATAACCGGCATCCGCCGGCCTCGGCTCATCGATATTAGGTTGTCTCTGGGGTTCGCTCTATCGGCTCTGCGCCCGGCCGAGAGGGCGAAGTCGGGCCCTACTCTGACCACTCGGACTTACTCGAACCTACTCTGTCCGAGCGGGGCCCAAATGGTAAGGGGCTATTAGGGGGCTGAAGAGCTATAGGGAGCTCGAAGAGATGACATCGGCTCCCGAGCACATGACTTCCCCCAGCATCCTGATTCCTCGGTCAAGCTCGATCTGCTTTTCGAAGTAGTCGGCGTGCTCAAGGAAGCGCTCGCGCAGGGTGCGCAGGCCTGCCGCCTTTTCCGACCTCGCGTCCGCATCGCTGACAATTCTATCGAAGCAGAGCACGAGCGCAGTGAAGTCGTGGATGACGGGGAAGCACTTCGCAAACGCCTTGACCTTGAAGAAGAAGTTCTTGTCGCGGAGGAACGCGACTGCATCCTTGGGGCTCATTATGTCGAAGCGGACGCCCCGCTCTGCGAGGTGGGCGACCTGTTGTTCTGCCGGGATGAGCGGGCGCTCCTTCATGATCGTTCCTCCAAAACGAAAAATGCGGCTGTAGGTACAGGTACCCGCAGCCGCTAAAAGCCCGAAGGCTTTTCACACTGCGGACAGTATACCCCACTTTGCCAAAGGGGCAAAGAGCGCGGGGAACGCCCGCGCTCTTTGCGACACTTGCCGCGAAGAGGGGATATCCGCTTTGGAGGTTTACTTTCCTTGCACCATGGTGAGGGAGATCTTCTTGCGGTCGCGATCGACCTTCTCGACCCACACCTTGACCGTGTCGCCGACGCGCACCACGTCGCTCGGGTGCTTGACGAAGCGGTTGGCCAGCTTGGAGATATGCACGAGGCCGTCCTGGTGCACGCCCACGTCGACGAAGGCGCCAAAGTCGACGACGTTGCGCACCGTGCCCTTGAGCTCCATGCCGGGCTCCAGATCGTCGATGGAAAGCGCCGAGCGGCTAAAGACCACCTCGGGCGCGTCGTCGCGCGGGTCGCGGCCGGGCTTCTTGAGCTCGTTGACAATGTCGATGAGCGTGAGGGTGCCGCAGTCCAGGTCGCTTGCCAGCGTCGATATGCTTCCCAGGCGGCGCTCGATATCGGGCACGCCGCCACGGCTGAGTTCATTGGCCGCCACGCCGGCGCGTTCCAAGACGGATGTGGCCACCTCGTAGCTCTCGGGGTGGACGCTTGTCGCGTCGAGCGGGTTTTTGCCGCAGCTGATGCGCAGAAAGCCCGCGGCGTTGAGATATGCCTTGGGTCCCAGCTTGGGGACCTTCTTGAGCTGGCGGCGATCGGTAAAGGCGCCGTTTTCCTCGCGGTACGCCACGATGTTCTTGGCCACGTTCGGCGTGATGCCCGATACGTATCCCAGCAGGCTCGCACTCGCGGTGTTCACGTCGACGCCCACGCGGTTGACGACATCCTCCACCACGTGGCCCAGGGTGCGCGAGAGCTCGGCCTGGTCAAGGTCGTGCTGGTACTGGCCCACGCCGATGGACTGGGGCGGAATCTTGACGAGCTCTGCCAGCGGGTCTTGCAGGCGGCGGCCCAGGCTCATGGCGCCACGCACGGTGACGTCCAAATCGGGATATTCCTGGCTGGCGAGCTCGGAAGCGGAGTACACCGACGCGCCGGCCTCGTTGACGATGGTGTATCGCAGCCCGGGCGCCTGCTCGGCGATGAACTCCGAGACGACTTCCTCGGTCTCGCGGCTGGCGGTGCCGTTGCCGATGACGATGGTGTTGACGCCATCCTTCTTGACGAGGCGGGCGAGTTCGCGCTTGGTGCCGGCGACGTCGTGGCGCGGCTTGGTGGGATAGACCACGCCGTGGTCGAGCAGCTTGCCGGTCTCGTCCATGACGGCGACCTTGCAGCCGGTACGGTAGCCCGGGTCGAGCGCGAGCACGCGGGCGCCGCGCACGGGGCGTGCCGAGAGCAGGCCCTCGAGATTCTTGGCAAAGACATTAATGGCCTCGGTCTGGGCGCGAACGGTGAGCTTGGCGCGGGCCTCGCGCTCCAGCGAGGGGGCCATGAGGCGCTTGTAGCCGTCAGCGATGGCGGCGTCAAAGACGGGCGCGAAGACGCCCTGGCGTCGGGGCCAACGGCTGCCGAGGCGCGCCGTGGCGGCAGCGCCGTCGACGTTCACGCGCACGCGGAGTTTGCCCTCGCGCTCACCGCGGTCGATAGCCAGCACGCGGTGGTTGGGAATACGGCGCAGCGGCTCATCATAGCTGTAGTACGGCTCGTAGGGGGTCTTCTCGGCGGGGTCGGTGGCCTCGACGATGATGTCGGCGGTGTTTTGCGTAAAGGCGCGCAGGTCGGCGACGTTCTCGGGGTCTTCGGCCACCGTCTCGGCCACGATGTCCGCCGCGCCGGCGAGCGCCTTCTCGGGCGTGTCGAAGCCGGCTTCCTCGTTGACGTAGGCCGCGGCGGTGTCGAGCGCGCTGCCCTTGGCCGAGGCCTGCATGATGATCATGTTGGCAAGCGGCTCCAGGCCTGCCTCGCGGGCCTTCTGTGCGCGGGTCATGCGCTTTTTGCGGTAGGGCTTGTAGAGGTCCTCGACACGCTGGAGCTGCGCGGCCTCGCGAATTTGCTGTTCGAGCTCGGGCGTAAGTTTGCCCTGGGCGTCGATGAGCAGAATGACGTCCTCTTTGCGCTGTTCAAGATTGCGCAGGTAGGACAGGCGCTCGTCGAGTGCGCGCAGGGCGACGTCGTCCATTCCGCCTGTGGCCTCCTTGCGGTAGCGCGAGATAAAGGGGATGGTGTTGCCCTCGTCGATGAGCTTGACGGCTGCCTCGACGTTGGCGGCCTTAAGGTTGAGCTCGCGGGCGAGCTGGGCGATAAGATCCATGGGACTCCTTGCGTTTAAGGTGCGTTTGCAGCACAGGGCTACCAAGGATACCACCCGTCCCAAAAGACTGTTTTGGGGCCGCGCCACGAAAACGACCTATCTACTACGTTTGAACCATATGGGTCGACCATCCCTCGGTTTTCCGAAAATACGCAACCCGCCTACCTGCACTGATAATTGTTCTCGGGGGAAGCGGGCACTGCGGGGCGCGGCAACGGCGCGCGATTTCCGCGTCGCAGCGCTACCCTGATGCTGAATGCCG
>NZ_JADMWW010000018.1 GCF_015548375.1 Collinsella aerofaciens
GATGCGGGCGTGTTGGCTAAAATGGGTCGGCCGGGATTGGTCAATCTCGGCCGACTATATTTGGCTAAATTATTCCGGCGCTAACAGCATCCCGAAGCTCCGCTCCGGCAGCTTCTTCCCGGACGACGTGATCGAGCGCCACCGGCGCGTGGACCGCGCCCTCGTTGCCGCCGTCGCCGAGATGTACGCCACCGGCACGAGCACCCGCAAGGTGCAGAGGGTAGCCGAGAAGATAGGCGTCTCCAGGCTCTCGAAGGACCAGGTGAGCGCCATCGCCTCGAGCCTGGACCAGGCATCGAGGATCTGTACGGAAGGCCGCTCGAGGGCTCGCCAGTGCCCTACGTCTGGCTCGACGCGACCTACGTCAAGGAGCCCACTCTTCTTCGAGATTGTTTTCCGCAAGATAGCCAAAGCAATATCATTCCAAAGGCGTATTTAAAACCCAGCCCCACTGGGGCGTAGCGGTAGTGTGGTAGTAGTTCAGCCATCAGGCCAGTGATATCGTCCTAATAAATTTAACGGGTTAAAGGGCTAGCAAAAACCGATACATCATCTGCATTATGCATTACAAAATGATGCGTAACTACACACCACATCGAAATTAACCCAAATGGCTCGATAATGGAATTACGCTCTTTTGTAATGGAGTCCTCCGGCTGATTCTATTATCTGTTCTACATTATTAATACAAAACTATTCGACCACGACATAACAGCTGAAACAACATTGCAGCCGGAGCAGGGATATCGCCTCCATTGACAAGCAAATGGCAACCCGCGATGAGAATCATCGGATTTGGTACCGATCCAGACCTCAGCAAAGGGTATAAGCAACGTTTGTATAAGGCAGATTTCCACTTTCCTCAACTAGCAGCATTGAAGAACTAAAAGTAAACTGAATCAAATAATTGTATCAAGCTCAGTCATAATAATCCAACCGATTCTCAAGCTCTTTTTCGAGCAAGGCAATCCTTTGTGTAAGGCTTTTGATTGCCAAAACATGACGGCTCACCGCAACGCTAAGGGATAGAGAGATTGCAAGCAACAGCACAATTGCACCCAGGAAGAGGAAATTGGCCGGGTTAACAAACCCAATAGCCGTGGAGCAATAAAAAATAAGCTGAGGGAATAAATCACAAAGCAAGGCCGCCATGCACATTAAAATCCAAAGCAAAGAATACTTAAGAAGCATCTTTCCTTTGGATACGAGTCGAAGAACATAAACGAGGAACCCACCAAAAAAGATGGCTGCCCCAATCCTTAGAAAAAAATTCATTATTGGTCTCCCCTATGGATCCAACACACAAGGACAATAGCAAGCGTAACTTTAATCATGTAGTAGACGGAAGAGAGAACCCCAATGGATGAACGCCCGCCCTGGCGCTCATTCATCTTTACAGGTGCCTCCATAACGGGGAGACCAAGCTTCATAGCCAAAGCTATCGATTCCGGCTCCGGATAATCATCAGGATAGCTCTTGCAGAATAAGTCGATGGCGTCTTTATTGCAGGCTCTAAAGCCAGAAGTGGGATCGGTGACCGCCTTACCTGTAAGCAACTTAAGCAAAAAAGAGAGCCACCTGATTCCAACACGACGCATAAAGGTTGATTGGAAACCGTCGGTCTCGACCAAGAATCGAGAGCCTATCGCCAGACTCGCCCCACCCTCAATCAGCTTAACAAGCTCAGGTATATAAGAAGGATCATGTTGGCCATCGCCGTCAACCTGAATGTCAATATCATAACCAAATCTCTGAGCATACTTATGCCCCGCCTGGACCGCCCCACCGATACCAAGGTTCTGTGGGAGATCCAATATGTTGACATCATGCTCTCGACAAAGCCTAAGTGTCCCATCCTGTGAGCCGTCGTTAATTACGACATAGTCATATCCAGCAGCCTTAATAGAAGCAACGGTATTGAGAATGCATTCCTGCTCGTTATAAGCGGGAATAATTACCAGAACACGCGGATATCCTTTTGAATCTTTTGTTAAAGCAAATGACAATCGAGTTTCATCCATTCCAAATAATAGTTGGCCCTTAGCGACGCTCGAAGAAAATGCGGCCCTTACAGTCCAACGCACTGTCTAGTAATGAATAAAGTTTACAGCATCCGGACTAACCATCGCGAAGTTACATCTCAAGCTTGGATATTTAGTTTGCACGGCTGGCATACAGCTGACGTTCACCTGGAGCCCCCATCTGCCATCGCGAGATACAAATCCGCTGCGGCTCTCGCCCAATTGCGCGGTGCATAAGACTTCGACGCCATTCTAATCGGACAAAACTGCTCCAACTATCCCCCCCATCCCAACGATAGCCTTAATCTTTGGCACTAGCTTAAGGAAACGCGGTCTGGGTTGATACAGGCGAGGCCAACATGCAGCAGCGACGCGACGCCGGACGCTAGCAATAAATAGGCGCCGAGACCCATGTCGGCCCCAAAGCCAGGCGCAATAACAGCGGCGTGCTTCTTGATATTCAGCGGTGCTCAAGCGAGCAAATATTCATGAAATAGGAGGAATCGACAATACCAAAATCGGCACTTATATCCAACTTCACGCAAAAGCCGAACAAAAGCCCTTGATTATCAACTTCATCCGAACAAAAGCCAGCCAAGTATCACTTAGCAAATACAAAACGCCTTCTCGACATCCATAGCAGTGGCATCCCAGTTATATCGATTTTCAACAAGCGCCCTAGAGTTTCGAGACTGAAGAGAAAGCAGCTTTCGATCATCAAAAAGCCTGCATAATGCCGAAACCACCTCATCAGATGCCATGGACCGAATTATTGTGCCGTAGCTATCATCTAAGATAAGCTCGCGTGCCCCGCCCACGTCTGTTACCACTGCAGGCGTTCCGCAGGCTGAAGCTTCAAGAAGTACCGTTGAAAAGCCTTCGGAACGAGTTGGAAGACAAAGCACATCTGCTTGCTGAAGTAAGGAGGAAATATCCTCTGTGTTACATCTCCCAAGCCAAAACAAGTTAGACGAACAAGCTTCCTTGACCTCATTAGCCAGCGGACCATCCCCTGCAAGAACAAAACAAATATCACGCTTGGTAATATCTTTTGTGCGAGCCGCCTCAATAATTGAATAAATTCCCTTTTCAGGAATAAGCCGCCCGACAAAAGCTACAACCAAAGATGACTGAGGGATACCTAATTCAGATCGGAAATCTCTCCCCGAAGAAATACTCCTATAGAATGAGGCATTGATTGAGTTTGAAATTACGCCTTTTGCAGTGATATTAAAGTGCTGAAGCCATTCAACACTTTTAGAAGAAATCCCATAGAAATCAGGTTCAAACGACTTTACGCGATCAGTAATCCAATCTTCATATCGGCGAACAAAATAATCAAGAAATGGCTGATTGAAAGAGAGATACGCTGAGCCGTGGTCGAGAACAACAGCCTTAGCACTATGATCCGCAGCAAACTTCAGCCCTTCGAGCGAGAGAGGGAAAAGTCTCGTGTTTATCAGAACACCATTCCACTCATAATCATCAAGGGTTTGCAGGAGTCGGTAATAATCACTGGTTTTTTTGGGAAGAGGAAGTCTTCCATCAAGTAACGGAATGCAAGGAAGACGAATTACCTCCAGGCCGTTTTCGACTGAATGACCGACTCCCACGCGCATCGAATCATTAGTAACGATAACCACCCTATCGCCGCGTGCAGTCAAGGCGTGAGCGAGACCATCGACAAAATTACCAATTCCACTAAGTTGCGGGTGATAATGGTGAGTGAAAATACAAATAGAGGAGCTCATCACATAACCTCATCTGATATAGATGTCATATCCTTAATTCTGTGCCGTCCAGACTTCCCCATCTCCAAAGTCGAGCAAGAGCGGAAGATGGGTATGTCGATTATCCGGTGACGGTATTTTTTTCCAATCGCCATACATCGTTGTAAGATATGTATCCGTCATACGAGGAACAGGGAATTCACTGCCTTCGAAAACCGCACTGCTCAGAGGGAAAATCTCTGAAATAGGCACTGGCGCCATATTCGGCCAGCTTAACGTCAGACAGTAATCAGAGACCTCACCCGTATTTGAGTCGGCAATACAGGAATCGAACAAATCCTGGTAAGAGCATGCGCCTCGAGAAACCAGTTGTTCCACCACGTGCATAGCAGAACAACCAATTTGCTCGAGTTGACCAAGGAACCCTTTATGAGGGACAACAATGGAAGAAGAATGATATAAATAGGCTCTTTTCTGTGCAATTGATGCAGTTCGGACTTGCTTTGCACGAAGGCGTTTATCTGTATAGAGCTGGTCATATGGAAAGATGTCGACAAAAATGCCCATCGAACTGGAAGCCTCTCGAGCCTCTTGATTCTCGAAGCGAGTTCCATCGCGATACACCTTAGCAAACATCGCAGCATAGCCAGTAGTATTCCGCGATGTATGGAGCGAATATCCTTCCGGTAACCCACCCTCGGCTAAAGAGCAAAAGCGGTCATAATCTGAACGCATCATTCCGATATCTATATCATCATCCCAAGGGATAAACCCCCTATGACGCATTGCTCCTAAACATGTTCCACCGTCAAGCCACCACCTGATGCCGTGCTTAGAGCAGAATGCGGCGACAACCTGAAGGATATCCAATTCAGTGTTTTGAAGCTTTAATAGCGCGTGAGCTTTAGACATCATCGGCCTATCTCTTTTCCCCGAACCATTGTTGCGTCTGTTTCCCCAAAACAGAAGACTGATAAATAAGGCAAATGGCATTGGATATAAGCGCCGATACAGTAGGGCCATTTAAGCCAAACAGCATTTGCGCAGGAGCCATAACAGCGACAGCACTAATTAAGGACAGCATGCTGCCAACAAATACCCCTCGGTAATTATCAAGAGAAACCAACAAATCGTTGACAAACCAAGCGATGCCAGTCAAAAAGGCACAAGCCAACATAGGCTGAAGGAGATCGGTATGTTTAGCTATTCCAGCGCCATAAAACAGTGACAGCAATAATTTACCGAAAAAGAAAAGGGCAACTGAAGATATGACACCGACAAAAAAGATGCCAGCAAGTATTTTACCTATGAGCGAAAAAAAGGACTTTTCTCTAGAATGGTAACGCTCTACTAGATAACCTAATAAAGGATTATAAATATAGGTCGCACCCATTTGGATAATTGCCACAGGTGCAGCAACTGATGCATAAATACCCAGAGCAGAATCTCCGAATGAATAAGATAAATACTGCCTGGGAATATTCGGCGCCGCAGAAGCAGCAATGCCGCCCAGAACGATGGGCAAACAGCTACATAGGAAGGCTCTGACCTTCGCTCGGCTAATTCCAAGCTTGATTGCAGAAATCCGATTTGATCTTGGATAATCGTAAATAACTCCGATGCCTATTGTCACTACCGTCATAAGCAACAGTGCACCTTCGAGGCTATTAAAAAATCCAAAGACAAGAATGAATGAAAGGAGAGAGCCGATGCCCTGCATTATGAGGGATTTCCCAATATAGTCCATCCTATGACCAACCTGATCATTAGCATGCATGACATCAATGACTAAGCCAGCGGTTTTATAGAGAGCATACAGAAGAATAGCGGGCACCGTACCAATACGACACGTTGCAATGGAATAGACGGCTAACATTGCAAACGCTATAAAAGTAGTAAAGAAACGAAAAGTCAGGTATTCACCAGCAGAGTTTTTCCTTTCAACATCTGCAATTTGCACCGTGTACATCCTGTATTGGGCTAATTGAGAAAACATGTTGAAAATAGACATAGCCAGCGAATAAATGCCTGCAGCACTATATCCATCAGACAGCCGAACGACCAAAATGGTGATAAGCCACTGACAGCCTAAATTAGTCAACGAACCGACGGTATTCCAGAACATATTATGTTTAATCGAAAGAGTCTTCTCTGTGGCCTTCACAAATATAAGCGCCCTTCTAAACCTGTCGAAATGAGGATACGGAGCTATCTCGCAGCTTTAAGTTCTTTTAAAATCAAAATAAACAGCCAATTCGGCATAAGACGTATAATGATATCTGCTTTAGCGATAGACGGGCAAGCTCGTCGGTATTTAAGTAAACCAATTATGGAGCGCCGCTCCCTTGCTTCAGCGAACCCCAATATTTCCTTTAGATGCGATGAATCGGGAAATCTATCGGCAAATCGCCTAGCAGTATCAACCCTGTTTTTAACTCTTGTCGAATACCAATCATCTTTTGAAGAAACACCTGCAAGGAATCCAGTTTCGTTACCACCATGTCGACGATACTTAACCAAAGGAGTCATAGTAAAGCTGCACTTCCCCAGTTCACTGCAACCCAATGTCAACCACAAGTCATGTGCAGTCGATTCCGGAAAGGGAATCATCGACTTCGCCGCACTCGCATCTAACATGAGAGCCATACCAATGCCGTAACATACGCTTGCGGCCTGTACAGTAATATCCTCTCCAGAGCACCAATTTACTTCCGGCGAATTAGGATGAGCTTTCCTATAACTCTTTACCAGAATATTTCCGTTTTCGTCAATTACCGATCTATCACAAACATCTAGAATTGAGCCTTCTTCTAGCATATGGTTGAGCGAAACTTCAACTCTATTAGGCTCCCAAATATCATCCTGATCGCAAAGTACTACGTAATCCCCTTCCGCCAAGGAGAGCAGCGCCTCGAACGATTTGACATAACCGAGATTATTATCACCGTGATAATACCGATAGGCGTTTTTCGTTATATGCGCTTGGATAAACCGCTCTAATGAATCCGATTCAGGGCAGTCATTTCTAACTAGAAGCGTAAGCGGAAACGTTTGTTTATCTATCGAATCAAGTTGTTCCGCGAAAAACTTAAGATCGGGTTTATAAGCTGAGAGAAGTACGCATACGCCAATATCATTTCCCATTTCTATTTCCAAAAATCCTCCCAAATTCATTGCTTAAAGATTATCAAAGCACCCTCAGTTAAAAGAAACTCTTTTAAAAATAGAGTATTTATCCCTGTCTCTTAAAACGAGTGCCTAATATCAATAAGTAACAACCTTTGTTCCATAAGGAATGTTATCGTAAATCCATTTTGCATTCTGAATCTCAAGGCGTACGCATCCAGCAGAGGATGGAACGCCCATCGTGGGATCCATCACGCGGTTGCTGTTGACGTAGTAGGGTGAGGAATGGAATAAGTAATCACCATAGAACTGCGTGTAGTAATAGCAAGTATATCCATGCCCAAAGGAGTATCCCTTACCGTAGACTTGATACTCCCCTATCACCGTAGGCGTGCTAGCTTTTCCCGTCGAACATACATATCGACGGTTTAAGGACCAGTTATTCCAGGATCCAGTGTAAATACTCGTAACGCAACGTGACGTATCGACAAGTATCAGCCAATTTGTATTGCTTGAATAACTTTGAGCCTTAGCATCCATATAGTCTGACACCCACGCGCCGTTAGCCATAAAGAAATTCCAGGATCCGTCCACAACGCGCCAGCCAGTAGCCATAGCTCCACTAGCATCAAGCCAATACCAGGTGGCGCCCAGATTGAGCCATCCTGTCTGCATATAACCAGACGAATTCAAGTAATACCAAGATCCGTTAACGGCAACCCAACCGGTTTTCATAGCATAAGTGGACGGATCTAAATAGAACCAGGAGCCATCCTTGTACAGCCAGCCAGATCGTGCATAGCCAGCGGTCTCATCAAAAAAGTACCATTTTCCGTTAACGTTCTTCCATCCAGCGCAGGGGGAGCCATCGGTTGAATCAGCATAGAACTTACAGCCTCCAAGCATCACAAACCCGTGAGCTTCGACCAATTCGCCATCGCCGTTTGATGTAAACAGTTTTCCATTACGCAATGCTCCACACAATGAGCAATCAGAACCAGCAAAAGCCTTAGATGGCTCATCCTGAACCGAGTCCTGGACATCTACCCATTCACGACAAGCAACAGCGCCTGAAGCTTTTGCATAATAGCTTTTCCCATTTACAGAAAAATGACCAAGAAGCATTTTACCGTCGGCGGCAGGATCGAGATAATAGTATTGACCACCGTCCTTCAGCCATTCAGTCTTTATAATGCCCGACGCTTGAGAAGGCTCAGCGTAATACCAGTCTCCATCGCTCATAAACCAGCCAAGTGACAACGCTCCCGTTGAAGAAAAATGATACCGGTTGGATCCGATGACATAAAAGCCGGTAGCCATTCTATTGTCATTTGCGACATCGAGCCAATACCAAACGCCATTCACCAAACGCCAGCCCGATGCAAGTGCGCCGGAACCGTCAGCGTAATACCAGTCCGTCCCATCAAACGCCCAACCAACAGTCATTGCGCCGGAATCCGATAAATAGTAACGAGACGAACCGACAGAAACGATTCCTCTAGACATAACACCATCATTGGCGGGATCAAGCCAATACCAGTTATTGCCAGTTTGAAGCCAGCCGGTTAAGACTTCACCATTGCTACCCCAATACCATAAACCGTTATCAAGGTACCATCCATTAATCAGTCCATAGGTTCCAAGAAGATAAGGGTGCCCATCAATAACACGTCGACCAGTAGCCATAGAACAGCTGTTAAGGGAGTCAAACCAGTACCATTGGTCTCCAATAAACTGCCAGCCACTTGCCAGAGCGCCTGACGGACCCGCGTAATACCACTTATTTTCAGTAAAAATCCAGCCGCAGCTCATTGCGCCGTCACGAGCGGGGTCCAAGTAGTACAGCAAGTCGTCAATATTCTGAATTCCGGTCAAACGACAGCCATCTAGATAGTAATACCAGGACAAACCGTTCCATTGCCATCCAGATAGTTGTTCTGTAGTCGACGGGTCATGGCTATCGACAACCTGTAGGCTCGAATCTTCCGTTGTTTTGCCGGCACAATCGCTGGAGTCTTGAGAGCAACCGCCACCGACCAATGCTCCCGGCCCTCCTGTCGAGTCGCGCTCTACGACACCGTTATCCGCCCCCTCTTCCACGGCATAAGCAGTGCAAGAAAATGCGGGGGCTGTAACTGAAAGTAAGGCGGAAAATAGCATCAAGGCAATTACTCGCCAGCAAATTCGATGATCAATCCGAGCATTCATTTCAAGCCCCCAACCGGTACCGACTGTCTTGCAGGGAATCTATTAAATAAACGGACGAGCTGCGCCGATTACATTTCCCCTTGCGCTAATAGGATGAATTCCGACACCTTGATGAGGCCAGGAATCAATCATCAAGCCGCCGCCAAGTGCAATTGCAATATGACCGCGGTAATAAATCACATCGCCGCGTTGAATCGAGCTCGTGCTCACGGGCATAAAGATATTGCTTCGATACCAATTCATGGAATTGTAGGTTTGGCTTGGATCCCAGCGATGGTTATAAGGGTTGTAAACACCCATATCCATGCCAGTAGCATAAAGGCACTGCAAGACAAAACCAGAGCAATCAACAGCTCCACCGGGAGCGGTAGACCAAGGCTCAATATATTGCGTACCGATATACTCATAGGCGCGCTGGATAAAGGCGTTCACGCAATCTTCCCGCGTTGCTTCGACAGAAATGCGAGAAGGGGTCACATAGGTAAAGTATCCGGTGCAATAGCTAGGCAGCTGAACAGTCCAAGAACTGACCTGAGGATACTGGGATGGATTTTGCCAGCCAACTTTGTCGCACTGGCCATCGCTCCAGAAAATTCGGCGAACACCGTCGATGGTCCTTGCGCCCGTTGCCATAGCGCCGCTGCCGTCTAACCAATACCACTTACCCGAATCTTTAAGCCAGCCAACATGCATGCTTCCATTGGACTCAAGGTAATACCATGTTCCATTCAGGCATTTCCAACCAGTTGCCATTTTTCCGTCAGCGTTTAGGTAATACCATGAACCACCAGTAAAAACCCATCCGGTCTTCATCACGCCGGAATTGGCATCAAGCCAATACCAATCGCCGTCAATCTGCAGCCATCCAAGATGAATGGCACCCGTTCCGGGCTCAGCGTAAAACCTTAGATTTGCGACATTAACCCAGCCGGACGCAACCTGCCAACCATCAGCTCCAGCGGTTTTTAGAATAGCGCCGTTTTCGCGAATCACATCCTTGCAAAGATATCCATTATCATCGGCATATCTTTCAACGCCATCATTAACGGTAACCCAGCTTGAAACCACGAGCCTACCGCTCTGGTTTGCAAAACAATCGTTGCCGCTCACCTCAAATAAGCCCGTTTTCATTAGATGGCTAACAGGGTCCAGGTAATACCAGCTAGCGCCTTCTTTATACCAGTCAGAAATAAGCGCACCAGATTGAGAGGCTAGATACCAGCCGTTCTCGGACTGAGCCCAGCCAACAGCCATAACCCCATTGGGGTTCAAATAATATGCTGCATTGCCAAGGTCTAAATACCCAACGGACATCTTACCATCGGAGGCTGGGTCGAGATAATACCAAGCGCCGTTAACGAGTTTCCAGCCAGTGGCCGCAATACCGTTAGAGCAGTAATACCAATCTGCTCCGTCTTTGTACCATCCATTTGCGAGGCCATAGTCACCAAAAATGTAGGTTCTTCCATCAATCTTTTGACGACCCTTAAACATGATGAACGTCTGTGGGTCAAAATAATAGCGAGCCCCACCTATCGTTTGCCATGACGAAGCAAGGGCACCCGATGAATAAGCCCAGTACCAATTCCCGTCAACGAGAATCCAGCCGGTTTTCATAGCACCAGTGGCATCTAAATAGTATTTCCCGCTCCCGAGGTCGACAAAACCAACCTGCATTATATGGGTGGCAGGATCCAGGTAATACCATGTGCCGTCTTGATAAAACCAACCAGCAGCTAAATCGCCTCCAGCATTGGCATAAAACCAATTTCCATCTGAGTTACGTAGCCAGCAGTTCTGATATAGCGCGCCAAAAGGCGTTGCGGCATTGCCGTCATTCGCATAAAACGAAGCAGTCGATCCGCCAGCATCGGTCACATTGAAATAACCTGTCTGCATTGCACCATCATTGGCTGGATCAAGCCAATACCAATAGCCCCCGCTTTGCAGCCAGCCAGTTTGGTGTTTACCGTTTTTTCCGTAATACCAAACTCCAGACGACTCGTCTCGTTGCCAGCCATCTTTTATGACGGAAGAATTATCAGGTTGCAAATCATCGGAAACCACAGAAGAAAAATCCGCTTTTGACTCAATACTCTGAGCCTCAACGGAATCCTGTGCAAACGCGACATTCGCACTCAGGGGCAAGCAGCAAGCAGTGATTAATGACGCAGCAGCACAAACAAGCGTGGCCTTCTTTTCGAATCGATACATAAGCGACCCTCCCAGATATCTCATTTATTAATTTTAATCCACATTCCAGGATTGATTTTCGTTACTGTCTGTTCAGTCTATGTAGATAAATATATTAAATTGAACATAACGTTCAATCATTCTATTCTTTTCCTAAGCAATGAACATCTTAATTGGAGGCCTGCAGTGGAACTGACCAAGCGTAACTTTACTGTTCTGTACGAATACCTAAAGAACCCATATGCCAGCCAGCGAGAAGTTGCCGAGCGCACTGGCCTCTCACTTGGATCGGTAAACGCAGCAAATAAAGAGCTTACGAATGAAGGCCTTCTCGAATCGGACAGCCTAACCGACAACGGTTACGAAGCACTTCACCCCTATAAGGTTGAAAACGCAGTGATATTGGCTGCGGGGCTTTCGAGCCGCTTTGCTCCCATTTCGTATGAAAAGCCCAAAGGCCTTTTAAAGGTACGTGGTGAGATTCTCATCGAACGTCAGATTAGGCAGCTGCAAGACGCAGGTATCAGCAATATCACCGTCGTTGTCGGCTATAAAAAAGAGTATTTCTTCTATCTCGAAAGCAAGTTCGGCGTTTCGATTGTCGTCAACAACGAATATGCATCCAAAAATAACCACGCATCGCTTATGTGCGTAAAAGAGCGGCTTGGCAACACCTATATTTGTTCAAGCGATGATTACCTTCTAAACAATCCGTTTGAAGCATACGTTTGGAAAGCATTTTATTCTGCTCAATATGCTGAAGGCGCCACCAAAGAATGGTGCATTCAAACCGGAGCAATGGACAGAATCACCAATGTTACGATTGGCGGTTCCGATGCTTGGTATATGCTCGGACATGTCTACTTTGATAAAGCCTTCTCGCTTGCATTTAAGCAGATTCTCGAAACGGAATATAACAAGCCCGAAACAACGGACAAGCTTTGGGAAGATCTATATATCGAGCACATCAAGGAGCTCGATATGGTGATCAAAAAGTATCCTGAGGGCGAGATCAACGAATTCGATTCTCTTGATGAACTGCGTGCCTTTGATCCGCATTTTATCGAAAACGTTGACTCCGATATTTTCGATAACATCGAGCAAGTGCTCGGCTGCTCCAAATCAGAGATTCACGACGTTTATCCCCTTAAACAAGGTCTTACGAATCTATCGTGCCACTTTAGAACCAATGACGGAGAGTACGTTTACCGCCATCCGGGAGTCGGGACCGAACTGCTTATTAACAGAAATGGAGAAGTAGCCGCACTTAAAAAGGCCAAGGAACTCGGCCTTGACGACACGTTCATTCATGAGGACCCAAAGCGCGGTTGGAAAATTTCGAAGTTTGTACCCAACGCAAAGCAGCCTGATCCGCATGATGATGCCCAAATGAATCGAATGATGCAGATGTGTCGTTCGCTTCACGAGAGCGGTGCAAATGTCGAAACCGAATTTGACTTCTACCTCGAAGCGAAGCGCTACGAATCACTTCTTTTGGAAAAAGGCCCTATCGACATTCCAGGCTACAGGGAAATGGCCGCCGAAATCGATGAATTGGAGCACTTTGTCCAGGCCGACAATGCGCCAAAATGCCTTTGTCACAATGACTTCTTTTACCTCAATTTCCTTATCGATGAAAACGACAAGTACTATCTCATTGACTGGGAATATGCTGGCATGAGCGATTATGCAAACGATTTTGGAACGTGCAGTGTCTGCTGCGAGCTTTCCGAAGATGAAGTCGACCGCGCGCTTGATGCATATTTTGGGCGCAAGGCAACAAACAACGAAGTTGCACATAACTATGCGCACATTGCCCTTGCAGGATGGTGCTGGTACCTCTGGTCTCTTCTGAAAGAAGCCGAAGGCGACTTCGTAGGCGAATGGCTCTATATCTACTTCAATTACAGTGCCAAATACCTTAAAAAGGCACTGGAGATCTATCGAAAAGGTGAGTAACGATGCAATTCGGCTTTTTTAGCGGTCTTCTTTGGGGCCTTGATACAGTAATACTTGGAATCGGTTTGGCGCTCGCGCCCTATATTGGATCGGCGGAAGCGCTTGCATGTGCCTCCATTGCGGGATCTTTTCTCCATGATGCCTTCTGTGCGATCTGGCTCTTTGGGTACATGGGAGTTCGAGGCAGATTAAAAGACACGCTCGCTGCACTTAAAACTCGTTCGGGCAAGGTCGTCATCGCCGGCGCACTGCTCGGTGGACCTATCGGAATGACCGGATACGTATTGGCGATTAATAATATCGGAGCAGCCTACACGGCAATTATATCCGCCTTCTATCCCGCTGTCGGAGCATTCCTTTCTTTCGTGCTGCTGAAGGAGAAAATGGGCAAAGGACAGATTCTTTCCCTTCTCGTTGCTCTTTGCGGCGTAATGACGATGGGCTATCTATCGGCCGGATCGAGCGAGATTGCAAATGCCCCCCTCGGCTTACTCGGCGCGGTGCTTGCTGTTATCGGATGGGGATCCGAAGCGGTGCTGTGCGCATGGGGAATGAAAGATGATGCCGTTGATGACGAAACGGCTTTGCAAATCCGCGAAACTACAAGTGCGCTTGTTTATGGAGTGCTTGTACTCCCCCTCTTCGGAGCATGGCATTTCACGCTGGGTGCCATCCCGAGCATGCCTACATTGATTATTGCACTCGCCGGACTCGCAGGAACTGCATCCTATCTGTTCTATTACAAGGGGATTGCGGCAATCGGAGCAGCGCGTGCGATGGCTCTGAATATCTCCTATTCGGCATGGTCGGTGGTCTTTGGCCTGATCTTGCTTGGAAAAATTCCCGATATGGCATCCGTAATCTGCTGCGTTGTAATTGTATGCGGAACAGTTTTGGCAGCTAGTAACTGGGACGAACTATTTGGACGTAATAAGACGGCGTAGCTTGATTAACAATATAGTAAAAGGGGAGAGCTCGACGAGCTCTCCCCTTTTAGCATCATGGCTATTCAATTACCACAGCCTGGCTATCCATCTGTTGCCACGTGCCGAAGAACACCTGGGCATTTCGCGTAACATTGCCGTTAATCGAATCCGAAAGATAGACAATTCCCTGCTCGTCATCATAGCCTTTAAGGACTACGGCATGATTACCGCCCCACAGACCATAGGAATGCCCGTTATACCAACGAGCAGCATAACGGCCTCCTGGCCAACTTCCCCATTCGGTATTCCACATCTCAACAGGTTGTCCACAGGTCAGTCTGTTCTTAATGGAAGAAATTGACGAGAAAGAAACGTCTTTTGCCTGCATGATACTTCCCGCAGCGCGCAGAAAGTTATTACCAGCAATAGTAATCGCAGGGGCGACGCATCCCATGAGACCCCCGCTGCTACGCCTTGGGTTGCCATCAAAGGCGGTAACAAAGTTGCCGTTGCTTCCCTTGGGCAAGTAATAATCCGCAATAATCGTCTTACCTAAACCGAAACCATAGTAGTTAAGCAAGTTTGTAAGGGCAACCGACTCACAGCCAGTAGGAAGTTCCGGGTACTGCGAATAGCACGGGACATCGACCCAAGCGCCAACCATTGCGCCGGATGAACTGAACTTGTAGTCAGTAGAGCCGATCCAATACCAACCGTTGCTCAACATTACTCCCCCACGTGCGGCATCAAGGTAATACCATGTGCCCCAAGGGAAAGCCATCCCGTTTTCATCGCGCCAGAAGCGGAATCCAGCCAGTACCAGTTGCTGCCATCGTTAAGCCAGCCGGTCGCCATTCGACCATCCGAGTTAAAGTAATACCAAGACCCAGCAATTTGCTGCCACCCAGTCAGAATTACTCCACTAGCAGAACAATAATATCGAGCACCCTGACTCTCAATCCAACCAGTTCTGGCATTACCGTCGTCGTCAATCAGCTGGATTCCCGAATCGGTCATGATGCCTTTAAGGTCAATTGCGCCGCTGGATGACGAATGATACATCCAAGACCCATCACCGTTTGACCAGCAATTAGCCATCATCTTGCCGGTACTATTAAATATGTATTCACATGATCCGATAGTTTGAACGCCCGTGGCCATGGCGTGCGTCGAGGGATCGAGCCAGTACCACGCACCGTTTAGGTTGAGCCAGCCGGAGGCGAGGGCGCCGGAGCCAGTCGCGTAGTACCAGGTCCCGCCGTCGAGGACCCATCCGGTCGCCATCGCGCCGGAGGCGCTGAACCAGTACGCTGAGCCGTTGCACGCGTGGAGGCCCGTCACCATGGCGCCGCCCGCGTCGGGGTCGAGCCAGTACCAGGAACCGCCGGTGTAAAGCCAGCCGGTCGAGGCGATACCGTCAGCGAACCAGTACCAGGAGCCGTCGACGAAGCCCCAGCCGTTAAGAGGGCCGCAGCTGCCGAAGTAGCGGCGGACGCCCTGCGCATCAGTCTGGTAACCCGTCAGCATGGCCCCCGTCCGGGCGTCGAAGCAGTAGGGCACGCCGCCGACGGAAACGGGGCCGCGCGCCAGCGCGCCGGAGCCAGTCGCGTAGTACCAGGTCCCGCCGTCGAGCACCCAACCGGTCGCCATCGCGCCGGACGAATTAAACCAGTACAGGGAGCCGTTGCACTCGTGAAAGCCCGTCGCCATGGCGTGCGTCGAGGGATCGAGCCAGTACCACGCACCGTTTAGGTTGAGCCAGCCGGAGGCCAGCGCGCCTGAGCCCGTCGCGTAGTACCAGGTCCCGCCGTCGAGCACCCATCCGGTCGCCATCGCGCCGGAGCCATTGAACCAGTATGCGGAGCCATTGCACTCATGGAGCCCGATGGCCATGGCGTGCGTCGAGGGATCGAGCCAGTACCAGGCCCCATTGGTATAGAGCCAGCCAGAATGCAACGAGACCGGATTGACTGAATCCACATAGAACCAGTTGCCGTCAAACGAATTCCAACCCAGATTCCATTTAACGGATTCTTGAGCAGGACCATCATCGATTGAATCGGAAGGAGAAAGAGTCGAGGGGACGGATTGCCTCTCAATATCAGTAGGGATAGAGGAGCTTATGGGTTCTGCGTTCGCGATATCAACCACACCGGGCCCAGCGAGCAGTAGGGTTGAAAGAATGATTAGGATTAATATTATTCGCTTTTTCCTTGCCATGTGCAGCCCCCAGTAGTAACCAATTTTTACATAAACATAGTCTACAAATGGATGGCTAAGAGCAATATGTAATTAGAAAAAAGCAATTAAAGAAGAGCTGCTAGCCAAGCCATACACCATTGCTAGCAAAAGAGTATTGCACCCCATCGATTTCTTGAACACCCGTAGTCATTGCGTGCGTCGTGGGGTCAAGCCAGTACCAGGCGCCGCCGACGTATGCCCAGCCGGAGGCCAGCACGCCTGATCCCGTCGCGTAGTACCAGGTGCCGCCGTCGAGGACCCAACCGGTCGCCATCGCGCCGGAGGCGTTGAACCAGTACGCGGAGCCGTTGCACTCGTGGAGCCCAGTGGCCATGGCGTGCGTCGAGGGATCGAGCCAGTACCACGCACCGTTTAGGTTGAGCCAGCCGGAGGCGAGGGCGCCGGAGCCAGTCGCGTAGTACCAGGTCCCGCCGTCGAGGACCCATCCGGTCGCCATTGCGCCGGAGCTGTTGAACCAGTATGCGGAACCGTTGCACGAATGGAGGCCCGTCGCCATGGCGCCGCCCGCGTCGGGGTCGAGCCAGTACCAGGAGCCGCCGGTGTAAAGCCAGCCGGTCGAGGCGATACCGTCAGCGAACCAATACCAGGAGCCGTCGACGAGGCCCCAGCCGTTAAGGGGACCGCAGCTGCCGAAGTAGCGGCGGACGCCCTGCGCATCAGTCTGGTAACCCGTCAGCATGGCCCCCGTCCGGGCGTCGAAGCAGTAGGGCACGCCGCCGACGGAAACGGGGCCGCGCGCCAGCGCGCCGGAGCCAGTCGCGTAGTACCAGGTGCCGCCGTCGAGGACCCATCCGGTCGCCATCGCGCCGGAGGCGTTGAACCAGTACATGGAGCCGTTGCACTCGTAGAGCCCGGTGGCCATTACACCGCCCGCGTCGGGGTCGAGCCAATACCAGGCTCCGCCCTGGCGCAACCATCCGGTATACGCTTTGCCGTCAGAGGTTGCGTAATACCAAGTGCCCTCTTTTAACTGCCAGTAATAAAGAGAGACATCAACATACGCGTAATTCATATCAACATTTCCGCTAATACCAGAAACTTTTCCGCGGCTTGTATACTGCCAAAAGCTGTAACTGGCGGTATAGTGACATTGGGAGTTGTATTGAGCAATCCAATGATCCCAAGAACCGCTCTTAAATACAGGGTCGGTCAATATATTGTTAAACCAATTTAGGTTTGCATAAATGCCTGGCTTATATCCAGCACTAGAAATCTTATTACAGAATGTCTGAGCTCTAGATGCAATTCCGGATTGACGACCATCTGCAATAATTGTCTTGTCCTCAAGATCGTAATACACCGGTAGCCTAGGATTGTGCCCCGATAGGCAGTCAATCACCATGGACGCCTCATCGGCTGCCTGTTGATTATCAAAAGCATATGAATAGACATAGACGCCGTAGGGAATTCCGAGTCGCTCGCACTCAGAAATATTTCGATTAAATTGATAGTCAACTCGACCGCCGAAAGACGGAGCGCCAAACCCAACGCGCAGAATAGCGAAATCGATGCCAGAAGCTTTAACTGCGTCCCAATCAATACGCCCTTGGTGCTCGCTGACGTCAATGCCCTGAGCTGTAACCCCATCGGGAAGAGCGTCCATAGACAATAAAGCTATTCCGTCTTCTTCGGAAGAAGCATCATCTGAAACTAATTGTCCACCCTCATAACGCCAAGAATTCTCAACCAGAGTCTGAGCAGCCTCTGCATCCGCAGGGCATACAAACATAGAAACGGGCGCAAAGAGCATCAGCACCAACAATGCCGAAAACAACTTAAGATGTTTGTTCATGTAAACCTCGTCATTCGCTCTTGATTGCGTCTAGCTTACAGCATAGCTATGAAAGATTCCCGAACATCTAACAGGACAAGATGCCATCTAGGACAATAAATAGTTGGGCGCAATGCTGCAAAGAAAAGAAGAACTTACCGGCAGGGTTGAACCCGCAGGCTCATTGCCCCCTCCTCTTGCCCCCAAGAATACCGACTTCAAATAAACTTTCAAACCAGATGTCAAAAAGGTAGGGGGCCCAGAGAGTCCCCTACAACTCGGAATTCTAACGAATCAGTATTACTTTCGATGGGCCCAAAGCGGTCAAACCGGAGATGCGATTTCCATAACCATCACTATGCCAGAACAAATTTTCGCTCGGCGAATTGCCCCAGAAAAAGCCAATGTGGCTATCGTCCGCATATGGGTTGTAAGGATTGAAGAACACAATGTCCCCCTTACGAGCCAAACCACTACGTAACAACTCATCAATAGAGTTGAAATAAGTCACGTTCGCACACGTATCGATAGCGTAGCCGTACCAACGATAAGCGTTTACGCAGCCGCCCCTTCCGGGACCTCCACTCCAAGGGGAATGGCTCTGCTCGGCGGCAATGGGAGCTAAATTCCCGCCCGCCTTCATATATGCATGCGATACAAATCCACCACAATTCATGCCCGTATAACCGTCCCAACGCGGATCACCCTTTGGGTACATGCACGTTTCCTGGCTGAGATGCGTGTCGTAGCGTGTTCCACGGTAATAGCCGTCGTTTTCGTGGCTCATAAGCCAATTGACCAAGCTGGACCTATTGACCCCCAAAACAGAACCAGACGTATTCAACCATGCACCACTTGCATTGAAGTAATAGTCAACGCCATCGATTTTCAGCCACCCGTTAGCAAACATGGCACCCGAAGGCTGGAGCCAGTACCACGTACCGCCGTCATTAAGCCATCCAGTTTTCATCTTGAATGTGGAAGGGTCCATCCAATACCACGCACCGTTGACATATTGCCAACCAGACTTAAGGACACCATTGGAAGATGCGTAGTACCAAGTATTGCCACTTTCGTCAGAAGCGTCTTTCGACATAATCCAACCAGACGCCACGTTAACGACACCATTCGCATCCGCATAGAAAACCGCATCTCCAATATGAATCACACCTGGCAATGAAGACGAGTCAGTACGATCAGCGACTACAGGAGATCCATCAGATGAAGTAGGCAACGGCTCGCTCAGTGCTCCAGACGAATTCGCCCATGCCATACCATCGTTCAAGTTGATCCAGCACGAAGATGCCATTGCACCGGAATCATAAGAAAAATAGCGCTTGCTTCCTACCGCAAATTCACCAGTACGCATTGCGCCGGATACATCATCAAGGTAATACCAGGCGCTTCCGGACTTTATCCATCGCCCTCGTTGAATAGCTCCGTTTGATGCGGCGTAATACCAAGTACCATCAGCAAGTGCCCAGCCTGTTGCCATGGCACCTGAGCTCGTAAGGAAATAGGTGGACGAGCCCACTTGCACAAAGCCCGTGAGCATAATATGGCTTCCTGGATCCAGGTAATACCAAGAATTCCCTAGAAGTAACCAACCTCCATGCAGTAAGCCGTTGGAGTCAGCGTAATACCAGTTGTTGTCAATAAGTGCCCACTGGGAGGATAGCATGGCCCCTGAACTGTTAAAGATATAAGAGGTGCCATTGCATTCATTCAGCCCGGTGGCCATAGAACCGTCTGCAGGATCAAGCCAGTACCAACGACCCCCATCCGAGAGCCAGCCCTTTACCAGAGCGCCAGAGCCGGAAAAATAATGCCAGACAGAAGCATCAAGATGCCATCCGATAAGCATTGCACCAGAAGAAGAGAATCCATACGTGGCTCCCCCAATCTGCAGCATCGCATCGTGGACCATCTTGCCCTCATCATCCAGCCAATACCAGTTGCTGCCGTCTGAAAGCCAGCCTTTTACCATGGCGCCAGAACCGGAGAAATAACGCCAAGCAGAAGTGGAGCCCGTAGAATCTAGGTACCAGCCGACACGCATTGCGCCCGAAGAGGAGAAGGCATACGTCGCACCCCCGACTTGAACCAACCCATCCTGAGCCATTCGACCTTCGTCGTCGAACCAGTACCAGCTACCGTCTATATGTCTCCAAGAAGAAACAGCGATTGTTCCGTCGGACAAGCCCCAACGCCAAAAACCAGCCCCTTCTTCGGGTGATATCCACCCCTGATGCCAAATAATTTGATTCGAAACCTCGGAAGGGGTCTCATTATCCACCTGAGAGTTCTGCTCGACAGCGAAGGTCGATTCGCGCTGAGCATCAACGCCTGACTCGACAGAAGCAATAGCAACGTTAGATGCGGGACCTTCGTCAGTGTTATTCGAATCAAGGGCGTATAACATCGAGGGCGAACCCAAAAGGAGCCCAAAAGAAATGAGGCCCGAAAAAGCCAGCACTCCGAATGACCATTTCTTCATAACAGCACGGTATCCAATCACGCAGCGGCCCCGTCGCTTCAGGGCAACGGGGCCTCAATCAAAACTAGCTCAGTAATGTGCTAGCCAATTTGCTGGCAGTTTTTGCACTCTCGTGAAGCGCCACGCCTCTGGGCCTCCTGAATAGAGATCTGCGAATAGCCCTTTGCGTCCTTACCAACGGTACGGCACTTATGCGTATGGTAAACATCGCTACCGTTCTTATACCAAACTAAACCGTAGCCCGGAATCCACTTGCCGTCCTCGCCGACATAGTAGGAGCCAACCCAGGCATTCGTAGCCATGGCACCGGAAGACTGGAGGTAGTAGTCGCCGACCCAGGCGTCGTGAGCCATAGCGCCGGAACCGCTAAAGTAGTACCAGGCGCCGCCGACCTGACGCCAGCCGGTGGCCATCGCGCCGGAATCGTCGAACCAGTACCAAACTCCACCAACGTTAGCCCAAGAGTTAGAGGCCATAGCGCCCGAACCTCCGAGCCAATACCACGTGCCGCCATTGCTGAGCCAGCCGGTTGCCATGGCGCCCGAACCGCTCGCATAGTACCAAGAGCCGCCTGCCAAGAACCAGCCAGTGGCCATTGCACCGGAGTCGCCGAACCAGTACCAGGAGCCGCCGAGGCTGCGCCAGCTGTTAGCGACCATGGCGCCCGAGCCGTCGAGGTAGAACCACGTACCGCCGATGTTGAGCCAGCCAGTGACCATCGCACCGGAGGCATTAGTGTAGTACCAGGTACCCGAATCGTTGATCCAGCCAGTCAGCATGACCCCAGATTCGTTGAAATAGTACCAAGCCCCGCCGAGATTATGCCAACCGGTCAATAGCTCACCGTCGGAGGTCGCATAGGACCACTTTCCGTAGATGGAGTCGTAGAACCAGCCACTATGCTGCATGCGGCCATCGGCGTTGGCACCAGGGGTGTTCAGGAAGTAGTTCTTGCCGTCAATCTGAACTCGGCCGTATGCCATATCATGGTTTTCGGGATAGAAGTAATACTTGTCCCCACCGATAGACTGCCAGCCCGACACCGCGGTCCCGTCAGCGCCAAAATAGTACCAGACAGCTTCGTATTCGTTATGCCACTGGTTCGTGACCATGGCGCCAGTTTCGGGATCGAAATAGCGAAGGTTGCCGTCCTCGCACCGAACGAGTCCAGTCTTCGGACGACCGTCGGAACACCATTCCGTAATCGGTCCACCGCCTCCGCCACCGCCAGCAATATCAGCAAATGAGGGCGCCGGGGCAACCGTCATGCAGGCAGCAGCAAATGCAACAACTCCCAGCACTGTTAGTCCGTGCCATCTTTCTCGAAGGTTTTTCATACGACATCCTTTTTCCGAGATTTAAGGCTCTCTTAAGTTATTTTTAAACTATCAATTCAGTATTTCAACGGGAAATCGATAAAAGGTGTCTTTGTGACTGCAATTTAAATATGAGTCGCCACACCTCAACCGTTACGCTAAATAGCTTCTAAGGCAAACTTAGCGCATGAGCGAACTGATTAAACGAGTGAACTGAATAATAAAGCAACAAAATACAAACCTTGGTCATCAATCACATCTACCGCGGGCCGATAACGCCCGCCTCATGTGCTGCGATATAATCAATCTCACTAGATGCCAAATCAGCAAGCCGAAGGAGCTGACGTGCTAACAATTCACTATGGTGATATGGAAAACGTTATCTACAACACGTCCGTTTACTTCGATAACGTATATTCGCCCCAGTGGTTTCAAGACTCCTTTGCCCAAAGGGTCATAAAATCCATCGACAAAGGCACCGTGGTAGGCCCCAATGCAATCGATACCAAGATTCTAGGCATCATTCCTCCCGAGAAACTATCCAGCGGCACCAAAACGCTACTGCTTATGTACTTTATGCCGCAGAATATATATAACGCCTCAAATTGCGGTGATAATTGCGCCTACTGGATTCTGAGGATCGCCGCGCAAAAGGATCTAACAATCAATCTCTACCACATAATGGATTTTGGAAACGGCAAATTCACGGTAACCATTGCAAATACGGGCGATATAGTCCACACAATGTTTGACCTTGTCCCCATAGCTGGAAAATGCCTAAGGGAGAGCTCCTGATGCGCGGATCATACAAGGTAATTATTCAAAATAACCGGGTTCAGTTTAAACTGACCATCAATAGAAATCTGACCATCATCCAAGGTAACAGTGCTACAGGCAAGACAACTCTGCTTGATATGGTGGCAGCTCACGAAGAGCTTGGGGCACAAAGCGGCGTAACAGTAAGTTGCAAAGTGCCCTGTAAAACAATATCTGGAAAATATTGGCGTAGAGATCTCCAAGAGATTTCCAGCAGTATTGTTTTTATTGATGAGGGCAATACTTTTGTTCGATCAAGAGAATTTGCCCATGAAGCAAAGCGTAGCTCAAACTACTACGTAATTGTCGCCAGAGAGTCACTGCGCCAACTGCCCTATAGCGTTGATGAAATCTACGGTCTTAAGAACACCAACCGAACCACAACGAAGTATCCCGTTTACTCTCGTGTCTACACCTCTACATATCGTATTTACGGTGATACTGATTTTAGAGGCGAGAGGCCCGAGCTTGTCATTGTCGAGGACACAAATTCGGGCTACGAATTCTTCAGTTTGCTATGCAAAAAGAGCAGCATTAAATGCATCAGCGCGGGAGGCAAATCAAATATTTGCAACTGCATTATGGACGCACCGGAAAACGACATCCTCGTGATTGCCGACGGTGCCGCCTTTGGACCAGAAATTGCGGAAGCAGCTGCTCTATTGCGCCGAAAGAACATCAAGCTATTCCTACCGGAATCGTTTGAATGGCTCGTGTTGAAGTCGGGATTATTCAACAGCAAACACATTAAGGACATGCTGCTTAACCCCGCTGAACATATCGAAAGCTCAAAGTTCTTTAGCTGGGAGAAGTTCTTTACTGCAGAACTCATCGAATGCTCACGAGACACACGTTTTCGATATGACAAGAGCTGCTTGAACGAGGAGTACCTGAACCCCACCGCTCTTGCAGCTCTGGAGGATACTTTGCCGGACCTTGGCATTACTTCGCACTAAAACGAGAAGTACTCACTGTCGGAGGATAGGTTTGGTCCGAGCCACGGGTCGCCATCGAGGAAGAACTCAGGCCAGTGCTGCATGAACAGCGCCTGCTCACGCTTCCAGCGGCGCAGCTTTTCCTCGTTGGCCTCTTCCCTGCCGCGCGAGGTGAACTCGTAGTGGTACAGCTCGGCATAGGGCGTAAAGATGGTGCGGTAGCCAGCTTCCCGCACGCGCAGGCAAAAGTCAGCGTCGTTAAAACCGACGGCAAATTCCTCGTTGTAGCCGCCGACCTGCTCAAATACGTCGCGTCGCACCATCTGACAGGCACCTGTTACGGCGCTAAAGTTACCCGGACGTACGGCGCGGGCAAGATAGCCCTCGCGCTTTGCCGAGAAATCCTGGTTGGCATGGGCAAGTGCGCCACGCACACCAACCAATATGCCAGCGTGTTGCACCAGATGGTCGGCAAAGTAGAGTTTGGCGCCCACCACGCCCGCATCGGGACGCTGCAGATAGCCCATCATCTCTTCGATAAAGTCGGGGCTTATGACCTCGGTATCATTGTTCAGCAACAGAAGGTAATCACCCTTGGCATGCTCCACGCCAAAGTTAATGATCTGGGAGTAATTGAACTCACCCGGCCAGTACGCAACGCGCGCGATGCCCTTGCCTTCGGATGCTGCAGCCACGCGCTCTGACAGGGTTTCGTAATACGCAAACGTCTCCGGGGCTTCGCTGTTGTTCTCCACCAAGACGATCTCGTAATTGGTATACGTGGCCTTCTGGGCGATCGACATCACACAGGCGTCAAGCGTCTCAATGTGATCCTTGGTGGGAATCACAATGCTCACCAGCGGCGCAGGCTCCGGCAGCGCAAAGCGCATGCGGTAGACAAACGGCGTCTCGGTCTCCTCGACCGTTCCGCAAATGCCCAGCGCGTTAAAGTGGCGCTGCAGCGCAAGACGACCGGCTTCAATAGCATACGGCTTGCTATCGGCAGAGCCATCGGCGGTCGACCCCGGATGAACGCGCCAGTGATACAGCACGTGCGCAACATGTTCAAACCGCGCGCCCGCCGCAAGGCAGCGGAGCGTCAGGTCGTAGTCCTGGGCACCCGCAACGTCTTCTGGGGACGTGCCGATACGATCGATAAGCGCCTTCTCCACCATCAGGAAATGCGTCACGCAGTTATGGCTATAGAGCAAGTCTACATTGAGCTTGGTCTTAAAGACCGGCTGGCCCCACTCCCCCGTTTTCTGAAACATGTCCTCGTCGCAGAACAGGACCTGGGGACGCTCGCCCTCGGCAGCATTGTTCAGCGCGGCAACATAGTGGAACAACGCGTCCGGCTCCAGAATGTCATCGTGGTCCAAGAACGCGATGTAGTCGCCCATCGCTTGCTCAATACCCGCGTTGGTGTTGACCACAATGCCGCCGTTGCCGGGCAGCCCAAAGCGACGAACGCGCTCGTCGTGGGCGCCTGCCGCAAGGTCGGCAACCGCATCCCATTCAGGTGAGGCATCCATAAGGAGCAATTCCCAGTTGTCATAGCTCTGGGCTAGCACCGAGTCCAGCAGCTCGCGCAGGTAGACTCGATCGGTCTTGTAGCACGGCACCACAATGCTCACGAGCGGCCTATAGGCAAAGGCCGCCGAAGCGACACGCTGGCACGCCAAATCGCCCGGCTTTGCGCGATGCTGCTCAAACCAACGTCGATAAGCTGCGTCGTCTGCACGCGCGTCCTTCATACGGTTCCAGCTGTCGTCGACCATGCCGTTGTACAGGCGACCATCCATGGCGCAAAACCCGCTCTGGATCTGCTCTGTGGGATCGCTCACAATCGCGACAAAATCTCGTATATCCTGAGGCATCTCAACGCTCAGAAACGTTTTATTGACGCGGCATCCGTCCTGCTGCGGCACATCGACCTGCGACTCAAACACATGCACGGTGACATCGATGGCATTCATATGCGTATCGGAGATCTGGAACTCGGGTGCGCACTGGGGGTCTCCCGCCCAGGTAACCTCATAGCGCCACACCGCGCCGGAGTCTGCCGGCAAATAGCGAATGGCATCGATCTCGTAGCGACCGCAGCATTCGCCACGCTGCGCATCGCGGATAAGCGCGCACAGCGCAGGCTTTGCTTTGTAGTTAATCTTGGATTCCAGCTTGGCCACGCGGCTATCGAGGCGAATAGAGCCCAACCTTTGACCACCGGATGCAAAAACGACATCCATCGACGAGCCATCCAAAAACGGAAGTACCATGACGGCGAGCTCGCGCTCGTAACCGGAAACGGAAGGGCAAAGCGCCAGCACACGGCCATGATCGACCGGGAGCACCAGCGACGGCACACGAGAACCGCTCGTCGTCGCATGGACAAACGCTTGAGAACCCTCCCGCTCAATAAGCGCGGCGACATCCTGACCGGCAAAACGAAGCAGCACAAACAGACGGCCCTGGCTGCGGCAAAGTGCCAAACGTTTGATACTCATCTACACTTCTCGCTTTCCCAGGGCGTTCGCTGCCATGCGTTTGCAGGCACCCAGGCGCCCAAACCTCAAGACGTCGTAATCGAACATGAGCTTTTTGCACAAACGAGCAGCAGGGGCCTTACCGATAAGTGCCGCGCGCACCATGGCGGCAACCGAAGGAGCACATTGTGCGAGCGCAGCATCGTTGTCCACGGCAGAACCGTTAAGCGCCGCGGCAACGGCAGCAAACACTTTGCCGCAGTCCGAACCCAGCAACCTCAGCGCATCGTACAGCACCAGATCACACAGGAAGTACGCCAGGTCATCAGCATGCTGTGCGTCGAGACCGTCGCGCCGCCAGTCAGCCAGCATAGCGGAGTAAATCTTCACGTGCTCCAGCAGACGTGTCTCGTCGTCGTAGCGCATGGTGTCCATGAGCGAACCCTTGCGAGCCACGCGATAGTCGTACAACTTGTTCGAGATAAGCGCGGTCTTGTGCGAACGACCGTACACGGCAAAGTCGAAGACCTGGTCCTCGCCATACTTAACGGTTTCGTCGAACACGATCCCGTTGCCCAGCAAGAAGTCGCGCTTGCAGGCGGTGCGCCATGCAAAGGGACGAGACGCTTCCTTAAACAGCAGGTCGGAGCTATAGCCCTCAAACGACACATCGCGCGGGCTAAGCACATAGTTAAGCCACGGATACCCCGCCTCCAGCGGATACGGGTTCGCGCCAAAGGTCAACACGTCGCAGTCCTCGCGCTCAAAGGCATCGACGATCACGCGGCATGCATCGGGCGTAAAGCGGTCGTCGGAATCCAAGAACGCGACAATAGGCGCCGTGGACGCGGCGATGCCTGCATTGCGCGCGCTCGACAGGCCCCCGTTCTCTTTATCGACCAACGTAAAGCGCGCGTCCTTTTCGCAATAGGCAGCCGCAATATCGCGCGAACCGTCCGGCGAGCCATCGTTGACCAGCACGCCTTCCCAATCGGGCATGTCCTGCGCAAGCAGGGAGTCCAGGCACCAGGCCAGGCACTCCTCCACCTTATAGATGGGAACGACAACGGAAATCTTGGGGGTAGTCATAGCCAAGTGCTCCTACTGTGCGGCCGGCACGTCATCGGGATGCGGATTATCGCCGTAGGTGCGCTGATACGTCAGCACGCGCCAGACCAGCGGCAGGCCGCCAATCTTAAAGTAGTGCTTAAACGTATTGAGCTTGCCGGGCTTCTTAAAGTCAAAGCGCGAATCGATATAAGCACGGGGCGACTTGACCATCAGGCGCAAGTCGGTCTCGCCGCGCGGATCGAACAGCGACAGATCAAAGCGACCGGCATCCCAATCGGCCTTGAGCTCGGGCGAAGCCTTCTCCCAAAACTGCTCGCGCAGCTCATCGACCAGACGCTCGTCATTCCAGCGATACGTATCGACCTTCATGCGCATTAAAATGCCCTGGAGCTGAACCTTGAGCTCGGGACGTTCATCCAAAAAGCGCTGCATCTCGGCGTATTCGTCGCACACGCAAAATACCTTGTTGGGCGAATTAACTGAGCTCTTCTCGTTGTCTTGGCGATAGCACAAAATGGGGTCCGCGATAAACGCTGCACGCTCGGCGCATGCCCAAACCTTAAAGTTAAAGCCTGCGTCCTGATACGAGGCGCCCGGCGTGGGAAGGAACCGAATCTGATTGTCGTTGAGGAACTCGCGCCGATAGATGGCCGACCAAATGGAAGGTTTGCGGTAGAAGATGCCCGGGCGATCGACGGGGCGATACGCGGCGCCCGTCATATACTCGCCGATGATCCCAAACAGCTCACGGCGCTCGCTGGGCGTGGACCAATACAGATAAAAGTCGCCCTTTACCACATCGGCATGCTCAGCATCGGCCTTGGCGACCAGCTTTTGGAGCGAATCCTCAAACATAAAGTCGTCGGACTCAAGAATGCCCACGTACTCACCGCGCGCCATCTCCAGGCCGCGGTTCATCGAGTCGCCGTAGCCGCTGTTGGCCTTGTCGATCATCTTTACACGGGGGTCGCGCTCCATGTACTCGCGGATGATATCTGGCGAACTATCGGTAGAACCGTCGTTGATGCAGATGATCTCGATGTCCTTGAGCGTCTGCGCCACGGCGGAATCGAGGCACTCGCGCAGGTAGCGCTCAACATTGCAGATGGGAACAAGCAGCGAAACTTTAGGGGTATCAGAGTTCTGCAAGAGAACCTCCTGTTGAATAGCGTATAACAGGGTTATTTTAGCAGCCGAGTTGCGGCGGGCGGCAGCGCTTGGAATTAGAGAAAGCGCTCCAGGCAGGCTTTGAGACCGCGAGTCGAAAGATAGAACAGCGTGGCGTCTGCCATCGAAACGCCCGAGGTCGCCGCAACGAGCTTATGGGCAACACGACGAACGGCACCCTTAGCAGGCATATCCGCCCACTCCGTTCCCAAAAACGTCGTGAGGTCCATGTTGACGCGAGCCGCCACGCGATAGAAGTCATCGGCATCCAAGCGCGCCAGGTCGAACACAATTAGGTCCAAAAACCAAGTTATCAGCTCGCCGGGGCACAGGTCTAAAAGACCGTAGGCCGCCCAGTCCTCCAAGACCTCCTCGAGCATCCTCATGTGGGCGTCAAGCTTTTTGGCGCGAGCCTCGGCACCGTTGAACTCGTGCGTCGCCGATTCGCTCTCCATCACGTAGTGGTAGAACTTGTCCGGCATGACGACGGTCTTGCGGGCAAGCGCATAAGCCGCAAATTGGAAGACGACGTCCTCGCCCAAAGCCAAACCGGGGGCGAAGCGAATGCCTTCGCGATTGAGCAGCTCGCACGAAAAAGCCGCACGGCAGGCATAGGGCTGCGCATTCGAATGGAACAGCAGTTGGGGATCACGGGCGCCGAAGGTACCAGCTTTGGGGCTCATGAGTTGCTGGACGCGCTTGGGGGCAGCATCGGCAGGTTCACAGACGCCGCCAAAAACGGCGGCCTCGGCATCTGCAGACTCCATGGAATGCAGCACGTGCTCGACCGTCCGGGCATCGATGTAATCGTCGGCGTCCACAAAAAAGACGGTCTCGCCCTCGGCGACATCGATACCGGCATTTCGAGCACACGAGACGCCCGCGTTTTCCTGGTCAATCACCAGTACGCGATCGTCGGCCTGCGCGATCTGGCGCAACACGTTCAACGAATCATCAGTCGAACCGTCGTTGACGCAGACAACCTGAATCGAGCGCTCGGACTGGGCCAACAGCGAATCGAGGCATCGCTGAATGGAGCGCGCAGAGTTGTAAACGGGGACGACAATGGTAGCTTTAGGACACGAGGCCTCTCCCATGTCGACCTACCCCCTCAGCGATTCGATGAGGAAGGCAGCGACCACGCCTGGGCCTCCAACCGAGGCGTAATACTTAGCACGCCCCAAGGCACCATCCGTCGCGAAACTCGGATGCTCGTCAACCCAGCCCTCAGGATCTTTGAGGATGGCAGCGAGATTTGCGCGCTTCCACGGCTTGAGGTCGTCAAGCGAAAAGTCCCCGGCGTCCAAGGCCGCTTGGAACTCCTTGGCCATCTGAACCAGGAACTCCTTATAGAACTTAGGCGCCAGGCGCACGTAGTTCCACATGTACGAATCGTACTTAATGAGCTGATTGAACTTGAGCATGCGCGCGACGTCATCACTTGAGTGGTCGCGGGCATAATCCTCTCGAATCCAACGCTCAATCTCGGCATACTCGGTATTGACGCAAAAGACCTTAGCCGAAGAATTGACCGAGGAATTCTCGTTGTCCTGGCGATACGACAACACGGCATCATGCAGGTAAACAGCCTTATCGGCACACGCGATAACCTTAAAGGCGAATGACGTGTCCTGAAAGGATGCCCCTGGAGTCGGCAAGAACTTGATGCCGTTGCGCTCAAGAAAATCGCGACGGTACACGGCCGACCAAATCGACGGCTTTTGCTTAAAGAACTGCGTCGTGTCGCTCGGGTGCACCGGCTTGTCGCAGTCCTTGGCCTTAAACATCTCGTGCAGCGAACGGCGCTCCTCGGGCTTAGACCAGTAGAAATCAAAGTTAGCCTTCGCAAAGTCGGCATTATTGCTATCGGCGGCCGAGACAAGCTTTTCGAGTGCGTCGGGCGCCATAAAGTCATCGGACTCCAAGATGCCAACGTACTTGCCACGCGCCATCTCCAGACCGTGGTTCATTGAGTCGCCGTAGCCGCTGTTGACCTTGTCGATCATCTTGACGCGCCCATCGCGCTCCATATACTCGCGGATAATCGCCGGCGAGTTGTCGGTCGACCCGTCGTTAATGCAGATGATCTCAATATCCTTGAGCGTCTGCGTCAGGGCGGAATCGAGACACTCGCGCAGGTAGCGCTGAACATTGTAAATGGGAATAAGCAGCGACAGAACAGGGCTGCCAGAGGCGTTAGTAGACAAATGTGCTCCTTAGGAAATACCTGTCGTTTCATGGTATCAAAGGGCCAGCGCGCCAGCGGGCGTTTATATAATCTATGGAGCCTCTTGCGGGCAAAGCAGCCCCACGTCATGCGGCGGGCCCATGGCAGGTTCCTGCGTTTTATTCAAAGCTTGCCGCCAAGGTGCGCCGAGCCTTTACAATAGGACAGTCCCAAGGACGTATTCGATAGCTTCCGCGCTGCACTCACCCGCCGCGCGTGAAAGGATATATTGCCCCATGCCTTCAACCCTTCCCGCTCCCATCGATAAGCTCGCCATTGTCGTCGTTACGTACAAGCGCCAGGAACTCCTGGCCAACTTGTTCGACTCCATGACCGAGCTTACGTCAGCGCCCTGGCGCATCGTGATCGTCGATAACGAGAATTCGCGTGAGACCGAGGCCATGTGCACCGCATTCAACGAGCGCCTGGCCAACCTGTGGGGCACCGACATCGAACAGCCCGACGCGAAGGGCGGCACCGACCGCGTCATCTACGCACCACAGCTCGAAAACGGCGGCGGTGCAGGTGGCTTCTCCGCCGGCACCAAATGCGCCTACGACCTGGGCGCCCAGTGGTTCTGGGTGATGGACGACGACGTGCTCGTCATCCCCGAAGGCATCGAGCGTCTTGCCAAGTGGACCGACCGCTACGATGTCATCCAGGGTTCGCGCCTGGACTTTGACGGCGGCGCCTTCTTTTGGCAGTACCAGCTCATCCTTTCGCTTGGTATCCCCAACCCCATCGCTAAGTGGGACCTGGGCCCCAAGGGCTACCGCGCCATGAACCAGTTGTGCTTTGAAGGCGGCATGTTCTCGCGCCGCGTGGTCGACAAGATCGGCCTGCCCGATGCGCGCTTCTTTATCTACGGCGACGATGCCTGCTACGGCTACGTAGCCAGCCAACACTTCCCCGCCGCCGTTGTTGCCGACGTGGTTCTCAAGCGAGCCCGCGCCGTCTCTAACTGGGATATCGCCGGCAAGCGCCAGCTCAACTCTACGAGCGACACCAACCGCTACTACATCATGCGCAACCGAGGCTTCCTCGCTCGCTATATGCAGATCTACGGTGACTACCACCCCATACTGTTCCGCCTGGGCAATGCCGCGACCTTCTGCAAGGAATTCATTCGCCTGGCTGCGGTCGATAAGTGCTTTAAGACCGGCATTCCGGCGCTGCGCCGCGGCATGAAGGACGCCCGCAAGATCATCAAGGATCCCAACTGGAAGCCCATGCCGCCCATGAAGGACGCGGAGTAGTAAAGGGCTTTCGCCATCCCCTATAACCGCTGGCACACCACGGACACGCGCTGCCCATCAAACCCAAACCCCCAGCGTATGCGGCCAACGCCGGGTCGCGGCACACGGATTTCGTCGATACCGTCGCGCTCTATGTCGAGCAGCGCCTGCACGGCCAGCAATTCCAGGCCCAGCGCATCCACACCGGGGTCATACATCATGTTGATCGTTACCAGCGGACGTTCATCGAGCATACCGATCGTATCGGCTATGTCAAACACAGCGCCCGTAGGAAAAACCTGGATGTCCCAGCGATCCGCGCCACACTTTCGCCTCGAAGCAGGATTGGCATAGCCCGGCAATCCAAAGCAGAGTCCTTGCAAGAGTAGGTGATATGGCAGCGGTGTATCTGGGTCGGTCGCACCGATTCCCGCATCTCCCAAGATGCGGCTTAGCGCCCGCCTCACGGTATCCTCGTTCCCATGGCACAGCCCGTCGCGAAACGCATCGACGTCTCGAATGTCTTCCGCAGCGCACTCAAACCACTCAATAATCACTAGACGCAAGGCCTGACGAAGCTCGTTATTGGGCAATCGCAAAGCACAGAGGCGATCGCCATACTCTGGCTCCTCAGTCATATCTGTCGTCAGGAATCCTGACAGATACAGCGCCGTCCACAAGCCATCATCAGGCGAGGCCCCTAGCCCCGCAGCGCCCAAACAAAGCGGGACCCCAACGCATCCATGGGCCTCGAGCAAATCAAACAAGACCGAAAGGCGGTCGAGATTCCAGTCACTAACTACCCTACTCAGGCAATCCGCATACCCATACAGATCGGCACGCACGGGCGCCGTGCAGCCTCGGTCCAGAAAACCGATCACACGCGCTGGACTCGAGCAATAGGCCCTACCAAACCGATATCCCTCGAGCCATTCACGCGCATCATCCAGGTATTCCTCGTGCCCAACATGATTCAACAGAGCCTGGACCTCGGCATCCGAAAAGCCGAAACAACGGTCACACCAGGTCGAAAGCGGCGCCGTCAGACAATACGAGCAGCCATGCAAAGAAAGCGCCGCTTCGGCAGGGCCGGGATACTCCCCCATCAGACACGTCAGCCGCAACGAATCGTGCGCAGTGGCAATGGCGTCGAACAGTACGCGATCGAATAGCCCTGCCGGATCGGCGTCGGAAGCGTCCCTCGCGCTCGCACGGCGAGACCACGCCGCATCGTACCCATCGACGAGCAATACAACCTGCTCATCGCAGGCCATCTCCAGCAGCTCAATGAGCACACCGAGCACCGAGTCAACCTCGTCCGCGCTCGCCACGCCACGCGCGACGTGTTCGATGTGACGCACCTTATCTCGAGCTAAATCCGGAGCCTCCAAGAGCGCCAACAAGCGAGCGCACTCGCCCGAAAGGGCATCGCGCACGACGCCGGCAACAGCGGGGCCACGCCTCGCAGCGCCAGAAAAGTCCAGCGATATCACCGGATAGCAAGCGTACTCATCCCGATAGCGCCCGCCGTCTGCATCCCAAATCTGAGCATCGGCAAACAAACGCTGGCCAGAGCGACCGACCGCTGGACGCTCCAGAAAAGCCCTGAGCATCGACAAGTTCATGCTCTTGCCAAAACCCTCGGGTCGACAGCACACCACAACGGACGCGTCGCAGTCCAACACATCGGCAATAAACATGGTCTTGTCAACCAGCATGCAGCAACCAAGGGCCTCCGCATAGTCGTGCATGCCAATGGGCAAAACCGCATCGTTGGCACAGCCGATCAAACGCACGCCAAAGCCGGCATCACAACCATTATTCGCCTGTTCAGACACCAAAACGTTCCCCCTAAATCGCAACACGACGCCAATTGTAATGACCGCATCGCATGTACCGATGTCACCGCGCAAACATATCGGGCAACGGTAGCAACAAGAGGCGTGAGGGGGCACAACTAATCGTTGCACAACAAAACGGGGCCCGACGCATTCGCACCGGACCCCGTCCCGACTCTTTAGTTATCTGGCAACCGAGAGGCTACTCCTCCGAGCCGTCCTCCCCAGCAGCCTTCTTCTGCTGATCGAGCTTATGCTTACCGCTCACGATGGACGTAGCGCCCAGCGTAGCCAAGCTCGCACTGGCAAGGCTCGCCATCACGATCAAGTCGCCCGTCTTGGGCATATTGCCGCCAGATGACTTGGTCGTTGTAGTCGTCGTGGTTGTAGTGGTCACCGTCTTGGAGTCATTTTGCTCTTGGTTCTGGTTGTCGGTGTTGCCCTTACTGCTGTCCTCGCCCTGCTGCTTTCCGTCCTCGGTCTTGTCCTTGTTCTTGTCCTTCTCCTCAGATTCAGACTTCTTGTCCTCGTCCTTCTTCTGAGCGGACTTGTCGTCCTTCTCATCAGAGCTAGAACCCTTATCGGATTCAACCTTCTCGGAAGCCTTATCCTTGGAGTCGCCCTTTGCGGCTTCGGTCTTTTCCGTGGAAGCCTGATCAGAGTTGTCCTTGTTCTGGGCCGAGCCGTTATTGACGCCAGCCATCAGCGAAGAACCCAGCGTAGAACCAAGCTGCTCGGAGAAAGAAGGCTTCTTGTCCGGCGAAGCAACGGGAGCGTCCGGCACCTTATTCGAGTCGTCCTTGGAAGCATCGGAATCAGGGGTTGCGTCAGAGCCAGAGCCGTTGTTAGAGCCGGTGTCAACGGACGAATCGCTCGAGCCGGTGGATGAGTTAGAGGTGTCAGCGTCGGTCGAACCAGAAGCGTCGCTGTCCGTATTGCCGGCAGAGCTTGAAGACGAATCGCCCGCAGCAGAGCCGTTCGAATTGGAGCCGTTCGAGGTAGAGCCGTCGTTGGTAGTGCCACCAGCAGAGCCATTACCGTCAGCATCGGTCGAGGGCGCATCCATCCTGTCATCGTTGGCATCGTCACTCGAGTCGTCATTCGAATCAGGTGTCGGCGAGGGCGCCGGTGTGGGCTCGGGCTGCACGGGCGTCGCGGCGGCAGCCTCGTCCTCAGCGATATAAACCAAGCAGTCCTTTAGCTCATTCTTATAACGATTCTTCCAGCCCTCATGATACTGGGGCTGGCTCGAATACTTGGTCGCCACGTTATTGACCACGCTGTTGGAGAGCGCCGTCACAAACTCGCGGTCGGACATATCATTGGAAAGATTCGCCCAGCGGAAAAAGTCCCTGCAGCCACCGGTGCCGCACATGTTGGTAATGCTCCACACCATGCCCTTGACGCAATCGGCGCGGCCCGAAATATCAATACCCAGGCCGCTCTTGAGCCACGCCTCGGTCACCGCATAGTACGAGTTGTACGCATAAGCATCTTGAAGTGCTGAGAACTCAACAGGATCGGTGTTGTAAGCACCCTGGAAGGCCTCCTGCGCAATACGGCCCAACTCGGTGAGCTGACCGTTCTCGTACATGGCATTGCTCGTGTTGGAAATCTCGCTGCCGCGATCAATCGCATCCTTGAGCATGCTGTATTTTTCGGGGCTGTAGTTGTAGACCTGCTTCATAAACGGAATGAGCGACCAGCGGCGGTCGAACTGGTAATAGCCCAACGCGTTATAGCCGTCACCGTACGAAAAGCCCTGGTTGTAGTTACCATGGCTCTCGTACTTGGTAAAGTACTTCATCTCGGGAGTCACGTTGACAAACGAAACGCCCTGGACCGACCTCAGCACGCCTGAGAAGGACTGCTGGGTGTAGAGACCCTTATCGATATCGGTGGCATCCGAGGCAACGCCCGGCGTGGGCTCCTCGGCAGCGGCGGGTGCCGGCGCGGAAACGGCGCCAAACGAAAGCGCCAACGTCAGGCCCGCGACAATAGCAGAATGCTTGGGCTGCATAAGATCCTCCCTGCATTGGTGTAGTTAAAGTTCAGTTTGCAAAGATAAAAATAAGTATTGCAGCTCGCCCGTTGTTGCACAACAACCCCTCGGTAAACGGCAACAACCCTCCGCGAAATCTTAAGGAATTAAACAAACTGGTCGTCGGGCGCCATCAGAAGCTCGCCGTATCGCTCCATCAGCCCGTCCCTCAACTGACAGAAAGCGGGGATATAGACGTTCAAGATGCGCTGAATCAAATCTTGAGCGAGCTTGTTGTCGTAGATATGGACGTTCGTATTGCGGTCTCTGAGCATGTCTAGCCAGGCCGCCTCATCAATAAAGTCGTAGAATCGGTACGACTCCTTCACGATGGCACGAGGAGACCCCGACGCGGCAAGCGTGGCGCCCTCATACTCGAGCAGACGCTTAAGGAGCTTCCAGCTCAGTTCAAATTGAAGATTGAACTTATTAATCAATCCACTCTGAACAAAATCATTGTTGAGATCCTGATTGGGCGCATCCTCAAGATTCGCCAAGGCGCTAACAAAGTTCTCATATTTTTTCATACAGAATCACACCATCCCTGGCAATCTCATCGAGCAATTGCTGCGAGAGGGACTCGTCGAGATTGACGACATCTACATCTAAAAGAGTATCAAGATGTTCCTCGATCAAATATGAGAAACGGCCGAAATCCCGGCAACCTGCTACGGCGATGTCAATATCGCTCTTGGGCAAGTTGTCGCCTCGAGCACGAGAACCAAACAACACGACCTTCTCGGCGTCACATTCCCGAGCAAAAACTTCGATTTGCTTGTACACCTTGTCGAGAGATGCCATTTGCACCCCTACAGCTTAATGTCAAAGTTGATTTCGGGGACGGCAGCCAGGTCGGCCAACGTCACGCCGTCGACGTACTTTTCGATCACGTCGTCCAAACCGCGCCAGAACTTGACGGTCGAGCACAAATCGCTGCGGGTGCAGCTGTTGTCGATGCCATCGCACGCCACCGGAGCCGTGCTGCCCTCGACGGCACGCAGGATGTCGCCGGCGCGCACCTCGGCCGGGTCCTTCGCCATCATGTAGCCGCCGCCCTTACCGCGCACGCTCCTAAGCAGGCCCGCCTTCATGAGCGGACGAACCAGCTGCTCCAAATACTTTTGTGAAATATGCTCGCGGTCAGCGACCTCGCGAAGGGCAATCTTGCCCTCGGCGTCACCAAGCGCTGCGATATAGATCATCAGACGGAGGGCATAGCGGCCCTTAGAAGAAATGAGCATACCTACCCTCTCATCGCATCTGGGACAACATAACCAGGTTTGTTTGTCCCAAATCTTAAGTAAATGGGACAAACACAACAGGTTATTTTGTCCCAGAATTTGAAAAGTCGAGTGGATTAGTCGGGTTTTCCCTTGACTAACGCCGAACCCATAGTAACTTTATTCCGAGAAGATTCCTAGGGTTTAGTACACCTATGAGTACACCATATACAGAGAGGGACAGCATGAGCGCAAATCCGCTGCTTTCCATCGAAGGTCTGACCGCCTCCGTGGACGAAAAGACCATCCTCCACAACGTCAACCTCAACGTCGCCGCCGGCGAGACCCACGTTCTGATGGGACCCAACGGCGCCGGCAAGTCCACCCTCGGCCACCTGGTCATGGGCGACCCCGTTTACACGGTCAACAACGGCCGCATCGTCTTTGACGGCCAGGACATCACCGAGCTCACCACCGACAAGCGCTCGCGCGCCGGCCTGTTCCTGAGCTTCCAGGCCCCGGTCGAGATTCCGGGCGTGCCGCTGTCGAGCTTTTTGCGCGCCAGCATCGCCGGCCGCCCCGGCCTGGAGATGAAGGGCAAGGAGTTCCGCCGTCGCGTGAAGGAGCTCGCGGCCGAGCTCAACATGGATACCGCCTACCTCAACCGCGAGCTGGGCGTGGGCTTCTCGGGCGGCGAGAAGAAGAAGGTCGAAATGCTCCAACTTCTGCTGCTGCAGCCCAAACTCGCCATCCTGGACGAAACCGACTCCGGCCTGGACGTCGACGCCCTGTCCACCGTCAGCCACGGCATGGACGCGTACCGCAAGAGCTGCGACGGCTCCATGCTCATCATCACGCACAACACACGCATCTTGGAGCACCTGAATGTCGACCGCGTCCACGTTATGGTCAAGGGCCACATCGTGCGCGAGGACGACGCTTCGCTCATCCCCTGGATCGACAAGAACGGTTTTGAGACCTTCGAGCGCGAGGCCGCCGAGCAGCGCGCCCAGGCCGAGGCCGCCGCTGCCGAGCAGCAGGCGTAAAGGGGCGACGCAATGACCAAGAACCGCACCGAGGTCGCGGACATCGACCGCAGCCTCTACGACTTCACCTATGGCGAGGAGGGATTCGAGCGCCTCGACGCCGGCATCACGCCCGACATCGTGCGCGAGATTAGCGCCAAAAAGGACGAGCCGCAGTGGATGCTCGACCTGCGCTTAAAGTCCCTCGAGATCTTCAACCGTTTTCCCGACCCGACGTGGGGCCCCTCCATCGAGGGCCTGGACATGGACAACATCGTCACCTACGTCAAGCCCAACACCGACCAAAAGCACGACTGGGAGTCGGTGCCCGACGACATCAAGAACACCTTTGAGCGCTTGGGCATCCCCGAGGCCGAGCGCAGCTACCTGGCGGGCGTCGGCGCGCAGTACGACTCCGAGCTGGTCTACCACAACATGCAGGACACGGCGTCCAAGATGGGCATCGTCTACTCCGGTATTGAGGAAGCCCTGCACGATCCGCAGTGGGAGCCGCTCATCCACGAGAAATTCATGACGCTCATCCCGCCCACCGACCACAAGTTTGCGGCCCTGCACGGCGCCGTGTGGTCGGGCGGCTCGTTTGTCTACGTGCCCAAGGGCACCAAGCTCGATTTCCCGCTGCAGAGCTACTTCCGCCTCAACGCCAAGGGCGCCGGCCAGTTTGAGCACACGCTCATCATTGTCGAGGACGATGCCGACCTGCACTTTATCGAGGGCTGCTCCGCACCCAAGTACAACGTGGCCAACCTCCACGCCGGTGCTGTCGAGCTCTTTGTGGGCAAGCGTGCACACCTGCGCTACTCGACCATCGAGAACTGGTCCAAGAACATGTACAACCTCAACACCAAGCGTGCGCGCGTGGACGAGGACGGCGACATCGAGTTGATCAGTGGCTCCTTCGGCAGCCATGTGGGTTATCTCTACCCCATGAGCGTGCTCAACGGCCGCGGCGCCCGCTCGAGCTTTACCGGCATCACCTTTGCCGGCGCCGGCCAGAACCTCGATACCGGCTGTAAGGTCGTACTCAACGCGCCCGAGACCTCGGCAACCGTCGAGACCAAGGGCATCTCCAAGAGCGGCGGCATCCAGACCTTCCGTAGCTCTATCGTGGCCACGCCCAAGGCCGAGGGCTCCAAGGCAACCGTGAGCTGCCAGTCGCTCATGCTCGACGACCAGAGCCGCTCCGACACTATTCCGGCCATGGACATCCGCGCCAAGAACGTCGACATCGGCCACGAGGCCACCATCGGCCGCATTGGCGACGACAAGGTGTTCTACCTGATGAGCCGCGGCATCTCGGAGGAAGAGGCCCGCACCATGATCGTCAACGGCTTTGCCAACCCGGTCTCCAAGGAGCTGCCGCTTGAGTACGCCGTCGAGATGAACAACCTGATCAAGCTGGAGATGGAAGGAGCGATCGGATAATGAAACAGGAAACCAACACCGCTGCTACCACGCTCGAGCAGGTTAATGCGATGCCGGCAGCAACTTGGGGCTGGCTCAAAATGAACCAGACCAAGCTCGAGCTTTCGGACGAGCTTTCCGCCGCTCCCGCCGAGGCCGTTGAGGTTGAGGGCTTGGAAGAGCAGTTTGCTGGCACGGCCGACGCCTTCGATACCGCCATGGACGCCATGGCCGAGCGCTTCCCCGAGCGCCGTGCCTCCGCCCCCGGCGACGCCGCCGACCGCGCCCGCATCACGCCCGAGACCGAGCTCGACGTGCCCGCCACCTCCGTCTACCAGGCCGGCGCTATCAAGCTCGAGGAGGAGCTCTCCCCTGCCGAAGCCTTCGAGACCGGCATGGGCGAGGCTGCCTGCACCTATCTGATCGACCACGCCACCAAGTGCATCGTCATCGATGTGCCCGCATACCAGCACGCCACGGTTACCGTGCGCGTGAGTGGCGCCGACGCGGCGGCGGCCATCGCCGCTATCGATGTCGTCGCCCGTCCGCAGGCAACGCTCGACCTCGCTCTAGCCCTGGACTCCCCCGTCAGCGGCCAAGGCGTCGTGGGCTCCGTGCTGCGCGTGTGCGCTCACGAGTACGCCACCGTCAACGTGACCTGCACACAGACGCTCGATGACAGCTGGATCGCACTCGATGACACCGGTCTATTCCTAGACGAGGGCGCGCGCGTCAACGTGCAGCACACCGTCCTGGGTGCCGGTGCCAGCGCCACCGGCCTCGCCGGCGATCTGCTGGGCGACACCGCCAAGGTGACCATCGATACCGATTACCTAGGTGCCCGCGAACAGGTGCGCGACTTTAACTACGAGCTGCGCCACCGCGGTCGTAAGACCGAGTGCGAGATCGACGCCAACGGCGTGCTGACTGGCACGTCCAAGAAGGTCTACCGCGGCACCATCGACCTCGTGCACGGCTGCAAGGGCGCAACCGGCACCGAGCGCGAGACCGTGCTGCTCGCCAACAAGGGCGTCGACAACAAAACCGTCCCCGTCATCCTCTGCGACGAGGACGACGTCGCTGGCAACCACGGCGCCACCATCGGCCACGTCCGCGACGAGCAGCTGTTCTACCTCGCCTGCCGCGGCCTTGACCAAAACGCCGCCGAGGACCTGTTCATCCGCGCCAAGCTGGAGGACGCTGCGCTTTCCGCCACCGATGAGCGCACCCGCGCCGCCGTCGTCCGCCTGGGCAACAACTTGATCGATAACTTTGAGGAGGAGCTCGCATGATCGACACCGAGCACGTTAAATGCGATACCTGTACTGCCCCCGAGCCCATGGAACTCGACGCCAGCGACGAGGCCTCGCGCGGCTGGCCTACCGTCGACATCGAGACCAATCCCTACAAGGCGCAGTTCCCGCTGTTCCAGCAGCACCCCGAGATCGCCTTCCTCGATAGCGCGGCCACCGCGCAGCGCCCCGCCTGCGTGCTCGACGCCGAGCGTGACTTCTACCAGCGCATGAACGCCAACCCCCTGCGCGGCCTGTACTCGCTGTCCGTCGAGGCCACCGAGGCCATCGCAAAGGTGCGTCAGCAGATCGCCGACGTCATCGGCGCCCCCCAGGCCAACGAGGTCGTCTTCACCCGCAACACGAGCGAGTCGCTCAACCTGGTCGCCAAGAGCTTTGCGCCCACGGTCCTCGAACCGGGCGACGAGGTCGTCATCACCATCATGGAGCACCACTCCAACCTGATTCCGTGGCAGCAGGTCTGCCGTGAGACCGGCGCCAAGCTCGTCTACCTCTACCCCACCAAGACCGGCCAGCTCACCACCGAGGAAGTTCTTGCCAAGGTGGGCCCCAAGACCAAGATCTTGGCCGTGGGTCAGGTCTCTAACGTCCTGGGCGTTGAGAACCCGGTCAAGAACCTCGGCAAGCTCGTGCACAAGTACGGCGGCTATCTGGTCGTCGACGGCGCGCAGTCGCTGCCGCACATGCCGGTCGATGTGGCCGACCTTGGAGCCGATTTCTTTGCCTTTAGCGCGCACAAGGCCATGGGCCCCATGGGCATCGGCGTGCTGTGGGGCAAGATGGACCTGCTCAACGCCATGCCGCCCATGCTTACCGGCGGCGAGATGATCGACTCGGTCACCGAGCAGGACGCCGTCTGGGCGCCCGTCCCCGAGAAGTTCGAGGCCGGCACGCAGGACGCCGCCGGCATCTTCGCCACGGGCGCGGCGCTTGACTACCTGGTTAACACCGTGGGCTACGAAAACATCCAGGCACGCGAGCAGGCACTCGTCCACTACCTGATGGGCGAACTCATGCAGCTCGACTTTGTCCAGATTATCGGCTCCATCTATTGGGACAATCACCATGGCGTCGTGAGCTTTAACGTCAAGGGTATCCACCCGCACGATGTCGCGAGCATCATGGACATGGACGGCGTCTGCATCCGCGCCGGTCACCACTGCGCACAGCCGCTGCTCACCTGGCTGGGCGTCGAGAACCTTGCCTGCTGCCGCGCCAGCGTGGCCTTCTACAACGACAAGGCCGACATTGACAAGTTCATCGCCGGTCTGCATCACGTTTGGAGCACGTTCAATGGGTAATCTGTACACCTCCACCACATTTATGGAGCACAACTCGCACCCCGACTATAAGTACGAGATGGACGCTCCCACGCACGAGCACGACGGCATCAACCCCAGCTGCGGTGACGAACTCACCTTGCAGCTGCGCGTCGAGAACGGCGTGATCGAGGAGGCCTCCTTTACCGGTCATGGCTGCGCCATCAGCCAGGCCAGCGCCGACATCATGGCCGACCTCATCACCGGCGAGACGGTCGAGGAGGCGCGCCGCCTGGCGGGGCTCTTCCTCGCCATGATCCGCGGCGAACAGCTCTCCGAGGAAGACCTGGAAGACCTAGACGAGGCTGCCCAGCTCCAGGACATCTCGCACATGCCCGCCCGCGTCAAATGCGCCGAGCTCGCCTGGCGCACCCTCGACGGCATGCTCGAGGGGTAAACTAACCAGTAGCGTATGCGCCGAATCCAAGGTTTTTGATTGCCGAGCCGCCCGATACGGGCGGCTCTGTTTTTCCTAATGAGCGCCGGACGCACGAAGTCCGCGCGTCCGGCGCTCCGTCTGTCATTTACCACACAGCAGACGCGAACACGGGCGTTTTCCACAGCACCAAAGGCCTGCGGCAGGGCCCCGGACCCGCCAAGCAATGCGCCAAGCCCCGTTCTGCTGAGCTCCGACTCGCTTCGCGCCTGCCGCAGAAGGGTCCCATAGGATGCTGCGTGCATTTTTGCGAGTATTCAGCACGCCAAGCTGTGTGCATACGCATCGGAAGCGTTAATCAACGTCTCCAGGCGCATAAATATTGTGTTTTAGACCAGACATCGCGGTCTGACGGGACGCAGGCACATACTCCGGGGGTGCAACGGCAGGGATCAATAGCTTAGGGGCCCGTGTGTTGCAAGATTGTGGCAGTGCCGACAGCACCACGATGCTGAAAACTCCGTTTTTTGCACGGCGCAGACGGGGGTAGGCACGGGCAAACCCGGACTGAGCTGTTATTTTATGCAAGATGACGATTGTTCTATGCATATTAAGAAGTGCAGTTACCGTACCAAGCTTTTGAACGCTGGTTGCGGCGTATGGACGACCCCAGCTGCGGTGAACAGGCGACCCTACATCACGTTTCCGCCAGCCCGCATCGCCGTTCGCGCGCGGGCGCGCACGATACGAGAGACGGTACTTTTGCCAATCCCGGTATACCGCTCAATCTGACGCACTGTAAAGCCGGCATTGTTCAATCCAACAATAACGGTATCGCGCTGCGCCGGCGGTACAGTTTTAACCCCGTTGAGCGGAACCCCTAGCTCCTTCGCCAACTTGTTGGCAAAGGCGTGGCGTTCCCACTCCGTCTCTTTCATATCGCGCAGCGCCGGTTCGCCGCTGTCGGGCGTCGAAAGCGAATAGGCAGCAAAGGCCTCGGCAGAACCAAAAAGCTCAAGCACGCAAGAAGGATCGGAAAATCCCCTCGTGGCATCTGCCGCATCACTGTCGTAAGCGCGCAGATGCTCCGCAAAGCTGCTCCAGGGGTAACGCTCGATTAGGCTCATGCCCGCCTCCTGCGGATCGGCGTGAACGGAGCGAATAGCCTCCATCACCTGCCAGTCGGTATCGAGCGAGCGCCGGTCAAAACGGTTCTGGAACAGATGCCCTGTGCGCCCCGTGCGTTTATTGAACCGCCGCGCGTACGTCAAAAGCAGCCGGTGCATCGCCGCGCTCATCGCGTCCTCGTAATCTGCAAGCACCAGACGCACGTGATTGCCCATAAGGCACCAGGCGATAACCGTCACGCCCGCCTTGCGGCAGCACTCACGCATCAGCTCCAAGAACTCCCACCGGTCTTCATCGCCCTCAAAGATGAGCTGCTTGCCCGTACCGCGGGCACAGACATGGTAAAAGCCGGTAACCGTTCTCCAAACGCGCTGCATGGCGCTCCCTTCGCCGGGATCTGCTTGCCATCCAATACAGCACGATTGAAGCGTGCCATCAAAACATTCACGCAAAACAATTCGCTCGCGCGGCCAAAGGCAGTAAACAGGCGGCGAACGGCACCGTTGCAACAGGTCAACCCCCGCAACGCTTACAAGAGCTGCCCAAAAGCTTGCCAAAGACGGACCCCCTCTACGGAAGTTCGCGACCACAGAACATAGAGTTAAACCGTTTCAATTAAAACTTCCGGACTTCTCGCTACGAAAACTGAGCCGTTCGCCGAATATTCCGTGCATTTCGCGGTATTATAGGGGCTGCATGTCATGTCCCTTTCGAAGGGTCGCCCGGCAATCGCCAGCCACGGCCCCCAGACGGGACGCCAACACGATAGAGAGGAGAGGCATGCAGTACTCACAGGAAGTGGAGAACATGTGCCCCGTTGCCAAGGGTGCATACCACGGCCCCGCACCCATCCCCGAGGAGGGCAAGTGGGTCCAGGCTAAGGAGATTTCCGACATCTCCGGTCTTACGCACGGTGTGGGTTGGTGCGCACCTCAGCAGGGCGCCTGCAAGCTCACGCTGAACGTCAAGGACGGCATCATCGAGGAGGCCCTCGTTGAGACCATCGGCTGCTCGGGCATGACCCACTCTGCCGCCATGGCTTCCGAGATCCTTCCCGGTAAGACCATCCTCGAGGCCCTCAACACCGACCTCGTCTGCGACGCCATCAACGTTGCTATGCGCGAGATCTTCCTGCAGATCGTTTACGGCCGCAGCCAGACCGCGTTCTCCGAGGGCGGCCTGCCCGTGGGCGCCTCCCTCGACGACCTCGGCAAGGGCCTTCGCTCTCAGGTCGGCACCATGTTCGGCACCAAGGCCAAGGGCGCTCGTTACCTCGAGCTCGCTCAGGGCTACGTCACCCGCATGGCTCTCAATGACAAGAACGAGATCATCGCATTCGAGTTCCTGAACCTCGGCAAGTTCACCGACGCCGTCAAAGCCGGCAAGACCCCCGAGGAGGCCATCGCTGGCGCTATGGGCCACTATGGTCAGTGGGAGAACGCTGCCAAGTACATCGACCCGCGCACCGACGAGGAGACTCACTCCGTCGCCAGCGTGTTCCCGGTTCACGAGTAGAAAGGGAGGGAAATAACTATGACTGTTACGTTCGAAGGTTACGAGCGCCGCGCTGACAAGATCAACAAGTGCCTCGCCGACAACGGCATCGCCTCCCTCGAGGAAGCTCTGCAGATCTGCACCGACAAGGGCTTCAACCCGCGTGAGATCGTCAACAACACCCAGTCCATCGCCTTCCAGAATGCCGAGTGGGCCTACACCCTCGGTTGCGCTCTCGCTGTCAAGCGTGGCGCCAAGTCCGCTTCTGAGGCTGCCGCCATCATCGGCGAGGGCATCCAGGCCTTCACCGTTCCCGGCTCCGTCGCCGAGGACCGCAAGGTCGGTCTGGGCCACGGCAACCTGGGCGCTATGCTGCTCTCCGACGACACCGAGTGCTTCGCCTTCCTGGCCGGTCACGAGTCCTTCGCTGCCGCTGAGGGTGCTATCGGCCTGGCTCTGAACGCCAACAAGGCTCGCAAGAAGCCGCTGCGCGTCATCCTCAACGGTCTGGGCAAGGACGCTGCTCAGATCATCGCCCGCATCAACGGCTTCACCTACGTGAAGACCCAGTTCGACTACTTCACGGGCGAGCTCAAGGTCGTCGAGACCATCCCCTACTCCGATGGTCCCCGCGCCGCCGTTAACTGCTACGGCGCCGACGACGTCCGCGAGGGCGTTGCCATCATGTGGCACGAGAACGTCGACATCTCGATCACCGGTAACTCCACCAACCCCACGCGCTTCCAGCACCCCGTCGCTGGCACCTACAAGAAGGAGCGCCTCGAGGCTGGCAAGAAGTACTTCTCCGTCGCTTCTGGTGGCGGCACTGGCCGTACCCTGCACCCGGACAACATGGGCGCCGGCCCTGCCTCTTACGGCATGACCGACACCATGGGCCGCATGCACTCCGACGCCCAGTTCGCCGGTTCTTCCTCCGTGCCTGCGCACGTCGACATGATGGGTCTCATCGGCATGGGCAACAACCCCATGGTCGGTGCCACCGTCGCCTGCGCTGTCGCCGTCGAGGAGGCCCTCAAGGCCTAATCGCGCCCGCGCGATGCTCATATAGTTGAGCTTTGGAGCCGCTACCTTTCGAGGTAGCGGCTCTTTTTGTTTGCGCTGGTGCAGGGTAGCTAATGCCGATATATCAGTTGGGGCGAAATACAAGATGTGATGAGATGGAGCGTCAGAGCGTCCATGACGCCCACCTGCCATATTTGCCCTTTACCGATTTGCCGAGTCTTTGCGGCCCCATTGCCGATCACCCGTGCGACAATGCGCCGGACGAGAAAGGAATCCGATGGAATCGACTGATGTACTGGTAATTGGATCTGGCATTGCGGGCCTTTGCGCCGCCATCGAAGCGGCACGCACGGGTGCAACCGTCACTGTGGCAAGCGCCGGCAAGACTATGAGTGGATCGAGCTTCTTCCCCGGAACCTGGGGCCTAGGGCTTATCGGACCCGTTAACGAAGACGACGAGCAGGACCTCATCGACACCATCCTGGCCGTCGGCGGCGGCGTTGCCGACCCCGAACTCGTCCAAGCGTTCGTCCACGGCATTCCCCAAGCGATTGACTGGCTCGAGCAAGACCTGGGCGTTGAGCTCCAGCGTCCGCAAAGCGCCAAGAGTGCTCAACAAAAGCAATTTATCCCCTGCTTTGACCACAAGACGCGCATGTGGCGCGGCCTCACCCGCAAGCCCCTTGAGGACGCTCTGACGACCTGGATCGAGTCGCTCGGCATTCGCCTGCTCCCCCGCCATGAGCTTATCGACCTTGTTGAGGACACGAACGGCAGAATAACCGGAACCGTACTCTACGACCTTACCGAAAATCGAATCGTGCCCTTTGCTGCCAAGGCCACGGTCATCGCAGCCGGTGGCACAGGCGGCCTGTTCGAGCGCAGCCTTACGTCGGCTGATGTGCTCAGCTCCTCGCAGGCCATCGCACTGGCGCACGGCGCAACACTTACTAATATAGAGTTCATGCAGATGATGCCCGGCTTCATCGAGCCCAGGCGTAACTTGGTCTTCAATGAGAAAACCTGGCGCTACGTGCACGTAGACCAGCCGGTAGATATTGCCGACGACAAGCTGGACGACCTGCTCGAGCAGCGCTCTGGATATGGTCCCTTCACGTCACGCTTGGCCTCCCGCTCTATCGATCTCGTCATCGATCAGGCAGGTGTCGAAGGTCTGGCACTCCACTACGACTTCCCCCGCGAGGATGTCCCAGAGTTTGTGCAGACCTTTGCCACCTGGCTGCAAGACGAGCACGGCATCGCGCCGACCGACGAGATGCGCGTTGCGATGTATGCCCACGCCGCTAACGGCGGCATTAAGATCGATAAGACCGCGCACACGGGCGTTGAGGGCCTCTACGCTTGCGGCGAGGCGACAGGCGGCATGCACGGCGCCGACCGCATTGGTGGCTTGTCAAGCGCCAACGGCATCGTGTTCGGACGCATCGCGGGCGCATCGGCAGCCCTTGCAGCGCAGAAAGAGCCTGAGACAGCCCTGAAGGCGGATATCGCCCTCCCCCGCTACGGCATTTCCACAACAGATGCCGAACGCCTGACACACGGCCTTAAGCACACGATGAGCACCTATTGCATGATCAACAGGACCGAAACAGGCCTATCCGAGGCCCTGCAACAGCTTGAAAGCCTGCAAGACAAGGCCATGGCGCTGAGCAAGCCGCATGCCGATGACAGCGAGATCGCAGCCCTCGCCCGCCTACAGTCGCAGATTCGACTAGCACAGGAAATGGTCAAAGCCATGCGCAAGCGAACTGAAAGCTTAGGTTCGCACTATCGAGCAGACTAAATCGATTCTCACTTTGAGTTTGATCACAACTTCTCAACATGCATCGAGCCCCGTAAGCATGATTCCCCTAAGGAGAACACGCCTACGGGGCTTTAGCCGTGTTTCCCTAAGGGAATCACGGTGCAGATTACTCAGCTCCGCGCCCTTTCGGGTTCGACCCCATGCGTGGTCAACAAAAAACGACCAGCCTGAGCCAGTCGCTTTAACAATCTTTGGGTGGGCCGTCAGGGGGTCAGCCTGCTGCGCAGGCGGTCGCTGCGGCGCTTCGCGCCTTGCGCGCTGCGCTGGCAAATGCTTACGCATTTCCTCAGCTCCGCACCCCGACGGGTTCGACCCCATGTGAGGTCAACAAAAAAGCGACCAGCCTAAGCCAGTCGCTTAAACGATCTTTGGGTGGGCCGTCAGGGGGTCGAACCCTGGACCTTGGGATTAAGAGTCCCCTGCTCTACCAACTGAGCTAACGACCCAAAGCTAAAGTCCGTTATGGCGGACTTTAGAGGAGATATCGTGTGGTGGGCCGTCAGGGGTTCGAACCCTGGACCTTGGGATTAAGAGTCCCCTGCTCTACCAACTGAGCTAACGACCCGATATCAACACGAAGCAAGAACTGGGGTGGGTAAAGGGACTCGAACCCTCGACCTACGGGACCACAACCCGTCGCTCTAGCCAACTGAGCTACACCCACCGTGTCCTGTGCGCTTCGCGCTCGACTATTATTGCAAGGAACGCCACGCGATGCAAGCCCCAATTTTCAAGAATTTTGAAAAGAGTTTTTCGAGCGCGTTTCGAGCAATTCCCACCGGTTCCATAGGAGTAAACTTGCCCCACTGCAAATCCTCGAAAGGACCGGCATGAAAGAACTCTCCAACCGCACGGCAACATTTACCGATTCGGTCATCCGCCGCATGACACGCATCTCCAATAAGTACGATGCCGTCAATCTCTCGCAGGGCTTCCCCGACTTCGATCCTCCGGCGCAGCTGCTCAACAGCCTGAGCACCATCGCCGCCGACCCCAAGCCGCTCTACCACCAGTACTCCATTACCTGGGGCTCCCAGGCCATGCGCGAGGCGCTCGCCGCCAAACAGGAGCACTTTATGGGCATGCCGATCGACCCCAACCAGAATATCGTGGTCACCTGCGGCTCCACCGAGGCCATGATGGCCGCCATGATGACGGTCACGAACCCCGGCGATAAGGTCGTCATCTTCTCGCCGTTCTACGAGAACTACGGCGCCGACACGATCCTTTCGGGTGCCGAGCCCATCTACGTGCCGCTCAACCCGCCCACATTCGACTTTGACCGCGAGACACTCGAGGCGGCCTTCCGCGACAACGACCCCAAGGCCATCGTCCTGTGCAACCCTTCCAACCCCTGCGGCAAGGTCTTTACGCGCGAGGAGCTCACCTTTATCGCCGACCTCTGCAAAAAGTACGACGCCTACTGCATTACCGACGAGGTATACGAGCACATCGTCTACGCGCCCCACGAGCACGTCTATATGGCCACGCTGCCCGGCATGTTCGAGCGAACCATCAGCTGCAGTTCGCTGTCTAAGACGTACTCCATCACCGGCTGGCGTCTTGGCTACACCATTGCCCCGGCCCAGATCACCGAGCGCATCAAGAAGGTCCACGACTTCCTCACCGTGGGTGCCGCCGCTCCCCTGCAGGAAGCCGTCGTCACCGCCCTCAATTTCGACGGCAGCTATTACGATGAGGTCCTTGACCTCTATACCGCCAAACGCGACCTGTTCTGCCAAGGGCTCGATAGTATCGGACTTAAGCACAACGTACCGCAGGGCGCCTACTACGTGATGATGGATATCTCTGAGTTTGGCTACGACAGCGACCTCGAGTTCTGCGAGGACCTGGCCTCAAAGGTGGGCGTGGGCGCAGTGCCCGGCTCGAGCTTCTTCCGCGAGCCCGTCAACCATCTGATTCGTTTCCACTTTGCCAAGCGAGACGAGACGCTTAACGCGGCACTGGAGAACCTCAAGTCTCTACGTGATAAAATCAAGCCGCGCGGGTAAGGACGGCCCGGCAGCTAAAGTAGCCAAAGAAGCCTCGCACCGCCCGCCGCGTTGCGAGGCTTCTTTTTATAACGCTTTCTTAAATAGTTTAGAGCCCTATACTCTAGTCACGGAGCAACTCGTCCCAGAGAGAGGAATACTATGGCAGATCAGCAGCTTATCGGAGCGCTCGAGGCCGGCGGCACCAAGATGGTCTGCGCCACGGGCTATGCAGACGGTACGGTCCTGGAGCGTGAGCAGATCGCGACCACGACCCCGCAGGAGACCGTTGAGGCCGTCAATGCATGGTTTGCCGACAAGGGCATCACCGCGCTGGGCATCGGCGCCTTTGGCCCCACCGCAGTCAACCCCGCGTCGCCCCAATACGGCAAGATCCTGGAGACGCCCAAAACGGCATGGCGCTACTTTGATCTGCTGGGCACCATCCAAAACGAGCTCAATATTCCCTGTGGCTACGACACCGACGTCAACGTTGCCTGCTTGGGCGAGGTCACCTTTGGTTGCGCCAAGGGCCTCACTGACGTTGTGTATCTGACCATCGGCACCGGCGTGGGCGCCGGCGTGCTCTCGGGCGGCCAGCTCGTGCACGGCATGATGCATCCCGAGGCCGGCCACATCCTGGTCACGCGCGACCCGCGCGACACCATCGGCGAGCATAGCGCCTGCCCCTTCCATGACAACTGCCTCGAGGGCCTCATCGCCGGCCCTGGCGTTAAAAAGCGCTGGGATGGCAAGAGCGCCGGAGACATGGCCGATGACCCGGAGGCCATGGACCTGCTCGCAGGCTATCTGGCACAGGCGCTCATGACCTACACGCTGTGCTACGCACCGCAAAAGATCATCATCGGCGGCGGCGTGGCCGACCACACCCCCATCGTGCCGCTCGCACGCAAAAAGTGCGCCGAGATGCTCAACGGCTATATCGTCACGCCCGAGGTCAACGACATCGATTCCTATATTGTCAACAACAGCCTCGAGGGCAAGCAGGGCATCATGGGCTGCCTGGCCCTGGGCGCACAGGCGCTTCAGTAGCAGACGCACCCACAGGGCGTGGCGCGCTCGGCAAATCCAACCTACGGAACGACGCCACCACGCCTCATATAACCCCTCAAATAAAAAAGGCCGCCTAGGACCAAACAATACGTCCTAGGCGGCTTTTTTGGCGCACATCAGCCACCGTAAGAGATATCGAAGCACAACGCCCGTTGCCGCTCCACAGCAGTCGATCATCACATCGGTGATCATGCCGGCGCGTCCCGGCACAAAGAGCTGAATCGTCTCGTCGATCGAGGGAATCAGCAGCAGGAACACCGCCGTGGGCAGCAGCACGTCAAAGGTGCGCCGGCCCTCAAAATCAAAGGCGTGCGTTGCCAGGATGCCGAGCACCATATACTCGGTAAAATGCGCGCACTTGCGAACAACAAAGTTGGTCACCCATTCATATGGAAGTCCCACGCCGTGCAGGAAACCGCGGATAGCTTCCATGACCGTTAGGCTCAGCGAGCCCGACCCCGAGCCGGGAACCAGCGAATTGCCCCAGATCAAGAGCGCCATCAGGCAGGTAACAACCGCCCATTTTCGATTGATCTTAACCATGCAGAAGTTATGCCTCCGCGCGGAGCGGCGCGAAGCTGGCGGTACCGCCCTCGATAACGCTCAGATAGGCACGGCCCGTACGCTTGGCGGTAGAGGACTGCAGGCGCTCGATCTCTTCCTCGAGGATCTGATTGACGCGCTCGTGACGACGGTTTTCCATAATGCCGGCGGCAATAGCCTCGGCCCGCTCGATGCTCTCGCGCGAGATACGGGCGGTATCCTCGGGGAACACAGCGCTGTGACGGCCGACATAGGCGGGGGCAGCAGGCTGAGGGGCAGCGACGGGAGCGGGCGCTGCAACAGGAGCGGGCTCGTCAATCTCATCCAGAATCGCGGTGGCGGCGGCCCACATGTCCTCGTGGCCCGAGTAATCGGCCATGGGAACATCAACCTCGAGCGAGGCGTCCGGAAGGTCGCCGGTGTCGATGCGATCTTGGGCATCAATCGATGCGGTGATGGCTGCAGGCTCATCGAGGTCATCGAGATCGATGTCCGCGGCACCGGAGATGATAGGCATGCTGGCGAGGTTTGCATTGTACGGCACAGCCTCAGCCGCCTGCTGCTGGGCAGGAGCGCCCCACAATGAGCTTTCGGCGGCACGGCGGGCGGCAACGGCCTCCTCGTCCGCAGTCATGGCTTCATCAACGTACGAATTGTCGGCAGAAGCGTTCGCGTCCGCCGAGGTAGCGTTGTAGGCGTTATTGGCTGCCGCGTTGGCAACGAGTGCCACGAAAGCCGCCGTGCTGCCCGCAGGGGCGGCCTGGGAACCAGACACGGCGCGTGCCGCGGCGGCGATGTCGTCGCGATTGAAGGAGCCGGTCTGCCCGCCGTTGGTGAGCTCGTCGATGGCGACTTGATAGACGTCGCGCGAGTGTGCAGGGTCGCAGCTCACCGGCGAATCGTCGTCAAGCATACTGTCGATCATGGACCGAGCCTCGTCCTCGTCCATAGCATCTGCGGCTCGAGCGATGGTAGGGACACCATCATCGGCATGACGGCGCTGGAACGCACCAGTCAGGCCGGAAAGGAATGCCGAGGTAGACTGCTCCGCCTGAGCCTGAGAATCAGAAGCCGCAGCGTAAGGAGTCGCATCCTGCTGCTGAGCTGAAATCGAGGCGGTCTTGAACTCGCTTTGATGCTGATTGAGATTGGCGGCACCGCCCATGGCATCGGGCTGGAACAGACGCTCTTCACGCTGCGCACGATACTCGGAGATACCCAGCGAGGCGGCATAGATGCCCACGCCCGCCACCGCGCCCACGGCGAAGGGAACCGCACCCGCCACGACCGTCTCGTTCACAGACGAAAACGGCAGCGTCGCGGCATACATAACCACGGGAGCGGCAAGGCCGATCCCGCACGAAAGTCCGGCAAGGACTGCTCGTTGTGTTGCATCAGAAGAAGCCATGAGCTCTCCCCATCTTCCAGCACCCAAATCGCATCATTCAGTTGGCTGCGCGAGAGAAGATGAAGCGGGGCTATGCCCCAAAGCAACGGTATATGGTTCGTTTCATCTGCGTTATCCGTCGCGAAGCTTAAAAGCTATTATGCGAAACCGCCCTGTCGATTGCAAGCGACGATGTCGGATTGAAACGGGAAACCTGCTGCTTGCCAGTCTTATGGTCAAAAATAAGCGCGGAGCGGCGATATAGAAAAGGGCCGAGGCTCAAAGCCCCGACCCTTTATTGCATTGATGACTATCGCTGCGTGTGGATGACAACCTAGAACGTCTGCTCGTAGTCGCTGTGCTTTTTGGCCGAACGCACCAGGAACTCCTGGTTGGTGTTGGTGCCCTTAAGACCCTTGATAAACGACGCAGCTGCGCGCTCGGTGTTGTTCATGCCGGCAAGAATGCGACGCAGGCCAAAGACAAACGGACGCATCTGCTCGTCAACCAACAGGTCCTCGTTACGCGTACCGGAGGCAACGGGGTCGATAGCCGGGAAGATGCGGCGGTCGGCCAGGTCGCGGTCGAGCTTGAGCTCCATGTTGCCGGTGCCCTTGAACTCCTCAAAGATGACCTCGTCCATCTTGGAGCCGGTGTCGATGAGGGCAGAGGCCAGGATGGTGAGCGAGCCACCGTTCTCGATATTGCGGGCTGCGCCCAGGAAGCGCTTGGGCGGATACAGTGCCGCCGAATCGACGCCGCCCGAAAGGATGCGGCCTGAGGCGGGCGCCGCCAAGTTGTAGGCGCGGGCAAGACGCGTGATGGAGTCGAGCACCACCACGACATCGCCGCCCAGCTCCACGATGCGCTTGGCGCGCTCGATGACGAGCTCTGCCACACGAGTGTGGTTGTCGGCGGGCATATCGAAGGTCGACGCCACAACCTCGCCCTTGATGGAACGCTGCATATCGGTAACCTCTTCGGGGCGCTCGTCGACGAGCAGGCAGATGAGGTGCACCTCGGGGTTGTTAATCGAGATAGACTGGCAGATCTTCTTGAGGATTGTGGTCTTGCCGGCCTTGGGCGGGGACACGATCAAGCCACGCTGACCCTTGCCGATCGGCGACACGATGTCGATGGCGCGACCGGTAATGGAGTCCTTGCCATGCTCCATGCGCAGCGGCTCGTTGGGATAGACCGGGGTGAGGTCACCGAACTTGGGGCGGTTGCGAATCTGCTCGGGGTCCAGACCGTTGACGGTCGTGATTTTGGCGAGGCCGGCGCGCTTGTCGCCGCCGCGCGAAGGACGCAGCGAGCCCTCGATGACGTCGCCCGTGCGCAGGCGCGCGGAGCGAATGAGGTAGGCAGGGACGAAGGCGTCGTCGTTGGACTTCATGTAACCGTGGGCGTGGATGATGCCGGAACTGTCCGGGCGAATCTGCAGGATACCCTTGATATCACGGAAGCCCTCGGCCTTTGCGGCAGTGGTGTAGATCTCCTCGACAAGCTCGGCTTTCTTCTTGCCGGTCGTCTCGATCTCGAACTCCTTGGCCTTCTCGCGCAGCTCGGCGACCTTCATGGCAGCGAGTTCCTCGCGCGAAAGCGTGGGTTCGGTGGGGGCGGCATTACGCTCCTTGTTGCGCTGCTTGCGATCGCGCTGGCGGTTGCGACGGTCGTTGTTGCGGTCGTCCTTGCGCTCGTTGCGCTCGTCGTTGCGCTTGTGCTGGCGACGGTTGGGGCGAGCGTTGTCATCGGCCTCAGCGGGCGCGGCGTCATCGGTTGCGGCGGCGTCGGCATTGGCCTTAGCGGCGTCATTGGCCTCGGCGCCGGAATCGACCTGCGCTTCGACATCAGCCTGCTGCTCGGACGCCTTGGCCTTAGCGGACTTCTTACGACCGCGCTTGGGCTTCTCGGACGCAGGCTGTTCGACGTCCTGGGGCTCGGCGGCATCAGTCGATGCATCGGCGGTCGTCTCGTCGGAATCCTCGGACGTACCCTTCTTGGCGGCCTTAGCCTTGGACGTGCGTTTAACAGCAGTGCGACGGCTGCGACCTGGACGGACGTCGGCGGGCTCGACATCGGCAGAAACGGCCTCGGAAGTCGTGGCATCCTGGACGGGTGCATCGGCAGCGGTTGCAGACTCGGCGGTCGCCGCAGCATCCCGAGCGGCTGCAGCTGCGGCTGCGGCCTTCTCTGCCTCGACGAAGGCCTTGGGCTTGCGACCGCGACGGTGCGGGCGCAAAGCCGGATCGACAACGGGAACTTCGCTGGCCTCGACAGGCGCAGCGGACTCAGCAGGCGATGCGCCCTCCCCTGCCGCGGAACGAACCGAAGCCTCGGTGAGCTCGAGGGTTACCTGATCGGCAACCTGCTCGGCCTTAGCAGCCGTGCGACGGCGTGTGCGCGGTGCCGGCTTCTCGGTCGGCTGGTCGGCGGCAGGTGTCTCGGGCGCAGACGGAGCTGCAAGCTCGGTCAGAGCCGCGGCCTCGCGCTCGGCAGCACGACGGCGGGCGCGCACCACCTGAGCCTCGCTAATCTGCGCCAACGCACGCGCCTGCGCGACCTCATCGGAAATCGGCTCCGAGGAGTCAGCTGCAACGGTGCGCTTGACGCGCGTCGTGCGCGTGGTACGGCGCTTGGGCTTGGTGACCTCCTCGCCGTCAGCAGCAGACTTGGCCGTGCGGCGCGTACGCTTGGGCTTTGCCGGAGCAGCCTCCTCACCAGTTGCAGGCACGGCCTTCTCAGCCGCTGAAGGCGTAGGCGTCGAAGCAGCCTTAGGCGTCTCAGGAGCCGAGGCTTGCGCGGGCGCCGCGACCTGGTCCAACGCAACCGGTGCAGCGGGAGCGGCTTGCGTCGTCGTTATTTCGTTTTCTTGCTGTTGATCAGACACAGTGTTTGCTCAACTTTCTTTTCAAGCCCTGTGATCACATGCTCCCTGCATAAACCTTCAGGGCGGCTAAACAGTCTAGTTCCGTCAAATACCGACGGACATCATTGATCTGTATCGAGATGATTGCGTCATATACGCAGCTTTAGTGTAACACAACCGCCGCCACCTGCAACTTAGTCATTGGACGTTCTTAAACGCCCAGTCATCAGGGACACTCCTCCTCAAAAGCGCCTTGAAATGTCGCGCCAGAGGAGTGAAGCCGTGGCACCTGGAATAGCCGCGCCACGAATCGCGCCCATCTGCTACGTTTGCCCCGAGCCCCTGACCATACCCTTGTTTTTTCAAAAACAACGAGTCTGCTACCTGCACTGATAATTGTCCTTGGGGGAAGCGGGCACTGCGGGGCGCGGCAACGGCGCGCGATTTCCGCGTCGCAGCGCTACCCTGATGCTGAATGCCG